>JBOFOQ010000020.1:0-89761 GCA_051659505.1 Fusobacteriaceae bacterium
AAATCTAATAAATGGAGTTCCTCAAATGTGCAGTGGATATATCTCAACAAATGAATGGGAACAGGGAAGTAAAGGAACCACCTTAAATGGAAGCACAGTACTGTTAAGCAACTGCAAATGTACGTGTAAATGTGGAGGAATACTAACTATAGTTAGTAGTGAAGGTGTAGCAAAAGCAAATTAATTTAATTTAAAAATAGCCAATTCTAAAAGTCATGTTTTTTAAGATTAAAAAATTTGAATTTTTAAATTTAAGAATTTAGGCTTATTTTCAATTACAGCTGGTCCAGTTCCAGTCGTATCATAAATAAGATAACTAGCTTTTTTAGAATTAATTTCATGGCATATAGGCTCAGTTCTAAATTTTATTAGAAAGTGGAGGAAACATAAAGAAAAAAATAATAAAGAGCCTTTGTTTTACTAAGTTGTTTTAGTTTTATAATCGGCTAAGATTAAAAAATAAAAGGAGGCTAAATTATGATAAATAAATTTTTAGAATTTACAAATGAAAGTACTTCTGTTTATCAAACTGTAAGTTTAATTGAAAAAAAACTTAAACTTGAGAACTTTAAAAAATTAAAATTAAATGAAGAATGGAAGTTAAATTTAAATGAAAAATATTATCTAAAAAAAAATGATTCAACACTTATTGCCTTTACTCTTCCTAAGATGATATCAAAATCATTTTTCAAAATCACAGCAAATCATACAGATAATCCAGGTTTTAAAATTAAAACTAATCCAGAAGTCGTAAATTCAGATGGCTACTTAAGAATAAACACAGAGGTTTATGGAGGACCTATTTTAAACACATGGTTAGACAGACCTCTTTCAGTATCAGGAAGAATTTTTTTGAAAAATGAAAAAATACTCTCTCCAAAAAGTGTTTTAGTTGACATTAAAAGACCACTTATGATTATTCCAAATGTTGCAATTCACCAAAATAGAGAGATAAATGAAGGTATTAAATTAACACGGCAAAATGATTTGTTACCTGTACTTGCTCTAATTGATAATGAGTTTAACAAAAAAGACACACTTTTGAATTTAATAGCTAGAGAGAATAATATTGATCCAAAGGAAATACTTGATATGGAATTATTTTTATATGATACTACCCCAGGAGTTATTTTTGGTCTAAATAATGAATTTATTAACACTAGTAAAATAGATAATTTAGTTTCAACTTTTGCAGGACTATACGGACTTTTAGAAGCTAAATCAGAAAATGGTATAAATATTTTAGCATGTTTTGATAATGAAGAAATAGGAAGTCGTACTAAGCAAGGAGCAGATTCAAATCTTCTTTTAAATATTATGGAGAGAATAAGCTTATCTCTAAATAAAAATAGAGAAGAATTTTTTCAAATGTTGTATTCTTCATTCTTAATTTCGGTGGATGGTGCTCATGCTATTCATCCAGCTAAACCAGGAAAAATGGATATAACTAATAAACCTATACTAAATAGTGGTTTTGTTATAAAACATAGTGCTAATCAATCTTATTCAACAGATGGATTTTCTAGCTCTGTTATAAAAAATTTAGCGAATTTAAATCAGATAAAATATCAAGAAACTGTAAATAATTCTGATGAAAAAGGTGGTTCTACTTTAGGTCCTATTTCTTCTAGCCATATTGAAATTAACAGTGTAGACCTAGGAATTCCAATGTTAGGAATGCACTCTGTAAAAGAAACTGCTGGAACAAAGGATATAGAAAATTTAAAAGAATTAATAAAAGCATTTTATTCTATCTAAAAAAATAAAAAGGAGGTAAATATGAAATATAAAATAGATTTACACATACATACAAATGTAAACCCACATGCTTATAGTACTTTAGAGGAAAATATTGCATCAGCACAAAAGAAAAATATGAAAGTTATAGCTATAACAAATCATGGTCCTGCTCTCCAAGATAGTCCTAGCTGGTGGGCTCTTGCCAATATATGTATAATTCCAGAGTATATGGAAGGGTTAAGAATATTAAAAGGTGTAGAAGTTAATGTTATTGGAGAAAATGGTGAAATAGATATAAATCAAAGAGTGTATGATGTTATGGATATTATAATAGGTGGGTTTCATGCTGTTCCTGAATACGGGGATACTCTAGATATAAAAAGAAATACACGTTCACTAATAAATTTAATAAAAACTCAAAAAGTTGATATACTAGTTCATTTAGGTAATCCTATGTTTCCAATTGAGTATGAAGAAGTAGTAAAGTGTGCTAAAGAGCATAATGTAGCAATTGAACTTAATAATGGTTCATTAATGAACTCAAGAAAAGGTTCGCAAGGTAATTGTGAAAAGATAGCAGAACTTGCAACTAAATATGGTTGTTGGTTAACTCTTTCTAGTGACTCTCATTTTTCTAGAGAAATTGGAGTCTTTAATGAAGTGGAAAAAATAAAAGATAAGGTAAATTTCCCCGAAGAGCTACTTCTTAATAGTTCAGAAGAAACATTAAATAAATTTTTAGAAATTAGAAAAAAATTAAGCCCAGAAGATGTAGAAACAACTACTTAAACTGTAAATATAAATAGTGCTCCTTAAGTAAAGAATTATCTTAAGGAGCACTATTTTTTTATAAAAAATTAGAATGAAGAATTATTTACAATTTTAATTTTTTCTTTAGAATACTTATGTAGAATTTCTTTATCTAAGTTTGAGTCTGTAATAATGAAATTAATTCTGTTAAAATCGGTTATTTTTGCTAAGGAAATTTTTTCAAATTTACTACTGTCAGCGACAATAATTACTTCTTTAGTATTTTCTATCATAATTTTTTGAATTTCGACTTCTTCCAATATAAAATCTGTAATACCACTAGCTAGATCAATACCTCCAACACTTAAGAAAGATTTTGTAGAATTAAATTTTTTTATTATATCATGAGATATACTTCCAAAAAGTGAATTTTCTTTATGGTTTAATATTCCGCCAATTAAAATTATTTTAATATTTCCATCATCTGATAGAATGTTAGCAATTGAAAGAGAATTAGTTATTATAGTAAGAGTTAAAAATTTATATTTAAGTTGCTTTGCTATTTCAAGATTAGTAGTACCACCATTCATAGAGATAATATCTTTTTCTACTATATATTTTAAAGCTAAAGTAGCTATTTCATTTTTTTCTTTAATATTTTCTTTTTCTCTTTCTGTAAATTTTAAATTAGAAATATCCTCTTCTAACAAAATAGCTCCACCATAAACTTTTTTTAAATAATTTTTTTTTTCTAAAAAATCCAAATCTCTTCTAATTGTTTCAAAGGAAACTTCGAATATCTCTGAAAGTTCTTTTACTTTTATCATTGTTTTATTTTTCAAAATAGTTAAAATTTTTTTATGTCTATTTTCTGCAAGCATAAATCTCTCCCCTAAATTCATAATAATTAAATAATATTTTTAATATTATATTATAAATTTATGTAGTTTCATAGGATTATTTTAAATATTTATCTCTAAGTTTTTTTATAAAGTCAACACTTTTTTCAACTCCATGTATCTGTTTTTGAATAAGTTCTTCTAACACAGCCACAGAAATTTCATGTGGGTAGTAATATTGCATTGGTTTTATCTGAAGATGTTCAAAGGGAGCAGGCTCTATCTTAAATGCTCCATTTCCAACTTCAAAAATTCCACCAGTTCCAGGTTCTCTTTTAAATTGTGCACAGTAAGGATAACACATTTCAATATTGACCTTTGTTAAGGAAGATGTTTCTAGCATTAGTTTATAAAGTGCTTCTAGATCAATATTTCCTTCACCTAGTGGAACTCCGCAGACAACAAAATTATATTTATCACTTTTCTCTTCAATTATTATATGATCTTTAAAATGTGTTGTAAAAGAATAAGGCAACATATTTTTAGCTGCTTGTAATGGATCTTCCCAAGCCATCATAGAGTTTCCAAAATCAAAATTCAATCCTATCCATGGGGAATTGATTTTTTTTATTACTTTAATTAATTCTTCCGAAGTCTCATATTCATGATTCTCTAAGGCTAATTTTATCCTATATTTTTGGAGAAAAGGAAGTATTTCTAATAAATTTTTTAGAGAATCATCATATACAGTAACGTCAAAAACTTGTCTTATTTTAGCAAAATCATAAATACCATCTGCTCCACTTACCCCTTGAGGAAGTTTTTTTTGTTTAACAGGAATATAGCTTCTAACAACTTCGGCACCTAAAAAATTTGCTACTAAGATGACTTCTTTGAGATGTTTTACATCTAAGTTTCTACTATCTAATTCGACATATAAACTATATTTTTCTAGATGTTCTTTAACTTTTTGTAGGTGCTCAGAAGTATTTCCTCCTAAAGCTCCCCAAGTTTGATGCAAATTAAAATCTGGAACTACATTTATTTGAACTCCGTCAAGTCCCAATTCATGAGCTTTTTCTATAAAATCAAAAACGTCCATTCTTTTATTTTGAAAAAGTAAATGATAACTTTCACTTTCTATACCTATTTTCATAATTAATTTCCCTCCTATATTTTATGTTTATGAAAAAAATCTTTTGTTTGTTCTCTAACAATCTTTTCCAGATATACAAGAGCGATGAGATTTGGAATAATAAGTAGTCCCAAGATGCTATCTTGTATGAACCAAACTAGTTTAAAGGAACTTAATGCCCCTAAAATTGAAAATATCAAAAATGGATATTTAAAACTTTTAGCTAATTCCGCACCTAATAAATAAGTTGTTCCAACCACTCCAAAATACCATTGTGCTAAAATTGAAGAGTATGCAAAAAGTAGCATACAGATGGAAACTAAATATTTAAAAAAAGGACTTACGTTTCCAAAGGCTATCCCCACCAATAAATTTGATGATTTATGCTCTTCTAAGACCCCAGAAGAGAGAACAACAAGAGCTGTCAATGAACAAATAATAATTGTATCAATAAAAACTTCTGTTATTCCAAAAAAAGCTTGTCTTGCTGGATGATCAGTAATAGCAGCAGAGTGTAAAACTGGAGCTGATCCCTCTCCAGCCTCATTGGAATAGAGCCCTCGAGCGATACCGTATCTCATAGCATTTCTAACACTGTATCCTACTGCTCCTGAAACACCTGCTTTAAAATTAAAAGCTTCTGTAAATATTAATTTCAAAGAGGGTAATATATTTTGATAATTAAAAATTAAAACTATAATAGAAGTTATGATATATATTAACGCCATACTAGGAACTAATTTTTCACTGAAATGAGCAAGTTTTTTTATTCCGCCTACAATAACAATACCAACAGAAAATGTTATTATTATTGCAGTGAGAATAGGGGATACACCAAAAGTATTTTTTGCAACACTGGAAATAGCATTGGATTGAATTAAATTTCCACCACTTATTTGTAAAATCATAAGAAAAGCATAAATCATTCCCAGCCATTTTAGCTTCATTCCTTTTTCTATATAGTACATAGGACCACCAACATATTCGTTAGAACTGTTTTTTTCTCTAAAATAAATTCCTAATAAAATTTCAGAATATTTAGTAGCCATACCCAATATCCCTGCAACCCACATCCAAAAGATGGCACCAGGTCCACCTCCTACAATAGCAGTGGTAACTCCGATAATATTTCCATTTCCAACGCAACTAGCAAGAGCAGTGCAAAGAGCTTGAAAAGGGGTAATAGTCCCATTTCCCTTTAATTTTTTATTATTCATTAATGAGTCATAAATTGTCATTTTTAATATTTGTGGTAATTTTATTATTGTTAAAAATTTTGTTGAAATAGTAAAATAGGCTCCTATTGCTACAAGAGTAATTAATAACCAATTTCCCCAAATTAAATTAGCTAAATTTTCAAAAAAAACTTCTAATTCTTTCATTAATCACCTCTAGAGAATTTATTTAATAATAAAATTATTTAATAAATTCTAAACGATTTTATTTTCTTCAGCATTTTTCTTATTTTTAATCATTTTTAATAAAATAGTAGTGATAACTACTCCTAAAAGAGAGAATCCTATCATAAAACAGAATATGATTCTGAAACCTAGAATTCCAGGATATTTATCTAGCATACTTCCGTATAGAGTAAAAGCAAACATTTGAGGAGCATAACCTAGTATGCAAGCAATAGACATGGCAGCTCCACTAATTTCTTTAGGAACTTTTATTTCATCTATCGGAGCAAAGAAAACAGCTCTCATTGAAAAAATAATAACTCCAAATCCTAGTGTTAAAGCCATTCCTACATAAGTATTTAATGTTTCATGGGGAAGAAGAATAAAAATAGTCATCGCTAAAGCTGAAGTAGCTAAAGCTATTCTTAAAAATCTTGTTGGAGATTTAAATTTTTTATCTACTAAGAATCCACCAAGAGGACCTCCAACCATTTTCAGTCCATACTGATTAATTATTCCGTAAGCACCAACTAAAGCTATTGGCATCCCATAGATCTCTCTTAAAAATGGAATAAAGTATGTAAGACCACAGTAAACTGAATAAATAGAAAAAATAGTAAAAGAGACTGCCCATATTTCTTTTGTTTTTAGAGCTTTTTTTACTCCGTCCCAAGCTACTTTATTTTTTCCAACTTTTTCTCCCTTTTCATCAATATCCAAAATTTTGTCATCATCTAATAAAAAATAAGAGATAATTCCAACTAGAGCTACTGTTCCAGAGAAGAAAAGAATAGCTACTCTAAATCCAAATGCACCTTGCCCTAATAATGAGAAAAGTCCTAAAGCTGAAAAGGCCACTATAGTATCTACAATACCTCTTCCTGCTTCTAAGAAACCAAACAATCGTCCTTGTTCACTACTATCTCCAAGTAATCGAACTGCTTTTAGTAAAACAGGCCAATAGATAACTTCTCCAAATAACGACAGTAATCCCCAGGAAACAAGAATTCCATAATAACCAGGGAATGTAGACATATAAACTCCAATTCCTCCAATACTGACTAATGAAATAGGAATCAATATCTTTTTAGAAAATCTATCAGAAATATATATAGAAGCAAAATTTCCAATAGTTTGAACAATTCCATAAACAGATAAAGCCATTCCAATTTGAGTATGAGACAATTGCATAAATTCTTGCATTGGAATATAAAAAGCGTCTTTAAGAGAGGAAAGTTTAAAAATAGTTCCTCCACCTATAACAAGTACAATAAAAGTAAATATTTTTTTTAATTTTTTGTTCAAAAATACACCTCCTAATATATTTTAAATAAAATAACTTATGTGGAAAGTATAGATTAATAAGGAATAAAAGTCAAAGGTTTTTTTTGGTTTTATGTTGTTTTGTGTTGTTTTGTATCAGTTTAATAGAAGAGTAGCAATATTTCAAAGATGTGAAGTTTTTATTTATATTATTAAACTTGTTATTGTGCTTTAATTATGAACGTAAAGATAATTTAATTTGCATTTTTTAATTTAAAAAGTTATAATGTTAATGGAAAACAGAATAAATAATAGAGGCGAAAATGAAAAAAAAATAGTAGTTTGCAGTATTATTTTGAGCTCTATATTTTCATATAGCGAAAGTTTTGAAATTATTACTTTAGGAAGTAATGGAGGAGTAAATGATGGTAATTTATCTAAAATGTTCTTTTAAAAACAAATATCTTAAAGTTTAGTTAAAAAAATATTTAAAAATAAAAAAGTTAAAAAACAAGTGTTATGAAGCTAATAATTGCTTTAATGTTCAGATATCAAATGTTTTTTTAAATAAGTGTTGACATTTTAGTGAAAAAGTAGTAAAAAGTATATAATATAATTAAATAAAAATATACAAAGAAGTATATTTTTAAAACTAGCAATGAAGCTAAAGAGAAATATTAGGTCTAACTCCAATATATTTTCTTTAGCTTTTTATATATTTAAGTTATTAATAAAATAAATATAGCGAGGAATTTATGAATATAAAAGAAATTATTGACATCTTAGGGAGGAATGGAGTTTGGAGTTCTGAATTTGAATTTTTGGAGAAAGAAAATATAAGTGAAATTGTACTTAATATAACTAATTCTAACCCTCTTTCCAGTGTAAATGAACTTATTTTTTCTAAGTATGCTTATGAAATTTTAAAAACTTTTTCTTTTATATTAAACAGTTTAAATATTAAGGGTGGAAAAGTATTAATTAATGAAGATAATGAAAAAGGAATTAGACTATTAAATGAATATAAAGAATTTTTTAAAAATATAATAATAAAAGAAATAAAAGAAGAGTATCCTATGTTTGATAGAGATATTTTATTAAAAAGAGAATTTGAAAATAATTCACAGAAAATATCAATACTGAGTAGTGAACTTCTATTTTATTCATATGAGGCACTATTTAAAGAGAATCCATTCACTAAAAAATTTATAGTTATTTCAGGAGAAAAAAAAAGAAGTTTTTTTACTAGAGTTCCTTTAGGAATAAAAATAAAGGATGTATTAAAAAATTTACAAATAAATATTGGTGTGAATGAAAAAATTTTAATAAACGGAATAATGACTGGATATATTGGAGATAAAGATTTATGTATAGGAAAAAAAATAAATTCTATTTCATTAATAGAAAGCGACAAAAAAATTATAACTTCAAGAATTTCAAATACATATAAAGAATTAAAAAGACAGTGTTCTTCAGTGTGTAATTCATGCAATCTATGTAGTGAATTTTGTCCTAAAAATAGAAGTGGTGCTAATGTTAATCCTAAAAAAATAATCGAGTCTATAGTATCAGGAGAAAATTTAATTAATTTGATAAATGTTTTTTTTTGTAATGAATGTAATCTTTGTTCTCTTTACATTTGTCCTCAAAACCTAAATCCAATGGGGCTAATTAAAATTTTGAAAAATGAATTTAAAGAACAAAAAATAGAAAAAAATTTATGTAAAAGCATAAATGTTGAAAAAGAAAAAATAAGTGAAATTCCCAAATTTAAAATTACAAATAAGCATCTACAAATAAAATTAGGAATGAATAATTTTATTTGTAGTGAAGATAAAGAATTTGTAGACAATACTAAAGTATTTTTAATAAAAATAGAAGAAGAAATTAAAACCAAGTATTTAAAAAAATTAAGTTTTATAAAAAAAGAAGGGGATAATATAAGAAAAAATGAAGTGATTTTTAAAATCCCTATAAATAAAAGAGATATAAACTATCATTCTCCAATAGATGGAAAAGTTTTAGAAGTATCAAATAAATTTATTTTAATTATAAAGGAGTAGGTATGGGAAAAGCATTAGGACTTATTGAATTTTCAAAAATTCCAACGGGGATTTATTATTTAGATTTTATTAATAAAAGTAATTTTATTAATACTCTTACAGCATATTCTGTTTGTCCTGGAAAATTTATTGCGTTAATTGAAGGAGATATTTCAGCAGTTAGAGGAGCCATAGAAAGTGTAGAGGCAAATGCTGATTGCTTAGTTGATACGTTTATGCTAGGGAATCCTAGTGATTTTTTACTAGAAGGTATATTGGGGAAAAAAAATATAGTTGAAAATGAAGACTCTTTTGGAATTATAGAAGGTTTTACAGTTGCTTCAACTGTAGAAGCGGCAGATATAGGACTTAAAGCAAGTGGAGTTAAATTATTTGACTTAAGATTAGCTAGAGGTCTTTGCGGAAAAAGTTATTTTATATTAGGAGGAACACTCTCTGAAGTAACCCATTCAACAGAGGTTGCTAAAAATTTTTTAATAAATAAAGGCACTCATATAGATTCTAAAATAATTTCTAATCCAAGTGCAGATACGATAGATAAAATTTTAAAAAAAAGTAGTGTTTCTAATTGCTAATAATTTAAAAAGGAAGGATAACAATGAGAACAGGTGATGAAATTCAAAGAGTAATACAAGAGTACGTTCCAGGAAAACAAATGACACTTGCTCATTTGATAGCTCATCCAGGAAAAGAAATATATAAAAAATTAGGAATTAGTGAAACTCAAAATGGAGCAATAGGTATAATGACCATAACTCCAGGAGAAGCATCAATTATAGCTGCAGATGTAGCACTGAAATCTGGAGATGTAAATATCGGCTTTTTGGATAGATTTAGTGGAACTGTTGTAATTTCTGGAGATGTATCTAGTGTTGAAAGTTCTTTAGAAAATGTGTGTAAATTGTTAAAAGAAACACTAAAATTTACTGTGACAGAAATAACAAGGTCTTAGCTAATGAAAAAAATAATGTTGATAGGAAGAACTGGAAGCGGAAAAACTACATTAACTCAAATTTTAAAAAAAGAGATTATAGAATACAAAAAAACTCAAAGTATAAATTATTATGAAAATATTATAGATACTCCAGGAGAATATATAGAGAATAAAGCTTATTATAGAGCTCTTATTGTCAGTGCTGCAGAGTGTGATATAGTGGCTTTTGTGCATAATGCTCTAGATAATGAGATTGTATTTCCACCAAATTTTTCAGAAATATTTAACAAACCCACTATTGGAATAATTACAAAAATTGATTTAGTTGAAAATTTTGAAAAAGCCAGAAATCTATTAGAAGAAATTGGTATAAAAAAAATAATAGGTGTTTCAGCGAAAACTTTAAAAGGAATTGAGGACATAAAACATATAATAAAGGAGTGGTAAAATGGGTGTAAAAGTTTTTATTGCTGATGATGAACCCTTGATTAGAATGGATTTAGAAGAAATATTGAAAGAAGCTGGGTATGATGTTGTAGGTCATGCTTCTGATGGTTTTGAAACAATCGAAGGAGTAAAAAAAAATCAACCCAATATAGTATTTCTAGATATTAAAATGCCTATTCTAAATGGACTAAAAACTGCTGAATTATTAAAAAAAGATGGATATACTGGTTGCATCATTATGCTAACTGCTTATAGTTCGGATGAATTTATTGAACAAGCGAATAAAGTTGGAGCAATGGGATATTTTATAAAACCAATAGATGAAAGGAATTTCATTCCAAATTTAAAAATTATGTATTCGAGAAGTAAAGATATAGATAGTTTTAAAAATGAAGTTATTGATATAAAATTAAAATTAGAAGAAAGAAAAAAAATTGAAAAGGCAAAAGGAATAATAATGAAATCTAAAAAGCTTTCAGAAGAAGAAGCATATAATTATATAAGAAAACTTAGTATGAGTAAAAGAGTTAGTTTGATAAAAATTTCAGAAATTATAATAATATCAGAAGGAATTCTATGCTAGAAGGTGTTTGTAAATTATATACAGTTCTTCTAAAAGAAGAGATAGAAGTAATAAAAAAAACAAGTAATTTATTGCCTACACTATCTGAACTATTAGGTGCAGATATGTTTATCGATTGTTTAACAAGAGATAAAAATGTTGCAATTGTACTGGCTCAATCAAGACCTACAAAAAAAACACTATATAAAAGAGATATAATTGGAGAGTTTGCACTTAGAGAAAATGAACCTGCAGTTTTACGAACATTGGAAACAGGTCTTCCTACAAGAAAATCTAAAGCAATTACTCAAGAAGATATGAATGTGATTCAAGATGTGATTCCTATTAAAAATTCTAATAATGAAACTATTGCAGTTTTGATCGCGGAAATGGCGGAAGGAGATTCTGAACATGATAATAGTAAAATTTTTGATAAGAAAACATTAAAAATAATAAAAGATTTTCGGTCTTTTGAAAGCAAAGTAACTGATTTTATAAAAGAAGGGGTAGTTGTTTTTGATCATAAAGGAAAAGTAACATATTTCAATCCAGTAGCAAAAGAATTATATAGTAAAGTAGGTTATAAAGGAGATCTTCTAGATGAACATTTTGATAATATTGTTTTAACGAGCTTCTCTTTTAAAAATATTCTAGAAAAAATAAATGAAAAAATAGAGATTACACATGAAATTAATACATCAAATTACTATTTAAATATAGATTATTTTATAAATTCAAAAGTAGAAGAAAATTTTAATGTTTACATGATATTAAGAGATATTACTGAGGAGAAGAAAAAATCAAAAGAATTAATACTTAAATCAGTTGCAATAAAAGAAATTCATCATAGAGTAAAAAATAGTTTACAGACAACTGCTAGTTTGTTGAGAATTCAAAAAAGAAGAGTAAAAGATAGTGAGACTAAAAAAATATTAGAGGATAGCATAAATAGAATTCTTAGTATTGCAATTACTCATGAATTATTATGTGAAAACGGCTTTGATAATACAAACATTAAGAAGATAATTCAGACGTTAAGTTCTAATTTTTTACGAAATTATCTTGACATTTCTCAAAAAGTTGATATAACTATAGATGGAGATGATTTTTTAGTAAATTCTAATAATGCAACTTCTATCGCTTTAGTAATTAATGAAATTTTTCAAAATATTTATGATCATGCATTTAAATCAAGAGAAAGTGGAGAGATAAAAATAGGTTTAAAAGAAGGTCCATTTTTTTCTAAAATAATAATTTCTGACAATGGAGTTGGAATTTCAGAAGTAAATACCCTGAAAGAAGGACTAGGATTAACAATTATAAAAATTATAGTAAAAGAAAAACTTAAGGGAAATTTAAAAATAAGCAAAAGAAAAAAAATGGGAACAAGTATTGAATTTGATTTTAAAAACAATTAAATAAAAACACATATCAAAGCTGTATATGTATTCAGGCAAAGAAGCCAAAATCGATAGTTTCCTATTGATTTTGGCTTCTTATTTTTTAGGAGGTGATAAATAGAAAATGAAAGAAGAAATTATAAGTGTAGGAATTGACATAGGAACTTCTACTACTCAACTAGTATTTACAAAAATTACTTTAGAGAATTTATCATCAGGAGCTCAAGTTCCAAAAATAGAAATAGTGAATAAAGAAATTATTTATAGAAGTTCCATATATTTCACACCTTTAATATCTGCAACAGAAATAGATGCAGAGAAAATAAAAAATATTATAAAAAAGGAATATGAAATTGCTAATTTAAAAGAAAAAGATATTTCAACAGGAGCTGTAATTATAACCGGTGAAACAGCTAGAAAAAAAAATGCCAAAGAAGTTTTAAATGCGCTTAGCACAATGGCAGGAGATTTTGTAGTAGCTACAGCAGGTCCAGACTTAGAGAGTATAATTGCTGGAAAAGGCTCTGGTGCTATGAAAATATCTGAAAAAAAAAATATAGACATATACAATTTTGATATAGGAGGTGGAACTACTAATATATCGTTATTTCGCTCAGGAAATATATATGATACTACTTGTTTTGATATAGGTGGAAGGCTTATAAAATTTAAAGAAAATACTTTAGAAATAGAATATATTTATGAAAAATATAAAAAAATAATAGAGGATTTAGGACTTATAAGTTTAGAAGTTGGAAAAATAGCAAAGGTTTCAGAACTCAAATATTTCTGTAATAAACTAGCTCATATTCTTTTAGAAAGTATAGGAATAGAAAAAAAATCAGAAATATATTTTGAGTTAGTGACAGCAAAAGATTTTAGAGAAAGAAATTTTCCAGAGGCGTATGTAACTGTCTCAGGTGGAGTTGCTGAGGCTATCTATGGAATGGGAAATGAAAAGGAATTTAAGTACAATGATTTAGGAATTATACTAGGACGAGAAATAAAGGATGTATTTGAAGAATATTCAATAAAATTAGAAAGACCTATAGAAATAATAGGAGCAACAGTTGTTGGAGCTGGAAACCATACAACAGAGGTTTCAGGAAGCACAATAACTTATACATTAAATAATTTTCCTTTAAAAAATATACCTGTTTTAAAACTTAGCGAAAATGAAGAAAATTTTGAATTAAAAGAATTTTTAGAAGTGATATCCAAAAAGAAAAAATGGTTTGAAGGACATGAGAAAGATACAGATTTAGCATTAGCATTTAAAGGAAAAGAAAATATGAAGTATTCAGATATACTAGAGTTAGGAGAAAAAATACATCTTGCACTTAAAGAGTCTAAAAAATTAATTATAATAGTTGAAAATGATTTAGGAAAAGTACTGGGACAAATTTTACAACAAAAATTTCCTAAGGGATATCCTATTATTTGTATAGATAAAATTAAGGTTATGGATGGCGACTACATAGATGTGGGTAAACCTTTAGGAAATGGTGCTATTCTTCCTGTTATAGTAAAAACATTGATATTTAGCTATTAAATGTTTAGATAGATATATAAATAAAAAATTAGTAGGGAAGGTGAAAAATGAGGTTAAAAACAAAACTCTTTGGACAGATTTATGAATTTTCTTCTGTAAAAGAAGTGTTAGCTAAAGCTAATGAAGAAAAATCTGGAGACAAGTTAGCAGGAGTAGCAGCTAAAACAACCAAAGAAAGAGTAGCAGCGAAAGAAGTACTAGCTAATTTAACTCTTGAAGATTTAAGAAAAAATCCAGTTGTTCCTTATGAAGAAGATGAGGTTACAAGAATCATTCAAGATGATGTAAATGAAAAAATTTATGAAGAGATTAAAAATTGGACAGTTTCTGATTTAAGAGAATGGGTGTTAGATACAAATGTTGTAAGTGATGATATAAGAAGAATTAGCAGAGGTCTTACTAGTGAAATGGTAGCAGGTATCACTAAGCTAATGTCTAATTTAGATTTAATATGTGGAGCAAAGAAAATAAAAGTAACAGCACATTGTAACACAACAATAGGTGAAGAAGGAATATTAGCAGCAAGACTACAGCCCAATCACACAACTGATGACCCTGATGGAATCATGATTTCTTTATTTGAAGGTTTAAGTTATGGAGTAGGAGATGCATTAATAGGTCTTAACCCAGTTGATGATAGTGTGGACAGTGTTATTAGAGTTTTAGAAAGATTTGATGAAATAAAAAGAAAATGGGAAATACCGACACAAATATGTGTGCTAGCACATGTTACTACGCAAATGGAAGCGATAAAAAGAGGAGCTCCTGCTGATTTAATATTTCAAAGTATAGCAGGGTCACAAAAAGGAAACGAAGCTTTTGGAATAAATGCAGAAATGATAGAAGAAGCAAGACAATTAGCTCTAAAGCATGGAACAGCGGCAGGACCAAATGTTATGTACTTCGAAACTGGACAAGGGTCAGAACTATCTTCAAATGCTCATAATGGTGCTGATCAATTGACAATGGAAGCAAGATGTTATGGTTTTGCTAAAAGATTTAATCCTTTTATAGTAAATACAGTTGTAGGTTTTATTGGACCAGAGTATCTATATGATAGTAAGGAAGTAATAAGAGCAGGATTAGAAGACCATTTTATGGGAAAACTTACTGGAATATCTATGGGAGTAGATATTTGTTATACAAACCACATGAAAGCTGACCAAAATGACTTGGAAGCTTTAGGAGTTCTTCTTGCAGCTGCAGGTTGTAATTATTTTATGGGAGTTCCAGCAGGGGACGATATTATGTTGAATTATCAATCTTCAGGATATCATGATATTCAAAGTTTAAGAGAAGTTTCAAACAAGCGTCCAATAAAAGAATTTGATGCTTGGCTTGAAAAAATGGAAATTACAAAGGATGGAAAACTTACTGAAAATGCAGGAGATCCATCAAGATTCTTTAAATAAGGAGGGAATAATGTTAGAGGAAAAAGACTTGAAAGAGTTAATTGCAAAAATACTTAAAAATATAGATTCAGAATCTATAGTGGTACCAAAAAATGACGAAGACTTAAAAGATATAACAACTATTGATCTTAGAGAAGTTATAGAATTAAAAAATCCTTACGATAGAGAAACATTTTTGAAGTATAAAAGAAAAACTCCAGCAAGACTAGGAATATCAAGGGCAGGAACTAGATATACAACAAATACTTATTTAAGACTTAGAGCAGATCATGCCTCAGCTATGGATGCAGTTTTCACAGATGTTTCAGAAGAGTTTTTAAAAAAAAATAATCTTTTTTCAATAAATACAAAATGTCTAACTAAAGATGAATATATAACAAGACCAGATTTAGGAAGAGAACTTTCAGATGAGGGAGTTAGTACGATAAAAGAAAGATGTAAAATAGGTCCTACTGTTCAAATTTATGTAAGTGATGGACTTAGTTCAACTGCAATAGAAGCAAATATTGAAAACACACTTCCAGCTTTACTAAATGGACTAAAATCATTTGAAATTGAGGCTGGAACCCCATTTTTTGTAAAAAATGGAAGAGTTGGAGCTTCAGACCATGTTTCTGAAATTTTAAAAGCAGAAATAACTTGTGTTTTAATAGGAGAAAGACCAGGACTTGCCACTGCAGAAAGTATGAGTGCATACATAACATATAAAGGATATAGAGGGATTTCAGAATCGAAAAGAACTGTAGTTTCTAATATCCACAAAAATGGTACTGCGTCTTCAGAAGCAGGAGCTCATATAGCCTCTATTATAAAAAAAATCTTAGATGCTAAAGCAAGTGGACAAGACCTAAAACTTTAAGGAGGAGAAATGCAAAATGATAAATTAAAAGCAAGTGTTTTAGCAGTAAAAATGATTTCTAATGTAGATGAGAGTATGATAAAGGAATTTAATTTGCCAGAAGGATATAAAAGTATAGGAATAATTACTTCTGATTGTGATGATGTGACATATACTGCATTAGATGAAGCAACTAAAGAAGTGGATATAAAAGTTGTTTACGCAAAATCATTTTATGGAGGAGCAGCAAACTCAAATACTAAATTAGCAGGAGAAGTTATAGGGATAATAGCTGGTCCTACACCATCAGAAATAAAAAGTGGTTTAGATGTAATTATTGATTTTATTGAGACTAAAGCTTCTTTTATAAGTGCAAACGAAGATGATAGCATTGCTTACTATGCTTATTGTGTTTCAAGAACAGGATCATACTTGTCAGAAACTTCAGGAGTAAAAGAAGGAGAGTCTCTAGCATACTTAATTGCACCTCCTCTTGAGGCTATGTATGGACTAGATGTTGCACTAAAAGCAGCAGATGTGAAAATGACAATATTTTTTGGTCCACCATCAGAAACAAATTTTGGAGGAGCTCTTTTAACTGGAAGCCAATCTGCTTGTAAAGCTGCTTGTGATGCTTTTGCAGAAGCAGTTAAATATGTAGCAAATAATCCAATGAAATATTAGGAGGAGAAATATGGAAGCACTGGGAATGATAGAAACAATGGGACTTATAGGTTCTATTGAAGGAGCTGATGCAGCATTAAAAGCAGCAAATGTAACAATTATTAATAAGCATTATTCTAAAGCAGGGATAGTAACTGTTGAATTTTCAGGAGATGTAGGTGCAGTACAAGCTGGAGTAGAAGCTGCCAAAGAAGCAACTATAAGACTAGGGTCATACTTAGCAAGTCATGTAATTCCAAGACCAGAATTCAGTATAGGTAGCTTGTTAGAAAGAAAAGAAATAAAAGTAGAAAAAATTGTAGAAAAAGTTGTTTTAGAAACGTCAGATTTACATGTAAATGATAAAAATAAAAATAAAAAATAATGAGGAGGAATTTATTATGGCAACATTAAATGCATTAGGAATGGTAGAAACAAGAGGTTTAGTAGCAGCAGTAGAGGCAGCAGATGCAATGGTAAAGGCAGCAAATGTAACACTTATAGGAAAAGAGATGGTAGGAGGTGGACTTGTAACAGTTATGGTGAGAGGAGATGTAGGAGCTGTAAAAGCCGCTACAGATGCAGGAGCAGCAGCAGCTGATAGAGTTGGAGAATTAGTATCTGTTCATGTAATCCCAAGACCTCATTCAGAAGTAGAGATTATTTTACCAAAAATGGAGAAGTAAAAATAATAAATTAATTTTATTTGCTAGGTACTAGTTTGTGCCTAGTAAATAAAATTATATTAAAAATATAAATATTAAATTTAAAATAGTTATATTTTTAATATAATTTTATATAATAAATATTTTAGGAGGAAATTATGGATAAGGATTTACTTTCAATTCAAGAGGTTAGGGACTTAGTATTAGCTTCAAAAGAGGCGCAGAAAAAATATGTAAATTTTACTCAAAAAAAAATAGATGAAATTATTTATGAAATATCTATGGAAATAAGAAAACATAGTATAAAACTAGCAAAAATGGCATATGAAGAAACAGGATTTGGAAAATGGGAAGATAAAATTTTGAAAAATGATTTTGCTTCAATAAATTGTTATGAGTATATTAAAAATATGAAAACAGTTGGAATACTAAACCATGATGAAGACTTAGGCATTATGGAGGTTGGAGTCCCAATAGGTGTGGTTGCAGGACTTATACCTTCGACAAATCCTACTTCTACTGCTATTTATAAAACATTAATATCTTTAAAATCAGGAAACGGTATAGTTTTAAGCCCACATCCTAGTGCTAAAAACTGTATAATTGAAACAGTAGAAATTATGAAAGCAGCAGCTTATAGAGCTGGAGCACCAGAAGGACTAATAGGGGTATTAACTATCCCGTCTATGGAAGGAACTTCAGCACTAATGAAACACAAAGATATAGGTAGTATACTGGCAACCGGGGGAGAAGCTATGGTTAGAGCAGCTTATAGCTCAGGGAGGCCTGCAATAGGAGTTGGGCCAGGAAATGGTCCTGCTTTTATAGAAAGAACAGCAGATATAGAAAAAGCTGTTAAAAGAATATTTGATAGTAAAACTTTTGATAATGGAGTAATTTGTGCTTCTGAACAATCTATAATAACTGAAAAAATAATAAAAGAAGAAGTAATGAAAGAGATAAAAAAACAAGGGGGATATTTTTTATCAGAAGTTGAGTCTAAAAAATTAGGAAAATTTATATTAAGAGCTAATGGAACTATGAATCCGCAAATAGTAGGAAAGTCAGCGGAAAAAATAGCTGACTTAGTTGGAATAAGAATACCAGTTGGAACTAAAATATTACTATCAGAGCAAACGGAAGTTTCAAATAAAAATCCTTATGCTCATGAAAAATTATGTCCTATACTTGCTTTTTTTTGTGAGGAAAATTGGGAAGATGCTTGTGAAAAATCAATAGAAATACTTATGTTTGAAGGGAAAGGACATACTTTAATTATTCATTCAGAAAATCAAGATGTGATAAAGGAATTTGCTTTAAAAAAACCAGTTTCAAGACTTCTTGTGAATACTTCTGGAGCTTTAGGAGGGATAGGAGCAACGACTAATCTCTCACCAGCACTAACACTAGGTTGTGGTGCTATAGGCGGAAGCTCAACTTCTGACAATGTAACGCCTATGAATCTTATTAATATTAGAAGAATTGCATGGGGGAAAAGAGAGATAGAAGATATAAGAAAAAATAACAAGAATGATTCTATAAGAAAAGAAGATAACATAGAAGATATAGAAAAAATGATAAGAAAAGTAGTAAAAGATATACTTAGTAAATAAAAATAAAATAATTAAGTATTGTATTAATCGAACCTAAGGAGGGGCAGTGGTAATTACTGAATATTTAATTAAAACAAAATTAAAAAATAGTGAAAGTAGTAGTTTTATATTGGAAAAAGGAATGATTTTAACTCCTTCTGCAAAACAATATTTAAGTGATAAAGGTATTTTTTTAATAAAAGAAGAAGAAGAAATAAAAGAAAAAAAAGAAGAGAATGAGGAATTAAAAAAGAATGTAGATAAACCAAAATTTAGAGGTCTATCAGGGGAATATTATTATGAAAAACCTGAAAATATGACACATCTTTCAGGAAATATATTAGTATCAAAATTAGACAAAAGAATTGTTCTTAGAGGGAAAATAGATTCTTTTCTTGCTCAGTGGTGCATAGTACAGAAAAAATTATTAGACAGAAAAAATCAAAAATTATCTTTAGATTTAGAATCTGTGTTTCATTTTATAAAAAAAATCATGATATCAGAAATAGAGAATAATGAGTTACCTGAAGTTACAGTTTTAGGATATACATTTGATCAAATTAGAGATATTTCACATAATCCAAAACAAAACTTTGGACTTGAGCACTTATTTGATATAAATTCTAGCTATGAGGATTTAATACTTGAACTTAATTTAATTAGGGCTAAAGTACGTGAAATTGAACTTTTGGCTGTAGAGGTATTTTTAAATAACAATGGAGCTAAAGAAGAAAAAATTGTAAAAGCATTTAATAGAATGAGTAGTATTATTTATATTATGATGCTAAAAAGTAAGGCAGGTATTTATGGGAAAAAGTGAAAAGAGGAGAAAAAATGCTAATAGGAACAGTTATAGGTAATGTGTGGGCTACAAGAAAAGATGAGGGATTAATCGGTATGAAGTTACTTGTTATAATGATGAAAGATGGTTCTGAAATAGTTGCCTGTGACTACATAGGAGCAGGAAAAGGAGATATGGTATTAATTTCAACAGGAAGTTCAGCAAGAAAAATTTTAACAAAAGATAGTTCTCCAATAGATGCTTCAGTTATTGGTATAATAGATCAGATAGAATCTGAAAGTGAGGGTGTATTATGAAAAAGAAATTAGTAGGAAGAGATGAAATTATTAATGAAGTTTGCGAGAATAAATTTTATTTGAAAAGAGACATTATATTATCACCTTCAGCCAAAGATTATTTAATAGAAAAAAAAATTGAGATTATTTATCCTGGTTTAATAGAAAAAAGTTTAAGTAGTGAAGAATGTGTAAAAAAAATAAGTAATAAAACAAAAGTAGAAATACCTTCACTAGAAGAAGATGTTATAAAAAACAAAATAATTTTAATCAAAAAAATATTAAAGGAAGAATTTAATATAAAAGATGAAAATAAAATTTTATTAGTTGTAAAAAAAATAATAGGGGGAATTTAAAATGGAGATAAATCAATTGATTATTTTTATTATGGTTATTTTTATGATAATAGGTGGAGTAGATAAGATTTTTGGAAATAAATATGGATATGGAGAGAAGTTTGAAGAGGGAATAATGGCTATGGGAGCTCTTGCCCTAGCCATGGTAGGAGTTATATCCTTAGCACCAGTACTTGCAAATATATTGAAACCAGTAATATCTCCTATATACGCATTTTTAGGAGCAGATCCTGCTATGTTTGCAACAACTTTACTTGCAAATGATATGGGAGGTTATCCGCTAGCGATGCAATTAGCTATAGATCCAAATGCAGGTAAATTTGCAGGATTAATTTTAGGTGCAATGATGGGACCAACAATTGTTTTTACAATTCCAGTGGCTCTTGGAATTATTAAGAAAGAAGATAGAGAATATTTATCCAAAGGAATTTTAGCTGGAATAATTACAATACCTCTAGGATGTTTTGTAGGAGGAATAGTAGCAGGTTTTGATGTGAAGATGATCCTTATGAATCTAATTCCTATAATTTTGTTTGCACTACTTATATCAATAGGACTTTGGAAAATACCAGAAAAAATGACTGTTGGATTTTCAAGATTTGGTCAAGGAGTAGTAGTAGTAATTACAGTAGGTTTAATAGCTATAATAATAGAAACATTGACAGAAATTGTTATTATACCTGGAATGGCTCCAATAAGTGAAGGGATTGAAGTAGTAGGTGCTATTGCTATAACCCTTGCAGGTGCGTTTCCTCTTGTCCACTTTATAACAAAAGTATTTAAAAAACCTTTGATGAAATTAGGTTCTTTACTAGGAATGAATGATGTTGCAGCTGCAGGTTTTGTAGCTTCGTTAGCCAATAATATTCCAATGTTTGGTATATTAAAAGATATGGATAAAAAAGGAAAAATATATAATGTAGCTTTTGCAGTCAGTGCATCTTTTGTTTTTGGCGATCATCTAGGATTTACAGCTGGAGTAGATAAAAGTATGATATTCCCAATGATAGTAGGAAAATTAGTAGCAGGAATTACAGCTGTTTTAGTAGCTAGAATGATGTTTAAAAGCATAAAAGACTAAGATAATAGGTTATAATATAGATTTATAAGGAGGAAATGATGAATGAAATAGAATTAGACGCACTCATTAAAAAAATAATAAAAGATGAAGTTTCAAAAGAAAAAAATAGTTTAAAAGAAATTGATCCAAGTGGTGTTTCTGTTGTAAAAGTTGGAGAAATGATACCAGAAAAATTTGATACTGGCACTCAAGGAGATCAAGTTTTTGTAAGTGACTTATACACATTAGAAGAAAGTCCAAGAATTGGAGCAGGGCTCATGGAAATGAAGGAAACTACTTTTGATTGGACACTTAAATATGATGAAGTTGATTATATAATAGAAGGAACCTTAGAAATAATCATAGATGGTAGAAAAATAATTGGGAATAAAGGTGATGTTATTTTAATACCGAAAAACACTGCTATAAAATTTAGTGTTCCAAACTATGCAAAATTTTTATATGTAGTTTATCCCGCTAATTGGCAACAACTATAAGGAGGCTCCCATGAAAGAATTTTTTATTAAACCAATTATTAAATTTGGTGAGGCTTCTTTAGATACTATAAAGAATTTAAAAGGAAAGAAAGTATTTATAGTGACAGATAAAATAATGATAAGTTTAAAATTAGTGAATACAATTACTGAAATTCTAAAAAAATCAAAAATAGATTTTGTGATTTTTGACGAAGTTGAACCAAATCCAACAATAGATATAGTAGAGAAAGGATTAAAAGAAATGATTAAATTTGAACCTGATACTATTATTGCATTTGGAGGAGGCTCTCCCATTGATGCTTGTAAGGCTATTTTACATTTTGATATAAAATTAAAAAAAGAATTAAAAATTACTTATCAAAAACCACTTTTTTTAGCAATACCTACTACTAGCGGAACAGGCTCTGAAGTAACGTCATATAGTGTAATAAGTAAAAATCATAAAAAAATAGTACTTTCTAATCCAGAAATGCTACCTGATATAGCTATTTTAAATCCTGAATACATGAAAACACTGCCTAATTTTATAGTAGCAGATACTGGAATAGATATTTTAACTCATGCGGTGGAAGCTTATGTATCTTTGAAGAAAAATTCTTTTAGTGATGCTTGTTCAGTAGAAGCTATAGGAATTCTCTATAAACACTTAATTGAGCATTATGAGGATGTAAAAAAATTAAAACCTCGTGAAAAAATACAAGAAGCTTCATGTTTAGCTGGAATAGCTTTTAATAATTCATCTCTAGGAATAAATCATAGTATAGCTCATTCAGTTGGAGGGAAGTTTGGAATTTCTCATGGGCGAGCAAATGGAATTATATTACCTTATGTTATGAGGGCAAATATGGAATTTAATCCGACAATATATGCTGAAATATCTAACAAATTAAACTTAGGTGGAAATAGTGTAGAGGAGAAATGTTTAAATTTAATAAAGTTTATTGAAAATTTAAGAACAAAATTAGGAATAAAAAATTCTTTAGAAGAAATGAAGATTAATGAAAAAGAATATTTAGATTTTATACCTGAGCTCCTAAGAGACATAAAAAAAGATATATGCACTGAATTTAATCCCCGAAAATTAAATGACGAAGAATATATAAAATTATTAGTTAGTATTTATTATGGAAAACAATAAAAAACGAACAGATTTTAATCATTATGAATTGTTTGTTGACATTTTACTTCTACATAGTGTATTATATATTATATATCAACTTATGGATATATTTATAAAATAGCAGAGATAAAGAGAAAAGCTATTCAAGATTTTTTTGAATACTTTTTTTTTATAAATTTTTAAAAAATATGGAGGGAATATGAAAAAAAAATTATCAAGATTATTTTTAATCGTTTTAACTATGGGGTTAGTTGCATGTGGTGGTAGTGAGAAAGGGGGAGAAAAAACTGATTCTTCTAAAATGCCAGAAAAAAAAGTTATAAAATTAAGTACAAAATTTGTAGAAGATGAACAAACATCAAAAACACTTCAGTTAGTAGCAGGAAAAATTAATGAAAGACTAAAAGATAGTCTAGAGGTTCAAGTTTTTTCAGGAGGACAATTACCAATAGGAAAAGACAGTATGGAACAAGTAGTTTCAGGAGCTAATTGGATTTCTGTAGATGGATTAAATTTTTTAGGGGATTATGTTCCAGATTATAATGCTATATCAGGACCAATGTTATATAAAACATTTGATGAGTATTTAGCAATGACGAAAAGTGAATTAGTAAAAAAATTAAATAAAGATGCTGAGAATAAAGGAATAAAAGTACTATCTTTAGATTATCTTTTTGGATTTAGAAGTATGCTAACAGAGAATGCAATAAAAACTCCAAATGATATGAAAGGTCTTAAAATAAGAGTACCAAATAGTCAATTATACATGTTAACTCTAAAAGCTATGGGTGGGAATCCTACTCCTCTACCTTTTACAGAGGTTTACAGTGGAATTCAGCAAAAAGTAGTAGACGGTTTAGAAGGCTCTTTAATGACTATTTATGGAACTAAAATATATGAAGTTAGAAAACACGTATCTCTAACTAATCATTTACTAGGAGTTTCTGGAGTCGTAATTTCAAATAAAGTTTGGAATTCTTTAACAGAAAATGAAAGAAATGTAATACAAGAAGAAATTGATAAAGGAGCTTTATACAATACAGCAGAAACTATAAAATTAGAGGAAGAGTACAAAAAACAACTTGAAGATTTAGGAGTAGTATTTAGTGCTGTGGATTCGGAATCATTTGATGCACCAATAGCTAATGTCTATACTCAATTCCCTAAATGGACTCATGGAATATATGAGGAAATTCAGAAGGAATTAAAGAAAATCAGGGGGAATTAGTTTGGAAGAACAGAAAAAATTTAACTTTAAAAATTTTCAATTCGAAGCATTTTTAGGAAGTATTTCTATTAGCATTACTATTATATTAGTTATTATTAATGTGTTTTTTAGATATTTTTTAGGAATTCAATTTTCTTGGATAGAGGAAGTTTCAGTAGGATGTTTTATATGGACTGTATATTTAGGGGCAACAGCAGGATATAGAAATAAAGGATTGATAGGAGTTGATGCACTAACCAAGATTTTACCCTTAATAGGAAGAAAAATTTTAAGAATAATTACTGATATTTTACTTTTAATATTATCTGGTACAATGTTTTATTTAAGCTGTCGTTATACTTTTGGTTCAGATAAAATAACTTCAGCACTTGAAATTTCATATGTTTATATAAATAGTTCTTTAGTAGTTTCATTTGGTTTAATGACAATTTATTCTATCTATTTTCTGATTGATGATATTATTCATTTTAATAGATTAGAAGAAGAAAAAGAAAAAGAGAGTGTGGTGATGTAATGGAAGCTTTTATGCCAATTATAATTTTATTTGTTTTATTTTTCTTAAATATACCTATTGCTTTTGCATTAATAGGTTCTTCACTATATTATTTTATTTTTCAAAATAATGTAATGGGAGTAGATTTAGTTATTCAACGTTTCGTTACCTCAGTAGAATCTTTTCCTTATTTAGCAGTTCCTTTTTTTATAATGGTAGGTTCTGTTATGAATTTTTCTGGAATAAGCTCTAGTTTAATGAAAATGGCTGAAGTTCTTACTGGACACATGATAGGGGGATTAGCACAGGTAAATGTGGTACTTAGTGCCATGATGGGTGGAATTTCAGGATCAGCTAATGCTGATGCTGCTATGCAGTCTAAAGTTCTTGTACCAGAAATGGTAAAAAGAAATTATTCAAAAGCATTTTCTGCAGCAGTTACTGCAGCTTCGTCATCAGTAAGCCCTGTAATCCCTCCAGGAACAAACTTAATTATATACTCTTTAATTGCAAATGTTTCTGTTGCTAAAATGTTTTTAGCAGGTTATACTCCAGGAATATTAATGACAATATCTCTTATGATAGTTGTTCATATTATAGCAAAAAAAAGAGGATATGCTTCTACAAGAGCAAAAAGAGCAACAATTAAAGAAGTTTTACTTCAAGCAAGAGAATCAATTTGGGCATTATTAATTCCCTTTGGTATAATTTTAGGTTTAAGAATGGGATTTTTTACACCTACTGAAGGTGGAGGAATAGCTGTTTTATTTTGTTTCGTTGTAGGAATTTTTGTATATAAAACATTAAAATTAAGTCATATACCAATAATATTAAAAGATACTGTTTATGGAACAGGCTCTGTAATGCTTTTAATAATAGGAGCTAAGGTTTTTGGATATTATTTAACTTTAGAAAGAATTCCACAAGCAATAACTAATTTTCTAGTAGGTTTTACAGATAATAGATACTTATTATTATTTATAATAAATCTTTTACTATTATTTGTGGGAATGTTTCTAGAAGGGGGAGCTGCACTTGTTATCTTAGCACCACTTCTTGTTCCTGCTGTTACTAAAATGGGAATTGACCCTGTACATTTTGGTGTAATTATAATTGTTAATATAATGATTGGGGGAATAACTCCACCATTTGGATCAATGATGTTTACAACTTGTACAATTGTAGGCGTCAAACTAGATGACTTTGTTAAAGAAGTTATCCCTTTTATAGTGGCACTATTAATAGTTTTACTCATAGTTACTTATTCTGAAACAATTGCTCTATATATTCCTAATTTATTGATGTAGTCTTAATTAAAGGGGGGGTTATGAAAAAAAGATTAATTATTATTATAAGTGTTTTATCTATTTTTTTTATGGGTTGTTCAAGTGGAAAAGTTAAAAATGAAAAAAAACTAATAATTGCTCATAGAGGAGCTAGCGGTTATTTACCGGAACACACTTTAGAATCAAAAGCTTTAGCTTTTGGTCAAGGGGCTGATTATTTAGAGCAGGACTTAGCCATGACTAAAGATGATAAAGTGGTAGTAATTCATGATCACTACTTAGATCAATTAACAGATGTAGCAGATAAATTTCCAAATAAAAAAAGAAAAGATGGTCGTTATTACGTAATAGATTTTACTTTGAGCGAAATAAAAGAGTTAGCAATGACTGAAAATTTCAGTATAGTGAATGGAGAAAAAATTCCTGTTTACCCTGAGAGATTTCCATTATGGAAATCTACTTTTAAAATTCATACTTTTGAAGAGGAGCTAGAATTTATAAAAGGATTAGAAAAAAGTACTGGAAAAAAAATAGGAATATATCCAGAAATAAAAGCTCCTTGGTTTCACCATCAAGAAGGAAAAGATATTGCGATGGAAACTCTAAAAATTCTAAAAAAATATGGTTACACATCTAAAAATAGCAATATCTATTTTCAAACTTTTGATTTTAATGAATTAAAGAGAATCAAAAAAGAGTTACTACCTCAATTGGGGATGGATATAAAACTAGTTCAACTGATTGCTTATAATGATTGGGAAGAAACTATGGAAAAAAATGAAGAGGGGAAGTGGATAAACTATGATTACAATTGGATGTTTACTTCTGAAGGAGTGAAAACAATCGCTAGATATGCTGATGGAATAGGACCAGCATGGTATATGTTAATTGATGATATAGCTTCTAAAAAAAATGATATTAAAATAACTACTTTGGTAAATTACATATCTCATGAAAATTTAGAGTTACACCCCTATACAGTTAGAAAAGATGCATTACCTAAATATTTTGATAATATAAATCAAATGTATGACGCTATATTCACTAAAGCAAAAGCTACAGGTGTCTTTACTGATTTTCCAGATTTAGGGGTTGAATATTTAAAAAAATAAAAAAGGTGGTTGTTTTATGCATATGGAAGTTTCAGTTTTAGTAACAAGATTACTGATTTCAGCATTCATAGGAAGTCTCCTAGGATTAGAAAGAGAACTCAAAAATAAATCAGCAGGATTTATTACTATAACTTTAGTTTGTTTAGGAGCTACAATAGTAGCATTAATTCAAGAAGAATTACTTTTGAAACAACTAGATTTAATTGCTAAAAATAGTGATGCAATTGGAATTATAAAAATTGATGTGACAAGATTGAGTGCTCAGGTTATTTCTGGAGTTGGTTTCATAGGTGGTGGAAGTATTATATATACTAAGGATAAAGTTTTAGGAATAACTACTGCTGCAATTCTTTGGGTAGCCGCATGTATAGGTTTGGCTATAGGTTATGGATTTATATATTTAACAGTAGGTTCAATATTTTTAGTTTTAGTAATTTTAGTTGGAATGAAGATTTTTGAAAAAAAAGTGATTTATAAGTATAAAGAAAAAGATAATAATAAATAGAAATAAAAAATCTATAATTTCTATTGTAGTATGCTTTTTTTATAGAATATTTTTTAATAATAAAATAAAAATCTGGAATAAATGAAGAGTAATCTTCTCTTATTTCAGATTTTCTATTTATTGAATAATATTTTTTCAATAAAAAATAAAAAATCTAAAATTTATAAATTTAATGTGATAAAATATAAGCATATGATGAATTACTTAGGGAATGAGGAGAACTAAAAATGAAAATATTGCATAGCTCAGATTGGCATTTAGGAAAAAAATTAGAGGGACAAAAAAGAATAGAAGAGCAAAAAAAATTTATAAATAAATTAGTTAAAATTGCCGATAATGAGGAAATAGATTTAGTTTTAGTAGCAGGTGATATTTATGATAACTCAAATCCTTCTGCAGAAGCTGAAAGTTTATTTTTCGATGCTATGAAAATGTTATCAAAAAATGGAGAAAGAGCGGTTATTGTCATTCCAGGTAATCATGATAATCCACAAAGATTATCTGTTGCTAATTCCTTAGCCAAAGAATTTGGAATTATAATATATGAAACTCCATTTGAAAAGAAAGAAATTGGTAAATATGGAAATTTCAAAGTAGTAAAAAGTACTCATGGTGGAATTGAAATTGAGATTAATTGTAAAAAAGCATTTATTTATTGTTTGCCTTATCCAAGTGAAGTAGCTTTAAATGAAGAGTTTTCTGAAAAAAATTATTCTAAGAGAATAGGGGAAATATTAAAAAAAGGAATAGAAGAAAATAAAGAGAATATTCCTAATATAATTATGACTCATATTTTTGTATCAGGAGCAAATGCTACAGAAGACGAAAGAGCAATTGAGCTAGGAGGTTCACTTGCAGTATCACTTGAAGATTTACCAGAGGTAGATTATATTGCTCTTGGACACATTCATAGACCTATGAAATTTATAAAAAAAAGAGCCTATTATTGTGGTTCTCCAATTGAATATAGAATTAATGAAAATAAATATGATAAAAGAGTGTTTATAGCTGAGCTAAATGGTAATTTAAATAATGAGTTTAAAGAGATTGAACTTGAAAATTATAAACCTATATTAAAATATAGAGTAAATGGAGCAAATGAGGCTATATTACTTGCAGAAGAAAAAGAGATGTGTGAGGAATGGATATATTTAGAAATTTTAACCTCTGCATATTTAACTAATGAAGAAATAAAAAAAATAAAGATAAATAAGAATATATTAGAGATAAAGCCTATTTTTACTGATGTTAGAAATTTAGAATTAGAAGTTGAAGAGACAAGTACTAAAAAAACAATACTTGAAAATTTTATAGAGTATTATAGTCAGTGTGATGGAATTGAGCCATCACAAGAAACAAAAGTACTATTTCTAAAGATGATGGAGAGTGATAATTAAATGAGACCTATTAAATTAGAAATAGAGGGGTTACAAAGTTTCAAAGAGAAACAAGTCATAAATTTCGATAAACTTTCTGAATTTGGATTATTTGGAATTTTTGGAGAAACAGGAAGTGGAAAATCAACAATTTTAGATGCAATGATATATGGAATTTACAATAAAATACCTAGAATGATGGGAACAACAGATAAGATAGAGGAATCTTTTAACTTAGAATCAGATGTGATGAAGATAAGATTTGAATTTGCTCTGGGAAAAGATATTTATATTGTAGAAAGAGGGATGAAAAGAGCTAAAGGAATAAAACTCTTTAGTACATTAACACCTATATTAATAAAAAATAATAAAGTAGTTGCTGAGAAAACTAAAGAGATAGACTCTATTATAATGGAAGATTTTGGGATAGATGTAAATGATTTTACTCGTTCAGTTATACTTCCTCAAGGAAAATTTAGTGAATTTTTGAAACTTACAGGTCAAAATAAACTTCTTATGTTAGAGAATATATTTTCATTAGAACAGTACGGTGATTCCCTTAGAGATAAAGTAAGTAAAGAAAAAAAGAAATGGGAAAGAGAGATTCAAAGCTTAAAAGATAGAGCTCTAGGAAAAGGAATGGTTACAGAGGAAGAAATAGAAGAAACTAATAATAATTTGAAAAAGTTGAAACATAATAAAGAAAAATTAGAGCAAGATAGAATAGAATTTGATGCTCTGTACAAAAGTATAGAGAATTTAAAAAATTATTTAGATGAAAAGAGAATACTTGATATAAAAATTAAAGAGTTGAAATTAGAGGAAAAAAATATTCTAAATTTAGAAGAAGAAATTAAAAATTTAAAAGAAATATCTAAATTCACTAATATTTTATCAGAAAGAAATGATAAATTAACTAGTGAATTAAAAATAAAAAAACAATTAGTTGTATTGGAAGAAAGAAAGAAAATTATGGATTTAGAATTTGAAAAATTAAATAAATTGATTAAATTAGAAGAGAGTAAAATAAATAACATTGATGAAAAATTAAAAAAAATAAACTATAACAGCGAATTATTAGGAGAACTAAAAGATAATATCTCGAGAAAAGAAAAATTAAATATATATACCTCTAAAGTAGATGAGTTAAGCAAGGAGCTACAAGAGAATGAAAGGGAAAAATTGCAATGTGAAATCAATTGGAAATCAATAAATAACGACTTAGAAGAAAAGAAAAATAAAAAAATATTAGAAGATAAAGATAAAATAACAGAAAAAGAACTAAAAGAACTAAGTGAGAAAATATTTATATTAACACAAGACATTTTATTGATTAAGAAAAATGAAAAAAATTTAGATGATTTACTGAAGAATAAACCTGAAAATATTTTAAAATTAGAAGAAACGAAGAAAAACTTAGAGATAAAACTAATTGCAGAAAAAGACCTTGAGAACAAAATTCAAGGGAATAGAGCCTCTATATTTTCTAGTAAGCTTATAAAAGGGAGTCCATGTCCTGTTTGTGGCTCAAAGGAGCACCCTCACAAGGCAGAATTTGATGAAGAAGCTGAAAACATACTAAAAGAATTAAAAGAAGAAATTATAAAATTAAGAGAACAAGGGACCCAAATAGAAAGTAAAAAAAAGAGAGATGAAGAGGATATCCTTAAGCTAGAAAGCGAAATAGAAAAGTGCTTAGAAAAATTAGGAAGAGATGAGATAGAAAAACTAATTCAAAATAAAGAAAAACTTAATAAAAGATTTTTACTAAGCGAAAAACTAGAAATAAAAGTTGAATTATTAAAAAAAAATTATGAAAAACTATTTCTAAAATGTAAGAGTACTGAAGAAAAAATAAAAGAGTTATCAAATGAAATTATAAAACTAGAAAGGGATAAAGAGTTTAATATAAAAGAAAAAAATAGAGTAGACTTAGTAAATAAAACTTTAAAAAATAATTTGTTTTTATCTTTAGAAGAAATGAAGGAAATAGATTTAAAAATTAATATAAAATATAAAAATAAATTACTGACTACTTTATTAAAAGAAAAAGAAGATTTAGAAAAAAAGGAAAAAGAAACAAAGGAATTAGAAAAAGAAAAAAAAGAAATAGAAGATATTACTTATGAAAATAAGCAAAAATTAAATGAAATAAATATTGAAATTGTGAAAATAGACATGGAAAAAGCTAGTGAGTTTAAAATGAATGAAAGTTTAGAAAAGGATATTATTAACTTAAATGATAAACTAAATAAACTATTTACAGATTCAAAATTTAAAAATATCTCTGAAATAGAAATTTTAGTAGAAAAAGAAAAACAATTTGATTATTTGAAAAATGAAGAAAAAGTAAAGAGATACCAAGAAGAAGTTTTAATTATAAATGAAAAAATTAAAGAAAATTTAAAAAATATAGACAACAGAGAACTTTCTGAAGAGAGATGGAATAACACAATAGAAAAAAAAGATTTACTTAGTAGAGAGTGGATAAGCATAAATTCAGAGATTCAACTTGAAAAAAAAATATTAGATGATAAAAAAAATACTTATAACCAACTAAAAGAACTAATTTTAGAAGAAAAAAAAATACAAAAAAAATTAAATGTAACAGAAGATTTATTAAAAAAAGTTTCTGCCCGTGGTTTTGTTAAATTTTTATCAAGAAAAAAATTAGAAAGCATAACGAGAAACGCTTCTTTAAGAGTTGGAAGAATAACAGGTGGAAGATACGAGCTTATAAGTAATGAAGATTGTGAATTTTTAGTTATAGATGTATTTAACAGTGGAAAGAAAAGAAAATGCTCAACATTATCAGGTGGAGAAACCTTTATAGTTTCTTTATCTCTCGCCTTAGCACTTTCAAATCAATTACAGTTAAAAGGACGAACTCAACTTGAATTTTTCTTTTTAGATGAAGGTTTTGGAACTTTAGATGAAAGTTTATTAGATAGAGTGATTGACTCTTTAACAACTATTCATATGGAAGAAGCTATAAAAGTTGGAATTATTACTCATGTGGAAAATTTAAAAATGAGAATGAATAGAAGATTAGAGATTCAAGGTCCTATTTCAGGAGAGAGAGGAAGCATAATAAAAATATTATAAAATGAGAGATAGAATAAAAAATAGAGGGGAAAAGAAATGAGTACAAAAGGAGAAATAAAATTCAATTATATAGATTATGGTCAAAAAATAGTAGATTCTCTTTCTAAAGGAAAAAATAATTTATACATATTTTCCTCATATCTTTTAAGAAATTTATATAAAGAAAAAACCAAAGTAAGTATATTTGAAAAAATTCCAACAGTATTAACATTAGACGAGTTTAAAAAGGAAATATATAAAAGTGATAAAATTATTTTAAGAGAGGCTAAGAGAACTCTTTCTCTTTATTTGGCACTAAGTTCAAGAACAAAGAAAAAAATTGGTATAGAGGGGTATTATGAGTTCATAACACTGGCAAATGAATTCTTTGTATTCTATGCTAGTGAATTTAAATGTTTAATTAAAGAATATAAGAATATAGAGAAATGGCAAGTGGAAAAAATAGAAAATTATTCACTTATGAAAAAAGAATACGACGTATATCTAAAAAAAAATAATTTCATTCCATTTGAATGGGTTGAAAATTATGAAAATTTAGATTTATCTTATATTAAAAAATTTGAAAAAATAATATTTGTAGATATAATAGATTTTACCTTGTTAGATAAAGAGATAATAAAAGAGATGAAGAAGTATGTAGATATAGAATTTTCTTTACAGATAAAAGAAGGAGATTTTGATGAAGTTAATTTAAGTATAAAAGATATCTCTCTTAGTAAAGTAAAAAGAGATATAAAAGTATATAAATTAACTGAAGAGACAGAAGAAGGAACAAATCTTATAGAAAGTTTTAAAGGAAAAATAGGTAATGATATTTTCACGCCTAATATAGATAACGTAAAATTAAATTTATTACTTCCAAAATATTTTACCTCAACAAAACTACCAGTACTTAATGATACTGAAATATATAAATTTATGAAAGTACATCACGAAATTTTAGGAAGCTTTGTTCCTGAGCTGAAAAATGCAATATCATTTTCTGCTTTAGAGCAAGGAATGAGCCTAAAATCTTTTAAATTAAACTATAATATAACTTCTGAAGATATAGAAAATTTTTATATATTAATAGAAGATAGCTATAAATATTTTTTACCAGAGTTAACACTAGATGAAAACTTTCAAAAGACTTGTACAGAAGAGTTAAGTAATAAGTTAGTGAAAATTTATGAAGATATAGCAACTATTTCAACATTTACAACTGTTGAAGAATATTTTAATTTTTATAAAAATGAACCTAATTTAATATATCTATTTGAAATAAATTACACTAATATAGTAGAAAAATATTTTGAGGCTTTTAGTTTAGCAAGAACAAGTGAATTTTTAGATGATAAAAAAGGATTAAAAAATATTTTTAGTGAAAATAAATCTTTAGGTATATTAAACTTAATAATAAAATACATGAATAATATGGAATTAAACGAATTAAAAATAAATTTTGAAAATGATAAAAAAAATGATAGAATTTCAGTAATTAAAGATTTAAGTTTAGCTGTAGATAGACAAGAGAGAGAAAGCTATTTTATTGGAATAACAAGTAAAAATTTACCTGGAAATGAAAATAACGAAACAATATTTACAGAATATCAAAAGTTAGAGAATGGTCTGAAAACTAAAGAAAAAATTAGAATAGAAAAAAAATATAGATTTTTTCAAGGAGTACTAACTAGTAAAAATTCTATTATTTATTATATTGAAAATAGTAAAGATAATGAAACTATTTCACCATTTTTAGAAGAACTTATAGAAAAGTGTGATTTAAAGATAGAATCTGGGATTATAGATTTAGACGAATCTTTATTAAGAATAAAAGAATCACTAAAATCTCCTAAGGTGTCATTGGAAAAACATTCATTAGATAATTTAGAAAAATCCCTTGATGACATTGAAGAAAAAAAAATAAATTTAGGAACATATGATTATACAGATTTACATCAATGTGAATATAAATATTATTTAGGGAAAATGAAAAAAATAAATGGAGTTAAAGCGGAACAAGAACGAAATTTTTCACCAAAATTTCTAGGAATATTAGTTCATGAGTTTTTAGAACGAATAGGAAGAATGAAAAAAAATGAAATAGAAAATGAAAAATCATTTACTTTAAACAGAGAAAAAGTTGAAAAAGAACTTAGATATCTTTTAAAGAAATATAGATATAAAATACCTATTCATTTAGACAGTTATTTTAAAGAAGTTTTATTTGAGCTATTTATTAAAAACACAGAAGAATTCTATGAGTATTTAGGAATAATTTTAAGAGATGCTCAGGTAAATAAATTCTCCTCAGAAGCAAGTAAATATTCAACAATACCTTTTTTAGATGATAAAATAAAAGTGTATTTAAGAGGAAGAGTAGATTTAGCAGTGGAGACTAATATAGGAAAATACATTATAGACTATAAAACAGGTATTAAAAATGAGTTTCAGCTGGACTTTTATTCTATTTTACTTTATGGAAATGAGGAAGCTGCGGAAAAAATGATTTTTAATCCAATGAGTGGAACAAGAGAAAAAGCTAAAAAAATAGTGCTGACAAGAGAGATTATAAAAGAAAAATTAATTAATTTTATAAATACTCCCTATTATTCCAAAGCTGAAAAAAAAGGATATTGCAAAAATTGTTCCTATATGGAAATTTGCCGAAAGGAGTTAGATTAATGGAAAGAATTATATTAAAAGCCAGTGCTGGAACAGGAAAAACATATAGATTATCAATTGAGTATTTAGTAGCTCTTTTAAAAGGGGAAAGATACAAGGACATAGTTGTTATGACCTTTACTAGAAAAGCTACATCAGAAATAAAAGAAAGAATCATAAACTTTTTAAAAACAATATCTTATGATGGAAAAGATACTGACTTGGATTTTGAAGAAAAAAATAAAGAGAAAGAAGATATTCTGGAAAGTATAGAAGTTTATTACAAAGATATTCATAGTGATATTGAAAAAGATAAATTAAAAATAAAAAAAATATATAATGAGATAAAAGAAAATTCTGATAGAATGAAAATATACACAATTGATGGTTTTATAAATACTATTTTTAAAACAGCCATAGCTCCTACATTAGGACTATCTACTTATGAGATTGTTGATGAAGATGAAAATAATGAGATATTAAACAGATTATTTGAAAAAATATTTAAAAATAAAGAGAGCTTTGAAATATTTAAAAGTTTTTTAGAATCAAATGTTGAGAAAAATTTAGAAAATTATCTTGATATAATTAAAATGCTAATAAATTCTAGATGGAAAATGATTTTGTTAGAAGACTCAGAATTAAATAAAGAAAAGAAAATATTAGGAGATGGAAGTGAAAATAATTTCCACACTCACTATAAAGAAACAATGAATATATTATTAAAAATAATCAAGTTAAAAAAGGGAGAAGAGGGAAAGTTAAGTGATGGTCTTACAACTGACTACTTAGATTATGTTAATCTAATAAATGAGAGTGAAATTAAAAATTATTTATTAAAAAATTATAAATTATTTTTCAAAAATGATAAATTTCCATGGAGCAAAATAATTGTTAAAAGCACAAAAGCAATTAATTTATTAGAAGAAGAAGAAGTTTTATTAAAGAATTATAAGATATTTCAAAAAAAATTAGGGATATATCTACATGATAATGAAATTTTAAAATATGAAAAATTAGTATTACTTTTAATAGATGAACTATATAAAAATTATGATGAAATAAAATTTAGAGAGTGTAAACTTTCTCATAGCGATATTAGTAATTATACTTTTAAGTACTGTAGAGACGAAAAAATAAATTTATTAGATATTAATGGTATAACCTCGTATTTTACTGACATATTTGATAGTAAAATTTCAACACTTTTTATAGATGAATTTCAAGATACTAGTGTTTTACAATGGAAATTATTAAAAGCAGTGGCAGATAAAGCAACTAAAGTAATTTGTGTAGGTGATGAAAAACAGAGTATTTATAGTTGGAGAGGTGGAGAGAAAAAATTATTTGAAGATTTAAAAAACATATTAAACGGAAAAGAGGAAACTCTAGATAAATGCTATAGAAGTAAGAGATCAATAATTGAATTTACTAATGGTTTATTTAAAAATATGTCAGATATTTATAGTGATACTTACGGAAGTAAATTTAAAAATAATTGGAATTTTAATGAAGTTACTTCTTATTCAAAATCTAATTCTTATATTGAAATAGTAGATGCTAATAAAGATAGTAAAAATAGTGATGAACCCTATGAAGAAGTTGTTAATATACTGAAAAATAAATTTTTAGGAAATTATAAAAATGTTGCAATAATAGGGCGTTCTAATAAAGATTTAGAGAAAATGTCTCTCTATCTTTCAGAAGAAGGAATTCCTTTTATTTTAGAATCTAATGAAAATATATTTAATCATAGAGTAAATAGTGCAACATTTAAATTTATTAAGTATTTAGTATATGATGATTATTTTTTATTGTTAGAATTTTTAAGAAGTGATTTAGTAAAAATGGATTCTAAAAATCTAAAATTTTTATTAGAAAGAAAAGAAAATATTAAAGATTATTTAAGTGGAAATATTGAAGTAACTGTAAATGATAAAATACAAGATATAGATAAAAAATTACTTTTAATACTAGATAAAGTCAAATCATTAATAACCGAAAATAAAATAAATAATTATAGTACTAAAAATTTAATTGTAGAGATAATGAAAAGTTTTGGTGCATTGGAAGAATATAAAGAAAAAACTGATGTGAAAAATTTTTATAGATTATTAGAAATAGCAAAAGAATACAATAGTTTAAATGAGTTAGTTAGAGAAGAAGGAGAAAATCCTACTAATAACAAATTTAAACAAGTGGCAGTGGAAGAAAAGAATGCTATTATTTTAATAACTGTTCATAAGTCCAAAGGATTAGAATATGATACAGTATTTTATCTATATAAAAATTCTGGGAAAAAAGGTGTTTCAGATAATGGTAGTTTAGATTTCACTGTAAAATTAAATGAAAACTACGACTTAATAACAAATTTTTTAATTTTAAATACAAATTATAAAAATGTTGTTTCTTTTCTTCAAGGAGACTATAGCTATATAGATTTAGAAGAGGGGAAAATTGAGCAAGAAAAAATTAATGTTTTATATGTTGGGCTAACTAGAGCTAAAAATAATATATTTTTAGTAATGGGAAAATGTGTAAAAAATGATAGTTTAACTTTAGCTTTAGAGAACTTAGAATATAATAATGGTGAATTTATAAGAGAAGAGTATTTAAAAGAGGATACAGTAGGAGAAAAAATCTTATTAGGAGAGGAACTTGATTTTTTCTTACCCCGTTTTAATTATGAGGAATTAAGAGTGAATTCAGAACTAATAGAAGATAAATTTAAATTGTTCAGTTTTTCAGTTGAAGAAAAAAGATTAATAGGTACTGCTGTACATGGTTACTTAGAAAATATTTTGTATAATGATAAAGAGGAAAAACAAAGGGCAAAAGATATAATATATTCAAATTATGCCTCTGAAATAGGTAATGATAAATTAAAACTAATATTAAATAGTTCAGAATTAGAAGACTCAATAAAAGATAATATACATATTTTTTCAAAAGAATGGGATTATATATATTCAGAATATGAAATTAACTTAAATAAAGAGTCTAAAAGAATAGATAGACTAATGATAAAAAAAGCACAAGAAAATAAAAAAGGAAGAATATTAATTGTAGATTATAAAACAGGTGGAAGAGATGATTCTCAGCTAGAAGAATATAAAAAGGCTATAGAAAACCACTTAAATGAGTTAGGGGTAAAAAAAGATTATGTAGTGGAAACAGAGTTTATGACGTTGAAACTCCCTAAATTACTATAAATAAAAAAGTAGGAATTTCTAAAAAAATCCCTACTTTTTTCATTTAAAATCTATAACCACAGGCTATGGAGTAACTCTCTCTTTCTCCGAAACCTATTTCTCCAGTAAGTTCTGTACTTTCAGTAAGTTCTGCTCTTATACCTATAATCTTATTCCACGGCTCTTTAGATTTTTCAGAAATTTCAAATTTACCATTTTCCACAGGAAACGGCAAAGGAAGAACATTTGAAATATCTCCTTTTAATGTCTGGGATATTTCTTGGTACATAGCACCTATCCATATGGAAGTAGGAATAGATTTAATAGAAAATGAATATCCAATTCTAGGAGCTACTATAAAGGCATCTACTTGTCCATGAATTATATCTAAGTCTGTTCTAGAAAAATTAATATCAAGTAATGCAAATATATCTTTATATCCACCAGCAAAAATAGTTCCTACACCGTAGGTTAAACCTTTGTAATTTAAAGTGAAATCTTGATTTTTAATAGAAAGAGCAGGAATATTTTTTACAGATAAATCTATCTTAGCTTTTGTTATCCCTTTTGACTGACCAAATAATGCATATACATTAAGAAAAGGAAAAACCCACAGATCTCCTTTTAGTACTTTTATATCATTAGTGGTCTCAGCATTTTTCACAGCAATATTTATTTTATTCAAATTTACTGAAGTTGCAGGAAGAAGAGGAAAAAGTTTAATTTTAGCAATACCACTCACATTTAATTTATTTACATTTATACCTTGTTTCATGTTTACATAGATAAGATTTATTCCAAAAGGTTTCGGTAAAATATATCCTTTTTCAGTTACTTCTTTACCATAAATAGGAAAAAAACTTTCTTCACTTTTAGTAGTAGAGAAAAGAATGACAATAAGAAATAATACAGTTAATTTTTTATTCAAATTACTCTCCATAATATTTTTTTGAACTTCTAATATAATATTATATAAAACATGTGTTGTCAATAACTTAAAATAAAAACTCCAAAATAAATTATCTATTTTGGAGTTTTTATATATTTATTTTTTTAATAAAATTTTATGTTTAGTATGAAGCAAGTAATGAGCACTATCAGTCTACAAGCACCTATTTCGTTAAGTTCTTTGAGATAACATAGTTTCGAAATAGAAAACTTTTTATATTTTATCTCTTTTTATAAATCTTTTCGTGGAAGTCTATAATTAGGTATTCCATATCTTAGCACTTAGCATACCTCCGATAACAGCAACAGATTTCCCAGTTGCTGGAGCATTTTTATTAATTTTATAGCAACTTCATAACCAATAGCACAATCAGAAGTATAATAAATTGTTTCAGCAGTCTTTTTTATTAAATTCAGTGTAGAAAGGGTAGCACTTCCTTTTAAAATATCATCTATCAAATTTGTGAGTTGTGCTTCACTAAAAATTCCAATACTAAGTCTACTCATAATTCTTTCTGATATAATAAAGATATATTTTTTTATATTTTATGTATTATATTCAACCTTTATTATTTTTATTATAACATATTTAACTTAAATTTATAATTCTGATTAATAGTTCAAATTTTCACAAGTATGATTTTTATTTATCGTAATTATATTGACTATATGTTTCACATATGATAGTATAATAAAAATAATAATATTTTAATACGTATTTATAGGAGGAATAATATGAAGAAGTTTTTAATTTTTTTTACAGTTTCTTTAATTGCTTTAACTGGTTGTAAAAAATCTCAAGATACTGTAGGTAAAGTGATAGAACCTAAAATAGTAAAAATTGGCGTAGGTGGAAAACCTAAAAGCTTAGATCCTTATATGTATAATGAAATACCTGGATTATTTGTTTCAAAACAAACATTTAGTACGTTACTAGTAAATAATAATGGAGAAGTAACTCCAGAATTAGTAGAGAGCTATAAATATTTAAGTGAGTTAGAAATAGAATTTAAATTAAAAAAAGGAATAAAGTTTCATAATGGTGAAGAACTAAAAGTTTCAGATGTTATTTATAGCTTTAATAGAATGAAAAGAAAGCCTGCAAGTAAGATAATGGTGGAAGATATAAAAGAAATAATTGATTTAGGGGATAATAATTTCAGAATAATATTAACTAAGCCTTCAGCACCTCTACTATTTACTTTAGCTCATCCTCTTACATCTATTTTAAGTGAGAAAGACACTGAGAATAAAAAAGATGATATAAGCATAACTCCTGTAGGAACGGGTCCTTTTAAATTTGTTAGTTGGGGAAATGGAGAAGATATTAAACTAGAGTCTAATAATGATTATTTTAAAGGGAAAGCAAAAATAGATGGGTTGAATTTTAAAGCGATAACTGAAGGGAGCTCAAGAGTTGCTGCCCTTGAAACTGGTGAGATAGATATTGGCGTGGGAATAGTTGCTATTGATAATCAGATAATTGAAAAAAATGAAAATCTAATTTTAATATCAAAACCTACTACAAGCACAGAATATATAACTTTAAATCTTAAAAATAATGAAGAATTAAAAATAAAAGAAGTAAGACAAGCTATAAATTATGCAATTGATAAACAAGGGATTATAGATGCTATTTACTTAGGTAAAGGAATCATTGCAGATACAATAATAAATCCTGCAGTTTTTGGTACTTATCAACTTGGAAAAAAATATGATTTTAATCCTCAAAAAGCTAAAGAGCTGTTAAAATCAGTTGGAAAAGAAACAGGATTAAAATTTAAAATTTGGGTAAATGATAATGTTTCAAGAATTCAAGCAGCTCAAATTATTCAATCTAATCTGAGAGAAATAGGGATAAGTTTAGAAATAGAAGTTCTTGAGTGGTCAACTTATTTGCAAAGAACTGCGCAAGGAGAGCACGACATGTTCTTAGGTGGTTGGGTATCTGGCACATCAGATGCAGACATAGTTTTATTCCCATTGTTACACTCTTCATCTATGGGTGGAGCTGGAAATAGAGCTTTTTACTCTAACCCTCAAGTGGATAAGTATATTGAAGTAGGGAGAACTGCTACTACTTTGGAAGAAAGAAAAGAGGCATATAAAGAAGCACAAATTATCTTATCAGAGGAGCTTCCTCTTATTACATTGTTCTATAAAAATGAAAATATTGGTTTAAGTAAAAAAATAAAAAATTTCGTATATAATGCAACTACTATGCACACACTATACGGAATTGAAAAACTAGACTAATTTAGAAAATCTTTACACATCAATATGCAGAGGAGATATATATATTTTGAAAAAAAAATTGACTATAGGTGTATGTGCTCCTGCTTCTCCAGCACATATTTGGTTTGAGGATAAATATAATTATGGAATAAAAGTTTTGCTTTCAATGGGATTTGATATTGTAGAAGGGAAATTAGTAAGAGATAAAAAGAATCAGGGATATAGGACGGCTAATGGGTATGAGAGAGCTATGGAATTTATGGAGCTAATTAATAACGAAAAAATAGATATTATTATGCCTGTAATTGGGGGATTAAACTCTTCTAGTTTAATTCCATTCTTAGATTTTAAAAAAATAGGAGCTTCTAATAAAATTTTATGTGGCTATAGTGATATTACATCTCTGCAAATAAGCATTTTATCTCAAACTAATCTTAAATGTATATATGGTGGTGCTGTAGTTCCAACTTTTGGTGAATATAAAGATAACGATTACGCCAAAGAAAGTTTTCTTAACTCACTTAATAAAGAAAATTATGAATTCATTCCACCAACTAAATGGTCAAATATTCTTCTAAATGCTTTTACAAATGATTGGAAAGATTTAGATAGAACCTATTTTGAAAATCAAGGATGGAAAGTAATAAGTAAAGGTTATAGTGAAGGGATAGTTTATGCGGCAAATATAAATACACTAGTTCCTCTTTTTGGAAGTAAATATGTACCTGATTTCACCAATTGCATTCTTATATTAGAAGAAGCAAATGCAATAATAAACATGGAAGAAAGAAGTTTAAATGCTCTTAAATTATATGGAGTTTTCGATAATTTAAAAGGACTTATTTTTGGGAAACCTGAAAGTTATGATGATAAAAATTCTAATATTTCGTACAAAGAACTAATAGAAGAAATAGTAGGAAAAAAAGATTATCCTATTATTTATGATTTTGATTGTGCACATACTATTCCAAGTATTTGTATTCCTCAAAGAAGTCAAATGATTTTAGATGCAACTTCAGATAAGGTAAGAATTTTTGTAAAAAATAATTTTATTGTTAATCCATAGATAAAAAAAACATTGACAAGATATAACTGTATAGCTTATTATATGTGGAGAATAGGAAATGTAGTTCTAATGGTAAGACATCACCTTGGAAAGGTGACGAGGTAACACTCTTGCAGGTTCAACTCCTGTCATTTCCGCCATTACACATATGTGCACCTCTAACTCAGTGGTAGAGTAATTCCATGGTAAGGAATAAGTCAACAGTTCAAATCTGTTGTGGTGCACCATTTTTATAATATTAATAATATTTTTAATAAAAAACACACTATAAAATTTAATGGTGTGTTTTTATTTTTTTCATTTAGAATATAGTAATCTTAAATTATAGATGAATTTTTTTGAAAAAAAGTGTATAATTGGTATATACAGGAGGGAGATATGGAATTGCTTAAAAATTATATTATATTATCAAATATCATATTTTTATTAGTCATTATTTTTGTGGAAAAAAAAAGACCTGTATATGCATTATTTTGGATTTCATTACTAGTATTCACTTCTTATTTTGGATTTTTTAGTTTCTTATTTTTTGGTTTAAGTCTAAAAAAATCTCGTAGAATAAGTAAGTTTTATGGTAACTCCGCCCTCAATCTCTATGAAAATAATCAGAAAAAAACTAGTTTAGAACTCAAAAACTGGAAAAAATTAGTTGATTATTTAGAAGTTTCAGGTGCTGGGAAATTGAGTACTTATGAAGATATGGAAGTATTTACAACAGGGAATCATTTTTTTTCAAATTTAATAAATGATATATTAAAAGCAAAGCAAACAATTCATATGGAATATTTTGTTTTTAAAGATGATGAGTTAGGTAGAAAACTTTTCGATACTATGATAAAGAAAGCTAAAAGTGGTGTTTCTATAAAATTACTTTTAGATGGAATTAATAGTATTACATATAAAAAAATTAAAGAATTTAAAAAATCAGGAATAGAAGTTGAAGTTTTTTTTCCATCATTTTTTCACTTTTTAAAAATAGCAAATTTAAGAGCAAATTATAGAGACCATAAAAAAATAACTATTATAGATGGAAGAATAGGATATATAGGTGGTTTTAATATTGCTAATGAATACCTAGGAAGAGGTAAACTAGGTAAATGGAGAGATACAGCTTTACGAATTCAAGGTGAAGTTATTCATGAAATAGAAAGAGAATTTTTTATGTCATGGAATTTTGCTAAAAAAGGTACTAAAGATAATATGGACATTCCTAAACCTTTAGTGGTAAATAAATACAAAAAAACTCTAGTGAACAGTGCACAATTAGTAAGTAGTGGACCACATTTTCAAGTAAGAACTGCTCGAGATAATTTTTTAAGAATGATAATGGAAGCAAAAAAAACTATATATATTCAAACACCTTATTTTATCCCTGACGATACAATTATGGACGCTCTAAAAGTAGCCTCTATTTCAGGTGTAAACATAAAAATTATGATACCAGATAAACCAGATCATTTCTTTGTTTATTGGGTCAATCATTCCTTTGCATGGGAACTTTTTGAATATGGTATCAGTTTTTATAGATATAAAGAAGGTTTCATACATAGTAAAGTTCTCATTGTAGATGATGTGGTTGCTACTGTAGGAACTGTTAATTTTGATTATAGAAGTTTTTATCAAAATTTTGAAATTAATATTAATCTATATGGGGGGAACAAAATAAAAGAATTGAGAAATAATTTTATACAAGATTTAAGAGTTTCTGAAAAATTAACAAATTTTGAATATTCTAAAAGAGGAAACTTAAGTAAATTTAAGGAGTCATTATTTAGACTTTTAGCCCCAATGTTATAACTAAGGAGAGAAATAAAAATATGAAAAAAATAGCTATATTGCTGACTATTATGTTTTTGAGTGGTTGTAGTTTCCTTTCAAAAACTCCTAAAGAGAAATATAAATTTACTAACAATCAATATAATACACTGGAAATTAGATATAGACAGATATTATCTAATAAATTTACAAATAGAGACATAAAAAGAATACAAAATAAATATAAAGAATTATTAGAAATGTTAGAAGAAATACTAGATATAAACTATAGGAAAAAAGCAGAATTATCTTTAGAATTTGAAAAGCAAGTTAGTAATTTAAAAGTTGAAGTTATGTATAAAATACAAATTTTAGATGATTTGAAAGATTAAAAATTTACATTCCTTAAAAATATCTTTAAAACATTGAGGAAGTTTAATGTTTTAGTTGTTAAATAGCTAATTATAATATATAATTGTAAGTAGTATTAAAATTTAGAGGGGAATAATTATGAATTTAATTAATAGGTTATTTAAAGATGAAAAATTAAATATAATTGTTGGAGATTATTTTACAAAAAAATCTGGTTTTCCATCAAGAAGAACTTTAGCAAAACTTTTTTTATTAGATTTTAATGAAGAGCAAAAAAAATATATTGATGATAAATCTTCATTTGCAAAAATATCACAAGCTTATTTAGATTTAGGAATAGGAAATAGGACTAGTATGCTCCGTAAAATAGAGGAATTATATAGATGTGCAAAGCATGACACAGTGGTCTATGAAGATTTTATAATTCCAAATGCTATTAATTCAATAATTAGCTTTGATTACGATGTTAATCTTGAAGAAATTTATGAAGATAATAAATTTTCTAGAATTATACAAAACAAAACATCCTCTCTTGAAAATAAAAGATCACTTTATAAAATTTTTGGGGATTTATCTGATGAAGATAAAATGATTATAACATCACAAGATATTAGAAAATATACAATACTTCCTGTATATAAAGAATATCTTAGTTTAGTTAGAAAAGAATTCACTAAGGAAAAAACATTGATATTAGGGAGTGATTTTGAAAATACAGATTTAATTGATTTTTTAGATTTTTTATTCAAAATTTGTAAAAAAGAAGAGTTAAAACCAATATATTATTTATCTTCTCAAAGTATATTCGGGAAGAAAACTAATGAATTTATTGAAAAATATTCCATAGAGATAATAGATATAAAAGATGAAAAGAAATTTTTAGAAAGTTTAAAAAATCCAGTATCAATAGTAAAAGAACAAAAGGTTTTAGAGTTTTCCAGGGAGAAAGAGTTTTTAAAAGAAAAAACTTTTAATACTGAGATTATAGCAGAAATAGCTGAAGTGTCTGAAGTAATAAAGACTAATATAGAAAAAAACGTTTTAGAACTAACTGAAAAAACTCAAAATTTATACATAAAAACTGCAGCAGAACTTAAGTTTGACTCTCTGCAACTGAAAAAAAATCCTATTAAGTTTACTAACATTCCTATTTCTTTAAACCATAATGAGTTGAAATTTATAAAAATAAATTCCTTTGAATTAAAGATAGGAGACGAAAAAGTTACAGGGATTAAATTAAGAATTATAAAAAATATGAAATTAAATTTTTTAGAAATAAAAAGCAGAGAATTTAAAATTAAGTTTTCTATTTCTATTAATAATCTAGGCTCTTTAAATAGTACGAATGAATATTTAGAATATGAAATATTCAAAACTATAAACCCTAACAGATTTAAGAATATTCTGAATTTATTTTTAAATATATTTATGGGGAAACCTTTGTCATTTGTTTCAAATGGGAAAGAACATGTTATCAATTTAAAAGATGAAATACATTATTTAAAATTTCAAATAATAAAAGAAACTGAAAAAATACATAATGAAACTTTTGAAAAATTAAAAATACAAAATGAAAACAAATTTTATTCATCACCTATTAATTATTATTTAATACATCTTTTAAATAAGTATTGTGAAGAGAAAATTTATGATTCATGGATAAATATGTATATTGATGAAAAGACTGATTTAGATACCGTAAATAAAATTAAAATAACGAGAGAACATGAAATAAATATTAAAAGTTTTTCTGGAGTTTTACTTGAAACTATAGAAACGCTAGATGGAATAAAAAAAGAAGATTTAATTAAGCATAATGGAAAATATTTATTCAAACAAAATAAAGTTAGGATAACTTTAGAAAAGATTGAGAAATAGGTTAAAAGGAGATAATTTCAAATGTCGATTAATAAAAAAGATTTTTTTACACAATTTAATATAAGTGAAGAATATTTTTTATCAACAGGTCTAGATTGGGAAGAACTAATTAAAATATATAGAGAATATTCTAAAATAGTCTCATATTTAGAAAAAGAAGCTGAACACATTGTCTCAAAACTTATAGATTTAGTTGGAGTTCATTCTGTTAGAAGAAGAGTTAAGAGACCCAAGCATTTAATAGAGAAAATTATTAGAAAAGGAAAAAAATATGCTGAGAGAGGTATTTGCCTAGAAAATTATAAAGAAATAGTAACCGATTTAATTGGTATTAGAGTTCTTCATCTCTTTAAAGATGATTGGAAAGATATTCACTATGAAATAGAAAAATTATGGGAATTAAAAGAAACTCCTCAAATAAATATAAGAAGAGGAGATTATAATGTAGATCAATTAGAGGAAAGTGTAAAAGAACTAGGGTGTGAGATAGTAATAAGAGATCACGGGTATAGATCTGTTCATTATTTAGTGGAGATACCTGTTACAAAAACAGCACATGTATTAGTTGAAATTCAAATAAGAACTGTTTTTGAAGAAGCATGGAGTGAAATTGATCATAGAATAAGATATCCTTATGACACAGACAACCCTATTCTTGTAGAATATTTAGCTATTTTTAATAGAATAGTAGGAAGTGCTGATGAAATGGGAACTTTTATTAAAAAAATGAAGACTAGAGTAACCCAGAAAGAGGATTCAGAATTTATAAATAGAGAATTAGATATTAAGTTTAAATAGTAAAAAAAGATGAGCTAGTAATATAAAATAGTTCATCTTTATTTATTATACTATATAATTTTTTCTTTTATTTTTTTATTATATATGTTACAATTTAGAGTCAAGAATATGAAAAATAATAAAATAAATTAATTAGTGAAAAAGTAGGAGAGTGAGTATATGAAAATTGGTTTTGACCATAACAAATATCTTGAGGAACAATCCAAATACATTCTTGAAAGAGTTAATGATTACGATAAATTATACCTAGAATTTGGAGGTAAATTACTTTTTGATCTTCATGCAAAAAGAGTTCTTCCTGGTTTTGATGAAAATGCTAAAATAAAGTTACTACATAAATTAAAAGAGAAAGTTGAAGTAGTTATATGTGTATATGCTGGTGATATAGAAAGAAATAAAATACGTGGTGATTTTGGAATAACTTATGATATGGATGTCTTAAGATTGATAGATGATTTAAGAGAATATGAATTAGAAGTTAATAGTGTTGTGATTACTCGTTATAATAAGCAACCAGCTACTAATGTATTTATTCAAAAATTAGAAAATAGAGGAATAAAAGTATATAAACATGAAGCAACAAAAGGATATCCAACAGATGTTGATACTATTGTAAGTGATGAAGGATATGGAAAAAATCCATATATAGAAACAACAAAACCTATAGTGGTTGTTACTGGACCTGGTCCAGGAAGTGGAAAGCTTGGAACTTGTCTAAGTCAGCTTTATCATGAATTTAAGCAAGGAAGAGTATCTGGCTACTCTAAATTTGAAACATTTCCTGTATGGAATGTACCTTTAAAACATCCACTAAATGTTGCCTATGAATCAGCTACAGTAGATTTAAAAGATATAAATATGATAGATCCATTTCATTTAGAAGCTTATGGTGAGGTTTCTGTCAATTATAATAGGGATATAGAAGCTTTTCCAGTTCTTAAAAGAATAATTGAAAAGATAACAGGGAAGCCTTCAATATTTAAATCGCCAACTGATATGGGTGTTAATAGAGTAGGTTTTGGAATTGTAGATGACTCAGTGGTACGAAACGCTTCAGAACAAGAAATAATAAGACGATATTTCAAAACTGGATGTGAATATAAAAAAGGTTATGTTGATTTAGAGGCTTATAGAATTTCTAAAAGAATAATGGAAGATATTAATTTAAAAGAAAATGATAGAAAAGTTGTAGATATAGCTAGAAAAAATTTAGAAAGAATAAAAACAGAATCTACTAACTTAGATGAGATATATTCCTCTCTAGCTTTAGAACTTGAAGATGGTAAAATAGTAACGGGGAAACATAGTCATATTATGGATGCTCCTTCTGCTGCAATTCTTAATGCTATTAAATATTTAGCAAATATAGACGATAATATTCATTTAATATCACCTTTGATTCTAGAACCAATTTTAAAGTTAAAGTCTGAAACTTTTAAAAATAAAGTAACTTCTCTTGATTCTGAAGAGATTTTAATCGCACTTTGTATTTGTGCTGCAACAAATCCCATGGCCCAAGTTGCCATGAATAAATTGGCATATCTAAAAGGTGGACAGGCACACTGTACAACTATTTTAGGAAAGAATGATGAACAAACATTTAGAAAGTTAGGTGTAGATGTAACTTCAGATCCAGTATTTCCAACTGAAAATTTATACTATAATGAATAATTATATTAAATGAGGTTATATGGTAAATAAAAACGGTTTTATCCTGTATTTAAAGGGATTAAAACCGTTTTTTATTTACTTTAATATTATAGTTTTCTTGCTCCATCTCCAACTTTTGCCACATAAAAATCTGCTACAAGTCCGGTTTTTTCTGTATACTTTTCTCCAACAAATTTAATGAACTCTTGAATGTACTCATCTTTTACAAGAGCGACAGTACACCCACCAAATCCAGCACCTGTCATACGAGCTCCTATAACACCTGGAGCTTCCCAAGAAGCCTCAACTAGAGAATCTAATTCTATTCCCGTAACTTCATAATCATTTTTTAGAGATATGTGAGATTGATTCATCAGCTTTCCAAATCCTGTTAAGTCACCATTGTTTAATTTTTCCATAGCATCTAAAACTCTTAAATTTTCTGTAACAGCATGACGAGCTCTCATTAAACTCTCTTTAGAATTAATTTTATCTTTATGTTCTTCTATTTCTTCCGCTTCCAACTCACAAAGATACTTTATTTTTATTCCACCTGATTGAAGATCAGCTAGTGCATCTTCACAAGAAGTTCTACGCTCATTATATTTTGAATCTGCTAACCCTCTTTGTTTATTAGTATTAGAAATAACAATAGAGGCTCCATCTAAAACTAATGGTGCATATTTATATTCTAAAGTGTCACAGTTTAAAAGTATAGCATTGTCTTTTTTCCCCATTCCAACAGCAAATTGATCCATAATTCCACAATTTACACCTATGAACTGATTTTCAGCTTTTTGAGAGAGTTTAACTATGTCGATCATGTTTATGTTTAGATTAAACTTGTCTTTCAGTATAGTACCCATAAGGACCTCAAGAGAGGCAGAAGAAGATAGCCCAGCTCCATTGGGAATATTTCCAAAAAAAAGAATATCGAGACCTTTTTCAATTTTATGTCCTGCATCAATTAACATTTTCAAAACACCTTTAGGATAATTAACCCAGTCGTGAAGAATATTGTTTTCTAAAAGATCTAAAGTGAATTCAATTATACCTATTTCTTCAAAGTTCATAGAATACATTCTAAATTTATTATCTTCTCTTTTTGCCACTACTGCATAAGTACCAAAATCTAGTGCACAAGGAAAAACATATCCACCATTGTAATCTATGTGCTCCCCTATTAAATTAACTCTTCCTGGTGAAAAGAATAACTCAAGTTCTCTTGATTCATTTCCTAAAATTTTATTAAAGTTATTAAATAATTTTTCTCTCACAATATCCTCCTAAATTAAATATAGTGAATCCATAAACTTATTGAATCCAGCCACACCTTTTTCATCTCTTTTATATACTCCAGCATGCTCTAAAACTGCTGAAAATCTATTTCCAATTTCAAATTTTAATATTTCTTCTATTTCTTTTTCACTTTTAGAAATTATGTTTTCGTACTTAGCTAAAATCTCTTTTATCCAATGAAGATGTTTGTTTAGTTCTTCATTCTTTTCTATTAATTCTAAAGAATTATCGCATTTTAAAGCTAAAATAAGAGCCTTCATCTCATCTTTTAGTCTTCCAGGAAGAACAGCTAGCCCCATAACTTCAATAAGACCTATATTTTCCTTTTTAATATGATGAACTTCCTTATGAGGATGAAATATACCCATTGGATGTTCCTCATTTGTTCTATTATTTCTTAAAACTAAATCCATCTCATATTTTCCATCTCTCATACGAGCAATTGGTGTTACTGTATTATGTGGTATATCTCCTGTAAAACTTTGTATTTCTAATTCCAAATCACTATACTTTTTCCAAGCATTTAGAATTTTATCACTAACTTCTACTATTTCTTCTCTATTTTTCCCTGTGATTCTAACAACAGACATAGGCCATTTTACTATTCCACATTTTACATTCTTATAATTTTTTAGCTTAAATTCTTTTTCAAGTTTTGATTTAGCCATGGGAAAATCGTGATTTCCTCCTTGAAAATGATCATGACTTAGAATTGAACCACCAACTATTGGGAGATCTGCATTAGAACCTATAAAATAATTTGGTAAAAAATCTATAAAGTCTAAAAGTCTTTCAAAACTTTCTCTCTCTATTTTCATTGGTCTATGCTCACCACAGAAAATTATAGCGTGCTCGTTATAATAAACATAAGGAGAATACTGTAAAAACCACTCTTCTTTTGTTATTGTAATAGGAATTATTCTGTGATTTTGTCTAGCAGGATGATTAAGTCTTCCTGCATACCCTATATTTTCATAGCAAAGGAGACATTTAGGATACGAAGAGGCTGGAAGACTCCTTTCTCTTATTATATCTTTGGGATCTTTTTCAGGTTTTGAAAGATTAATTGTAATTTCTAAATCACCATATTCTGTATCTGAGTACCAATGCATATTTTTATTTATTCTATCCATTCTTATATAGTTAGTTTGTTTAGAAAAATTATAGTACTCTTTAGCTGCAATTGTTGGAGAAGTTTCATGTTTTTTCATAAACTTATTTATAACAGTAGATGGTGAAGGTGTAATGTGTCCCATTATTTCAGTGTCTAAGAGTTCTTTGTCCACTAAGCTATTTGAAATTATTTCTTTTTCCACTGCCCAGTTAGTTATAAAATCTAAAATTTCATGAATCTGTTTTTCAGATTTTAAAACTACTTCTTCCTCTAAAAAACTATCAAGTTTAAGAGATTTCAAAATACTGTTTTGTGATACTATTCTATCATATTTTCCTATTAATTTATTCTCTATTCCATAGTTTAAAATCCCTGTAATCGCTGAATATATATTTGTCATATTCTTCTCCTTGATATGTAAAAAAATTATTAAAGTTTTGATTCTATTGTATAGGTAAATTCAATTGAATTTTCAGACTTTATTAAATATTCTTCATGAGTTGTAGCTCCCCATGAATCATCGCCTCCAACACCCATTTGAATTTTATTTATATTTAGTACTGTGTAATTAATTTTTGGAAGATCTTGGTGATGATATGCATTTTCTAGCTCATGAACGGTATATGGTAATGCACTAAATTCCATATTATCAGAAGTTATCTTTAGTCCTAAGCCACTTTTATTTGTTATTGTAAACCATCTTACATCAGTATGGTTTCCACATTCTTGAGGAATGACATATTGACTCATTTCATCATTTATATCTCTTTTAAAAATTCCTAGTCTAGCTCCATGTTTTCTGTCTACGTAGCTTTCTTCTGGTCCATTTCCATAAAATTCTATTTGATTATATTCCATTGGAATTTTAAAAGTTGTTCCAAAAGCTGGCATTTCAGCTAAACCTTTACAACCAGTATATTTCATAGTCACTCTTATTTTTCCGTTAGATTCAACACTATACTCTAGTGTACATTGAGATGCTGGCACAGTAGGTAGGTCATAAATATAGGTAATTACAGCTCTATTTTCTTTTTCCTCTAATGTTACAACATAATGCTTAGCGTAAAGAGAAGCTATTTTCCATTGAGCCGTTCTATATCCCAACTTGTTACCTTTATCATTATCAGTTAAAGCTCTCCAAAAATTTGGCATTATAGGAGCTTTTATATACTCATTACCTAAATATTTCATAGAAATTATAGAACCGTATCCTTTAGAAAAAATATGATGGAAACCTTCACCTTTTACACCTATATTAACATCGCAATCTTCAATATTAAAAATTTTATTCTCTAGTTTTTCAACTTCTCCTTCAACTTTATAAATATATTGTCCAAAGGCAACTTCATGTCCTATTAAAGCATAATTTCTAGATTCTTTTAAATTTAATGTAACTTCTACAACATACTCTCCTGGCATTTCAAATTCAGGTATTTCTAATATAAAATTGTTATCATTTAAAGGTTTTAAATCTAAAACTGTTGTTTTACTAAAAATTTCTACTCCATCTCTTAGTATTTTATATATAGTATTATAAGTATTTATATTTGTAAATAAACTTCTATTTTTTATCATTACACTGTTTTTACTAGGAAATATTTTGTAGTCACTAAATAACATCTTAACTTCCTGCATTTTAGGAGAAGGTTTTCTATCCCCATAAACTAATCCATTTACGCAAAAATTGTAATCTGTAGGTCTATCATCAAAATCTCCACCAAAAGCCAAGTACTCATTTCCATTTTTGTCTTTTGTCATTATTGCTTGATCTATATAATCCCAAATAAATCCACCTTGATACATAGGATATTTCTCTTCTAATTCAGTATATTTATGTAATCCACCATTAGAGTTCCCCATGGCATGAGAGTATTCACAATTAATAAAAGGTTTAGTCGGGTTATTATTTAAAAATTCTTCGATATCTACAACTTTAGCATACATTCTACTTTCCATATCTGAAGTATCATTGTATCTTCTATCCCAGAAAATACCTTCGTAATGAACAATTCTTGTGGGATCAGTTTCTCTAAAGTATTGAGAAAGTTTATATAGATTTTCTCCACCATAAGCTTCGTTTCCACAAGACCATATTATTATAGAAGGATGATTTTTATCTCGTTCTAACATAGATTTACCTCTGTCTAAAACACACATTAGCCATTCAGGTTTTCCATCTGGAACAACAAAATCTGGTTTGCAAGCTCCCATCTTTTGCCACGTACCATGAGATTCTATATTAGCCTCATCTATAACATAAAGCCCATACTCATCACACAGTTCATACCATCTAGAGATATTCGGATAATGAGAAGTTCTTACAGAGTTAAAGTTATTAGCTTTTAAGAATTTAATATCCCAAAGCATCTCATCTTCTGAAACTACTCTTCCGTTGTAGCAACTAAATTCATGACGGTTAACACCTTTAAATACTATACGTTCACCATTTATAAGCATAAGTTTTTCTTTTATTTCAAACTTTCTAATTCCAATTTTTCCTGGGATAACTTCTATAAGTTCTTCTGTTTCAAAATCAGTTATATAGATATAGCTTGTGTAAAGATATGGATTTTCTGCACTCCATAATTTAGGTTTTTTTACTTCCATAGAAAATTCTACAAGTTCATTAGTTGTTTCTAAGTTAATACTACTAACTAAATTGTTTTCTCTATCAAAAATTTCTTTTTTTATTTTTACTTTTATCTTATTTTTATTTTTAAATTTAAGAATATTATTAACTGTTGAAGAAGTAAAGTTATCGGTTAATTCAGTTGTTACACTTAAATCTCTTACATGAACTTTAGGAACAGTATAAATATATACATCTCTGAAAATTCCAGAAAGTCTCCAAAAATCTTGATCTTCCAACCAACTACCACTACACCATTTATATACTTCAACAGCTAAAGTGTTTTCTCCTTCTACTAAATAATTAGAAATTTCGAATTCAGCAGGAGTAAAACTATCTTCACTATATCCAACAAACTCACCATTTACCCAAATATTAAAAGCAGACTCTACTCCTTGAAAAGAGATATAAACAGATTTTTTATCCCAATTACCAGGAACAGTAAATTTTTTAATATATGAGCTTATAGGATTGGTTTCTGTTGGAACCATTGGAGGAATTAATTTTTCATTTCCATCCCAAGGATACATAGTATTTACATAATGTAAGTTTCCGTATCCTTGCATTTCAACATGACCAGGAACTTTTATTGTATTCCATTTAGAGCTGTCAAATTGTTTTTCATAAAAATTTTTAACTCTAAGTTCTAAATTTTTAGCATAACTAATTTTCCAAATTCCATTTAAAGATTTTACTAAATTTTCATCATTATTTTTCATCGATAAAATACTAGTGTAATACTTGTGATCTGAATGTGCTTCTAATCTATTGATTTGAAAACATTCAGGATTAATTAAATGTTTCATATATATCTCCTTTTTAATTTACGATTAACGTTTAAAAAAATTACCTAAAAACTAATATTATGTTTTTTCAGTAATTTTTTTAAACTAATTTATATTTTTTATTGTAATTTAGATTACTTCTTTTTTTAAAATTCTCCCTTTAAATTATACTCATTTTCAGTGCCTTCTATTTCTCTGTTATTTAAAGTTTCAATGATTTCTTCGTGATACTCTCCATTAAGTTTATAGTACTTTTTATAGATTATATATCCAACAATCGCTAAAATAATTGGAATAAATATCATAAGGATTTTAATTCCTGTAATTGTATCAACACTCTGAGCAATATTAGGTACATAACCTACTATTGTAAGTCCCATACCAATTAACCATCCACTTATAGCAGAAGCTGTTTTTACTAGCAAAGTTTGAACTGAGAAAACAACACTTTCATTTCTTGTACCAAATTTATATTGTCCATAGTCAACAACGTCAGCTAGCATAACAGTTGAAATACCTAAAGATAATCCACTTCCAAATTTAACAACAGCTCCTGAAAGACCTACTAATAAAGTACTAGAAGGTGCTAGGATTCCTGCTACAAATAGACCTAAAAATCCTATTACTGGAAAAGTACAAGCTGCTTTAAATACATTTTGTCTACCAAATACTCTAGAAAATACAGGGAAAAATAAAAGTGCACTTATTTCTGCTACTCCTGAAAATCCAGTAAAGATAGAAAACATACTTTCCTCTCCTGTTACATATTTAAAATAATATATTGCAACTCCACCTGAAAGTTGAACCATTAAATTAAACATAAGTATAGTTCCTATAAGTGCAACTAACTGATCATTCTCTGCTATTAGTCTAAAAGCATCTTTCAAATTAATTTTTTCAGATTTTTTTTCTTCCACAACTTCTTCTTTTACATTTATAACAGTTAGTACAGATGAAAAAATAAAGAAAACAGCTATTCCCATAGCTAAAACAGAAAATCCTTTTAGCTGATTCCCCTTACCTAATAGAGCTATTAATGGAAGTCCAAAACTTCCTAGAGATAGCCAAGCTGCTGAAGCAAAAATTCTTGGAATTACTGCTATTTGCTCTCTTTCTTTTTTATTTTTAGAAAGTGAAGGTATCATAGACCAATAAGGTATATCCATTATAGTATAAGTCATACCCCAAAGAATGTAAACGATAGAAACATAAGCATAAAGCCCTTTTCCTGCTAGACCATTTGGAATTGTAAACATAGCTACTAAAACTACAGCATTTAAAACTGTTCCTATTAGTATCCAAGGACGAAATTTACCCCATTTCGTACGAGTATTATCAACTATCATTCCCATAGCTGGATCGTTTATAGCGTCCCACATTCTAGCTACAAGAAATAGAGTTCCCACAAAAGCTGGGGCTAGTCCCACTACATCTGTAAAATAAAACATTAAATATATATATACTATAGCACATGCATAGTCTTTTCCTAAAGCCCCAATTCCATATGAAAGTTTTCCTTTAAATCCTAGCATTTTTTTCCTCCCTTTTTTCAATACTATTTTAGTTTTACAATTAAGCTATCATAATCTCCGACTAATCTTATGTCTATACCTATATTCATTAAGTAGTTTCCTGATTTAGATACTTCTTCTCCATTTAAAACAAACGTATAAACTTTATTTTTATCTAAAGCCCTTAACTTAATATTAGCACCTTTATGACCTATCTTTGTGCTTGTTAAAAAAGCAAATAAAAGTGTTTCTTTTTCCCTTGTGTACTGAAAAAATTTATAATTATTTGTAGAAGTATTCTCCAGTCTATAGAAATCTCCTTCTTGAACCGTTTCTCTAATTTCTTTATATTCTTTTATCATCTCTTTTGAAAGGTTTATTTCTTCAGTAGTAAAGTTTAATATTTTACAACCTATACCTAAAGTTCCCATCATTGCAGAGTGATAACGAAATTTTAACGGTATTTCTCTTCTAGATAAGAAATTAGGTACATCTGTTACCCAAGCTCTCATAGCTTTAATTGGATAAATATATGAATAACTATCTTGAATAGTAATTCTATCTAAGGCATCTGTATTATCACTAGTCCAAAAATCATCAAAATGTTCTAAAGCTCCAAAATCGATTCTTCCACCACCAGAAGCACAAGCTTCCATAAGAACATGTGGGTATTTAGCTTTAACTTTATCCACAATCTCATAAACTGCCACTATATGCTTGTACCAAATATCTTGTTCTATACTTGCTTGAGATATTGGACGATTTGCATCCCACTTTATGTAATCTATATCGTTTTTACTCAAAAGTTCATCTATCATGTTAAAAATAAAATCTGATACTTCTTTTTTAGAAAGATTCAAAACATATTGACCACGAGAAGTATTAGTAACTCTTTTTGGTAAAGAATATATCCAGTCAGGATGTGCCTTATAGAGGTCTGTAGCAGGATTTACCATTTCAGGTTCTATCCAAATTCCAAACTTCATTCCTAACCCTTTAACTTCATCTATTAGAGGTTTTAACCCATTAGGGAACTTATGAGAATTTATCCACCAATCTCCAAGACCATCTTCTATACTGTCACGACGACCAAACCAACCGTCATCAACAACAAATAATTCAGTTCCTAATTCAGCAGCAGACTTAGCTAACTTTATTTGCTCATCACAACAAACTTTAAACTCTGTAGCCTCCCAAGAATTATAAAGAACTTCACGAGTTTGTTTATCTCTCATTATTCTTCTTCCGTAAGTATGAAGTCTGTGACTCATAGTTTCTAAACCTTTATTTGTATATCCAGAAACAACTATAGGAGTTACAAAATTCTCTCCAGGTTGCAATAAATGCATAAAGTCGTAGTCGTTTAATCCTAGCGAAACAGTTGTTTCCTCATATTGAGTTTGTTCTACGACACCTTTAAAATTACCACTAAATTTTAATGCTCCAAAGTAAACTTCTCCTGATGTCTCAGTTGCATCTCTATCTAATATAAAATAAGGATTGTGATTATGTGTAGAAATTCCTCTTCTATTTTCTAAAACTATTTTTCCATAATTTAATTTTTGTTTAAATAATTGATGTTCTGCTCCCCAGTGTCCATGAGTATTTCGTAAATTAAGTTCTCTATAAGGTATATGAAATTGTGCTGAGTAAATAGAAACAATCTCAAGGACTTCTTTACTTAGATTTTCTAAAGTTACCCATCTTTCTATTAAATCTAATTCAGCTAAAACTCTGTAGTGTAGAATTAATTTTATTCCATAAGCTTCATCAAAAAGTTCTATATCAAGCTGGTCATTTTCAATTTTATAACTTTTATATTCAAATTTAGAGCCTCTTGAACCATCATAAAATTTAAGTTTTAAACAATTTTCTTTATATCTTAAATTTCCATGAATTGGAAACTCTTCAGGTGTTATTTCGTATACAGGATCATTGGTTGAAACTTCAGATAAAATTGGAACTTCAATTTCTTCAACATTTTCAATTTTTTTACCCCAGTAAATATGTCTTAAAAGTCCATTGTCATCTAATGCAAAAATGTAGGATGTATTTTTTGTGTTTAAAGAAAATTTATCTTTATCTAGTGATAATTTTATATTCATAACTCTCCTTTTTTTATTTTTAAATTTCACACATCTATTTTACACGTGTAAGTAATAATACTATTTTTTATTAATCTTGTCAACACTTTTTCTAGTTAAGTGTTTTTAATATAACACTAGTGCTCCATATTAGGACTTAAAACCTATTGCCGAACTAGATATTTTTTAGTATTAAAAAACAAATATTTTTATCCGATTATTTGCAAACATTTTGTACTATAATAAAAAAGACCACAACTGAAAGATTAATTCTTTCTCTTATGGTCTTTTTATAAATTGTGTAGGTATCAATATTTTTTTATTAGTTTCGTTGTTTTTCATAAGTAGAAATATATTTTTTATTATTTCATGATTGTTATGGGCAATACTTGAAAGATTTGAAGCGATATATTCAGTTATTACTAAATTGTCAAATCCAATTACAGTTAGTTCTATTCCACGTTCTTTAAAAGCTTCGTGAACACCTATTGCCATAGCATCATTCATTGCAAAAACAGAATCGTGTTTATCAGGAGAAATTATTTTCCCAACTTTGTATCCACTTTCTTTGTAAAAGTCACCTGAATAATAATCTATTTTAACTCCTAATTCTTTTGAAACTTTATTCAAATGTTCGATTTTGTCTTCAGTAGCTATTTTTATATTATTTTTTCCTTTTATAACTGCTAAAGAGTTCTTACCGGAATTTTTTAAATCCCTTAGCATTTCTTCTATTCCTGTTCTAGAATCAGAAATTATGCAATTATAGTTTTCTGAGGGTGCCTCAAAATCAAAAAATATTATTTGAGTATTTTTTAAATTTTTTAGTGACTCGATATTGGGATCTTCGCTATTCATACCAAGAAAAATAGCTGTTCTCAAATTTTGTTCTTTACAAATAGTACTGTAAGAAACAAACTCTCTGGTTTTATCCTTATCCGTATAAAACAGAAGATTATATCCTTTCTCCTTCATTTCTATCATAATATCTTGTAGAAGTTCTCCGTAATAATAAAACATTCTATCTTCTTTTTTTTCAGGAAAATTAAGTAGAAAAATTCCAACAACATCATTTTTTTTCATAACTAAATTTCTTGCTCCCATATTTGGAACATATCCAGTTTCTTCTACTATTTTTAGTATCTTTTTTCTAATCTCTTCACTGGGGCCTTTTTTATTATTGATGACCATGGAAACTGTTGCATGACTTACTCCAGCTATTTTACCAATCTCTCTTATTGTTATCATTGTTTTCCTCTTTTTATAGTCTTTTATTAATGCTATCACAGATATATAGAACAGTCAATACTATCTTGATTTTTAAATCATATGCTAAATTGCAAGTTTAATTGTCCCAAATTTTCAAAAAAATTAATTCATTCAAAATTCTGCTATTTCTACTTTAAAAAAGATTAAACATCCACTAGTACCTGCACTTAATAGTTTTTTTAGCACTAAAAAAAAATCATGTCATAAGAAAGAGGGAAATCTTTTTTCAGAAATCTCTTATATTTTACATGATTTTTTTTATTTTTTGAGTATAAGGTGGTTTTACTTCTAAGTAGTTACTCTATTCATTTGTAAAGAAACTATCAACTCTATATGATATCTTTATTTTCAATCATAAATTCTCTTAGACTTCTATACTCTCTAATTGAGTCTAAATCTTTAATAGAGTCTAAATACTCAATAGAGCGTTTCCATTTTAATATAAAGACTTTTCTAGCACTTGCTAACCTTTTATTATTTAAATTTAAAAGTTCAATTGTTATTTCGGCTTTTGTTAACTCTATTCCATCAGTAAATTTAGGTTTTATTTTTCCAGTTTTCACATCATAAGTAAAATAATCTGCGGGATCTTCTAATACTGGGTTTATAAAATTAGGATCCCATTTATTTCCTTTGCTATTTCCACATGATTTAGGAGTTTTACAAGCTGTTATAAGATTATTAAAATCTTGAAACTCTTCTTTAAATTTGTCTTTAGGTTTTATATGCTCAGTTTCACTACTTTCAACATCTATTTCAATTTCACAATATGGACAACAAAAATCTTGTTCTTTTAGAAGAGAATGTTTTCTAAGGCATTGCTTAATTTCAGGATGATTATTATAATCACCCCAATTTTTCATCTGGTTATGTTTTTTAAACTCTGTAAATTTTTCAGGCTCAGAGGTTTTATTTATTTTAAACAAAATCACTCACCTCTTTGTTCTTTCTGTTTTTTCATGATATTTACATCCATTTTTATAAGTATCATATCTTCATCTGTTGCTCCTAGTATATCTATCATCTCTTTAAATAAACTTTTAAACTCAGCACTTTCATACTCATATTTATCCACTAACTCTCTTAATTTATTTATCTTATTAAATATTTCAGGAGTTCTTGTTGTCTCTAATCCCATAATATCCTCTAATATTCTATCCACAGGTTGTCCTAGAGAGCTATCTAAATCTTCGCTTTTTAAAACTTTAATCTCCTTTCTCTCTCCTCTAGTTAAAAGAATGATGCTTTCTTTTCTTACACTTCCTAGAATATGTGGAGAATGAGTTGCAATAATAATTTGATTATTTTTTCCAATTTTTTTATATACTTCAACAATCTTTTGTTGCCATTTTGGATGTAGTGACAACTCTGGCTCATCTATTAAAATAATTGAATTTTCAGGTTCTAGCATTTTTATAGCTAAAGTTCTTATGAAAAGTTGCTTTTCTCCAGATGATAGCTCGTTTATATTAAATTCTTCTTTCAAGGAATTTTTAAAAAGAGGCATACTTTCCTCATCCTTTGATAATCCTATAAATTCAATATCTAAATCTAAAATCTCAAAGATTTCATTAATCTCTTTAGCAACCTTTTCTTTAACTTGTTTTCCTGTTAAATTCTCTTGAGTATTAGTTACATATGTTATTCTAGTAGCAATATACGAGGCTATATTGGATATTAATTCCGAATCCACAACATTTAAAAAGTTATACTTTCTTTTTAACATATTAGTTTTAGTTGCTACATCTGTAAAGTTAATTTCTGCAGGAATATATATTATTTTAGGGAGAACTTTTAAATTTTCACTAATTAATTTAAAGTTCTGGTCACCTGAATTGTTTTTTTCACAGTATTCATAAAACCCTAAATAATGCATAAAATTCGATTTTAATTTTTCTTCAATCTTTTTTTCTTCTTCTTCAAAAAGAAACTCTATACTATTAACTAAATTATTATTGTTATAGTGGCTCTTAGAAAAATATTCATAAACATATTTTAAAACATTAGTTTTTCCACTTCCATTAATTCCTGCAATAATAGTTAAATCTTTAACTTTATCATTTTCAGTAAAATCTATTTCTAAATTTTTCAAGACTTTATGGTCTTGAAAATGAATTTTCTTAACTTTCATCTACACCTCCTCATTTACACTTTGTTTCCTCTATTGCTTCACATGTTTCTATATCAACCAAAGCAGAAAATTTTTGATAGTAGGCATCTACATTCCTCCTCTATTTTTACATAAATTATATCACAAAAAAATCATAAAATAAATATATTTATCAGAAAATTCACTATACAACTTAAATCATATCAAGTGTTTTTAAAAATATCTTGACTCGCTTCTCTTGAAGATTTATACTTATATAAGTACTATTAGATTTTTATAGATATTAAAAAAAATAATTGTAGCAACTGTTATTTTAAATTTTATAAAATCCAACAAAAGATAAAATAAGTTTTAAAAGGAGAGAATTTTGGATATAACTGTTAGAAGTTTTGGGTTTACTAAAAATAAAGAAGAAGTTTTTATATACACTTTAAAAAATGAAAAAATTGAAGTTGAAATTTTGAACTATGGAGGAATTATAAAAAAAATTTTAACTCCAGATAAAAATGGAAATTGGGAAAATATAGTTTTGGGTTTTGATACACTTGAAGAATATGAAATAAATGAACCTTATTTTGGCTGTATTACTGGAAGAGTGGCCGGGCGTATAAAAGAAGGAAAACTTACAATAGATAATAAACTTTATAGTTTAGAAATAAATAATGGTTCTAATAATATTCACGGTGGAATAAATTCATTAAATACAAAGGTTTGGGCTGGAACAGTTGAAAAACTTAGCGATAAAGGCTCTATTATTTTGACTTATCATAGCCCACATCTTGAAAATGGATTTCCAGGGGCTATTGATTTTACAGTCAAGTATACATTGGAAAATGAAAATTTAACTATTAGTTATATTGGTGAAGCTGATAGAAATACTTATATCAATTTAACTAATCATAGCTACTTCAACTTAAGCGGAAATCAGAAAAGAAATATTTATGATTCTTTTTTAACTTTAAGTTCTGAAAATTTCTTAGAAGTGGATACAAATACTTTACCAATTAAAATAAAAAAAACTGAAGACTCTATTTTTGATTTTAGAAATGGTCAGCTCTTAGGTGAAGTTTTGACTAAAGAGAATAAAGATACGAAAATTGTTGGTGGAGGTATTGATCACGGATTTATATTGGAAAAAGCTTGTGATTTAGGTGGTTTTCTAAAAAATGAAATTTCAGGAAGAGAGATGTCTTTTAAAACGGATCAACCTACAGTTGTAATTTATACTGGAAACTATCTAAAGGAAAAACATCTAGGTATTTGTTTTGAAACACAAGACTATCCTGATATTTTTAATTTAAATTTAGATAATATAAATATCTATTCTCCAAATAAAAATTATACTCAAAATACAACTTTTACTTTTAAAACTTCTAAATAGATTAATAATAATAATAATAATAATAATAATAATAATAATAATAATAATAATAATAATAATAATAATAATAGATTTGATAGAGTTTATCAAGTCTTTTTTATTATTTGCACAAAATGAAAGGAAAAGGTATAATACTTAAAAGGTGATTTAAAATAAAAAAAATTGAAAGAGAGAAAAAATGAGCAGTAGATACTATACAATAAATGATTTTTTCAAAGAAAATTTTAGTGAAAAAATATATAAAGTTAGCTTAGATGCAGGGTTAAGCTGTCCTAATAGAGATGGGAAAATAAGCCTAGGTGGGTGTATTTTTTGTAGTGATTCAGGAAGTGGTGAATTTACTAGTAATAAAAAAAATAGTATAACAAAACAAATAAACGAACAACTAATCTTTATTGAAAAAAAAGCTAAAAAAGGAAAAGTTATAGCATATTTTCAAAACTTCACAAATACTTATGGTGATATTGAATATTTAAAAAAAGTTTTTCTTGAAGCTCTTTCCCATGAAAGAGTTATAGGAATTGCAATTGCAACAAGACCTGATTGCTTAGATAATCCTGTTTTAGAATTACTTTCTGAAATAAATGAAAATTATTTTCTTTGGATAGAACTCGGGTTGCAAAGTTCTGATGATTCTGTTGCAAAGTATATAAATAGAGGATATACCTTTTCAACTTATTTAGCAGCAACAAAAAATTTAAAATTGAGAAATATTAAGTTTGTAACTCACATAATAGTAGGTCTCCCTAAAGCATTGAAAAATGATTCTTTAATAACTGCGAGAGAAGCTGTAAAAGCAGGGTCGTGGGGGATAAAAATTCATCTCTTATATGTTATAAAAAATACATACTTAGAAAAACTTTTACTAGAAAAAGAGTTTGAGTTGTTAACTATGAATGAATATATTCAAATTTGCATAGATATAATAAGAAATATACCAAAAGATTTAGTTATACACCGATTAACAGGTGATGGTGAAAAATCTGCATTAGTAGGCCCACTTTGGAGTTTAAATAAACTAAATGTTTTAAATAATATAGAAAAAGAGCTTAAAAAAAACAATTATTATCAAGGTGAACTTTTAGATGAAAATTTAGAGAAAAGGAAGTGATAACATGAGTATTTTAATAAAATTAGCTGAAATAAAAAATACATCATCTAAAATGGAATGTAAAATAATAGATTTTATTTTAGGTAATGTCGAAAAAATTAAATTTTTAAATACTTATGAAATAGCTGAAAACTGTGGAGTAAGTCAGGCTTCAATAGTAAGATTTGCTAAAAAAAATGGATTTGTAGGGTTTCCTGAGTTCAAAATATCATTGATTGAGGCTTTAGGAAAAATATCTCACGAAAAAAAAATTTCTATTATTGATGAAGAAATAAAAACAACTGATAGCACAAAAGCTACAGCGGAAAAATTATTAAATAAAAATATTATTTCACTGAAAAATAGTGCTAAAATAATGGATTTTAATGAATTGGAGAAAGCAATAAAATTACTAGAAAAATCAAGAAAAATTTTAATATTGGGCTCTGGACTTTCTGGAATTGTTGCAAAATATTTTCAATATAAACTTTTAGAGTTAGGTTTTTTAGGAATTTATGATTTTGATCAACATGTACAACTATCTCATCTTTCTGCTTTAACAGAAAAAGATATAGTTTTTGTTGTTTCTCAAAGTGGAAAATCCTTAGATACTTATAATCTTTTGAAAAAAATAAAAAATAAGAATATAAAAATAATCTCCTTAACCAATATATCAAAAAGCCCTATTAGTGAATTAGCAACTATAAATTTATGGACAGCTGGAGAATCAAACTCTGTTTCTGGGACTTTTACACATAGAATATCTCAGTTGAGCTTATTAGATTTAATTTATGTGAAATTAGTACTAAAAAATAGTAATCTTGCAAAAAAATATCTTGAAAATGTAGTTGATTTAGTTGAAGATACCAAGATGAATTAAAAATTCACACTTATATTGACTTTTGATTTAAAAAATGATAATATAAAATTAAATACTTAATAAAATTAATATTGGAGGTTTTAAATGAGAGTAATTATAACAGAAGAATCAATACAAAATTGGACTGCAGTATATGTAGCAAATAAAATATTAGATTTTGCTCCAACAAAAGAACGACCATTTGTACTAGGGTTACCTACTGGTGGAACACCTTTAGCACTGTATAAAAAATTAATTGAATTTTATAAAGATGGTATTATCTCATTTGAAAATGTTATTACTTTTAATATGGATGAGTACGTAGGTCTATCACCAGAAAACGAGCAAAGTTATCACTATTACATGCATGAAAACTTTTTTAATTATATAGATATAAAACCTGAAAATATAAATATCTTAGATGGAATGGCTTTAGACTATAAAGCAGAATGTCAGAGATACGAAGAGAAAATTAAATCAGTAGGTGGAATTCATATATTTTTAGGCGGGATAGGTCCCGATGGACATATTGCATTTAATGAGCCAGGTTCATCTTTAAGTTCAAGAACTAGAGATAAAGAACTAACTATGGATACAATTTTAGCTAATGCTAGATTCTTTGATGGCGATATAAATAAAGTACCAAAACTTTCATTAACAGTTGGTGTAGGAACAATTTTAGATGCTAAAGAAGTAGTAATTATGGTAAATGGTTATAATAAATCTAGAGCACTACGTCAAGCTATTGAAGAAGGAGTAAATCATATGTGGACTATCTCAGCTCTTCAACTTCATCCAAAAGGAATAATAGTTTCTGATGAAGATGCATGTTCAGAATTGAAAGTAGGGACGTATAGATACTTTAAAGATATAGAAAAAGAGCATTTAGATGTATCTATTCAAATAAAAAAATTATACGCAAGAGTTCAGAAGTAAAAAGGAGAGAAATTATATGTTTGCAATTATTAATGGAAAGGTATTTAATGGAACTAACTTTTTAGAGAATAAAGCTGTAATAATCAAAGATAAAAAAATTGTTGATATAGTTTCCCAAGAGGAGATATTTAAACAATATTCTGATATAAAAACAATAGATGCTAAAGGAGGATATGTTACTCCTGGGTTTATTGATCTTCAATTAAATGGTTGTGGTGGAGTTTTAGTAAATGATTCTATTACTCGTGAAACTTTTGAGGTAATGAGTAAAACAAATCTTAAATATGGTTGTACTCTTTGCACTCCTACCCTTATAACAACAACTGATGAAAACATAAGAAAAGGCTTAGATTTAATAGATAGTATGGAAGATAAAGAAGATATTGGTGTTATAGGTTTACATATTGAAGGTCCTTTTATTTCAGTTGAGAAAAAAGGAATTCATAATCCTAAATTTATAAGACCTATGGATAAAGAAATTTTAGAAAGAATTGTTAAAACTGGAAAAAAAGGTGTGTCTATAATAACAGTGGCTCCTGAAAATATTTCAGGAGAGTATATTGGAATTTTAGCTAATTCTGGAATAAAAGTTGCTTTAGGTCATACTAACGCAACATATAAAGAGATTCAAGAGAAAAAAATATTTGGTATAACATTAGCTACTCACTTATATAATGGAATGTCTTCATTTACTCATAGAGAGCCTGGAGCAGCTGGTGCAACTATGAATTTGGATATAAGTGCAGGAATAGTAGTTGATGGCTTTCACTGTGACTATGCTTCAGTACAGATAGCTAAAAAGCTTATGGGTGATAGATTATATTTGGTAACTGACGCAGTGGCTCCTGTTGGAACTGATATGGAATATTTTTATTTTGAAGGAAACAAAGTATATCATAAAGACGGTAAATGTTTTGGTGAGGATGGCACATTAGGTGGCTCAGCTTTAACAATGATAGCTGGAGTACAGAATTTAGTTAATCATGTGAAATTATCAGTTGAAGAAGCTGTTAAAATGGCGACTATAATACCAGCAAAAGCTATTTCTATTGATGACAGATATGGAAAAATTCAACCAGGATATTTTGCTGATATTGTAATAATGGATAAAGAGTTAAATTTAACTCAAGTTATTACAAAGGGGAAAATAGTATAAATTATGAGAATTTTAATAGATGCTGATGCTTGTCCTGTTACAGATTTAGTTATTTCAATTGCTAAAAATTTTAATATTAAAGTTTTAATATTTTGTGATTCAGCTCATAATATAAAAAGAGAAAACGTGGAAACCATAGTGGTTCCTCAAGATAATGATGCAGTTGATTTTGTTTTATTAAAAGAGGTAAAAGAAAACGAGATTGTAATAACACAAGATTATGGTTTGGCGTCTCTTGTTTTATCAAAGAAAGCTTATGCGTTAAATCAAAATGGATTAGTCTATAATAAGTTTAATATTGAAACTTTACTTTTGACAAGACATTTATCAAAGAAAATGAGAGATAATGGAAAAAGAACTCAAGGGCCTAAAAAAAGAGTAGAAGAAGATAATATTAATTTTAAAAATGCTTTAATAAATATAATAGAAAAAGGAACTACTAAGAGATAAAATCTCCTAAGTAGTTCCTTTTTTTTACTTTTTATTAGCTAAATTTTTTCTCATGGTTTAATAGCCACTCTTTAATATGAAGACCCCCTGCATACCCAGTTAAAGATTTATTTGCTCCTATAACTCTATGACAAGGAATAATAATGCTAAGAGGGTTTTTATTATTAGCATTTCCCACAGCTCTTGAAGCATTTTCATTTTTTATATCAATAGCAATATCTTTATATGAGCAAGTTTCTCCATAAGTTATTTTTTTTAAGGAGTTCCATACTTTATTTTGAAATTCAGTTCCCTGAATCTCATAATTAAGATTAAATTCTTTTCTTTTACCTAGAAAATATTCGTCTAATTGATAAATTAATTTTTCTAATATATTGTTTTTTTTTGTATATTTACCTTCTATATCTACATATGTTAGGGAAGTTATAGAGGTTTCAGAAGCTGTTAGTTCTAAAATTCCAAGAGGGAATTTATAATAGTAAATATAATCTTTTATTATTGTTTTTTTATTTTTATCTGAAATATTTTTCATAAAGTTTACACCTCCTAAAATATATTAAAGGAAAAAAGAGGTTTTTAAACCTCTTTTTCTTTAAAAAAATATTAATTATTAATTTGTCTCGTGAAAAGCTTCATTAATATATTTCTCAGCAGCAGTAGCAGCAATAGCACCATCTGCAGTAGCAGTTATAACTTGTCTTAAAAGTTTAGGTCTTAAATCTCCAGCAGCAAATACTCCTGGAATATTTGTAGCCATATTTTCATTTGTAATAATATAATTCCACTCATTCATTTCAACATGTCCCTTAAATAAACCTGTATTAGGACTATATCCAACAAACATAAATACTCCAAAAGTTCCATCTTCTTCATCAGCTTCATGAATTATAGTTTCACCTGTTATATTATTTCTTAAAGCAATTCGTTCAACCATTCCGTCACCAGAAATTTCATCTATTTCAGTATTAAACATAACTGTTATCTTCGGATTAGATAAAACTTTTTCTTGAATAGATTGTGCAGAAGCAAAATGTGGTTTTCTAACTATTATTGTAACTTTTCTTGCAAATTTAGTAAGGTATATTGCTTCTTCTAAGGAAGTGTACCCTCCACCAACACAGAAAACTTCTAAATCTGTAAAGAAATCAGCGTCACAAGTTGCACAATAAGAAACACCTTTTCCTGAAAATTCTGCCTCACCTTTACAACCTAATTTTTTAGGAAGAGCACCTGTTGCTAGTATAACTGCTTTAGACTGGAATACTGTTCCATCTATAGTAATAATTTTTTTTATTTTTCCAGAAAAGTCGACATCTTTAACTGTTTTTGTAATTTTCTTAGCACCAAAATGTTCAGCTTGCTCCATCATTCTTTTTACTAAATTAGGACCAGATACTTCAAAAGTTCCTTCTTCCAAAAGCGAGCCAGGATAGTTAGCAACTTCATTTGTAATTGCAATTTGTCCTCCTCCCATTCCTCTTTCTATAATAAGTGTATTTAATTTAGATCTTCCAGCATAAAGTCCAGCAGCTAAGCCAGCAGGGCCAGCTCCTATAATAATTAAATCATAAATAGTATTGTGCATTTTTTATTCCTCCTTAAAATTTTTATTGATTAACTAATCTCTACATATTTTCAATTCTTTTGCAATTCTTTCTACTTCATTTGCTACTGCATCAGCAACACGAGAATCAAAGGCATCAGGAATTATATAGTTCTCATTTAATTCTTCTTCCTTTATTAAATTAGCAATAGCTATAGCTGCTGCCATTTTCATCTCTTCTGTTATTTTTTTTGATTTTGCTCTAAGAGCTCCTTTAAAAAGACCAGGAAAAGCTAAAACATTATTAACTTGATTTGGGTAGTCAGAACGACCAGTTCCAATAATTCTTGCACCACCAATTTTAGCATCTTCTGGTGTTATTTCAGGATTAGGATTAGCCATGGCAAAGACGATAGCATCTTTATTCATAGTTTTAACCATATCTATTGTCAAACAATTAGGAATAGAGACACCAATGAAAATATCTGCATTTTTAATAGCAATACTTAAACCACCTGAAAGATTCTTAGGATTTGAAAATTCTGCTAGTTCTTTTTGAGAGAAATTATAAAGATGACTTAAATCTTTTCTTAAAATTCCATCTTTGTCGACAATAACTATTTCTCCAACTCCTAAATCTCTAATTAATTTAGAAACTGAACTTCCAGCAGCTCCAGCACCGTTAATGACAACTTTAGCCTTTCTTAAATCTTTTTTCAAAAATTTATACGCATTGATAATACCAGCAACTGTCACAATTGCTGTTCCATGCTGATCATCATGAAAAACAGGAATATCTAACTCTTCTTTCAATCGAGTTTCAATTTCAATACATCTAGGTGCAGAAATATCCTCTAAGTTAATACCACCAAATCCTGGTGCTATTAATTTTATTGTTTTTATAATTTCCTCTGTATCTTTTGTGTCTAAGCAAATAGGAAAAGCATCTACTCCTGCAAAAGCTTTAAACAATATACATTTCCCTTCCATTACAGGTAATGCAGCCTCAGGACCAATATCACCAAGACCTAAAACAGCTGTTCCATCAGTTATAACAGCAACCATATTTCCTTTAGAAGTATATTTATATACATCATTTTTATTAACTGCAATTTTATTACAAGGCTCTGCAACACCAGGTGAATAAGCTAAGCTTAATTCTTCTCTATTCGTAACTGGTACTTTAGATATAACCTCTATTTTTCCTAAAAATTTCTCATGTAATTTTAATGATTCATCATAGACATTTCCCATAATTTACTCCTATAAAAACTTGATTAATCCTCTCTATTCCATTTCTTTTGTCCCTCAAGATATAAGTCACTTCCATAAATATCATTGATGACTATAGCTGGAAAATCCTCAACATATAGTTTACGAATAGCTTCAGCACCTAAATCTTCATAGGCAATAATTTCAGAAGCTTTTATTGTTTTAGCAATAAGAGCAGCAGTTCCTCCAATAGCAGCAAAGTAAACAGATTTATTTTTTAAAATAGATTCTTTTACAGCTAAATCTCTTTTTCCTTTTCCAATCATTCCTTTTAAACCATTATCTAGAAGAGCAGGAGCATAAGCGTCCATTCTATAACTTGTAGTTGGACCGGCACTTCCAATGATTTGTCCTGGTTTTTCAGGAGTTGGTCCTACATAATAAATGATTTGTCCTTCTAAATCAAATGGAAGTTTTTCTCCCTTTTCTAAAAGAGTAACTAGTCTTGCATGAGCCGCATCACGAGCTGTATAAATCGTTCCAGTAATTAATACGCTATCTCCTGCTTTTAATTTAGATATAGTTTCGCTTGATAGTGGTGAAGTTATTTTTATACTCATTATAGTACAACCTCCTTATGACGTGCAGCATGACAATTAAGATTTATTGCAACAGGTAGTGAAGCAATATGACAAGGATAAGTTTCAACTTTTACAGCTAAAGCTGTAGTTCTTCCCCCTAATCCTAAGGGACCTATTCCACTTTTATTAATCATTATTAAAAGTTCTTTTTCAAGTTGAGCATTAATTAAATCAGGACTTTCATCATCAATTTCTCTCATAAGAGCTTCTTTAGCAATAAGAGCAGCTTTTTCAAAACTTCCACCTATTCCCACTCCAACTATAATTGGGGGACAAGGGTTCCCACCAGCATTTTTTATTGTTTCTAAAACAAATTTTTTAACACCTTCGATTCCATCAGAAGGCTTCATCATTCTTACAATACTCATATTTTCAGAACCACCTCCCTTAGGAGCAACTACTATCTTTATTTTATCAGAACCTGTAATTAATTTAGTGTGTATTACTGCAGGTGTGTTGTCTTTGGTGTTTACTCTATCAAAGGGGTGTCTTACAATAGAGTTTCTTAAATATCCTTTTTTATATCCTTTTCTAACTCCTTCTTGAACAGCTTCATAAATATCACCATTAAGCTTAACTTCTGTTCCTACTTCAAGAAAAACTACAACTAATCCTGTATCTTGGCACATTGGAAGTAATTCACTACTAGCTATCTCATCATTTTTAATTATTTGTTCTAAAACATTTTTGGCAACAGAAGATTCCTCATTTGCATGAAATCTTTTAATTTTATTTAGTATACTTCCTTCTATATGATAATTAGCTTCGATACAAAGTCTTTCCACTTCTTGGGTAATTATTTGCATATTAATTTCTCTCATATAAACCTCCATTTATAATTAAAAGTAAACTGTTTAGTTATAAAAATTAAACAGTTTAATTATAAAAATTAAACTGTTTAGTTTTTTTAAAAATATTTTATTATTTAATAAGTTTAACCTTCATTAAAAGATCTCCTGCTTTAATATCACCAGTTGCTACAATTTCAATTTTCTCAACAAGATCCATATTATTAATAATAATAGGTGTTTTCACTGATAATGCATTATTTTTTAGAAAATCTAAGTCATACTTAACTAGTTCATCACCAACTTTAACATTTGTTCCAGAGGTTGCGATTCTAGTAAATCCTTCACTTTTAAGCTGAACCGTATTAATACCAAAATGAACAATCATCTCTAATCCATTTGGAACTTCAAAACTAATAGCATGATTAGTTTCAAAAATATCTATATCTCCAGCTACAGGAGCAAAAATTGAACCTTCAGAAGGCTCTATAGCACACCCATCACCTATCATCTTTTGAGCGAATGCTTCATCTGGAACCTCTGAAAGAGCTATAACTTTACCATTTAACGGCGAATAAATATTGAACCAAACCTCTTCTTTCTTCTTAAATAAATCAAATAATCCCATTTTTTCCTCCTACAAATCTATAATACACTATACAAGTATATTGTATAGTGTATATGTTCTATTTTTTCATATTTCTACATATAAATCAAGCTTTTTATTTCATCAACAAATAAAAATGTTAAATTAAGATATAAAAATATCTATTTTTATAATAAAATCAGATATTTTATTATATTCGACAATAATATCTCCTTTTTAGAAATTTAAAGTAAGTAGCCCCTCTAAGTATATAATACCATTAAAGAAAGAAAAATCAAACGATTTTTTAATAATTTGCATTAAAGAAAATAAGCCTGTATAATAAATTTAAAAGATAAAATAAAAAAATAGAATAAAAATATATTAAGGAGTGTATAAAATGATATGTGGTAGTATAAACTCTCCCAAAGGCATTGTTCAAATAATTCATGGAATGTCTGAGCACCATGAAAGATATTTAGAATTTGCTAAATTTTTAAATAATAACGGGTACATAGTTCTTCTCTCAGATCATAAAAGCCATGGGAAATTAGCCTATGAAAATAACCAGTTAGGGCTATTTTATGATTCCTTTGGAATATTAGTAGAAGAACAAATTAAAATCTCTAAAAATATAAAAGCTATCTACCCTAAACTACCTCTATTCATACTAGGACACAGTATGGGCTCCTTTATAGCCCAAGAACATATGAAATACTTTTCATTATCTGTTGCAGGATATATAATCATGGGAAGTTGTGGAGAAAATAAATTTATAACAAATTTAGGAAAAAAATTATTTAAAATAATAAAAAAATTTACTGATAAACCACAAAATATTTTTAATGATATTTTTTTTATAGGATGTAATTCAAAAATAAAAGATAAAAATAAATTTTCTTGGCTATCAAGAGATAAAAATATAGTTGAAAAGTATATAGAAGATCCTCTTTCAGGGTTCAGTTATAATCCGAATTTTTATTATGAATTTTTATCGTTTTTATCAAAATTATATATTAAAAGTAGCTTTTATAATACAAATAAAACAATAGGTATTTTTATTCTTTCAGGAGAAGATGATCCTATTGGAATGTATGGGGAAGGAGTAAAAAAACTTTATTTTTTTTACAAGAATTTGGGGTTTTCAAATTTACGGCTGAAACTTTATGGAGAATTTAGACATGAAATTCTCAATGAATTAGGCAAAGAGGAAGTTTATTTTGATATTTTAGAATGGTTAAATAAAAATATATAGCATAGGAGTTTAAATGATAGAATATGATAAATTAAATGATGATGTTAAATTTATTTTAGAGTTACTAAAAAAAAATGGTCAAGGTGTCCTTGTAGGCGGAGCAATTAGAGACCTTCTTCTTGGTTTAAAACCTAAAGATTATGACTTTGCCACTGATATTTCTTATGATCAATTAAAAATGATTTTTAAAGATTATTCCCCTGTGGAATATGGAAAAAGTTTTGGTATTCTTCAAATTAGAATTGGAAAGATAGAGTATCAAATAGCAAAATTTCGAACTGATATAGGAACTCCTCAAAATAGAAAAAAACAAGAGGTTAAATTCATATCTGATTTAGCTTTAGATTTACAAAGAAGAGATTTTACAATTAATGCCATTGCCTATGATGGTTCTAACCTAATCTACGGCAACGAGTGGTGCAAGCATGATATTGAAAATAAAATACTTCGTTTTATGGGAAACCCAGTGCATAGAATAAAAGAAGACCCTTTACGACTTTTTAGAGGAATCAGATTTGCTTGTACAAAGAAGCTTAATTATAAATGTTTACTTAAATTTGCAAATAGAAATTTAGATATTGTAAAAACTCTTTCTTATGAAAGAATAAAAGATGAATTTAACAAAATTTTAGTTTCGGACTCAGTGGAAATAGCTTTTGAAATTTTTGAAAAATTGAAATTATGGCAGTATTTAGAGCCTAAAATTGAAGAATTGATAATTTTAAATAAAAAAAACTCTAAGGGAATTAGAGAATATAGTGAGATTGTTTCTCTCGTTAAAACAGTTAAAAATAAGAGACACTTGCGTCTAGCATGCTTTCTCCAAAATATAGGAGTGGTATCAGGAAAGACATTTCTAAAAAAATTAAATTATTCTAAAGAATCAATTAATCTAGTTATTAAGTTAATTGATAATTATTATCCTGGGATAGAGTTTAACTCTCCAGTTATAGTAAAAAAAATTATAAAAAATATTGGTCATGAAAATATAAGAAAATATATATATTTTCTTATAGCAAATGCCCAAGTGGGTAAAATTACTTTTTCTTCTTTAGAGCGATTCAGAAAATATTACAAAGAAATATGTAATAATAAAGAAGCTGTGGAATTAAAAGATTTAAAAATTACAGGAAATGATTTAGTTAAAATAGGAATAGAAGGAAAAGAGATTGGAGAAAATTTAGACTATTTATTGAATTTAGTTTTTGAAAATCCAAATTGGAATGCTAAAGAAAAATTATTAGAATTATGTAGAGAACGATTAAAAAATAAAAATAGTCTTGTAATTTAAATTATAGAAAAACATATACCTAATAATAATTGACCATAATTTAAATCGTTTTTAATTTTCCATAATTTTTATTATAAGATTATATTTGTGAAAAATAATGCATTTAGATTTATAAACACTTTATCGCTATTTTAATAACATGAACTTGGTTTAGATGTTATTAATCACATCTTTATAATTAAGTGTTTTAAAAATATAATTATAGAAATATAAAAATAAAAATTAGTCACTTAATTAATGCAGAAAAAAATGAGTTGATTATTATTTTGTTGAAAAGTCATAGGTAGTTATTCTTTAAATTTTTCCAAAAATAAAATATTGTCTTAAATTAGCAGAGATAATTATTATTTTGACGATAGGAGTAACATAATAGAATATAATGTTAATTATATTCTAAAACATTATTCATTTAAAAATTATTCCGAATAATTTATTTGGTAAAAATAAATTAAAAGTGATATTAACCTAGTAACAGCAGGGCTAATATCACTCTTCTAAATTAGGAACAGGAATTCTCTCTAAAACTCGTTTTTCCAGTATTGTTTTTGCATTAATATATATCTCTGTTACTTTAGTGTCTGAATGACCTAAAAAATCTCTTATTTCTAAAATATCTGCTCCATTAATAGAAAGCTCTGTAGCTATAGCATGTCTAATATTGTGAGGGCTGATGTTTTTATTTATAATTTTACCCATTTCTTGAATTAAAGAATAAAGTGTATTATAAGACATTTTAATATTTTTTTCAAAACAAGCAGGAAAAATATAAGACTCTTCTAATTCTTCCTCTTCTACTAAAAACATATTTTTTACATAATTTTTATAATCGGACATTTTTTTTACGAGAAATTCATGCATAGGTTTATATTGTTCTTTACCACTTTTAGTTGTTTCTAATTTAATAAAATATTCTTCGTCTCTTCTTAATATGTGCTTAAATTTTAAATTAATTAGTTCTGAACTTCTCATTCCAGTGTAGAAAAGCATTTGAAGAATTATAATATTTCTATAACTCTTATCTCCATATACCCGATATTTTTCTAAAATTTCTTTAATATCTCCATAGGATAATTTTAAAATATTATCTAAATTTCTAGTAGTTTTAAAAAGTTGAGTATGCCTACTTGGATTAGAATATCCATTTTTTTCCAACTCTTTAAATAGTGATTTAAGACCTGAAAGTATTGTGTTAACAGAAGTTTTTTTTAGTTTTTTATCATTTATCAAATATGCTAAGTAGTCATCAATATCATCTTTTTCGATTTCACTCATAAGTTTTATTATTTCTTCTGGTTGAATTTCACCTTCACCTTCATAAACATAATTTAAAAATCCATTGAGATAATAAAAATAATCTTTTAGAGTTTTTTTACTTCTATAAATATCGAAAATACTTTTTTTCTCTTCTTTATTTTTCTTTTTTTTTCTAATTGAAGTTGTAAGGGTATTCGTTTCTTTTTCTATTAAAGACATAAAACCACCTCAAAATATTAATAATTATTTAACTAGTTTTTATTTTATATATTCTATAATTAATATAAATTTCACTTTTTATATTATATCATCTTGATTAACTTCAATCACTTCTCCAATTTCTAAATTTCCCAATTCTAATTTTCCAAACTTTATTCTTTTAAGATATACTACTTCGTTTCCAACAGCTTGTAACATTTTTTTTACTTGATGAAATTTTCCCTCTCTAATATTCAAATGAATTATTTTATCCTCTATTTTTTCTACTTCAGCAGGCATGGTAATATATCCACCAATATCTACTCCTATTTTTAAATCTTCCATCCCTTTTTCTGTAATGTTATCTTTAAGCTCAACGTAATATATTTTATCCACATGTTTTTTAGGTGAAATTAGCTGATGAGCAAATTTTCCATTATTTGTAAAAAGAAGTAATCCTTCTGTATCTTTGTCTAAACGTCCAACTGGAAACAAATCTTTTAATATTACCCATTCAGGTAATAGTTCCATAACTGTACGGTCTCTACTATCAGTTAAAGCAGTTATATATCCTTCTTCCTTATTCAATACGTAATATCGAAATTCCTTATATTCTAATTTTTCATCATTTAAAAATATTTCGTCTTTTACTTCGTTAATAATAGTATGAGGAGATTTAGCTCTTAACTCATTAACAAAAATATTTCCTTCTAATATTATTTCTCTTACCTCTTTTCTAGTTCCTAATCCACACTCTACTAAAAATTTATCTAATCTCAAAAATATTTCCCCCTAAAAGTCTTATTATAAAAATTATAGAAAATAAAATCTTTTTTTTATTTTTTAACTTATTTTTTTCCTATTTTAATTATATCATAATTACTCTATTATTTGTTTTTTTAATTTAAAATAAATTTTTATCGACATTTTCATTTTTCTAATCTATAATATAGAAAAAGAATATTGCACGGGAGCTGAAATGGTTGATTTTAAAAAATTAGAAAATTATATTAGTATTATAGAAAAAGGTGAAATTCCATTAGAGAAAAGTTTTAATGAATTTGTAGTTGAATTTTACAAAATATCTAAAATTGTACCTTTATCAAAATATCTAAAAAGTATAAATAGAACCTCTAAAACTCCTAAAATAATGAATGCAAAAAAAGCTGGAGAAGTGATTTTTTTTAGTGAAAAAGATGATGAAATAAAAACTTTATTAAAAAGAAATGGTTATAAAGAGATTCCACAAATGGATTATACTTCTATTATGCTTCTAAGAAAGGTTGATTTATTTATGAACTGGAAAAAACTTATCTCTTATTTTGATGGTAAAGGAACCATTCAAGAAATTAATAATTCTCTAAAACCTAAACTACTTCCTGGAGAGGTAGAGAAATTAGAATCTTATGTAAAAGAAGAATTAAAATTAACAGATCAAGAATATAATTGGTTTTTAAATAAATTTTCTAAAATTATTTTACAAAAAGAACTGGATAAATCCTTAAGAAAACTTGTAAATCAGTAAAAAAGCTAAATATTTATTTTAGCTTTTTTTTATATAATATCTTCTTTTTTTATTTCTCTAAACTCACCTAAACGCATATTTTCTAAAGTTACTTTTGCAAATCTAATTCGTCTTAAATAATTAACTCTGTTATTCACAGCTTTTAGCATTTTTTTTACTTGGTGATAACGTCCTTCAACAATGATTAAAGTTATAGAATTATCAGTGATTTTTTTTGCCTTTGAGGGCTTACACTTATAGTCATCAATTACTATTTCATTTTCTAGTTTGTATATATCAGAATCAGAAATAACCCGGTCTAGCTCAGCATAATATTCTTTGTCTATTAATTTATCAGGATAAGTTAATTCATAATTTAAATTTCCGTCATTAGTAAAAATTAGAACTCCTTCAGTATCTTTATCTAATCTCCCCACTGGGGCTATTCCTCTCTTATCTAGCCATTTTGGAAGAATATCAGCAACTGTAGGCTTATCATTAACAGGATTAGACATAGCAGTTAAATACCCCGCTGGTTTATACATAACATAATATTTAAGTTTTTTTTCTTTTAATGTTTCATTTAAATATGTGATTTTATCATTATTTTCATCTATTTGTCTTCCTATATCTATTTCAACTGTGTCATTAACTAATATCTCACCATTTTTAATTAATTTTTTTATTTTTTTACCACTGTCCACTCCGCACTTAATAAGGTATTTTTCTAATCTCATATGACCTCTTTTTTTATTTTGATTTCTTATTTTAACATATATTTTTTACCTTTGCATTAATTAATAAAAAATAGTATAATTTAGAAGAATTTAGGAGGTTTAAACAATGGAATTAAAAAAACAATTGGAGTTTCTTATTGAAATTGATAAAATGAAGGGGATTTTCAGAGAATCTCTTGTGTTAAATGGAGAAAGACGTGAAAATGATGCTGAACATAGCTGGCATATGGCAATGACCGCTTTTATTCTAAAACCATATTTCAATTATTCAATAGATATGGAGAAAACTATAAAAATGATATTAATTCATGATGTTGTAGAAATATACGCAGGAGACAACCCTTGTTTTGGAATAATTAACACTGAGAAATATCAACAAGAACTAGAAAGTGCAAAAAAAATATTTGGACTATTACCTAAAGAACAAAGTATAGTACTAATGAATCTTTGGTTAGAGTTTGAAGAACAAAAAACTTCTGAATCTCATTTTGCAAATTGCTGTGATAGATTTCAAGGGTTTTTACAAAATATAACTTCAGATGGTCATACATGGAAAAAATTCAACGTAGAAGAAGAACAAATTTTAAAAAGAGTTAAACCTATAAAAGAGTATCTTCCTCAAGTATACAAAGAAATAATCTTAAAAAAAATAGAATACTATAAAGAAAAAAAAATTATAAAATAATTTTTAATTATTAATCATACTACTCATAATGTTTTTTAGCAAAGAGTATTCTTGTTATAAAATAACTATTAATTTATTAATAATTATGATAATCTATAGAAGTTATTATTTTGAAATAGGAGGTATTAAAATTTGAAAATTAATATATATTCTTTAAAGAGAATTTTTTTTTCTATTCTAATAATACTTTTTCTTCTTTTTTCTTGTAGTTCATTAAGAAAAACACATGAAATAGAAAATAAAAAAGAAGAAATAAAAAAAACTTTTCCTATTCCTACTATATCTAAACGTAGATTAGGAGAGTCAAGCTCTTATTTAATTTTTACAAGTCATCTTATTGGTGAAAACGATTCAAAATTAAAAATGACGACGGAAGAAGAATTTTTAAATTTTTATAAAGATACAACTATAAAATCTTATGATAGTGATTCTATCATGTTTAGATGGACTTTTAAAAGAAGTAAAGCAGAATTAGAAAAAGTTTTAAATGATAATCTATCAAGAATAAAAAAATCTAAACCTAAAGATATTTTATCCTTAGAAGAGAATAACTGGGTAGTAAAAGACCTTAGTGAAAATCCTGTAGGAAAACTTCTATCCATGTCTGTTGCTGAAAGAGCTCCTTCAGGTCTTGTTAATGTAATTCTTATTGAAGGAACAAATGGTAGTTATGTAGTATACAATAAATATAATATTAGAAAACTTTTAGCTGGTGGAACTTATGAATTAATAAGTAGAGTGATTAATAAAAGAGCTCTTTCTTCTCCTAGTTATCTTCCTTCTCCGTTTTTTTCTTTTGAAAAGAAAGATGAAGAATATATCTTTTACGGTGGTGGTTATGGTCATGGTGTTGGAATGTCCCAAAAGGGAGCTCAAAATATGGCTAATAAATATAATAAAAACTATAAAGATATTTTAAATTTTTATTATTCAGGAACTCATATTTCTAAAACTAAATATGATAAAATTAGAGTAGCTATAACAACAACAAAAAGTTATTTAGACCATGATAATGTTAGTCTTTCAAGTAATGGGCATATAACTATTAGACAAAACTCTAAAGTTCATAAAATACCACCAAGAGAACAGGTTTTATTTAAACGTTCTAACAATAAAGTTGAAATCTCCTTTAGAGGTAAAATTATAGCCTCTAGTAGCCAATCAGCGGCTATAACAAGCTCAGGTCTTATTAAAATAACATCTATTACAAGAACAAGAGTAAAAGGAAAACATCCAAATTATAGAGGAAGTTTTGAAATAAAAGTCTCGAAAACTCCTAATAAACTAAGAGTTATAAATCAAGTTAAGTTAGAAGAATACTTAAAAAATGTAATACCTAGTGAGATGTCTTCCAGTTATGGGATAGAACCGTTAAAAGTTCAAGCTATTGCTGCTAGAACATATGCTGTAAGAAAAATAAAACTCAATAAAACAAAGAGTTATGGATATCATATTAATGATACATCAAGTGAACAAGTTTATAATGAGAGTAATGAAAACTCTTTAACTAACAGAGCAATACTAGAAACGAAAGGACTTATTCTTACTTATAAAAATAAGATAGCAGATACAAAATATTATTCTACATCTTCAGGTTTTGGAGCCTCAACAGAAGAAGTCTGGTAAAATAAAAAGCTAACTTTTAATGCATATTTCTATGCTAAAAGTTAGCTTTTTATTATTCTTCAATATCTACTAGTTCGAATAAATTTCTTAAAGTTGTTTTATTATAAGTAAAATTTTTGACTTTTTTGCTCATACCCATTGTATCATATCTATGTATTAATGGGATAACAGGAACATCCTCTTTTATAATATTTTGTATACTAGTATAGTATTTTAGTCTTTGTTTTTTATCTAAAGTTTTAGTAGCTAAGTCTAGTTTATTATCTACCTCTATATTCTTATAAAAACTTCTATTCCCTGGTGTCCCTATAGAATCAGAATGAGTTAAATTTCTAAGAATAGTATCACCGTCTGGAGCTGAGATATACCATGTTGATAGTAAAATATCATGTTCTCCATTTCCTGTCTGTTGCAAAAAATTTCCCCATTCAACAGCATTTATTTCAACTTTAATTCCTATTTTATTTAAATTATCTTGTATTATTTGTGCAATCTGATATCTTATAGGATTATCACTAACCCATAGAGATAGAGTTCTATCAATAGGCGGAATATCTTTTAGTAACTCTTTAGCCTGCTCAATATTATATTCGTTTACAGGTTTCTCGCCCTCTATACTCCCCCAGATTTTAGGATTAACAATAAATTCTGCTACTCTACCTCTCCCAAAATATATAGAATCGACTATCCCTTTTTTATTAATGGCTAAATTTATAGCTTTTCTTAGGTTTTTATTATTTAAATCTTCTTTTTTTGTATTAAGTGCTATGTAATCAGTAGTAGCTGTAAGTTTAGTTTCTAAAATAATATTTTTACTATCTTTTAAATGTTCTGCATCAAAGGGAGAGATACCAAAAGCCATTTGTACTTCGTTAGTCTCCAAAGCAATTATTCTATTACTTGTTTCAGTTATTATCCAAAATGTAAGCTTATCTATTATTGGGGAACCTTTAAAATAATTTTTGTTAGCTCTCAAAACAAATTTTTCGCCGTTTATCCATTTTTCTGGAATAAAAGGTCCTGTTCCATTAGGTGCAATTCCTATATCTTTTTCATTTTCTAGAGAATACTCTTTATCCATAATTCCAGCTAGTGGTGAAGCTAAATTATATAAAAAAGGAGCAGAAATTTCCTTTAGCTTTACTTTAATAGAGTAGTCATTAACTATTTCTACACTTTCAATATTCGTCGTTAAATTTGAGCTTCCAGGCATTTCTTTCATTCTTTGCAAACTAAAAGCAACATCTTTAGAATCAAATTTACTACCATTATGAAATTTAACATCTTTTCTTAAATTAAAAAGAATCTCTTTATCTGTTATGTATTTCCAAGTTTCAGCTAATTCTGGAACTAATTCCCCCTTATTATCTAAATTTATAAGAGTATTATATATATGTTCAGTTATTATTAAAGCAGGAAATTCATTAAATTTATATGGATCTAAGGATTTTGGTTTTGCACCTTGTGCCACTACTAATTCTTTTTCTTTTTTTTCAAGTTTTATACCTTTATCATCAGAATCATTAGAAGTATTTTTTTGGCAAGATATACCTAAAATCAAAATCAGTGTCATAAAAATAATTTTTTTACTACCTTTATTAGCAATACTCTTAGTTATTTTCTTAATATTTAACTTTATTATAATCATCTCCCACAAAAACTAGTATTTTTCCATATGAATTTTTTTGAAATCCATATCTTTATCTTCATAAGGTTGTTTATTTTCATCAGGATACCCCAGTGCAAGAATACATAAAACTCCTAGTTCTTCTGGTATATCTAAAAGTTTCTTAACAACTGTTTCAGAACAAATATCACTATCATCATTTCTTGTTCTTATTTGAACCCAGCAAGAACCTATTCCTAGCTCCCAAGCTTTTAACTGGATTAAAGTTGAAGCGATAGAACAGTCCTCGATCCAAAGATCTGTGACATTTTTATTTCCTAAAACAACTATTGCAAGTGGTGCTTCCTCAATTAGTTTTCCACCCATTTTTTTTGCTACAGATAGTTTTTTTAAAATATCTTTATCTTTCACTAATATGAATTCATAAGGTTTTTTATTTCTTCCACTTGGAGAAACAAGCGCTACTTTTAATATTTCTTTTATCTCTTCCTCTTTGATGCTCTTTTCTAAAAATTTTCTTACAGATCGTCTTTCTAAAAAATTCAACATTTTCATCAGCTCCTTTTCTCTATTCTATATTATTAATCTATTAAATCATATAAAAATTTTATTTCTTTTTCCCAAATAGAGTCATCAATTGTCTCTAAAATAATTGGGATATTATCAAATCTATCATCGTTCATAAACATTTTAAAAAACTTTAATCCCATAACTCCAACTCCAATGCTATCGTGTCTATCTTTTTTACTGCCTACATCAAATTTAGAATCGTTTAAATGAACGCCGCATAAATATTTAAAACCTATTTTATCTTCAAATTCATTCATAGTTTTATCATAACCTACTTTGGTTTTGAGCTCATATCCTGCAGCAAGTGTATGACAAGTATCCAGACAAACTCCTATTCTAGTTTTATCTTTAATTAAATCTATAATTTCACCAATTTGTTCAAATGTATGTCCTAAATTTGATCCTTGACCTGCAGTATTTTCTAAAACAATTTTGACATTCTTAGTTTTTTCAATTGCCGTATTTAAACAACTTGCAATTAGAGATAGACATTCTTTTTCCTCTATTTCTTTTAAATGACTTCCAGGATGAATATTTAAATAAATTAGTCCTAATTGATTTGCTCTTTCTATTTCATCAATAAGTGCCAAAAGTGATTTCTCTCTTTTTTCCTCATCTTTGTTCCCTAAATTTATCAAATATCCATTGTGAGGAAGGATATATTTCACATCATAACTACATTCTTCTAGCATCTCTTTAAATTTTAAAATATCTTCATCAGTATAGGGTTTAGCTTCCCATCTTTTTTGATTTTTTAAAAATAGGGCGAAAGATTTTGCTCCTATTTTATCTGCATTTAAAGGTGCATTAAATAATCCACCTGTTATACTCATATGAGCACCTATAAATTTATTTATTTTTTTCTTCATTTTATCCTCTTCCTTTATGTATTATAAATAATATTTTACTTTACAAAATATTATAACTGATTTATATAACATTTGCTAGAAAATCATTTGTATGTTAAAATTATCTTTAGAATATATGAGATAAAGTGAGGTAGATATGAGTAATGACTTAGTTATAGAAAAATTAAAAATAGTAGTTAAAGAAAAGTTTTTATTAGAATCTAGTGGACATGACTGGTGGCATACCTATAGAGTATATAAAAACAGCATTAAAATTGCAAATATGGAAAATAATTCAGATATTGACATATTTATTTTAAAAGTTTCTGCTCTTCTCCATGATATTGCAGATCATAAAGAGGGGTATACTGACCATGACCGTAAAAATATCATAACAGATTTATTAGTAAATTTAAATGTAGAAAATGAAAGTATATATAAAATTATTAATATTGTAAATTCAATCTCATTTTCTAAAGGTAAAATACCTGAGTTTTTAGAAGGGAAAATAGTTCAAGATGCAGACAGACTTGATGCTATTGGAGCTATTGGTATAGCTCGTACTTTTGCTTTTGGCGGTAACCACAATAGAATTCTTTATAATCCTGAAAAAAAATCTCTTGATGAGTCTGTGAATAATTCAGATTCAATACAGCATTTTTATGATAAATTATTATTATTAAAAGATAAAATGAATACACCTTCTGCTTTAAAATTAGCACAAGAACGAGATTCCTTTATGAGAATATATTTAGATGAATTTTATAAAGAGTGGAACGTTCTTTAAATAATTTTTCTAACTAAAAAAGAGTATACTATTAAATTTTACTTTTAGTATACTCTTTTTATTATTTTTATGTTTTATTTTTAAATTTTATTCTTCACTTTTATTTTTTCTATTAATATAGATAATTATTCCTGTGGAAATTCCTATTAATACTAAACTTATAAAATGAGGGGCTCTTATTCCATACATCATTAAATCTTCAGCTCTAAAGAAACTAGTAAATATTCTAATAAAACTATATATAATTATATAAGACCACCAAGTTGTTCCTTTTGCATATTTTTTTTTGCTAAGAATAAACCAAATAAATAAAAATCCAATAAAATTTAGAACAGATTCATACATCATAGCAGGGTGTAAAGGTAAATTAGGAAACTCTTGCCCTGCTGTAGAAGAACCTGGGAAAATCAAGCCAAAAGGAACTAGTTCTTTGAAATTCATTTTATCAGCTATTGGTAGAGAGTTATAGTAGCTATACCATTGTACAAATTTAGGTTTGATTGTAAAAATAATATTCCACGGTGTAAAAGTGGGAACCCCGTGTATTTCTCCGTTCATAAGATTCCCAATTCGCCCTAAAGCTTGTCCTAAAATAAGAGAAGGGGCTACTAAATCTCCCATTTGAAAGGCATTAATTTTTTTTATTTTCGAGTAAATAATAGTTCCTATAATTCCCCCTATAATCCCTCCATGAATAGCCATTCCCCCATTCCATACTGCTAATATTTGAGAGGGCTCTGAAAGGTAATAAGGCAGGTTAAAAGCTACATAGTATAGTCGTCCTCCTAAGAGACCAGAAAACATAGCAATAAAAGCATAATTTTCTGTTATTCCTACAGGAATACCCTGTTCTTTTCCTTTACGTTTAGCAAGTTCACTTCCTATAAAAAATGAAAGTGCATACATTAATCCATAATAATATATTTTAATTGGTCCTAGCTGTAAAAATATTGGGTTCATATTCTGCTCCTTAATTTATTTCTTTTATAATGTAATAATAAAAAATTATACCATAATAAAAAAAAAAAGTGAATTTTTATTGAAAATTTGGTATACTTTAATTAGTAATTTAATTACTGAATTTGTTATATTTTTAATTGGAGGTTTTATATATGCATTTTTGCGCAAAAATTACAGATCATATTTCTTGGATTGGTGTTAACGATAGAAAAAGTGACCGATTTGAAAATTATTTACCACTACCTGAAGGTGTTACTTATAATTCTTACTTTATTAATGATACTAAAACTTGTGTTATTGATGCTGTTGAATTTGGGACTGAAGGAAGTTACTTTGATAAAATAGAGCATTTACTAAATGGTAGACCACTAGATTTTCTTATTATTAATCACATGGAACCAGATCACAGTGGTGCTATATATGATTTAACAAAGCTTTATCCATCAATGAAAGTTGTTGGAAATAAAAAAACATTAGATATGATAAGATGTTTTCACCATAATTTTGACGAATCAAAATTTATGACTATAACTGAAGGTGAAATTTTAGACTTGGGATATCATAAATTAAGTTTCTCTATGATGCCTATGGTACATTGGCCAGAATCCATGGCAACTTATGACATTACAGAGAAAATTTTATTTTCAAATGATGCTTTTGGAAGTTTTGGAGCTATTGACGGTGGTATTTTTGATGATGAAATTGATGTTACTAAATATGAAGATGAGATGAGAAGATATTACTCTAATATAGTTGGGAAATTTGGAATTCAAGTTTCCAATGTTATAAAAAGGTTATCTGCTTTAGAGATAAAATATATTTGTCCTGCTCATGGAATTTTATGGAGAAAAGACATAGCTAGAGTTATTCAATTTTTTGATAACTGGGCAAAATTTATTCCAGATGAAGAAGGAGTAGTTATTGTTTATGGTTCAATGTATGGGAATACTGCTAAAATGGCTGAAGCTCTTGCTAGAGATTTAAGTATTTTTGGAGTGAAAAATATTAAAGTATATGATGCTTCTAAAGTTGATGCTTCATTTATAATAAGTGATATTTGGAAGTATAAAGGATTATTTATTGGCTCTACTTCACATAACAATGCTGTATTTCCTAAAATAGATCCTATTTTAAGTAAATTACAAAATTACGGTCTAAAAAATAAATTTTTAGGTATCTTTGGAAATATGCTTTGGAGTGGTGGTGGTGTAAGAGGAATTCAATCTTTTGCTGATTCACTTCCTGGAATAGAAGTTATAGGAGAATCTGTTGAAGTAAAAGGAGCACCTAGAAAAGAAGATTTTTTAAAATTAGAAAATCTTGCAAAAAAAATGGCATGTAAAATTTTATCGAAAGAAATAGATTCAGAGAGGATCGATTGTGAAAAATAGAAATAAGCAAATAAATAAAGAAGCTAAAATAACTGTTGGATTGTATCTTTTTTATTTTGTTTGGTGGTGTTTTTTTGCTTACTATAAAAGTGATGATCCAAGTAAATATACTTTTATTCTAGGCTTACCATCTTGGTTTTTCATGTCTTGTGTTATGGGGTTAGTAGTTATAAATATTTTACTCTTCGTTCTTGTAAAAATTTTCTTTAAAGATATGGATTTGGATTAGGGGGAGGACAAAATGAATATAACATTAATTCCAATTAGTATTTATCTAATTCTTATGCTTTTTATCGCTTGGTATGTAAGCAAAGAAAAAAATAATAAAAAAAATGATTTTATAGAAGAATATTTTATAGGAAATCGTAGTATGGGTGGTATGGTTCTTGCTATGACTATTATTGCAACTTATATAGGAGCAAGTTCTTTTATAGGTGGTCCAGGAGTTGCTTATAAAAAAGGACTTGGTTGGGTTCTTTTAGCTTGTATTCAGACTCCCACTGCTTTTTTAACTCTTGGAATATTAGGAAAAAAACTTGCTATTGTTTCTAGAAAGATAAAAGGAGTTACTATTTCTGATTACTTAAGAGCACGTTATAAAAATGATTTTGTTGTTATTTTTGGCTCTATATCCATGGTTATCTTTTTTATAGGTGCTGTTGTTGTTCAATTTGTGGGAGGAGCCCGTCTTTTTGAAAGTGTCACTGAGCTCCCATACCATATAGGACTCATTATTTTTACCTTTGTAGTTATAATCTATACTACTATTGGTGGATTTAGAGCAGTAACATTAACTGATGCTATTCAAGGAATAGTAATGTTACTTGCAACTCTTATTTTATTTGTTGCTCTTCTTCATAAAGGTGGAGGAATGGAAAATATTATGAGAAAGGTAATGGAGATTAATCCTGACCTCTTGACTCCTACTAGTGGTGGAGATATTCCTATACCTTTTATTTTGTCTTTTTGGATGCTAGTAGGTGTAGCTGTTTTAGGACTTCCACCTACTGCTGTAAGATGTATGGCTTTTAAAAACACCAAATCTATGCATAGTGCAATGATAATAGGAACTTCAGTTGTAGGGGTTCTAATGCTTGGAATGCATCTTGTGGGAGTTATGGGTATAGCTATAGAACCTAATATTGAAATTGGTGATAAAGCCATTCCAATTTTAGCTTTAAAAAATCTTCATCCAATTATTGCAGGTGTATTTATAGGAGGACCATTAGCTGCTATTATGTCATCTATTGATTCACTTTTAATTTTATCCTCAGCTACAATTATTAAAGATTTATATATCCATTATATACTAAAAGGTGCTCAGCCTAATCCTAAAAAAGTAAAAATTATTTCTCAAGTAACATCTCTTTCTTTAGGACTAATTATCTTTTTTTTAGCACTTAATCCACCTGAATTACTAGTTATTATGAATTTAATATTTTTAGCAGGGCAAGAAGCTATATTTTTCTGTCCTATTATCTTTGGTCTTTACTGGAGAAGAGCTAACGCTACTGGAGCTATTTGCTCTATGGTAGTAGGATTAGGATTTTATCTCTATCTTTTTATTTTTAAAATAAGTTTTTTTGGAACTCATCAAATTGTTCCAGTTATATTTTTAGCTATTGTTGTTTTTGTTATAGGCTCTCTTTTAGGGAAACCTAGTGACAAAGATACACTAGATATTTTTTTTGAATGAAAAGCTTGAATTTATACTAGAAGTATGGTAATATTAATAGTCTGCCTGTGTGGCTCAATTGGATAGAGCATCTGACTTCGGATCAGAGGGTTGTGGGTTCGAACCCTGCCACGGGCACCATACAAATTTATAGTTTTACATAGAGTTATAAACCTTTATTTATTAAAGGTTGTTAAAAAATAATTTTACAATAATATATACAACTTTACAAAGTAGTAGTACATTCATAGTACACTGAATTAATATATCAATGCTTTCATTGCCGAAAGGCGGGGTACGTCCCTACATGAAAGCTTTTTTTTTGCGAATAAATTTTATAAAACAAAAAGAGGTTCTTTAGATAGAACCTCTTTTTGTTTTATTTATATTGGGGTAGTCTCAATCCCATAGAATTTCATTTTCTACAAGATATTTCTTATTTTAGCACAACAACATCATAATTACAACATTATTTTTTATTAAATTTTTTCTGACTAAGTTGTATAATGAATTGTCCCAAAAGATTAGTCAAAAAAAGAAACTCATGATAAAATCAGTATGCTGAGGAAAAACGCAAATTAAACGTCAGCGAAAGGAGATTAATCATGAGTATATGTAATGATATCATAAAAAGGAAAAAATTTAAACAATTTACTTATTCAGAGAGATTAAAATTAGAAGCATTACTAAAAATAAAAAAGACAAAGAAAGTAGAAATAGCTGAATTGAGACTATTAAACGTAACTGATATTATCGCCGCAAACGACTTTTTAGTAGAGTATTTTGAACAATTCAATAAAGAATTTTCAATAGACTTTAATTCTATCAAATCCGTATTTGAAAAGCAACTAACTTTAGAAGAAATAAATCTTCATTTATCAATTTTGCATGAAAGAATAATAGA
>JBOFOQ010000021.1:0-2720 GCA_051659505.1 Fusobacteriaceae bacterium
TCAACTTTATCATAATCATATAAAGTTACTGAATACCCTATTTTACTAATAAAAAAGGATAGCCAAGAGCCTATTCCTCCTGCCCCTATTATCAAAGTTTTTTCACCAAATTTTGGTATCCAAGGTGCGTCTTTAAACCTACTGTTCATAGTATCCATAAAAATTGTTTTTTTGTGTTTTAGAAAAAAATGTTGTTACTTCTTTTGTTTTTTCTTTATCTATAATATCCTGGACACTATTTTTGAAAAAATCACTAACAATTGTTTCTTCTTTATTCATTATAACCTCACAATCATAAAAAACATTCGTCTCTTCTTTTCCTGAATTTTCTTTTTCTAAAAAATAAGGAACACCTAAAGAATTAAATAATTTATATTTACATTTCTTAGTAAAAAAGACCTCTGCCTTTGTAACAATTTTTGCTACACAATCTAAATAATTATTTGTAATTAAGGAAAGATAAAAATTATGTGCTCCTGCATTATCCTTTAATTCTTTAAGGTCTGTTTGTGAAAAGAAAGCCTCCATTGTGTTATGTGAATGGATATGCCCTATGTGCCAACTTTCTGCTTCTGGGTTAAGAATAATATAATCTAAATGTTTATCTTCTCCTTGTTCATTAAAAGAATACTCTGTATATGTAGAATTTCCTTTGTTCATGGGTATGATGTCTTGTAAGGTAATTTGCATTTCATAAGGCTTATTAATATCTCCTTTATTAGTATAAAGAAGAATGCCCGACCACTCTTGTTTTGCTATTTTTTGACATAGATATTTAATTTTATTCTTAATATCATCAGATATGTAGATTTTTATTTTTTGCTCTATTTGTATATCTTTTAACTGCAATTCTGTAGATTTTTTCTTCATATTTTTTTGTTACTTCGTTAATTACTTTTTCTGCCACTTTATAGTCTTCTATTTTCGGAAGGGTTTCTTTACAATCTTCAATTATTAAAGAAAGTTTTTTATTTCCTATATAAGTATAGGGTATGTCTCTTTCATCATTATATATTTTTTTTATTATATCTTTAGTTTCATTAATTTTTGAAGAATAAGCATATTTTTTTCCTCCTGCTTCAATATATAAAAAATAAGGATAGTCTTTTTCCTTTAAATATTTTAAAATCTCTTTTTTTAAGAAAGATAAGTATTTATTGTTTAAAATTATCTTATATCTATTTTCAGTAAAAACTATATCTCCTTCAAAAGTCGTAAAATTATTTAATATGGTGTTTATTAAACCCTGTGAAAAAGCACCTGCTGAAAATTCTTTATTTGATACAGAAGATAAGCTGGATATATACTTATACGGAACTCCTTCTAAAGACTCCCATTCTACAAGAGAGTCTATATTAAGAATACTATTAACAATATATTCTTCAAAATTTCTTTCATTTCTATTCTTAAAATCCATCTGTAATTCTCCTAGACAAAAGTCAGCAGTATGTAAATACCCAGAAGAATAGGCTAAGTGAGAGTGTACATAGCCTACTTCTGTAATTTTTCCTGTATTAGTCATAAATTCTTCGTGAGTAAAATAACTTTTTGTCCCATGTACTTTTTCTATAAAAATAAAATCTGAAGTATAATTGTTTAGTCTTAAACATACTATTAAGTTTTTTATAGTGTGTTTAAACCCTTGCTCATTTTTTATTAAAACTTCAGGATATAACAACTGTATGTGTATATAATATTTATTATTTAGTGTTTTTTCTAAATAAAAATCCCAATTGTTAGGAAAAAAATTATCTAATATATTTATTAATGTTGTTATGTTTTTTTTAAAGGATTCTACAGTTACATCATTAACCATTAATTTGTCTCTTTTACATAATCTTGTTAAAAACTCTATATCTTTAATTAGACCATTTTTTTTAATTCTTTCAAGAGAAGAAATCCTATTTGATATGTTTTGTATATTTAAATTTATATTCATTTTTTAATAAAAAAAGGGAGAAATTAATCTCCCTTTATTAATACTTACTTTTTAATACCTCTTTCCATATCCTTAATAAAAAGGGCTATTTCTTCTTTTGTTTTTACAACTCTGGGTTCAAAATGACAACAATTACACAGACCTACTTTATTTGCACCTATTAAAGATTTTGCATAACTCACAGAAGTTATTATATCATTTAAGATTTCTTCTAATGAAGATATAGATTTTGTCTTTTCTGTTAAAGGTTTTGTAACTAATGTTTTAGATTTTTTTACAGGAGTTTTTACTGTTGTTGTAGTACTTGATTTTAATTGATTGCTATATTCTTCTAAAGCTGTTGACAAAGCGTTAGTTGTTAATTGTGTATAGTTTGTAGCAATGCCTTGACAATAATTTTCTTTAATATAAAGTTTTATTTTCTCATCATTTTTTATATAGCTCATCATACAACGTCTATCTCCTTTGATATAATCTGCCCCTGACTTAGTTGCTTTAGGTCTTAAATACAAAACAAAATTTTCTCTTGGTATTAAAATTTCATCATTATCCCAAGTTACTTTGGTTTGTAACGTAGCTTGAAAATTTTTTAAATCAAAACCACACGCAATAAGAATTTTGCTTAACTCTCCCCATGTCTCTATTTCTTCAAAAGAATTATTAATTTCTCTTGTTTCTTCTCCTCTTGTTGCTAGAATAATCTTTCTTGTACTATCTTGTACAAGGGTCAATTTTTGACCTCTTGTTGCAACTACTGTAATTTCTTTTAAATTCATTTTTT
>JBOFOQ010000022.1:0-11938 GCA_051659505.1 Fusobacteriaceae bacterium
AACTGTTTTTACGCATATTTGAGTATCAAAATTTAATCCCTTTTCTTTTATTTCTCCAATTATTGCAGCTGGAGACCATTTCTCATTCTTTATCTTATTTTCTATATGATTTGCTAATTTGTGATCTTTCCCTAATTTGGTTGTTTTTCCTTTATTACTTGCCCTTCTAACACTAACTTGCTCTGCTTTTTATGAACTATATTCAAGTTTTATGATATCATTATATATACTCATGATTAATCGCCTTTCGCTGACGTTTAATTTGCGTTTTTCCTCAGCATATTGATTTTATCATGAGTTTCTTTTTTTTGACTTACTTTTGGGACAATTCATTATACAACTTAGCTCGTAACAAAAAAAATAAGAGGGGGTTTTCCAACCCCACTCATAATTAATATTTAGTTATTTTAGAAAGAGTAGTTAAGACCTACATAAGTCCACCACATATCGATTCCATCTTTTGCTACTGTATTTCCATTAGCATCTATTTGATTTCTTGTTTGATCATCAAAAGCTACACCTACGAATGATGAAAGATTATCTTTAATTTGTACATTAGCCATAAGTTCGTATCTAATTCTATCTCCAGCATCTAATGTCCAAACATCTTTCTTTAAGTTATTTCTTTGAGTTTTTTCTATATTATATCTAATTCTTGGCATAATAGTTACTTTATCAGTTGCTTTCCAGATTAACATTAATCTAGCTTGGTAGTCATCCATTCTGTAGGCATCTTTTCCACCATAATTTTCACCAGTTACATATAATGTTGGGTTTAATGATACAGTTTCTGTTAGTTTAAATATTGGTCCAAAATCTCCCTCATAGTAATTCCCACTAGATTTGCTAGTTATTCTATTTCCATCTGTAACTTGATCTTCATCATGCCCAACTACAAACCAACCTGCAAATAATCCATCAAAATGATTCCAATCAGTTCCTAACTCATATCTATCTCTTGTCGAATCTTTGTGATATGTCTTTTTATTCCAATCTCTTGTTTTTTCTTCATTTCTATACTTTAAATGAAATGCTTGTTTTTCAAATAATTGGTATCTAACTTTCCAGTCTACTCTTGTTGCTTCCCACTCTTGGTCTCCTTTTGATAAAGATAAATCTCCACCTAATCTTCTTTCTACATTTAAATCTAAAGTTAATTTTCCTTTAGTTGCAGATACTCCTGTCCCTATAAAAGTTCCATCTTCATCGTCTCTAATAGAATTTTTTGAACCGTCATTAACATTTGTTAATTTAGAACCACTATCAAAATCCTCTGTTTCTAAATACATTCTAGCTCCAAACTTCCACTGTGGTAACATTACTTCAGCTGCTGGTGCTTCTACCATTGGTTCCATCATTACAGGTTCTTGCATCTCCATTGGTTCTGCTATAACTTCTTTTGCTGATACAGTTGTTCCTACTATTAATAATGCTCCTAAAAATAGTGATAATTTTTTCATTTTTAATTTCCCCCTATTTAAGTTTATTTGATATGCTTTATTTATATCACCAGTCTTAAAAAATGTCAAATAAGTTTAAAATAGGGCATTATGTCGTCTAAAAATGTTGTTAATTTTAATTTTGATAGTAATTCACTAAGTAAAATAACACTTTTTTACATTTAACAGTTGTTTTTTTACTTTTTTATCGTCTAACTTTTCCCTCTTTTGATTATTTTTTAACAAAATAATTTTATTTCTACAAATATTTATTCCATTCTTCTTCTTTTAATCCAACTAAAACTTTATTTTTTAAAACTAAAATTGGTCTTTTTATTAACATGCCATTGGAAGATAGTAAATTTAACATCTCTTCTTCACTTGCAGTTGGAAGTATATCCTTTAATTTTAACTCTTTATAAACATTTCCACTTGTATTAAAAAATTTCTTAAGTGGTAACCCACTAAGTTTAAGGTATTCTTTTAACTCTTCTACATTTGGAACATTGTCTACAATGGAAATATCTTCAAATTCAATCCCTTTCATTTCTAATATTTTTTTTGCTTTTATACAAGTACTACACTTTCTATAATTTATAAGTAATGTTTTCATATTTTTTATCTCCTACTTACAATTTATTTTCCACAACATTTTTTAAATTTTTTACCAGAAGTACAAGGGCAAGGTTCATTTTGACCTGTTTTCTTTCCTTTTACAATTGTAGTTTGAAGAGGTAAAATACCTTTATATAGCCAGATACCTTTTACTTTCATAAATTCACTTTTTTCATGATGTACATGAACAGTCCCATTCTCTTCATAAGTAGCTTTAAATTCAACTATTCCGTAATCATCAGTTTCAGTTCCTTTTTCTGTTGCTATTATTTCAAGTCCTAACCACTTAGAATCACGTGCCCACTTAGTTGTTTCTTCAACATCTAAATCTTCATTTGTTTTAGGATTATGAGTTCCTAATATAAAATCTATATCTCCCCTTGTAAAGGCATCATATCTAGCCTCCATAAGTTCTCTAGCAGTTAAGTAATTATTTATAATCATTTCTTTCTCCTTAAAATTTTTTCATTAAGTTAATTGTATCACATTTTCAACGGTTTAAAACCTTTTAGTCTAAGAGCATTTAGTAAAACTGAAACCGAACTTATACTCATAGCTCCACCTGCTATCATAGGACTTAATAACGGACCATCAAATACGTAAAGAAGCCCCATAGCAACAGGAATCCCTAGTATATTATATCCAAAAGCCCAAAACAAATTCTGTTTTATATTTACAATTGTTTCTCTACTTAACTTAATCGCAGTTGAAACATCTTGTAAATCACTTCTCATTAAAACTATATCTGCTGATTCTATTGCCACATCTGTTCCTGAACCTATAGCAATACCCACATCTGAAACTGCAAGTGCAGGAGCATCATTTATTCCATCTCCAACCATAACAACTTTTTTCCCATTTTGTTGAAGTTTTATTATTTCATTGGATTTTTCATTAGGAAGCACCTCAGAAAATATATTTGTAATTCCCACTTCTCGTCCTATTGCTTCTGCTGTTCTTTTATTGTCTCCTGTAATCATTGCAACTTCTAACCCCATACTTTTAAGCATTTCTATAGCTTTTTTAGAACTTTTTTTCACAGTATCCGCAACAGCTATTATCCCCATTAATTTCCCATTAACGCCTATATACATTGGTGTTTTTCCTTCTTCTGCTAATCTGTCAGATATTTTTTCTAAATTTTCTATAACAATATTCCTTTCATTCATAAGTTTTTTATTCCCTAATAAAATATTGTCGCCTTTAATCTTAACCTCTATTCCATAACCTGGAATAGCTTTAAAGTTTTCAATTTTTTCAAACTCTAATTTTTTACTTTGCATTTCCTTTACAATAGCTTCTCCTAAACTATGTTCCGACCCTTTTTCTGCACTTCCTGCTAAAATCAAAATTTCTTCTTCTGTTATTCCTTCCTCTACAATAATATCAGTTACTTTAGGTTTTCCCTCTGTTATAGTTCCAGTTTTATCTAAAACAACAACATTTATTTTATGAGCAATCTCTAAAGCTTCTCCACTTTTTATTAAAATTCCATATTCAGCACCTTTTCCAGTGGCTATCATAATAGCTGTTGGAGTTGCAAGACCTAAAGCACAAGGACACGCTATAACTAAAACAGATATAAAAATTGTTAATGCAAAAGTCACATCCTTTGTTACTATAAACCAAGCTATACCTGACACAATAGAGAGAACTATTACTACAGGAACAAAATATCCTGATACTATATCTGCAAGTTTTGCAATGGGGGCTTTTGAACCTTGAGCCTCTTCTACTAATTTTATTATTTGAGCAAGAGCAGTATCATTACCTACTTTTGTCGCTTTATATTTAGCGGTTCCATTTTTATTTATACTTGCCCCTATTATATTAGACCCTACATTTTTTTCCACAGGAATACTTTCTCCAGTTAGCATTGATTCGTCTATAAAAGTATTCCCCTCTATTATTACTCCGTCTACTGGAATTTTTTCACCTGGTTTTATTATTATAATATCCCCGACCTTAACATCTTCCAATAAAACGATTACTTCTTTCCCATCTTTTTCTAATCTAGCTGTTTTAGGAGCTAAATTTATAAGTTTTTTTATAGCTTCTGATGTTTTCCCCTTACTTACTGTTTCAAAATATTTTCCTAAAGTTATAAGAGTTAGTATCGTTGCTGAAGATTCAAAATATAACTCATGAACATAACTAATATTTCCCATAAATATATTTGTAGTAGCAAATATTCCATAAAAATATGCCGATAATGTCCCAATAGAGATTAATGAATCCATATTAGGACTTCCTTTTAACAAAGTTTTCAAACCAACTTTATAGAATTTATTACCAATAAAAACAACAGGAGTCGTCAGTATAAATTGCAATAGTGAAAATACTCTAGGACTTATTTCAGGAGATATTAAATTAGGTAAAGAATAACCAACCATGTGTCCCATGGAAACTATTAATAAAGGAACAGTAAAAATCATAGATAGAAAAAATCTCTTCCCCAGAGCATTTTTTTCATCTTCTTTCTTATCCTCTACATCTTTTTTATTTTTCCTCAACTCCCCCTCTTCCTCTATCCCTTTATATCCTGCTTTCTCTATTGCTTTAATTATATCTTCCACATTTATTTTTGTTTCATCAAATTTTATTGTAAGTTTCTCCGTTGCTAAATTAACATTAGACTCAATTATTCCCTCTAATTTTTTCGTTACTCTCTCCACATGACGTGAACAAGCAGAACAGTTCATTCCCTCTATTCTTAATATTTTATGTTCCATCTATGTTTTCTCCTAATTTATTTTGTAAGTTATTTATTTTTAAATTTCCATCCTGTTTCTATTATTTTATTTACATCTTTATAAACAGGTTCCCAACCTAATACTTTTCTAGCTAATTCACTAGAAGCTACTACACTTGCTGGGTCTCCTGCTCTTCTTTCTACAAAATCAGCGGGAATATCTTTACCCGTTATTTTTCTTGCTCCTTCTAACATTTCTAAAACTGAAAACCCCTCTCCGTTTCCTAAATTATATATTCCACTTACATTTTTTTCTAATGTTTTTATAGCTAGAATGTGAGCTCTCACTAAATCCACAACGTGAATATAATCTCTAATTCCAGTACCATCTTTTGTGTCATAGTCCTTTCCATAAACTTCTAATTTACTTCTTTCACCATAAGCCACTTGCAGTAGTATAGGAATAAGAGCTGTTACTCCCTCTCCCATCTGCCCTATATTATGTTTTTCATGAGCTCCACCAACATTAAAATACCTAAATATAGAATAGTTTATCCCATATGATTTAGCTGCATCTATAATTATTTTTTCCCCCATTAATTTGCTCATACCATATGGATTTATTGGATTTTGAGGATAGTCTTCTTTAACTAATCCATCTATAGTTACATTTCCATAAACTGCTGCAGTTGATGAAAATATTATATTTTTTACACTGTATTTTTTCATCATTTCAATTATATTCATAACACTATATGTATTGTTCAAATAATACATATTTGGCTCTACACAACTTTCACCAACTTTTATATATCCTGCAAAATGCATAACTGTATCTATTTTATGTTCTTTGAATACGTTCTCAAATGTACTTATTTCTCGCATATCACCTAAATAAAAGTGTGCTCTTGGATCTATTAGTTCTTTATATCCATTTTCTAAATTATCTACTATTATTACTTGATATCCTAAATCTAATAATTCTACTACTGCATGACTTCCTATATATCCTGCTCCACCTGTTACTAATATTTTTTTCATTGTTCCTCCTCAACTAATTATTTTTATCCTCATATTTTTTTCTTTTCCAACCAACATTATCCCCTTTAACCATTACAGCTTTAAATCCTGTATCTCCAATTTTTTTTATTATATTTTTCAACTCTTCCGCTGCTTCATCTTGAACAAATTTTTTCCCGTCATAGAGAGAATATTTTTCTCTATTTTCGAAAGGAGAAAGATTAGGCATTATTACATTTGCTCCTACTCTAAACCCTTTTTCTCTACCATCAGGATCTAGTGTTCCCAGTGCTGTAGTTGCTGGAAGAAGCACTTCTGGTAGCAGTAACCTAACTATACTTAGCATTACTAATACTGTTTCCACACTTCCACTTTCCAAATGTCCCATAGGAGTATCTTTTTGAGGGATAAAAGGACCTATTCCAACCATTTCTGGCTCTAATTCTTTTATAAATCTTAAATCATTTACATAATCTTCATTAGTTTGATTAGGAAGTCCCACTAAAAATCCTGCTCCTGCTTGGAAGCCTATCTCTTTTAAATCTCTTAGACAGTTTCTCCTATTTTCAAAACTCATGTTAGGATGAACACTTTCATAAATTTTTTTTGTCGCAGTTTCATGTCTCAAAAGATATCTATCTGCTCCAGCTTCATAAAGATTTTTATAACTTTCTTTACTTCTTTCTCCTAGGGAAAGAGTTATTGCACAATCTTTATATTTAGTTTTGACTATCTTTATTACTCTGCAAAGTACCTCATCTGTAAAATAAGAATCCTCTCCTCCTTGCATAACAAATGTTCTATATCCTAAGTTATAACCTTTTATGCAACAATTAATAAGTTCTTCCTCACTCAGTCTATATCTTTTTGCATTTCTATTACTATTTCTTATCCCACAATACATACAATCTTTTTTACAATAATTTGAAACTTCTATTAATCCTCTTAAAAAAACTGTATCTCCATAAAATTTTAATCTTGTCATATAAGATTTTTCAAAAAGATATTTTTTATTCTCTTCATTCAAATTATTCAACAAAGTCAAAAGTTCTTCATTAGAAAGATTATTCTCTTTGTATAACTTATCTATAATCCTCTTCATTTAGCCCCCTTTTACTCAAATTTTAAAGATACTATAATTTTCTTAAGTTTATTTTTTTAAACTTTTAAAAAATACAAACACAGAGATAACAGACATAATAATTCCAAATATATATCCTGAAATTTCTGGCATTCCTAACCCTTCTTTAGCTATAACAATATAAGTTGATACTACCATTGTCATAAATATAGCTGGTAGAAGTAAAATCCAATAATTTTTACCTTTACCTTCTAAATATTTAGCACCTGTCCAAAGAGCTACAGTTGCTAGCGTTTGGTTAGACCATGCAAAATATCTCCATAAAATTGTAAAATCAATAAAGCAAAGAGCTATTCCTATTGCAAACAATGGAAGTGCAATTATAAATCTGTTAATAATAGGACCTTGCTTATATTTAAAAGAATCTGCTATTATTAATCTCGCACTTCTAAAAGAAGTATCCCCTGAAGTGATTGGGCAAGCAACTACTCCTAAAATAGCTAAAACTCCCCCAAATTTTCCAAGTAAAGATACTGAAACTTTATTTACTACTACTCCTGCAGAACCTGCTGCTGCTAGTCCTTCAGTTCCATTAAAAAATGACATTGCCACTGCTGCCCATACTAGTGCAACTATCCCCTCAGCTATCATAGAACCATAAAAAACTCTTCTTCCTTCTGATTCTTTAGTTATACATCTAGCCATCATAGGTGCTTGTGTTGCATGAAATCCTGAAATTGCACCGCAAGCTATTGAAATAAACAAATATGGAAATATAGAAGTTCCCTTAGGATGTAAATTCATATTTGAAAAGTTGAAATCTGGTATTGGTAAATTTTGAGAAACAATCCCATATCCTATTCCAGCAGCCATAATTAATAAGCATAGCCCAAATATTGGATACAACTTCCCTATTAATTTATCCACAGGTAAAACTGTAGCTAAAATATAATAAAGAATTATAATTACAACTAATACCATTTCATTTATTCCTGTCATATCATTTAATATACTTGCTGGAGATTTTATAAAAACAACTCCTACAAGAATTAAAAGTCCTACTGAAAACACTCTCATAAGTACTTTAGCTTTATCTCCTAAATATATTCCAACTAATTCTGCAACAGATGCTCCGTCATGTCTTACAGACATCATTCCTATGATAAAATCATGAACTGCACCACCAAAAATACAGCCGAAAACTATCCATAAAAATGCCGCCGGTCCCCACATAGCACCTACAATAGCTCCAAAAATCGGACCTGTTCCTGCTATGTTTAAAAATTGAATTAAAAATGTTTTTTTCCAATCCATCTCTACATAGTCAACACCATCAGCAAGTCTTTTAGCTGGTGTTATTATGGAATCGTCAACTCCAAAAACTCTTTCAACAATTTTACCATATACAACATATCCTAAAACAAGTGCTACAATGGAAATTAAAAATAATGTCATAATACTCCTCCCAGTTAATTTAATTTAATTTTTTGGTTTAAAACTTTCTAATTTTAAATTCCAATATTGCCCCTCTTCTTTCAAAATAAAATAAGCACTGTATATATTACCTTTACTCGATTTCAAATTTTCAAATAAAACTTTCTCGCCTTTTATGAATTTAAGTGCATCTTCCTTAGTTAAATTAGGTATCATTTTACTAGACTTCCATATTGAATAGTTGCACTTAGGCTCATCCCTATATCCGTCACAATAAAAAGCTTTTCCTGTTTCATAAATGTTTTTTCCACATTTAGGACAAAGGGCAACTATTTCCCTTGTATCTTCACGTGGAGGTCCTGTATACTCAGATTCAAACCTCTCTATTTTTATATTTTTAGATATTATCTCTTCTAGTTCTTTATTTGTAAGAGCAGTTAAATCTTCTAGCTTAGCCTCTCCTTTATAAACTTTTTTTTGAAGTTTAGAAAATTCAACTGATTTTTCTTTATATATATTTATCTCTAATTTATCTAATATCTCAATTAATTTTTCTCCTAGATTTTCAATAGAAAAAGTTGAGCCTTTTTGGGAGATATATCTATATTTTTTGGCATTTTCCACAATACCTGTTCTAGTTGCTTCTGTACCTATTTCTACCCCTTGAAGTATTGCTTTATATTCTTCATCTTCTGATTCCCCATCTTTTTTAAATGGATTTTTTAAATAGTTTGCTAAATCCTCTTCTGTAGGTTTTTTAGGAGGAGAGGTTTCTTTTTCCACCGGTATAAACTCTACTACAAATTCTTCATCTTTAACCAGTTGCGGAAGTTGATTTTCAAATTTTTCAGGTTCATACTTATAAAAACCAATATTTTTTATAGATTCTCCATTTAATTTAAACTCTTCTTCTCCTACATTTATAACTATAGTTACTTTTTCTGTAATAGTTTCCTCATTTAAAAAATTTGAAATAAACCTATTAAGTATAGCATTATAAACAATTTCTTCACTAAAAGTAAGTTTGCCAGGTTTTTTTACAGTGGGAATAATAGCACTATGAGACTCAATTTTAGAATCATCAAATATTTTTTTCCCATCTTTAAATATTAAGTTATGTTCTGCTAGAGTTTTTATTATTTCTTTGACTTTTCCTTTTTCATTTTCAGCTAAAAATTCCGTATTAGTTCTAGGATATGTAATAAGACCTTTTTCATAAAGTCCTTGTATTATCTCTAAAGATGTTGTAAAGTCAATTTTATTTTTTTTAGAAAGCAACCCTTGTAATTTAGATAGTGAAAATAGCTTTCCCGGTTGTTTTTTTATAGATTTTTTTTCTATTTTTTTTACTTTTCCTTTAAAAGTATTTAACAGCTCTGCAAATTCTTCCGCTTCTTTTTTTTCTTCTTCTTCAAATTTTTTATTTCTAAGTATAAGTGGTATTGCAATTCCATCTTTCTCTGTTTTACTTTCCAGTTGAAAATACTTCTTTTTGATAAAATTTCTAATTTCCATTTCTCTATCATATATATATTTAACTACTGGTATTAAAACTCGTCCAATAGGTAATAACTTATTTACCTTAAGAGATACATATCGAGTTAAATTTATTCCAAATAGCCAGTCCATATAAGTTCTAGCATACCCCTCTTGCCCTAACAAATGATAGTTATTATTACTTTCTAGAATTTCCATTTGACTTCTTATTGTTTGCTCTGTTTGTTCAGGCAACCATAATCTAGTAATTTTTTTTTCTGTTTTTATCTCTTTAATTATAATATCTATAATTATTTGCCCTTCTCTATCAGCATCTCCTGCATTGACAATTTCAGTTACATCACTTCTCATAGCTAGTCTTTTTAATATCTCAACTTGATGAAAAACACCTTTATCTACTTCTTCAATACCAGTTTCTATATTTTTTTTACTTTTTATTTTAAATTCAAAAGGATTAGGGATATAGGGAAGAGGAACATCTTTCCACTTATTTTTTTTCCCTAAATAATCATCTACATTTTTAAGACCAAAAAGGTGACCAAAAGCCCAAGAAATTATGTATTTTTCATTTTCAATATACCCATCACCTTTCCTTGTAGCACCCAAGGCTAAAGCTATATTTTTGGCTAAACTTGGTTTTTCTGCAATTATCAACTTCAATTCTATATCTCCTCAAACTTTTTATTTATACTTTTATTATATCATAAATTATACATATTTATATCAGTTCTATTTTTTTTTATTTTTTAATAAAAATTGACTTTTATTCAGACAAGGAGTATTATTATGGTGCTGGTAATTATATAAAATAGGAGGTAAATTATGAGTTTTAGATTTTACATGCCACCACTTAGCTTTACAGGACCCGGTTGCTTAAAAGATGGATGTGATGAAATCGCTAATTTAGGTTTTCATAAAGCATTGATTGTCACTGGAAAAATTGTTACAAAGGTTGGAATTCTAAAAAAGTTAACAGATTTTTTAGATGGACACAAAGTTTCTTACGCTATATACAATGAAACAAAAGCTAATCCTACCACTAAAAATGTTCATGATGGATTAAAAATTCTAAAAGAAGAAAACTGTGACTTTCTTATTTCATTAGGTGGAGGTTCCCTCCATGATTGTGCTAAAGGAATTGGTATTTTAGCTACAAATGGTGGAAATATTAAAGACTATGAGGGAATCAACAAATCAAAAAAACCTCAACTTCCTTTAGTTGCCATAAATACAACTGCTGGAACTGCTGCAGAAATGACTATTTTTTCCATTATTACTGATGAAGAACGACATATAAAAATGGCTATAGTTGATAAACATATGAATCCTCTCTTAGCTATTAACGATCCCGAACTGATGATTAATATGCCAAAAGGACTCACTGCTGCAACGGGAATGGACGCTTTGACTCATGCTGTGGAAGCTTATGTATCTATTGCTGCCACTCCTATAACTGACGCTTGTGCTCTAATGGCTATGAAATTAATCTCAGAATATTTAAGAAAAGCAGTGGAAAATGGAGATGATTTAGAAGCACGAGATAAAATGGCTTATGCTGAATATCTTGCTGGAATGGCATTTAATAATGCTAGTTTAGGTTACGTTCATGCCATGGCGCACCAGTTAGGTGGTATGTACGACCTTCCTCACGGAGTCTGTAACGCTGTTTTACTTCCATACGTGCAAGAATATAATTTAGAAGTTGTTCCTGAAAAACTGAAAGATGTTGCAAGAGCTATGGGAGTAAATATTCACGGAATGAATGACTTAGAAGGTGGAAAAGCAGCTATAGAAGCTATTAAAACTCTTTCTTCTGACATTAGTATTCCAAAAGGAATTCTTGAGCTAGGTGCAAAAGAAGAAGATTTAAAAATTTTAGCTGAAAATGCATTAAAAGATGCCTGTGGATTCACAAATCCAAAACAAGCTACACTGGAAGAAATTATTGCCATATTTAGAAACTCTTTATAACAACTTTTAACAAAAAACACAAAAGGCTCAGATTTCTCTGAGCCTTTTTAAACTAATTACTTAGTTTGAATGTTTGAAGCTTGTGGTCCTTTTGGTCCTTGAGTTAAGTCGAAAGTTACTTCTTCTCCCTCGTTTAAAGTTTTGAAACCATCTTTTTGAATTTCAGAGAAATGTGCGAATACATCTTTC
>JBOFOQ010000023.1:0-7996 GCA_051659505.1 Fusobacteriaceae bacterium
TAAATACATGTGTTACCTCCACTAATGATTTTGTTTTGATGATAACTAAATTTTATCAGAAAGTGGAGGAAATTCAAAGAAAAAAATTAAGAAAAAGTCTTTGTTTTACTAAGTTATTTTAGTTTTACAATCGGCTAAAAATTTATAATAAAAAGGAGAAAAAAATGAAATTATCAAAAAAAATTACAGTTTTAATTATGGCAGCAATGATGAGTTCTATGACTTTATCCAAAGAGAAAGTTGTATTTTGGCATGCAATGAGCGGAGAGCTTCAAACTGCACTGAATAAAGTTGTAGATTCTTACAATAATTCTCAGGATGCAGTTGAAATAGAAGCAATTTTTCAAGGAACTTATGAGGAGATTTTACCTAAATTTAAATCAGTTCAAGGAACTTCAGAAGCTCCTGCAATGATTCAAATGAATGAAATAATGACTGAATATATGTACAAAAGTAAAGCAATAACTCCTATTCAAAATTTTGTTAAAAAAGATAATTTTGATATAACAAAATTTGAAGATGCCCTTATAAACTATTACACAATAGAAGGAACTCTTTATTCTATGCCTTTTAATTCATCAGCTGCAGTTTTAATGTACAATAAAGATTTATTTAAAGAAATGAAATTAGAAGTTCCAAAAAGTTATAAAGAAGTTGCAGAAGTTGCAAAAAAACTTACAAAACCTAATGGAGAAAGAACTGGTTTTGCTCTTATAATGAATTCTTGGTTTCCAGAGCAACTTTTGGCTAATTTAAATCATAATTTTATAAATGAAAATAATGGAAGAACAGGGAAAAAATCAACTGCAGTAGCTTACGACGACGGCTCACTAAAAAAAATATTTCAATGGTTAGACGAAATGTATAAAGATGGATCAGCAACCTCTTATGGTAGAAACTATGATGCTACAAGAACAGCTTTTAGTAATGGAAAAGTAGCTATGTACTTAGATTCATCTGCAGGGATAAGAGGAATAATAAATACATCTAACTTTGAAGTTGAAACAGCTTTTATTCCAAATGAGACAGGAGAATTTAATGGTGTTATAATAGGAGGAGCTTCTTTATGGATAACTAACTCAACAAGTGAAATAAAACAAAATTCTGCTTGGGACTTTATAAAATATGCAGTTTCTAAGAATGTTCAAGCTCAGTGGGCAATAGATACAGGATATTACACTGTAAATAAAGAGGCATACGATTTACCAATTTTACAAGAAACTTTAAAAAAATATCCTCAAATGCAAATTGCAACAAATGAGTTAAAAGCTACAAAAAAAAGCTATGCAACTTCGGGAGCAGTATTTGGAGTATTTTCAGAGGTAAGAGATGCAATGGCATTAGCTTTAGAAGAAGTGTATGAAGGTGAAAAGAAAATAGATGATATCATAAAAAATAATGTAACTGAATCAAATAAAATAATTCAAAGATATAATAGAATAAATAAATAAATAAATAAAATTAGCATTCCTAAAATAATAATAATTGTAAAAACCTCAAAATCAGTATAAAGTAAACTAATTTTGAGGTTTTTAATTCCCTATATTTTACTTATATCAAAAACTTCTATATTTTTTGTACTTGTTTTACTTCTTTGAATTTTTATTATAGCATTTAATGTATCAAGTGAAGTTAGAACATTTACTCCAAATTCTATTGCTATTCTTCTTATTTTAAAACCATCTCTTTGAGAATCATTAGCTTTTGTCGGAGTATTTATTAGTATATCAATTTTTTTATTTTTTAAAAGGTCTGATATATTAGGAGAAACCTCTCCTATTTTTCCAACTTCTTCGCACTGAATGTTATTATCTTTTAAATATTTAGCAGTTCCCTTTGTTCCATAAAGCTTTGTTCCCATATTTGATAGTTCTTTTGCCATTCCTAAAAACTCTTCTTTGTCTTTATCTTTTATTGTTAAAAGTATTGATTTATTATTTAGATCAATATTTCTTCCTGCTGCAACAAGACCTTTATAAATAGCTTCATCAACAGTTCTTCCAACACCTAAAACTTCACCAGTTGACCTCATTTCAGGTCCTAACGATACTTCAACTTCACCTAGTTTTTCTGTTGAAAATACTGGAACTTTAACTGCTATTATATCAGGTTTTTTATATAACCCAACTCCGTACCCTAAATCTTTTAATTTTTCTCCTAAAATAACTTTTGTAGCTAAATTTATTACAGGAACTTGTGATATTTTAGAAATATATGGAACTGTTCTTGAAGACCTTGGATTTACCTCTATTACATATATTTCATTTTCATAAGCTATAAACTGAATATTCATCATTCCTATTACTTTTAACTCTATTGATAACTTTTTAGCTATTTCAAGTATTTTTTCTTCAGTACCTGGATATAAGTTTTGACTTGGATATATTGTAATAGAGTCTCCTGAGTGCACGCCTGCTCTTTCTAAATGCTCCATAACACCAGGAATTAATACATCTGTTCCATCACAAATAGCATCTATTTCTATCTCTATTCCATCTAAGTATTTATCTATTAAAACAGGTGTTTCGCCGTCTCTAATAAAAGAAGCTTCTAAATATTTCACTAAACTTTTTTCTTCATGACAAATTTCCATTCCTTGTCCACCTAATACGTAAGAAGGCCTTACTAATACTGGATATCCTAATTTTTCTGCTGTTTTTATCCCATCTTGTGTCTCTCTAATTGCTTTTCCCTTAGGTCTTTTTATATCTAACTTTTCCATCATTGCTTCAAATCTTTCTCTATCTTCTGCCTCATCTATTTTATCTGCACTTGTTCCTAATATTTTAATTCCTCTTTTGTGTAAATCTTTAGCTAATTTTATTGCTGTTTGCCCGCCAAATTGAAGTATTACACCTTCTGGCTTTTCTTTATTTAAAATATTCATTACATCTTCAGTTACAAGAGGTTCAAAATATAGTCTATCTCCTGTTGTATAATCTGTAGATACAGTTTCAGGATTATTGTTAATAATAATACTTTCTATCCCCATTTCCTTTAAACATTTTATAGAATGAACTGTACAATAATCAAATTCTATTCCTTGCCCTATTCTAATTGGACCTGAACCTATTACTACAACTTTTCTCTTATTTGTAACTTCTACCTCATCAAACTCATCATATGTTGAGTAAAAATATGAAGTTTCTGCTGCAAACTCTCCAGCACAAGTATCTACTATTTTATAAACAGGTTTTATACCATATGAAATTCTTTTAGCTTCTATATCCTCTTCAGATATTTTCATAAGTTGAGCTATCCCCTTATCTGAAAATCCTTTTTTCTTTAAATTTCTCAAAATTTTTTCTGAAAGGTCTGAAAATTTAGTACGCTTTAATGATTCTTCTTGCTTTACTATCCATTCTATTTTTTCCATAAAATATTTATCCATACCTGTTATTTTTTGAAGTTTTTCTTTAATATAGCCTCTTCTCAACATTTCTGCTGCAATAAATATTCTTTCGTCATCTGGTTTCATAACTAATTTTTTTAACTCTTCAATACTCAAATTTTTAACTGCAGGATGCTCTAAATTATAGCTTCCTATTTCAAGAGAACGAATTCCTTTTAAAAAAGCTGACTCAAAACTATTTCCAATGGCCATAATCTCACCTGTAGCCATCATTTTAGTTCCCAGTTTTCTATCTGCTTTTTTAAATTTATCAAATGGCCATTTAGGAATTTTAACTACTACATAGTCTAGGGCCGGCTCAAAACAAGCAAAAGTTTTTCCTGTTACTTCATTTATTATTTCGTCTAGTTGGTACCCCAAAGCTATTTTTGAAGCTACTCTTGCAATTGGGTATCCTGTAGCTTTAGAAGCTAGTGCTGAGGACCTTGACACTCTTGGATTTATTTCTATAATGGCATATTCAAAAGATTTAGGATTTAGTGCAAACTGAACATTACAACCACCAATAACACCAATTTCATTTATGATTTTAATAGCAGATGTTCTAAGCATTTGATATTCTTTATCTGAAAGAGTTTGAGAAGGTGCTACTACTATTGAATCTCCAGTATGAACTCCTACAGGGTCTATATTTTCCATATTACATACTGTTATGCAGTTTCCGTTAGAATCTCTAACTACTTCATATTCAATCTCTTTCCATCCATAAATAGATTTTTCCAAAAGAACTTGTCCCACTCTAGAAAGTTGAAGCCCTTTTAATAAAATCTCTTCTAATTCTTTTGGACTTCCTGCTATTCCACCACCAGTTCCTCCAAGAGTATAAGCAGGTCTTACTACAACTGGATATCCCATTTCTTTTGCCTTTGCAAAACCTGCTTCCATACTTTCTACAATATGACTTTCTATTGTAGGTTCTCCTATTTTTTTCATTATATCTCTAAAAAGTTCTCTATCCTCTCCATTTTTTATAGATTCTATTGGAGTTCCAATTACATTAACCTTATATTTATCTAATATCCCTTTATCAAAAAGCTCCACAGCAAGATTCAGTGCTGTTTGCCCACCCATACCTGCTAATATTGAGTCTGGTCTTTCTATTTCGATTATTTTTTCTAAATATTCTAAAGTTATAGGTTCTAAATATATTCTATCTGCAACTGTTGTATCTGTCATTATTGAGGCTGGATTTGAATTTACTAAAACTACTTCTATCCCTTCTTTTTTTAATGTTTCACAAGCCTGAGTTCCTGAATAATCAAACTCTGCTGCTTGCCCTATTATTATTGGACCTGAACCTATTATTAAACATTTTTTTATATTTTTATTTAACATTTTATTTAGCCTCCTTAATAATTTTTATAAAGTCATCAAACAAATAATTAGAGTCTTCTGGACCTGGCCAAGCCTCCGGGTGATATTGTACCGAAGCAATATTTAGTTCTGTACATCTCATCCCTTCATTTGAACCGTCATTTACATTAATATGAGTTTCTTTCATTTTTTCTGGGATTTTATCAATTACATATCCATGGTTTTGTGAAGTGATAAATATTTTATTTTTTTCTAAATCTTTAACAGGGTGATTACAACCTCTATGCCCATATTTTAATTTTTTTGTTGTTCCCCCAAGGGCCCATGCTAAAAGTTGATGACCTAAACATATTCCAACTATTGGTTTTTTCCCTAATAATTTTTTTATCTCTTCTATAACATCACCAAGTTCTGCTGGGTCTCCTGGACCATTAGAAAGAAAAACTCCGTCTAATTTATGAGAAAGTATCTCTTCTGCTTTTACATTCCATGGAAAAACTGTTAAAGAACAATTCCTTGCTGTAAAATTTCTTAAAATATTATTTTTTACTCCAAAGTCAATTACCCCTATTTTTAAATCTGGACTTTCAACTTCTATTTTATATATTTCCTTAGTACTTACATTGGGAACTGCTGATATATTTGAAAATTTTGAGAATTTTTCTATAATTTCACTTTGTTTTAAATCCTCTGTTGTTATTAATGCTTTCATAGTTCCATTTTCTCTTATAACTTTTGTCAAATGTCTCGTATCTAATCCTTTTATTCCAACTACATTGTGTTGTTTTAAAAAACCATCTAAAGTCATTTCACATCTGAAATTGTTAGGTAATTTAGCTTCTTCTTTTATAATTAAAGCTCTAACTTTTACCCCTGAGGATTCCATATCTTCTAAGTTAATTCCATAATTTCCCACTTGAGGATAAGTTAAAACTACCATTTGTCCAAAATATGATGGGTCAGTTAACAACTCTTGATATCCTGTCATTCCAGTATTAAAAACTAATTCTCCTACACTTTCATTTAAGCTTCCAAAAATTTTACCATGAAATATCATTCCATTTTCTAAAATTAACTTTCCTTTCAATTTTTGCCCCCTATTTTTTCTTAAAAAAAAAGATATAGCTAAATAGCCATATCTAAAATATTAAAAATATTAAAATTGTTAAAATCAATAATGTTTTTCAAAATAGATATAAAAATATTTTGAAGAATAAAATATTTATTTTTAAATGAATTAGAAAATATATCTTTAAAAGTTAATATAGAATTTTTATTTAATAGTTTATTATCTATAAACTTCTTCATAATTTTCCCCTCCATTTAATTTTTACACTAGGATAGATTATACTCTCTTTTTAATTTTTGTCAAATTATTTTTTAGAGAGTGGTAATGTCGTGTGAATAAAAAATGATAATGTCTTAGAGTAATGAAAAATGATTATGTCCTAAAATGTTTTTAGAATATAATATATTTAATACTACTTTAAGGGGGAATCAAAATTAAGAATATTGAGTTAAGAGAAAATGAAGTTACTAAATATCAAATGATTAAAAGATTAGTTGAAAATAAGAGTAGTAAAGAAAGAGCTTCTGTTAAATTAGATTGTTCTATTAGACAAATTAATAGAATGATTAAAGGATATAATCTTCATGGGAAAGAGTTTTTTAAACATGGAAATCGTTCTAGAAAGCCTTCTTCAGCTATTTCTAATGAGATTAAAGATAAAATTTTAAAATTGTATAGAGAAAAATATTTTGATTTTAATTTCTTTCATTTTCATGAAAAATTAATTAAATTTGAAAGTATTACTTGTTCTTATCCTACAGTAAAAACAATACTTTATGCTAATGGAATACTTTCTAAAAAATCACATAAAAAAACTAAAAAGAAATTAATAGCTACACTTAAAATTGTCGCTAAAGAAGACTTAGGTAATATTCAATTGACTACTGACCATGCGATAAATCCTAAACTTGCTCATCCTAGGTTACCAAGGGCTAAATATTTTGGAGAATTAATTCAGATGGATGCTTCTTTTGAAGCTTGGTATGGGAAAGAAAAGAGTTATTTACATCTTGCAATAGACGATTCTACTGGAATGATTGTAGGAGCATATTTTGATACCCAAGAGACTTTAAAGGCATATTATCAGGTAACAGCGCAAATATTGAAAAAATATGGTATACCAGCTAAATTTTTAACAGATAGAAGAACTGTTTTTGAATACAAAAAATCAGGAAGTAAAGAGATAGAAAATGATTATTCAACACAATTCGGGTATGCTTGTAGTAAGCTAGGAATAGCGATAGAAACTAGTAGTATTCCTCAAGCTAAAGGAAGGGTAGAAAGAGCTTTTGGTACTCTACAATCCCGTTTAAAAGCCGAATTAAGACTTTCAAACGTGACTGATATCATCTCCGCAAACGATTTCTTAGTAGAGTATATTGAGCAATTCAATAAAGAATTTTCAATAGATTTTAATTCTATCAAAAATGTATTTGAAAAGCAATTAAATCTTGAAGAAATAAATCTTCATTTATCAATATTACACGAAAGAATAATAGATAAAGGTCATAGTATCAAATTTGAAAATAATTATTACTTCCCGTTAGATAAACATGGAAAGGATTTATATTTAAAACCAAAAACACGAGTAGATATATTGAAATCATTAGATGGAAAGAAATATCTATCACTAGAAAATGAAGTTTATGATGTAAGAATAATCGAACTACACGAAAAAGAATCCAAAGAATTTGATTATCCATCAAATGAAAAACTAGAGAAAAAAGAAAAATATGTTCCACCAGCAGATCACCCTTGGAAGAAAAAAAGTTTTATGAAATACCTAGAAAAAAAATCATCAAACAAGGATTATCTAATAGAATTTAATTAAAAAATCAATTAAAATTAGCCCTAAAAATTAGGGCTAATAAATTAAATATTTTGGGACATTTTCATTTTTCCTTGACAGTATTTGTAGGTAAATTTTTAGAGCTTATAAATTGCAAGTTTAATTGTCCCAAATTTTCAAAAAAATTAATTCATTCAATATGCTAGTTTTTAACGTAATTTTTAATTCTAGTTATTATTGGATAATTTTACTTTAATATGGATTCATAAATTAGTTATACTTTACTACTTAGCAATGCCTAAACATAGAGTTTTACCATGTCATTTGCTGTTTTATAGTTAAATATTCCTCGTGGATAATTATTCATCCAATGTTCTATTCTTTTTATCTCTTTCTTTGTTACTTTTTTTAG
>JBOFOQ010000024.1:0-36798 GCA_051659505.1 Fusobacteriaceae bacterium
TAGGGCTTTTTGTCTTTCTTAAATTTTCTAAATTTATATAATTTTTAAAAAAAATTTAGAAATTAAGACTTCATGTTCTTAAATTTAAAAATTTGAATTTTTTCATCTTAAAAAACATGACTTTTACAATTGGCTATAGAAAGATATCTTTAATAATTTTAGTTTTGCTAGCTATTAAAATGTTTTTACTAGGTATTGCATTTTTAAAAAATTGTCCGTATTTTTTATTTATTACTCTATTGTCTAAAATAATAATGTTTCCAGAATCTGTTTTACTTCTGATTAAACGCCCAATTCCTTGCTTAAATTTAATTACAGCTTCAGGTATTTGAAATTCCATAAAGGAGTTTTTGCCTTGGAGCTCTATACTTTCTATTATTGCTTCTGTTATAGGATCATTTGGAACTTTAAAAGGCAACTTTACTATTATAACTGAACTTAATTTCTCTCCTTTTATATCTACTCCTTCCCAAAAAGAATCAGTTCCAAAAAGAACAGGTTTTTCTGAATTTTTATAGAGTTCAACAAGTTGAGTTCTAGGAGATGTTCCGTGTATAAATAATTCAATACCATTTTTTTCTAGTTCTTCTCGTACGCTGTAATAAACATAATTAAGTATTTTATATGATGTAAATAATACAAAAGTTCTACCCTTAGACACAACTAGTGAACTTTCTAAAAAATTTGCTACTTCTTGAGAAAAATCTTTACTACTAGGGTCTGAAAAATCTTCTGGAATATAGACCTTCATTTTATTTTCGTAGTCAAAAGGAGAACTAATAACCTCTTCTATAACTTCATCTTTTAATCCAATAGAATCTTTAAAATACTTGAAGCTTTTCCCAATAGCAATAGTAGCAGATGTAAATATTATTGTTTTCATATTAATGAAAAGATTTTTTTGTAATTCAGAATCAATTTTTAGCGGTGTTGCAACTCTTTTTGCATAGCCTTTTTTTCTATTAACTTCTACCCAATAAATATATCCCTCATCTTCCATACTATCTATAAATTTTAAATTGCTTATATAGTCATCTAATCGCTCTAAATATTTTACAAGTTCATTTATAGTGCCATCGTCATCATCTAGCTCTCTAATAATTTTCATAAGAGATCTTCCTAGTCTCTGATATAATCCATATTCAACTAATAGCTCAGAAGTATAAAATTTTAAACTGTCTATATAGTTAATTTGAGATAATTCATCTTTTTTTAATCTGATACTTGCTATTTCTTGTTTTTCATTTGTAAATAATTCAATAGTTTGATTAAAATAACTTTTTATTGCTGCTGAAAGTTGAGCTTGTCTAACTCTTAAGTTTTCTATTAATTTCATTCCCTCAAAGGATTTTTGTTCTTTACATAAACTCTCTACTATTCTTAGAACACCAGTATTTTTTCTTTTTTTATCTGTATTTTCTATTTTATTTAACACCTTGGTAAAGCTTAATTTAGATACTTCACATGAAAAATAATCCCGTGCAACTTTTTCTATATTATGTGCTTCATCAAATACAATACTAGAATATTCTGGTAAAATAGCATAATCAGTAGAAAAACCTATCTCTTTTCTAATTGCTAAATCTGTGAAATAAAGGTGATGATTAGTTATTAAAACATCAGCTTTTTTTTTCTCATCTCTTGCTTTAAAGAAAAAACATTCTTCTCGATATGCACATTTATTTCCAATACAAGTATCTGTTTCACTTTGAAAAATCTCCCATATTTGAGATTCAACTTCAAAATTAAGCTCAGATTTATCGCCGTCTTTAGTAAATTTACCCCATTTTATTATTTCAGAATATTGATTTTTCTGAACAATAGTAAAGTCAGTCATATCAACTTTTTCTCCAATAACAAAATTATGGTATTTTCTGTTACAAAGATAATTACCTCGACCTTTTACTAATATATATTTAAAATCATAGCCTAAAACTTTTTTAGCAAGAGGAATATCTTTATTTAGAAGTTGTTCTTGGAGATTTATAGTATTTGTTGAAAATACTATTCTTTTTTTATTTTTAACAGCCCATTCTATACCAGGAATAAGGTATGCTAAAGTTTTTCCCGTTCCCGTTCCAGCTTCTACTACAACTTTTTTTTCTTCATTGAATCCCTTTTCTATAACACTTGCCATATCTAATTGTTCTTTTCTATATTCAAATTCTGGAAAAAATTGTGCTATTAATCCTTCTTTATCAAAATAAGGAGTTGTATCAATAAGAATATTTTCATCTTTATGAACTTCTACCACTACATAAATATCAGTAGCACTATTATTTACTATATAAAAACCACCATTAAAACTATTGGCATAGTAAGATGCAACTTCTATATCTGCATCTGAGGGATAAAGGTGTCCAGAAGGATGATTATGTATAATTACTTCTTCTTTTTTCATTTTTTTTAATATTGCAGGAGTTGCCCTTTTATTTCCACGAGCTAAAGCTTCTACTTCTTCAACTAAACCACTTTCACCAAGTATACCTCTAAAAAAAACTTCATTTCCTGAGGAAAGCTCAATCTCTTCTCTTATCATATTCATTGCTGCTAAAGATATTTTTTCTTTTATATTCATTTTTATCCTTTTACTTTTAGTATTTTATATCTATTAAAAGATTTTATTTTTTAATGATATTATATCATAAAAATCACTTTATGAATTTATAAAAATAAAATAAAAAAAATCTCTAGGAATTTTATCTTTAAAGATTTTTTTTAAAGTATATTTAAAGTAGTGTTTAAAGTCTAGTTAAAATGCAAATAAATATTATTTTATTTATATATTTTAATGCTCCATTCCCCACCATGTTTAATATGATATTTCTCGGCAAAATCTCCCATATTTATAGCTAGGGAAAGATTATCCAAGCTATTGTAGTATAAACAGTTAGTTCCTTCAGCTACATCTCCAAAACTATTAACAAAAGTTATTTTTTCATTAAAAATCTTTTTATCCTGATAATATATTTCTATATTATATAACTTATCTTTATTTAATTCAATCTTACCGACAGTTTCCCTAGAGATATTTGTCCAAACATTTCCATATTGTACGTCAAGAGCTGGAATATTTCCAAACAGAGTATTTTTTTCAAGTCTAGCTTTTTGGTATTCTATTTTTTCAACATTATTTTCTAATTTTTTTCCTACTTTTTCAAAATCTAAGGCACCAGAAGCAAGCTTAGCTCCAGTATATGCATAGACATCTCTTCCATGAAAAGTATAAGATTTTTCAGAGTTTTTTCTTCTATTTTCAGCTTCATCAATTTCTCTAATTTCATCAATTCCAAATTTTTCAGCTACTAATGTTAAAGTTCCATTATCTGGAGTAACAAAATATTGTCCTGCTTTTGTTTTTAATACAACAGATTTTCTATTTGTACCAACTCCTGGATCTACAACCGATACAAAAACGGTTCCCTCAGGCCAATATTCAGCTGTTTGAAATAATCGATACGAAGCGTCCCAGATATTATATGCCGGAATTTCATGTGTGATATCAAATATTTTTATATCCTTGTTAACAGCAATAGCCACTCCTTTCATTGCAGAGACTGCACCGTCTTTAAGACCAAAATCTGATTGAAATACTAGAATATCATTAGTAGAAAATCCTGTTGTAAATAGTGTTACAGCTAAAGAAATCATTATTAATTTTTTTTTCATAGTTGATTCTCCTCCTCATTATTTTTTAATTAACATATAAATACCATTTTAAGGTTGAGTTGTCAATAATATAGTTTAAAGAAACATTATAGTATGTGAATAAAAAATGATTATGCATAAAATATTTTTATAAAAAAGCTTGCATTGTAAGTTTTAATCTGTTATTATTATTGTAATAATGAAATGAATACAAATTTAAAAAAAGGGGTGATTGATTTGAAAAGTCTATTTGGAGTATTAATAATAGGATTAGCGTATATAAGTTCTGGAAAGGAAATAATCGGAGTTCCAGCTACTGGAAGAATGATGACTGAAGAAACAAAGATTAGCATAAATGTGGAAAATAAATTATCGAATAAGATAAATTTAGCAACTGGAACTATGTTAATAAAATAATTAGCTATAAAAGTGAAAAAAACATTGGTAAGATAAACTCACCAATGTTTTTTTATATTTTTTTAGAATGGAAACTCATCATCATCAAAATTTTCCTCTTTAGCAGGAGAAGCAGCTTTAGGAGCAGGAGTTGCTGCGTATGCAGGTTTCTCGTCGAAATTTCCACCAGTTTCTGAATTTCCTCTAGGTTCAATAAACTCAACTTGCTCTACAAGAACATCATATGAAGTTCTTTTTTCACCGTTGATCTCGTATCTATTCATCTGAAGCCTACCATTAATAGCTACTTTTTTTCCTTTTCTTAGGTACTCACCAATAAGTTCAGCAGTTTTTCCAAAAGCTACACAGTTAATAAAATCAGCTTCTCCCTTTTTAAACGGATTATCAACAGCTAAAGCGAATTTTGAATATGCTTTACCACTTTGTCCAAATTTTAACTCAGGATCACGAGTTAATCTTCCTATTAAAACTACAAGATTCATAATTTACCTCCAAAATCTATATTTTAAGTTTAAAATTAAATATAAAGTTAAAAATAATTAAATTTATATACATCTTTAGTATAACAAATAATTTAAATAGTTTCAATTTAAAACTTTTAATTTTATAAATTTCTTAAACTTAAAAATATTTAAAAATATTTCTTTAATTAATTTATTATCTATTTTCACATAAATATTTGTGAAAAATTATTTTCAAAGAAAAAAAAGATAAAAATATGATATAATAAGGATAAATTTGGGAATTGAATTTTAGGAGGATAAAAATGAAAAAAGCTGTGCTTTTAGATGTTAGCGCAATTATGTATAGAGCATTTTATGCAAATCTGCATTTTAGGACAAACAATGAACCTACAGGAGCGGTGTATGGGTTTACAGGAACCCTTTTAAAAATACTAAAAGAGTTTAATCCTGATTATGTAGTAGCGGCTTTTGACGTTTCTAGAAAATCCTTAAAAAGAACAGAACTATATAGTGAATATAAAGCACAAAGAGAATCTGCTCCTGAAGATTTGATAAAACAAATATCAAGAATAGAAGAAGTTCTTGATGGTTTTGGAATAAAAAAAATAAAAATAGAAGGACATGAAGCAGATGATGTTATAGGAACAGTTGCAAAAAAACTTTCCTTGGACAATCATGAAGTTTACATATTAACTGGGGATAAAGATTTAGCACAGCTTGTAGATAAAAATATAAATATTGCTCTTTTAGGAAAAGGAGAAGGAAAGGAAGCTTTTAAAATTCTCTCAACAGAAAAAGATGTAATAGAATATCTTGGTGTAAAACCGAGTTTGATTCCTGATCTTTTTGGACTTACAGGAGACACATCAGATGGAATTCCTGGTGTTAGAAAAATAGGCGTAAAAAAAGCAGTTCCAATGCTGCAAAAGTATGGAGATCTTGAAGGGATATATGAAAATTTAGATAAACTTACAGAACTTCCTGGTATAGGAAAATCAATAATTCAAAATATGATAGAAGATAGAGACTTAGCCTTTCTAAGCAGAACTCTAGCTACAATAGAAGAAAATATTCCTGAAATATCCTTTACATTAAGTGAAATAGAATATAAAATAGATGCAAAAAAATTAAAAGCTCTATTTGAAATATTAGAATTTAAAGCTTTAATAAAAAAAATGGAAAAAGAAATACTAAACTCTCATGATAGTGAAGGGATTATAGATATTAAAAATAATATTAATGATATAAGTGATGAAAATTCTATTGAAATTAAGAATAAAGAAAACATAGTAAATAAAGAAAATGTAGAGAGTAAAGAAAAAACTAGCGTTAATAGTGAAAGAGACAATGAAAATCATGGAGAAAATTTTTATGAGAAAATCAATTTAACTTTACCTACTATATTAATTGAAAAAGACGAAGATATAGAAAAAATGAAAAAAGATATAGAAAACGAAGGTAAAATATCTCTTTTTTCTTCAAAAGTAGGGATAGCCTTTGCTACTAAATATAATAATTATTATATTCCACTTTTTCACAAACCTCTACTTTATAAAAATGTGGAGATAGCCAAGATACAAGATATTTTTACTAAAAATTATCCTGTAATAGGTTATGATATAAAACACACTTATTCTTTAGGGTTTAACATAAACTCTGAAGATATTATTTTAGATACATTAATAGCTAGTCACATGATTACTTCTAGCACTAAAGATGATATAGAAAATATTGGTCAAAAATATTGCAATGTAATTTTAACTAGTTTTGTAGATGAATTTAAAAAAATAAATCCAAATGATATAGACCCTCAAATATATGCTGAATTTATGTGTAAGAGAGGAAGAGTTATTTATAGCTCTGCTTCTGAAATTATTGATAAAATAGAAAAAAATGAGTTATATTCAGTTATGAAAGAAATAGAAATACCACTCATTAAAATTTTGTATATTATGGAAAAAAATGGTATAAAAATAGATACTACATATTTTTCGAATTTTGCAATAGAACTTAATGGGAAATTAGAAAAAATAAGAAAAGAAATATATGAGATAGCTGGGGGAGAATTTAATATAAACTCACCGAAACAACTAGGGGAAGTTTTATTTTTAAATTTATCTTTGCCTATAACTAAAAAAAATAAAACAGGACCTTCAACAGATGTTGATGTTTTAGAATCTTTAAAAGAACAAGGTTTTGAAATAGCTGCTCTTCTCTTAGAACACAGAAAGTTATCTAAATTAGTTCAAACATATATAGAACCACTTCCTAAACTAGTAGATAGTGAATGTAGACTTCACAGTTCTTTTAATCAAATAGGAACAATGACAGGAAGACTATCTTCATCTAATCCAAATCTCCAAAATATTCCTGTTAAATCTGAAGAAGGGATTAGAATTAGAGAAGGATTTGTAGCCAATAAAGGGAGAAAACTTTTAGGAATAGATTACTCTCAAATAGAACTTAGAGTTTTAGCTGAAATGACAGAGGATAAGAATCTTGTTTTAGCATATAAAGAAAAAAAAGATTTACATGAAGTTACTGCTAGAAAAATCTTTAATTTAAATTTAGAAGATACAGTTACTAGAGAGCAAAGAACTATTGCAAAAATTGTGAATTTTAGTTTAATATATGGAAAAACAGCTTTTGGCCTAGCTAAAGAACTTAAAATTTCACAAAAAGAAGCCTCAGACTACATAAATAGATATTTTGAGCAATATCCAGGTGTTAAAATTTATGAAAGAGATGTAATTGAAGAAGCAGAAAAACTTGGATTTGTAAGAACACTTTTTGGTAGAAAAAGATTAATAGAGGGCTTAGATTCAAAAAATAAAAATATTAGAATGCAAAGTGAAAGAATGGCAGTTAATACAATAATTCAAGGAACTGCTGCTGAAATAATAAAAAAAGCAATGATATCCATCTCAAAATTTATAGAGGATAAAAAAGATATAAAATTAATTTTACAGGTACATGATGAACTTATTTTTGAAGTTGATGAAGAAGTTGCATTATTTTATAAAGAGAAAATAGAAAAATTAATGGTAGATGCAGTTGATTTTAAAAAAATTAATTTAGAAGTAAATGGATTTATAGGTGATAATTGGTCTGAAACAAAGTAAAAAATAGAAAGGAGTGAATTAAGATTGTCTTACAGTCAAAAGCTAAAAAGAGAGGTAATGAAAATTCAAAATCTCTCTAAAATAGAGATGCTTAGTGAAGTGAGAACAGTAATTGAAGCTAAAAATTGTATATTTAAAGATAAAATAGAAGTTAAATTTGAAAATATAATTTTTGCAAGTAGATTTTATGGACTACTTCAAGAAATAACAAAATTAAAGATAACAATAAAATATTCCATTAGTAAAAAATTTGGTGAGCATAAAGTATACATAGTTACAATTCAACTTCAAAATGGCTATAAAGAGTTTATTCATGAATTAAAAAAAATAACTTCTAGTATGATAGTTACCTCAGAAGAGATTTTAAGAGGAGTAATGAGAGGATATTTTTTATACTTAGGTTATATTAAAGACCCTGAAAATGAGTATGCTATGGACTTTTTTATTGATTCTAAAGACTCCAGTGAAGAATTGCATACTGTTCTTTTAGCTCTAGATAAAAAAGTTTTTAAAACATTGAAAAAAAATAAAAATTTAGTTTATTTAAGAAATTCAGAAGATATTATGGATATTATGGTAATTATGGGAGCTATGGTAGAGTTTTTTAAGTTTGAAGAAACAACTATGATGAAAGATTTAAAAAATAAAACAATAAGAGAGATGAACTGGGAAGTTGCCAATGAAACTAAAACTTTAAATTCTGCAAATAAACAAATAAAAATAATTAACTATATTGAAGATGTATCTGGAATGGAAAATTTAAGCTCTGTACTAAGAGAGGTTGCAGAGATTAGATTGAGAAATACAGAAAGTTCATTGCAAGAAATTTCAGAAATAATTGGAATATCAAAATCAGGTGTAAAAAATAGATTTAGAAGATTAGAAGACCTTTATAATACACTAAAATCTGAAGAGGGGACGGAATAAACATAGGAAGATGAAAATAATAGATGATATATTTAAGTATTCAGAAAAAATAGAAAAAGCATATGTTACCATTGGAAACTTTGATGGTGTACATTTAGGACATAAAAAATTAATTAGAGAGGCGGTCAAAGCAGCTAAAAAAAATAAGGGTGTTTCAGTAGTTTTTACTTTTTTAACTCACCCAAAAGAAGTAATTAGTTCATTAAATGCTCCTAAATTAATTAACACAATAGAAGAAAAAATTTATCTCCTAAAAAAATTGGGCGTTGATTATGTTATTTTTCAACCTTTCACTAAGGAGTTTTTATCTCTTTCAGGAGAGGAATTTGTAAAAACAATACTGCATGAACATATAGATTCAAAAGAAGTGTTTGTAGGATTTAATTTTGGTTTTGGTAAGAATAGAGCCTATAATGTAAATGATTTAAGAGAATTTTGTCTAAAATACAATATGAAAGTTAAAGAGATGAAACCTGTAACAATTGGTGGAAAAGTTATTAGCTCTACACTTATAAGAAATACTATTTTAAATGGTGATTTGCAGAAAATTAACTGCTATTTAGGAGAAGCATATTTAATTGTAGGGGAAGTTATTCACGGTAAAAAATTAGGGCAAACAATGGGATTTCCTACTGCTAACTTAGAAAGAACAGATAAAGCACATCTTCCCTATGGAATTTATGGGGGATTAATAAATATAGAAGGGTATAAAAAAGAGTTTGATGCTGTTATAAACATAGGAAGAAATCCCACATTAAAACCAGGAGAGAAGTCTATTGAAGTTCATATATTAAATTTTCAAGATGATATATACGGTAAGAAAATATATGTTCAAATTATTAAACATATTAGAGCAGAAGTAAAATTTGCAAATATTGAAGAACTAAAAGTTAAGATAGGACAAGATGTCTTCTATTGGCGACAATATTTAAAAAATATAAAAAATGGAGTTGATTATGGAGATAATTCTCAATCTTGAAAACTTTCAAGGACCATTAGATTTACTTCTACATTTGGTAGATAAGAAAAAAATTAAGTTGTCTGATATAAGTATAATAAATTTAATAGATGACTATATTGAAATTATTGAAAAAATGAAAAATAATAATCTAACTTTAAAAGTTGAATTTATTTTAATTGCTTCAGAACTTTTAGAACTAAAGGCATTAGATCTTATAAAATCAGAACAAAAAAATGATAAAGAACAAGACCTTAAAAGAAGACTAGAGGAATATAAAATAATAAAGGAACTTTCCATTGAAATTTCAAAGTTAGAAAATCACTATAATGTTTCCTACTCAAAAACAGAAGGAAAAAAAATCATAAAAAAATCATCTAAGGAATATATATTGAAAGATTTGAAGCAGATGGATTTATTTATTCATTATCAAAAATATTTAGATGTAAAAGAAAATGAATTTTTAGAACTTAATCTTGAAAAAAATTACTCAATGGAAGATGAATTTGAAAAAATTTATTTATTTATTGTGGAAAAAACAAGAAGTATTGAAGAGATATTTCAAAGAGCACACACTAAATTACATCTAATATATCTATTTCTATCTATATTAGAATTATATAAGGAAGGTATGATAGAGATAAATGAAAATATTATCTCTAAAAAGGGGGTAGTAGATGTTTAAAAGTGGAATAGGAATGATGATAGTAATATTATTAAGTCGTATTCTAGGACTTTTTAGATCTATTGTAATAGCATATTATTTTGGAGCAAGTCATTTTACAGATGCTTATTACAGTGCATTTAAAATTAGTAATTTTTTTAGACAACTATTAGGAGAAGGTGCTTTAGGTAATTCTTTTATACCTTTATATAACGATAAAATAGTAGAAAATGGTGAAGAGTCTGGAAAAGAGTATATATTCTCAATATTAAATTTAGTTCTTATTTTTAGTTCAATTGTAACTTTGCTTACTATTTTATTCTCTAGCCAAATTATTAGCTTCACAGTTAGAGGATTTCCTCTTGAAACTAAAGAAATTGCAACAAAATTACTTAGAATAATGTCTTCTTACTTTATTTTTATTAGTATTTCAGGAATGATATGTGCCATTCTTAATAACTTTAAGCAGTTTTTAATCCCAGCCAGTACTGGAATTTTTTTCAATCTAGCAATTATTGGCTCATCTGCAATTGCAGGGAAAAATTATGGAATAGATATACTGGGATACGGAGTTGTTTTTGGAGGCTTTTTACAACTATTAGTGGTTCTTCCACCTTTCTTTAAAATTATAAAAAGTTATAGTTTTAAAATAAATTGGAAAGACCCTTATTTATTAAAAATTGCAATAATGATAGGTCCTATGCTAATTGGTATAGTGGCTAGACAAGTTAATACAGTTGTAGACCAGTTTTTTGCATCTTATTTGCAAGTAGGAGGGGTTAGTGCTCTAGAAAATGCTACTAGAATTTATAACCTTCCCATAGGAGTTTTTGGAATATCACTATCTACAGTAATTTTTCCAGTTTTGTCTAGGGCTATATCTAATAAAAAATTTGAAGTTGTTAGAGAAAATTATTCAAAAGGGCTAAATATTTTGTTGTTTTTAGTAATTCCCTCTATGGCAATTTTTACATTTTATGCAGAGGATATAATAAGGCTCACTCTCTCTTATGGAAAATTTTCAGAAGAGGCAGTAAAAATCACTTCTCAATCTTTATTTTATTACTCAATTGGACTTTATTTTTATACAGCTATTCACTTAGTAACAAAAGGATTTTATGGGATGAAAGATAGCAGAACTCCTGTGAAGTTTTCTGTGATTTCAATTATATTAAATATAGTTTTAAACTATTTATTAATAGATAAAATGCAATATAAAGGGTTAGCCTTAGCTACTTCTATATCTTCAGGAGTAAATTTCTTTTGTTTAATATATTGTTTTAATAGATACCATATAAAATTAAATTTTAAAAAAGTTATTATCTTTTTTAGCAAAACATTAATAGCGACACTAGTGTCTATTTTAGCAAGTTATCAAATAGAAAATATTATTGGGAAATTATTAGTATTTTCAATAGTTTATATATTATGCTGGTTTTATTCTATATACAAAAAAAGAATGGAAGTGTTCTAATGAGAATAAAAGTAGAGAAAAATAGAAAAGGTATTAATAAAAATAATGTTTGCATATATACCCCAGAAGCTATTTCTGAACTTATGGTAAATTTAGCCCTAGAAAAATATTTTGAAAAGGGGATAAGTAAAAAAAAACTAGAATCTTTAAAAGTAGCTGATTTATCTTGTGGTGAAGGTTCTTTTCTTTTAATTTTATTAGATAAACTTTTAAATAAATCAGTGGAGCTATATGGAATAGCAAGATATAATGAGAATTGGGTAACTGGTTATGATATAGATGAGTATGCTCTTTCAATACTAAGGGATAAGGCTAGAATAATTTTAGAAAAACATGGTATATTATTTGAAACTTGTAATTTAAATTTATATTTAAGTGATTCTTTATTGTTAAAAAAAATAGAAATTTATGATATAATATTTGGAAATCCACCTTATCTAGGTGAAAAAAATAATAAAGAGAAATTTAGAGAAATAAAAGAAACTGAGTTTGGAAAAAAATATTATGAAGCTAAAATGGACTATTTATATTTTTTTATAGAAAAAGGTATTGAGTTATTAAAAGAAGGTGGTATACTAAGTTATTTAACAACAAATTATTGGTTTATGGCAGATTCAGCAATAAAACTTAGAAAATTAGTTAAAGATGAAGGGCATCTAATAAGAATAGATAATATGAATTGTTCTGTATTTAAAGATGCGCCAGGACAACATAATGCAATTTTTATGTGGGAAAAGACAAAAATTAAAAATAATTTGAAAACTGAAGTTAATCAAGATAGCAAAAATTTTTTTATTCCTTTAGATTATCTTTATGATAGATTTGGAAAGATATCTCTAGCTTCTAAAGAGGAACGAATGTTTAGAGAAACAATTTTGGAGAAAAAAACTCATGATTTAAGCGAATTATTTCATATTAATCAAGGAATAGTAACAGGTTGTGACAAAGCTTTTATAACTTTAGAATTAAATGAAAAGCTTAGAGAATATTCTTATCCTCTATATAAAAATAAAGATATAAATAAATATAGTGTAAATGAAAAAAATGATTTTTGGATTATTTATCCTGATAAAACAGATGTTTTTTTTAATAAAGCAAAAAAATACTTACTACCTTTTAAAGAACAACTAGAGAATAAAAGAGATGTTAAAAGCGGTGAAAAATTTTGGTGGGAACTTCAGTGGCCACGAAAAAAAACTGTATTTCAAGGACCTAAAATAGTTGTTAGACAAAGATGTAAAACTAATGTATTTGGATATACAGAAAAAGATTTTTATGGAAGTGCAGATATATATTATTTATCACTGAAAAATGAAGATATAGATATATTTTATCTTTTAGCTTATTTAAATTCAGAAAGTTTTTTAAAATGGTATAGGTATAACGGAAAATACAAAGGTGGAAACTTCGAATTTTATTCTACACCTCTAAAAACAGTTCCTGTTATTTATCCGACAAGAGAAGATGAAGTAGCATATATAGCGAAATTATCCAAACTGCAAATAGAAAATTTTTCTGAAAAAATACAAAAAGAAATAGATTTTTACTTTAATAAAATATATAGATAAACTAATAAAGATTTTTATATTTTCATTATGCGAGGAGAGATTATGAAAAAGGAAAAAAAGAGAACAAAAAAGTTAGGATTACCTCCGGGAACAGTTGTTTATACAGGGAATAAAACAGAAGAAAAAGTTTCAATAAATTACTATACTTATAATAATATTAATGTGGAAAAATTTAAAATTGAAGATTTGGATACATTTGAAAAAATAAATCATGATAAAGACAAAACAAATTGGCTAAATATAGATGGTGTTCATGATATTGGTGTTGTAGAAAAAATAGGGGCTAAATATAATATAGATAATTTTATATTAGAAGATATTGTAAGTATAAATCAACGTCCAAAAGTAGAAGAAAGAGAAGATTATATATATATAGTTGTGAGAATGATGAGATATAATAAACAAGAGAAAAAAATAATCTCGGAACAACTATCTCTTATTTTATCTGAAGAGTACTTAATAACTTTTCAGGAAGAGAAAGGAGACGTTTTTGACCCTATTAGAAAAAGAATAGAGTCTGGTGGGAAAATATGTAAGAAAAACAATGACTATTTGGCCTATGCTATTTTAGATTCTGTTGTAGATAATTATTTTTTAGTTTTAGACTATATAGAACTAGAAATAGATGAGTTAGAAGAACGAATTATTCATACAGCTGTAAAAGCGGACTTAGAAAAAATAATAGCACTTAAACAAGAGTTTAATATTATTAAAAGAGCAATGCTACCTATTAGAGAAATAATGAAAAGACTCCAACATGATAGAGGAATTGAAATCTTTAAAGATGATATGACAATGTGCCTAAATGATATTCAAGACCATGCTATTATAATTCATGATACTGTTGAAAATATGAGTAATAGAGTTACTAGTTTATTGGATATATATCATTCTACAGTAAATAGTACTATGAACGATATAATGAAACTTTTAACTATTGTATCTACAATATTTGTTCCCCTTACTTTTTTAGCGGGAATTTATGGAATGAATTTTGAGAATTTACCTGGGTTGTCTTGGAAAGATGGATATTATGCTCTTTTGCTAGTAATGGTAGTCTTAACTGTGTTTATGCTATATTTTTTTAGAAAGAAAAAATGGCTTTAATTTAGTTTTTATATTATATTTATATTATTATTATTATTATTATTATTATTATTATTATTATTATTATTATTATTACGGGGGGTTGAATATGTTTTTTAATTTTTTTAAAAAAAAAAATATTGATGAAAAGATGGAACTAAAAATAATTTCATTGAAAGAAAAACTTTTATTAAAAACTGAGGAATTAGAAAGTTTTTCTAAAGAACAAAAAAAATTAGAGTTAGAGTTATCGGAAGAAAGAAGAAGTCAGAAAATAAGTCAAAAACAAACTGAAATTTTTGAGAAAAATTTGAGAGAGTTAAAAAAAGAAAATGAAATTTTAAAAGAAAGAAGTACTGATAAATGTGTTTTTTCACAATCTAAAATAAAATATAAAGTTCCAATAGAAAGATTTTATCATAGTAGCAAATATGAAGAAATAATTATTGAAATAAAAAAATTAAATATTCTTTATATAGACAATCTAAAAATTGAAGATTTTGATATTTTAGATAATAAAATTAAAAATTTTGAAGAAGCTAAAAAATTATTTCTATCTTATAAAGAGGGAAAAGAAGAGTTTGAAATAAAACTAATTTCTATTAAAGGTGAAAGAATTAATAAAGTATACAGTAGATTTAGAAAATTCAATAGTTATTTAGCAGATAATTTTTTAGAATTCATGGATGATATTGAACATGTTGATTTTTATGAGCTTTTAGATGACTCCTTTAAAGAAGAGCAGATAAAAGAATTAATTGAAAAGAAAGAGAATTATTTTAATGAATTTTTAATTTAAGATAATTTAATGGATTTTCAACATTTTTAACAATGAATTAAGGAGTAAAAATGAAAAAAAAAATTCTTTTAGGAGTAACCGGGGGAATAGCAGCTTATAAATCAGCTAATATAATATCTCAATTAAAAAAAAAAGGTTATAATGTCAAAGTTATTATGACTAAAAACGCAACAGAAATAATAACTCCTTTAACTTTAGAAACTCTTTCAAGAAACAAAGTTTATGTGGATATGTGGGATAAAAATAGAGCTTTTGAAGTTGAACATATAGAATTAGCAACATGGGCAGATATTATTTTAATAGCTCCAGCTACATACAATATAGTAGGAAAAGTTGCAAGTGGTATATGTGATGATATGTTAACAACTGTTATCGCTGCTACACAAAAGAAAGTTTATTTTGCCCTTGCAATGAACTGTGGAATGTATACAAATCCTATTTTAGAAAGAAACATAACAGAACTAAAAAAATATGGTTATAAATTCATAGAAGCAGATGAAGGTTTTTTAGCATGTAATGTAAGTGCTAAGGGACGATTAAAAAAAGAAGAGGATATAATTGAGATAATCGAAGAAGCTCTTTTAGAAAGACCTCAAATATTAAAAGGGAAAAAAATTTTAATTACAGCTAGTAGAACAGAAGAACCACTTGATCCTATAAGATATATGTCTAACCTATCCAGTGGTAAAATGGGCTATAGTTTAGCTAGTGCTTGTGCTAAGTTAGGTGGAGAGGTTACTCTTATTACTGGTCCTTCTAGTCTTTCACTTCCAATAAATATGAAAAAAGTAATAAAAATAAGAACTGCTCTTGATATGTATACTGCTACTCTAAATGAGTTTACTGAAACAGATATAGCAATAGCATGTGCAGCAGTTGCAGACTATAGACCTCAATTTTATTCAAATGAAAAAATAAAGAAAAAAAATGATGACTTAATTATTACATTAGAAAGAAACCCAGATATACTTTTTGCAATGGGAGAACAGAAAAAAAATCAGATTTTAATTGGCTTTGCTGCAGAAACAGAAAATATTAAGGAAAATGCATTGGGGAAATTAAAGAGAAAAAATTTAGATGCAATTGTAGCAAACCATGCTTCTGCAATGCAAAACAATTTAAATAGTATTAATATTTTAACGAAAAATGGTGAAGAGTTTTTAATTGAAAATAAAGAAAAAGAAGAATTAGCTTTTGATATTTTAAATAAAATTTTTAATAATATAAAATAAACATCAAGAGAGATTGTTCCAATTATATGTAAAAAAAGGAGGTTCCATTTTATTCAAAGGAACCTCCTTTTTTTACAATTTTTTTTTAATAGCTTATAAAAAAAGTTCTATTAACTTATGAGCCACTGCATCTTCATGGTTTGTTCCTATAATTTCGTTATCAGGTAAAGCTTCTTTAAGACTTGGATTATGATTACCCATTAGGAAACCTTTATCAACAACTCCAAGCATTTCAACGTCATTCATACCGTCACCAAAAGCAATTGCCTCACTTAAAGCTATCCCTTCAAGACCCAACATTTTTTTTATAGCTTCTCCTTTAGAAACACCTTTACACATTACCTCTAAACAGTCTTTCATAGAAAGAGTTATTGCAACATGGTTACCCATTTTTTTTTCTATCTCTTTATTTAATATGGCAATTTTCTCTTCAGTAGGACCCATAAAGAAAAATTTAATGCTTTCTTTATTTCTTAATGCATCAAAAGAAGGTATCACAGTTTGCATAAATCCAGAATCTCTATGAAAAGCTTTAGCTTGGGGAAGAGGTTTTTCAGAAATCCAAGAATCTCCCATATAGATATTTTTGTGTATTTCATCATCTATATCTAAATTTATTAATTCTGTTGTTACATTTTTAGGTATGTTAATAGAAAAAATTTCTTCATTATTTTCATTGTGTACTCTGGCACCATTGGAAGATATTAAAAATGAGTTTAAATTTAATATATTTTTGAACTCCAATGCATCCATGTGGTGTCTCCCAGTTGCTATGTAAAATTTAATCCCTTTTTCTACAACTTTTTTTATAGTTTCCTTTGTGAATTCAGAAATAGTATGGTTGTTATTTAAAAGTGTTCCATCTAAATCACAAATTATTGCTTTATATTTTTTCATATTTCCTCCGCTTTTAAGTTAGTATATATAATTAATATTTCTTATTATAGTATATCAAAAAAAAGATAGAATTAAAAGAAAAAAATAATTGACATTAATTTGTGATTATGGTATCATTAATCTTGTCTAATAAGACGGAATATAGCGCAGTCCGGTAGCGCACTTGCCTTGGGAGCAAGGGGCCGCAAGTTCGAATCTTGCTATTCCGACCATTTATTTTGGGCTGTCGCCAAGCGGTAAGGCATCAGACTTTGACTCTGACATGCGTTGGTTCGAATCCAGCCAGCCCAACCAAAATAAATATACACTAGGGAATCTTAATGGTTCTCTTTTTTTTATTACTATAATGTGATATAATTTTATATATTTAAAAATTTTTAAAATCATAATTAAAATATGATTAAAATATAATTTTTGGAGGTGAAAACCGTTATTGAAGTAATAACGGTGTATTATGAGTTTTTTAACAAAATTATTATTAATATTTTTATTAATAGGAATTAGTGCTTTTTTTTCTATGGCAGAAATATCTCTTGCTGCTGCGAGAAAACTAAAGCTAAATGTTCTAGCTGATGAGGGAGATAAAAGAGCAGTTAAAGTTTTGAAACTTCAAGAAAATTCAAGTAATTTTTTCACAATTACACAAATAGGATTAAATTCTGTGAGCATACTTGCAGGTATAGTAGGAGAAGGGATTTTTAATGGTTATATATTAAGTTATTTAAATTCAACTTTTCCTAATTTTAAAGGTGCAGAAATAATTGCAAGTCTCTCATCTTTTCTTTTTGTTACTTCTCTATTTATAGAATTTGCAGATTTGATACCTAAAAAAATTGCCATGGTAAACCCAGAAAAGGTAGCAATAGCACTGGTAAATGCAATGAATATTTTGTATATTTGTCTAAAACCTTTTGTTAAAATTTTTAGTGGATTATCCAATGTAATATTTAAAATATTACGTTTATCATCTGTTAGAGAAGATATGATTACCTATGAAGATGTTGTAGCAATTGTAGATGCAGGAGCTGAAGCAGGAGTTGTTCATAAAAAAGAACATCATTTAATAGAAAATATTTTTGAGTTAGAGGAAAGATGGGTTTCTTCTGTTATGACTCAAAGAGATGAAATTGTTTTTTTTAGTTTGGGAGAGGATTCTGAAGAAGAAATTAAAAAGAAAATAGCTGATCATCCACATTCTAAATTTTTAATTTGTAAAAATAATATAGATTCAGTTTGTGGTTATGTGGATTCAAAAGATATATTGCCACGAATAATAATGGGAGAAGTTATAGGGTTAAAACGATTAGAGGAAATACGAAATAAAAATTTATTGATTATCCCTAACACATTAACTCTTTCTGATGCCTTAGATCGTTTCAATGAAGCTAGAGAAGACTTTGCTATTATTTTTAATGAATATGCACACGTAGTGGGGCTAGTAACTCTTAACGATGTAATAGCTACTCTTGTTGGAAATGTAGTTTATCCAGCTCAAGATGAAAATATAATAAAAAGAGATGAAAATTCTTGGCTAATAGATGGTTTAACAGCTATAGAAGATGTTAAAAAAGTTTTACATATAGAAAGATTTCCTGAAGAAGATAGTTATGAGACCATAGCAGGATTTATGATGTATAGCCTTAAATCTATACCTAAAAAAGCTTCGAAAATAGAATTTGAAAATTATCTTTTTGAAGTTGTAGATGTAGATCACTTTAAAGTTGACCAATTATTGGTCACTAAAATTAAAGAAATTGAAAAATAATAAATAAAAGCTAAAATAACTAGACATATGCGCTCACTTTCTGTATAATGCTTTCAATACAGATTAATAAGGTTGGTGATTTTAATGTTTGGAACTATGAAAAATAATAATGGTATTTTAGAAATAGGTGGAGTAAAAACTACTGAATTAGTAGAGCAATATGGAACTCCACTCTATGTTATGGATTTTTTATTAATTGAGGAAAATATTTTGAAATATAAATTATATTTTCAAAGTAAATATTTTAAAACGAATATAATCTATGCTTCAAAGGCTTTTCTATGTAAAGGAATGTGCCAAATAATTGAAAAACACGATATTAATATTGATGCAGTTTCTAGTGGAGAACTCTATACAATAAAATCAAGTGAAACTAATATGCAAAGAGTTCATATGCACGGCAATAATAAGTCAATAGAAGAGTTGGAGATGTGTTTGGAATACAATATTAAAAGCATTATTCTTGATAATGAAGAGGAAATTAAAAAATTATCTAAAATTTGTCAAATGAAAAATAAAAAAATAAAAGTAATGTTAAGAATGAATATTGGAATAGATGCTCATACTCACGAATACATAAAAACAGCTAAACATTCATCAAAATTTGGTATTTCTATTTTTGAAAACAAAATATATGAAATACTTAAAATGATATTAGATGATGAAAATTTAGAATTTCTAGGTTTTCATTGTCATATAGGTTCACAGATATTTGAAATTAATGCCTTTTATGAAGCTATAAAAATAATGGTAGAGTTCACTAAATCTATTTCTGAAAAACTAAATATTGTAATTCCAGAGATAAATTTAGGTGGAGGATTTGGAGTATTTTATACAGAATCCGATACACCATTGAATATTGAATATTTTATGAAATCACTTATAAAATGTTTAGAAGAAAATTTAAAAAGAGAACAATTAAAAGTAGAGAGAATATCTATTGAACCTGGAAGGAGTATAGTTGCCAATGCAGGAACAACTCTTTATAAAGTTGGAGCTAGAAAAAAAACCTTTGACGATACTAGTTATGTTTTTGTAGATGGTGGAATGACTGATAATATAAGACCAGCTCTTTACAAAGCACAGTACACAGCATTAGTTGCCAACAAAATGAATAATGTGAAAGATGAAGTTGTTTCTATAGCTGGAAAATGTTGTGAATCTAGTGATATTATAGTTAAGGATATTAAACTTCAAACAACAGTAGTTGATGATATAATAGCAATTTGTACCACTGGTGCTTATGGGTACTCAATGGCTAGTAACTACAATAAATTAAGGGTGCCAGCAGTTGTTTTTGTGAAAGAAGGGAAAAGTTATTTAGGTGTAAAAAGAGAAACTTTTGAAGATTTAATCAAAAATGATTTGTCTATTGAAATTTAATTAACACTTGATAAATATTTAAATCTAATTTATAATATTGATAATTATATAAGATTATTATAAAAACAAAAATACATGAAGTAACGGAGAAGAAAATATGACTAACTTACCAAATTGTCCTAAATGTAATTCTGAATACACCTATGAAGATATGGAATTACTAGTTTGTCCAGAGTGTTCATATGAATGGAGTAAAGAGTCTGAAGAAGAGGAAACAAATGAAAAAATAACTAAAGATGCTTATGGAACAATTCTAATTACTGGAGATACTGTAACAGTTATTAAAGATTTAAAAGTTAAAGGAAGTTCTTTAGTAGTTAAAGGTGGAACAAAGATAAAAAACATCCGAATAATAGATGGTGACCATGATATAGCTTGTAAAATTGATGGAATAGGAGCAATGAATTTAAAATCTGAATTTTTAAAAAAAATATAATAGTAATATCCATATATACTTCAAATACGGTGAAGAGTTTCTACGAGTTACCTTAAATAACTTGCTATGGGTCATTAAATAAATAATTTTTTTAATACTTTTATTTAGGCCTGTACTTTTTTATTAATGTACAGGCTTTTTATATATGAAAAATTAAAACAGCTGGAGGAAAAATGGAACGATTTTTTAAATTATCTGAGAACAAAACTAGTGTGAGGCAAGAGATTATAGCAGGAACAACTACATTTTTAGCAATGGCATACATAATTTTTGTGAATCCATCAATTTTAAGTTTATCAGGAATGGATAAAGGAGCTCTAATAAGTGTTACCTGTATTGCAGCAGCTATAGGCACAATAATAGCTGGATTATGGGTGAATGTCCCCTTTGCCATGGCACCTGGAATGGGATTAAATGCATTTTTCACATTTACTTTAGTAAAGGGAAATGGTGCAACTTGGGAAGAAGCCTTAGGAGTTGTTTTTATTTCTGGTATTTTATTTTTAATTTTGACTTTTGCTGGAATAAGAGAAAAAATAGTTGAAGCTATCCCTTTAGAACTAAGGTTAGCTGTGGGAGCAGGAATTGGACTGTTTATTGCATTTATAGGAATGAGCAGAATGGAACTGATAGTAGCAAATCCTGCAACTCTTGTAGGTCTTGGAAAATTTGATATAAAAATATTTTTAGGATTATTAGGTTTTGCCATAATGGGACTTTTAGAAATAAGACGTGTTAAAGGTGGTATATTAATAGGAATTGTAACTACAACTATTTTAGGTATGATATTTGGTGTTGTAACAGTTCCTGATTCAATAGTTTCACTACCACCAAGTATTGCCCCAATAGCTTTTAAACTAGATATAATTGGAGCTTTAAAACCTTCATTAATCGGTGCTATTTTTTCTTTTATGTTTGTAGATTTATTTGATTCAATTGGAACAATAATGGCTTGTGCAACTGAAGCAGGAATGGTAGATAAAGATGGAAAAATAGAAAAAGTAAATAAAATTCTAGAAGCTGATGCTATGGCAACAGTTATAGGAGCTCTTTTAGGAACTTCAACAACGACAACTTTTGTAGAGTCTGCATCAGGAATTGCAGATGGTGGACGAACAGGACTAACTGCAGTAACTACAGGAATTTTATTTTTATTAGCTCTTTTCTTTTCACCAATAATAGGAATAGTACCAGCTTTTGCTACTGGACCAGCTCTTATGCTTGTTGGTGTATATATGTTTAAAAATCTTTTAAATATTAATTTTCATAAAATTGATATAGCAATTCCGTGTTTTCTAATTATTATTATGATGCCTTTAACATATAGTATATCTACTGGTATAGCTTTTGGATTTGTTTCATATATAGTGGTAAGTATATTTAATGGAAAAATAAAAGATTTGAAAATTGCCATGTGGATAATAGGGGCGTGTTCACTTCTTGAGTTAATATATTAGTGAAAAAAAAATTCTACTAGGTAAAATTAATGAGTTTTAAAAATAATATAAAAGGGGAGGGATATGATTGAAATACATCAATCATACAACTAAAAATGAAGAATATGCTTGAAAATTTTGGAGAATTTTGTTTTACTGAAGATAAGTTAAAGAAAAGAATTTCTGAGTCTTTTTTTAAAGAATTTAAAGAAGTACAAAATGGTGAAAAATCACTGTCTATTGAAATTGCAGATGCTATAGCCAATGCAGTTAAAAATTGGGCATTAGAAAATGGCGCTACGCATTTTACCCATTGGTTTCAACCCTTAACAGAGTTAACAGCAGAAAAACATGATTCCTTTATATCCCTATCTTCTGATGGGAGTTGTATCACAGAATTTTCAGGGAAAGAACTAATAAAAGGAGAAGCGGATACTTCATCTTTTCCAAATGGTGGAGTTAGATCAACTTTTGAAGCTAGAGGTTATACCGCATGGGATTGTAAGTCACCAATGTTCATAAGAGGGGAAGGATTATGTAAATCGCTTTATATTCCAACTGCTTTTATTGGGTATAATCAAATGGCTTTAGACAAAAAAGTACCATTATTAAGGTCTCTAGATTTTATAACTGATCAAGCACTAAGAGTAAAAAAAATAATTGATCCAAGTTCTAATGTTAAATCAATTGTTAATAATCTTGGTTTAGAGCAAGAATATTTTTTAATAGAAAAAAAGTATTGGGAAAAAAGACAGGATTTAATGCTTTGTGGGAGAACAATATTTGGTTCATTACCTCCTAAAGGACAGGAACTTAATGACCATTACTATGGTAGTATTAAAGAAAAAGTAGAGAAAATAATGGGTGAAATTGATATAGAACTTTGGAAAATAGGTATAATGGCAAAAACAAAACATAATGAAGTTGCACCTAATCAATTTGAACTTGTACTAATGTTTTCTTCTGCTAATGTTTCTGTTGATCAAAATCAATTAGCCATGGATATAATAAAGAAAGTAGCCAATAGACATGAATTAGCAGCCTTACTTCATGAAAAACCTTTTAAAGGGGTAAATGGCTCAGGAAAACATTGTAATTGGTCACTATCTACAAATTTAGGAGAAAATTTATTAGATCCATCATCTCTAGCAGAGAACAATTTACAATTCTTACTATTTTTAATGGCAATAGTAGAGGGAATAGATAGATATTCTGATGTATTAAGAGCGTCATGTTCAACACCTGGAAATGACCATAGATTAGGAGGACACGAAGCCCCCCCTGCAATAATATCTATTTTTATTGGAGATGAGATAGAAAATATATTAAAAAATGTAAAAACTTTTGTTGAGTGTGATGATAATAAAAAAAATATGCACTTTGGAGTTAGAAATTTCACAAAAATACCTAAAGATACTTCAGATAGAAATAGAACTTCTCCTTTTGCCTTTACAGGAAATAAGTTTGAATTTAGAATGCCAGGTTCAAGTGCATCAGCCTCTACTCCTACTTTTATAATTAATACCATTGTTGGAACAATATTAAAAGAATATGCAGATTATCTTGTAGATATTCCAAAAGAAAATTTGCAAGTAGAAATAGCTAACTTAATAAAAAATAAATATGAAAAACACAAAAGAATAATATTTAATGGTAATGGCTATGATGAATCTTGGAAAATAGAAGCGGAGAAAAGAGGTTTAAAAATTCTTAAAAATACAGCAGAAGGAATAAAAGTTTATCAAGAGGAAAAAGTAAAAGACCTTTTTGAAAAAGCAAAAGTTTTAACTCCAGAAGAATTAGAATGTAGATTTTTAGTTTATTGTGAAAGATACATAAAGCAAGTTAATATTGAGGGAAGTTCAATGGCTAGAATTGCTAGAAATGAAATTTATCCTTCTGTTATGGAATATGCTGCTAAAATCTCTAATAGTATTATTGCTATAAAAAATGCTTTAAATACAGAGGAGTTTTTAGAGGCTGATAAAGCCCATTTGATTAAGATTTTAGCAGGAAAAGATAGAATGAAAACCTATTTATCTCAATTGGAGTCTCAACTTGCAGTTGGTTATAAAATTGAGGATTCATATGATAAAGTAATATTTTTTAGTGAAAAAATCATGCCTATATTGGAGTTGTTAAGAGAAATAATAGATTTTCTAGAGCATCAAGTAGAAAAGAAAACTTGGCCAGTTCCAACATATGAAGATATGCTATTTAAATTATAAAAAAAATATATATTAAACAAGAAAAAAGAAATTGAATTAAATATCAATTTCTTTTTTTAATAATATTTTACATTAGTTTTTGTTTTCTATTTTTAAAGTTTCTTCATATTCAGCTAATTTTTCAATTGCTTCGTTGGAAAGAGGTAAAATACAATATAAATTTATTAAAGTCATTATTCCTAAACCAAAATCTGCTAAAGACCAAACAGAATAATTCTGCTCTATTCCGCCAAAGAAAACCATAAGAATAATTAAAATTTTATAACCAATATTTAAATACTTATTCTCGTTAATAAAACCTAGTGCATTTTTTCCAAAGAATGTAACCCCTAAAATTGTACTTATAGAAAATAAAAATATTGTGATTACTGAAAATGGAATACCAATAGCTCCAATATGATATTTTAAAGATTCTTGAAATAAAACCATACCAGTAAAAGAACTATTAATTGAATTTTTAGCAAGAAGAACAACGAAACCGCTTGCACTACATATAATTAAAGTATCAACAAAAACACCGAGAACTTGTAACATACCTTGTTTAACTGGGTCAGCATTGTCAGCAATTGCTGAGGCATAACCAGAGTTACCACTTCCTGCTTCGTTGGAAAAAAGACCTCTTTTTACACCTTGCATAATAGCTCCACCAATAATACCACCTAAAAATTCTTTTCCACCAAAAGCTTGAGAGACAATTTCAGTTATCATATTTGGTATTAATGTAATATTCTTTAAAAGAATAAATGAGATTACCCCTAGATATAAAATAGACATAATAGGAATCATTTTATTTAAACTTGAAATTATTTTATCTTTTTTACCAAAAATAGTAAAACCAATTATTATTACTAAAAAATATGCAATATATTTTTTATTCACTAAGTAAGCACCGTTAATAGATTCTGTTATTGAGTTAGACATAACTTGAATAACTCCAATATAACAAATAATTGAGACAAGAGCATAGATAATACCTAACCATCTCTTATTTAGTCTATTTTGCAATATCCAAGGGGTTCCTCCTCGGTATGAACCATCTTTTTGTTTAGTTCTATATATAACTGCAAGAGCACACTCAATAAAAGCTGTAGAAGAACCAAGTAAAGCAACTATCCACATCCAAAATAGAGCTCCAGGACCTCCAACGGAGATAGCAGCAACAACTCCCGCTATGTTTCCTGCACCTACTCTAGAAGCCGTACCTAAACAAAAGGCTTCAAAAGAACTAACTCCATTTTTTTTATCAGAACTTTTAAAAAGAGTTTTAAATATTTGTTTAATCAATCTAATTTGCATAAATCTAGTTTTAAATGTACAAAAAAAAGCACTTCCAACTAATAAAACCACTAATATATTTTTTTCCCAAAGTATATTGTTTACAAAAACAACAATTTCATGTACTATATTCATAATAACTTCCTCCACTCAAATTTAATTTGTTTGAATAATAGTACCATTTATAAACAATAAAATATAGATAACAATATTTTTTTTTATTTGTTCGAAGTATTATTGAAAAAAGTATAAATTAACTTATATTTTCTTTATTATGTGAATATCATTTTGTTCGTATTAAAGTTTATAAAAAGAAGGAATGAAATATAAAAGAATAAAGAGGACTAATATGAAAAAAATAAGAGTTACAATTTCAGAAGATACATGGGCACTTTTAAAAAAAGATTCAGAAGAATTTGGTATAAATAATAATAAATTATGCAATTTTATTTTAGATAAATTTAAGTATAATAAAAAATTTGAATTAAATAAGACTCTAGAATCTCAAAATAAATCTGTAAAAAAAATAATTCAGTTTGATTTAAATGTTTCAAATAAAAATATATATTATGATATTTTAAAAGCGAATAAAGTAGAAATAGAAGCTGATTTTTTTAGAGAACTCTTTGGTATTTATATATCAAAGTTTAAGTATCAAAGAGAACTTTTTATTTTTTCTGATAAGGTTAATAAAATTTTAGAAGCTATAAAATCTAAAAACAAATTAAAAATAATATATTTAGAAAATATCTATACTGTAAATCCATATTTTGTTAAAAGAGAAAAACAAGGAGATGAAAATTTTCTTTTTGTTTTTAATGAAACAACTCAGAATTATGAAAACTTTAAATTGAAAGAGCTAGAGATACTGGCTATTCTTGAAGAAAAAATAATTTTAAATAATAAAAAATATATAGAGCAAGTAAGAGAAAATTTTGATCCTTTTTTAGGTCATGGTAATATAGTAAAAGTAAAACTTACTCCTGTAGGGGAAAGTTTACTAAAAAGTTTAACTAACTATAGACCACAATTTATAAAAAAAGAAAAAGATATCTTTCATTTTGAAATTTCTAATGAGAATGCTAAGCTTTATTTTGCTTCTTTCATGAAAGAAGCAGAAATAATAGAACCTCTAGGACTGAGAGAAGAAATAAAAAAATCTTTACATGAAACACTTGATTTATATAATTAATAGTAAAGGAACACGATTAAATCTTCTCGTAACAATCCTATGAATTTTTAATATTTTATTTTAGAGGTTTTTATGGTATAATCTATAATGAAATATTATAATTTAAATTCTAGCTTTTAAAAATAACGTGTGTTATACTTTATAAAGCAGTGATATGGGAATCACTCATTTAAAATAAACGTATCACAGGAGGAAAAATTGAAATTTGGTAATTTGGAAATAGAATTCCCTTTAATACAAGGTGGAATGGCGATAAGAGGTTCTTTAAGTACTTTAGCTGCAGCAGTTGCAAATGAAGGTGGAATAGGCTGTATAGCTGGAACAGCAATACCCATGGAAGAGCTAAAAAATGAAATAAAAAAAGCTAGAGAATTAATAGTAAATAAAAGTGGTGCATTAGCTGTGAATATAATGTTTGCTGCAAGTGATTTCGCTGAGACTGTCCAAACATCAATTGATGCAGGAATCGATATTATTATAACTGGAGCAGGTTTTTCTAGAGATATCTATGAAATGGTAAAAGGAACAGATGTTAAAATTTTCCCTATAGTTTCCTCTGCTAAATTAGCTAAACTTGCTCAAAAACTTGGTGCAAGTGCTATTGTAGTAGAAGGTGGAAATGCTGGTGGACATCTAGGTACTGACCTTGATTCATGGGATATAGTTGGAGATGTGGTAGACAATGTTACTATTCCAGTTTTTGGTGCTGGAGGAATTATTACTCCTGAAGATGGTAAAAGAATGCTGGCATTAGGAGCTAGTGGTATTCAAATGGGAAGTAGATTTATTGCTTCGATCGAATGTGAGGTTTCTGATTTTTTTAAACAAATGTATTTAAATGCAAAAGAAGGAGATATTGTAACAATTATGAGTTCTGCAGGACTTCCTGCTAACGCAATAAAAACTCCATTTATTAAAAAACTTTTAAATGATGATAAAGATATCGCACCTAAAACATGTAGTAAATGTTTAAAGCACTGTAGCTATAAGTTTTGTGTAAACAATCGTCTTGTAGTAGGCCACGAAGGAAATATTGAAGAGGGAATGGTTTTTGCAGGTAAAGACGCTTGGAAAATTAACTCAATAAAAAGTGTAAAAGAAATATTTAGTGATTTTAAAGAGATATTTGTTTAAAAATATTTCTAAATTAGGAGGAATTAAACTATGCAAAAAAATCAAATTTGCAAACTACTAGGGATTAAGTATCCTATAATTCAAGGTGCAATGGCTTGGATTTCAGAAGGAAATCTAGCTGGTAATGTATCAAAAGCTGGAGGATTAGGAATAATAGCAGGAGGTGGAATGCCTGTAGATATGCTTAGAGCTAATATTAAGAAAGCAAAATCAATTACATCAAACCCTTTTGGGGTAAATCTTATGCTTATGATGGAAGATGTAGCAGAGCAAATTGATGTTTGTATAGAGGAAAAAATATCTGTTGTTACTACTGGTGCTGGAAATCCAGGACCATATATGGAAAAATTAAAGGCAGCAGGAATAAAAGTTATACCTGTTATTCCTTCAGTTGCTCTAGCTAAAAGAATGGAAAAAATAGGTGCAGATGCTGTAATCGCAGAAGGAATGGAAGCAGGAGGACATATAGGAGAACTAACTACTATGGCTCTTTTACCTCAAGTAGTCTCAGCTGTTACTATCCCTGTTATTGCTGCTGGTGGAATAGCTAGCGGAGAACAATTTTTAGCTGCTCTTTCCATGGGTGCTTCAGGAATTCAAGTTGGAACTATATTTTTAACAGCACATGAATGTTTAGTACATGAAAAATATAAAGCAGCAGTACTAAAGGCAAAGGATAGATCAAGTGTAGTAACTGGTAATTTTACTGGGCATCCTGTTCGTGTTTTAGAAAATAAATTTTCAAAAGCTATATTAGAAAGAGAAAAATGTGGTGCTAGTAAAGAAGAAATAGAAGAATTAGGAAAAGGTAGACTAAAATTAGCCGTTATTGATGGTGATGTAGTTGAGGGAAGTATTATGGCAGGACAGGTAGCTGCTATGGTAACAAAAGAATCTCCTGCTAAAGATATTTTAGAAGGGTTAATTTCAGGATTAGAAATTGCTAAATCAAATTTAGAGGCTAGATTTAAAAGCTGGTCATAAAATAAATATGAAATAGTAGGTATTATAAAAAGTGTGTTTAATTATTAGAAAATAATAATTAAACACACTTTTATTTTATTAAAATTCTATTTAAATACTTCTAAGGATTTATCTAAAATTCCTGTAACTTCTGCAATAACTAAACCATAATTTGTTATTTGAACTTTAGAATCTAAAGATTCATCTATACGACTTTGCATGAGTTTTTTATTTATCATACAGGCTCCACAGTGAATTACTAAGGAATATTCAGAAAGATTTTCAGGAAAGTCTTTCCCTGCAACAAAATCAAACTTAATATCTTTCCCTGAATATTTTTTTATTAGTTTTGGAATTTTTACTCTTCCTATATCCTCATGAGAGGTGTTGTGAGTACAGGTTTCAGCTATTAAAATTTTATCTCCATCTTTCAGATTTTTTAAACTTTTTACTCCATTAACTAGAGAATTTAAATCTCCTTTTTGTCTTGCAAATAAAATAGAAAAACTAGTTAGCTTAGCTTGGTTATTTAAAATTTTATCAACACTTTTAAAAGCTTGCGAGTCTGTTACAACTAAATCTATATTTTTAATATCTTCCAAAGCACTTTGAAGCTCGCTGTCTCTTACCACATAGCTTTTTATACCGTGATCTAGACATTCTCTTATTAATTGTACTTGAGGAAGAATTAAACGACCTTTTGGTGCCTCTGAATCTACTGGGACTACCATTAAAACTTTTCCATTATATGGAACTAAATCCCCCAATAATTTAGGTTCTTCTTGCTCTTTTTTAATTTCTTTTAAAATTTCATCTTTTAGATTAAAAATACTTTCTTTATTTAAAGTTGATACAAAAACTCCTTTAGAAAAAATATTTTTCACTTTTTCTATTTCTTCACTAGATAAGAGGTCAGCTTTGTTCAACACTAATAAAAATGGAATATTGTATTTTTTAAATTGCTTCTCTTGTTCTTTATAAAATAAGATATCTATTTTTGTAGCATCTATTACTAGTAAAGCAAAGTCACTTCTTTTAAGTTCTTCTAAAGTTTTTTTTACTCTTAATTTACCCAGGGGCGTATTGTCTTCTAAGCCTGCAGTATCTATAAATAAAACAGGTCCAAAGGGAAGAAATTCCATAGCTTTTGTTACAGAATCAGTGGTAGTTCCTTCTATCTCAGAGACAATAGATATATTTTGATCTGTTATGGCATTTATTAACGAGGATTTTCCAGAGTTTGTTTTACCAAAAATTCCTATGTGTAATCTATTAGAGTTAGGTGTATTTTTCATAGGCTCTCCTTAAAGATATAGGTCTCTTTCACCATTTTTAATCTTTTCTAATTTTTCAATTGTTAATTTTTTTATATCTTCTCTACTTATATTTTCTAATTCTCGAGCTATAACTTTTTTAACTTTTTCTGTTAATTCTAAATCTCCATAATCCATTGCATACTCCATCAAAGTCAAAAGAGCATTTGGTGAGCAAACATTTTGTATATTTCCACTTTTAGCAAGTTGCATAAATCTATCACCAGTTCTTCCCATTCGATAACAAGCTGTACAGTAACTTGGAATATAATCTTCATCTAGAAGTTCTTTTAAAATTTCCAGTGGAGTTCTGTGATCAGCTAGTTCAAATTGAGTTCTTGTTTTTCCGTTTTCTCTATCAGTATAACCACCAACATCAGCTGATGAACCTGCACTAATTTGTGATATTCCATATTTTATTAATTCTCTTCTAAGCTCAGCCGTTTCTCTTGTTGAAAGAATCATTCCTGTATAGGGAACTGCTAGTCTTATTATAGCTACTATATTTCTAAAAGTATCGTCATCTATCTGATGTGGGAATTCTTCTAAACTCATACCTTCTGCTTTTTTTATTCTTGGTACAGAAATAGTGTGAAATCCAACACCATAATTTTTTTCTAAATATTCATTATGAAGCATTAGAGCTATTATTTCATATTTATAGTTAGTTAAACCAAAAAGAACTCCTCCACCAACATCATCAATTCCACCTTCCATGGCTCTATTAAATGCTGTTAAATGATAGTCGTAGTTCCCTTTTAGTGAATTAGGGTGAACTCTTTCATAAGTAGGCTTATGGTATGTCTCTTGAAATAAAATATATGTTCCTATGTCTGCCTCTTTTAACTTTTTATAATTTTCAACAGTTGTAGCAGCTATATTTACATTGATTCTTCTTATAGCACCTTTTTCAAATTTTGTACTGTAAACTGCATCAATAGCCTCTAATGTATATTCAATTGGGAGATTTACAGGGTCTTCTCCTAATTCTAAAGCTAGCCTTTTATGCCCCATTTTTTCTAAAAGTTTAACTTCATTTTGTATTTGTTCTCTTGAAAGTTTTTTTCTAGGAAATTTATTCTCTTTTTTATATCCACAATAAGTACAGTTATTCACGCAATAATCGCTTACATAAAGGGGTGCAAAAACTACTATTCTATTCCCATATATAGACTTTTTCAATTCTCCAGCAATTTTATAAAGTCTTTTTTTTTGCTCTTCATCTTTAATTTCAAGAAGTGAAGCAACCTCTTTATGAGTAAGTCCATTTTTATTTTCTGCTGAGGTTAAAATTCTTTCTATCTCCTCATAATTTGTATCTTTAGCTTCTGATAATAAATTTTCAATATATAGTTCATTTATAAAATTTATATTTTTTTTCATATTCTTTTTTCTCCTTTTTTAGTTATTGTTTATTAGCCGATTGTAAAACTAAAATAATTTAGTAAAACAAAGGCTTTTTATTAATTTTTTTCTTTGTGTTTCCTCCACTTTCTGATAAAATTTAGTTATCATCAAAACAAAATCATTTACTACAAATACAATAAAATTTGATTTAATTTTCGCTGGAATAACTCAATTGATAACAGTTATTTTAGCAAAAGTGCTTCATAAAATAGGACTCTATAAATCTACTAAAACTTTAATAAAAAAATTAGCTTAAAATTTCTTTAAATAAAATATAAAACTTCGACTCTATTGTATTAAATAGGGCTTTTTGTCTTTCTTAAATTTTCTAAATTTATATAATTTTTAAAAAAAATTTAGAAATTAAGCCTTCATGTTCTTAAATTTAAAAATTTGAATTTTTTCATCTTAAAAAACATGACTTTTGCAATTGGCTACTTTTCTTAAAATAAGTTTTATTTTAAAATTTAAATAGTTGAAAAAGTTATAATAATATTAATTTCATGTTTTTCTAATAAATTAAAATATAGTGTTAAATCTTTATAATCTCTCAATATATCCCATGAATTCATCTTTAGATGACTGTACCTTTACTAGTGTATTTCTATAATATTTTTTTCTTATTATATCTGCTAATTCAGAAGGTATATCTCTTAAATTAGTTATTGTCCTTTTCATAAGTTCTATTTTTATAGGTTTAATATCTATTTCTGCAAATATTTTTTCCAGAGTGAAAAATTCAACTTTACCTGATATTTCAGCTAAAGAAATTTTATTGATACCGTCTTCATTATGATAAATAAAAATATAATCTTCTATTTTCATATTTTTAGACCAATCAATTAAGACTCTAACACAATTTCCATTTTCTTTAATTGAATATTTTGTTTTTAAAGTCATAATTTTTTCTCTAATTTCTCTTATAGATAAAGAAGTATCATTTATTTTTTCTTTTAATTCGATATATAGTTCATCACTACTACAATTTATACAACTCCCAAATAAAGTATAGATATCTTTTCCATTAAAATGAGTATCCACATTTAAATCCATTCTTATTACCCAAATATTTTTTTTCATTTTTCTCCTCTAAATACTCTATTTTTTCTTAATTGTTTCAAAGCCTGGCATTGTACTTTCAATCATTTTTCTTTGTTCAGTATTTAAATTTTCTATTTTTTCAAGTAAAGTATTTTTAATTTCTTTTTTTTCATTTTTAAATTGTTCAATAAAAGCTATTGATAAAAATATAGTAATATAGAAAACAATCATCCTAAAAAAATCATTTATTATACCTACTAATTCTTCACTTTCATAATATTTTTTATTAGTTCCTGTAATTTTTTCTTCAATATCTTTTATACTTATAATCGAGTTTTTAAAAACAGATATTAATATAAAAAGAAGAAATAATATGGGGGTAAATATAACAAAAATATTTTCTAAAATAAAAGAATCTTCTATTTTAGAAATAATAGTTATCAATACTAATAATATAGAAATAGAGTTAAAAATTCTACTTCTATATTCCGATATTAAAGACTCTCTAGTTTTAAATAGCTCATCATTTGTCTCAATGTTATAATAAGAATAAATATTTTTTCTTTTCTTTTTTTTTGTAAAATGGATTCTGATATTAAAATTAAAGAGAACATTATACATAACATCATAATTAGTATAAAAGCACCTAGTGCAAAGTCATTATATTCATATCCAACATATACTGCTACTGAAAACAAAGAAAATAAAGAAAATAATTTTATTCTCTTTATTTTCTTTTCTTCACAATATGTTCTTACATTTCTTAGCAACACTCCATATTTACATTTCTTCATAATTTACTCCTACTAACATAATTTTTTTAATTCTCTCAACTCTCCAAAAACCTCAATTTCTAAATCAGAATGTAGGGTATAATCATCTATATTACTCTCATCATCAATCAATAGTTCAGCAGCAAATTTATTAGCTTCTTTCTCTACTACTAAATTTTTAGGAAACATAAAACTTTCTTTCATCAAATTAATTTCCTTTTTGTGCAAAATTGCATGCCCTAGTTCATGAGCCAAAACAACTTTCATTGATAGCTCATCTAAATTCTCATTTAAAACTATATTCTTCTTTTTTAGACACTTGGTATAGTATCCCCTAATATTCTCTAATTCTTTATAAGAAACAACTATTTTGAGGTACTCACAAAGTCTGAAAGGGTCTCTAGTTCCCCATCTTTCAATCAGATTTTTAACTCTCAATTTTATATTCATCTATTTCAACTCTGATTTCTTTTTTTTATTCAATAATTTGGTTTCGAAGAATAACTCCTGCAATGACCTAAACAATTTTTCTTTATCTTCATCTGATATAGACTCATCATTAAACATGAGTGTTGCACTGCTCATGAAATCGTCGTATTGTAGTTTTTCTCTTTTGTTGAGGTTTAAATTAGAAGAACTAGGATCACTATTCCCAGCTACAGTTCTTCCTAGAAATGAGGAATCTAATAAATTTTTTTCTTCTATTGTTAAATTTAATGCCTTAGATATCTTGTTAAGTGTTTTTACTGTACTTTTGCTTCTATTAGTTTCTATATCTCCAACTGTACCTTTTCCTATTCCTGCATTTTTAGCCAACTCTTCTATTGTCATATTTTTACTCTCTCTTAATTTTTTTAGAATTACTGATAGCTTTTCCATTGTTCCTCCTAGCTTTTATTTACTTCATGTTCGAATTATACTATTATTTCCGATAAAAAAGAATATTTTTGTTAATTTTTCCGTTTTAATCGAATACACTGTGTTGCATTAGTTTTCAAGATAATTTTTTAAACTATATTTCCGTTAATAACGGATTCAAAGAAGAACAATTTAACTAACAAAGGAGAAAACTATGACATCACTAGAATTACAAAAACTAATTGAGAAATTTGGCACAGATATTACGTTTCAAGAATTAAAAGACAGGGGGGAGATAAAATGAAAAACAAATCTAATGAATTACTAAGAATTTTGGAATCAATCAGAAATGGAGCGACAATTTTTGGATATGTGGAAGCCCAAGAAATAAGAGAAGCGACTATAGCACATCCTGGTTGTATCAGAATATTAGAAATGAAAGAACTCAAAGAAATGAAATGTCAAATTTATGATAATGGTAGATTAGCTTACTTTGGAGCTATATTAACAGAACAAGGTAGCATCTTGTTAGATACACTTACAGCAACTGAAACATTTTGATGATGAAAGTTAAACTAGAAAAAGAAGTGATAATTTTAAATGAAAAGTTTTAAAAGAATATTTTTTATAAAATAGGAGGTTTTAAATGAAAGATTTTAGAAATACATTAATTGCCGAGGTTAATTTTTTAGAAATTAATAAAGATATTAGAGCGAACATCGGAGATAACTGGGAACAGATGCTGCAAGATGAGAGTAAAAAAATAGCGAGAATTTTTGGAGATACGTCGCTATTATTGCACAGCTAATTACATATCATAAATCATAAGATATAAGAAAATAAAAGGAGAAATAAATGAAAAGTAATGAATTTAATATCGTATTAGAAAATATGGATAAATTTTTAAGTGAATCAACAAATACAATAAAAAAAATGATAAGTAAATTGCCACGTACTGAAAAATTCAATCAATTATTTGATGAAAACGGGAATCCAAAAGGATTACCAGAAGAGGAAAGAATAGATATGATGTATAGAATGTTAAAAATTTTAGGGCATGACATTACTGAAGTGTGTTTAGGATTATTTCTTAGACATTATGATTTGATTTATAAAGATATAGAGATAAAAGACCCAAATTACAGAATTTATTCTCAGAAATCGTTTTTGATGAAAAAGGAGTAAGAGATAGTTTAGATTTGAAAAGGTTCCAAGGCAAAGTTTTCCATTGCTACTGCTCAGGACACGTTGTTAGTGTTAATGGATATATTGGCTCTACTTCTATAATAGTAAATGTAGAAGATGCGATAAATAGGGAGTATGAAGTTCAAATTCAGGGTTCAAATCCAACCTATTACATCATTTTAAATGTTGAAAATGGTGTTTTAACACCAAAAATTACTGGTGGCGACAGCTATGGGTGCCACTTCATAGTAACTCGTATTTTTTAGAATTTGAAATTCATGTTTTAAATATATTTTCTATACCCATAAATCTGTAATATGTGCAACTCTGGTTTTTCCTTGCAAACTCCAAGTTTTATTTCTCGGCTTGCATCAACATATTCAAGAACTACTGTATATAGTTTCCTTTCTTCGGTACTAGAGCCATAAGCCCCTGTTGCTATGAAAGGCATTTGATGATATTGAAAAACCAATATTTCCACCACTTAAATCACTGGCAGTTACATACGGAATTAGAATATATGCACTCTCACAAGATATTTCACAATTTAAAATAGCAGTGCCAATTTCAAATTGTGAACCAGCAACTCCTGGAGCACCAATTTTTACTATAAGTAGCTTATCAGATATATAAGACCCCGTATTGAATATAACTCCAGGAAACATTGTTTTTGGTATAATTTTCCTAGTGTATAAATTCTGTAATTTATAAAAAAAAGCCCCGAAGGGCTGAGGATACTATTTACACTTATACCAGTATATAACTATAATGAAGATTGCAATTGCTAAACCTCCATTTAAAGAAATATTGTTGATGTAGATGTTCATAAGTAAACCTCCTCAGATAGAATTTTCTACTACACACAAGAAACGTGACTAACTTATATGTATGAAAAAAGTTCCCTCAAAGAGAGAACTTAGCTCATCACGTTATTCAATTCTATCTGAGTGCCTCTCGGTACTTATACAAAGATTATAAACTAATAAATTAAAAATGTCAAATTTTTCATGTATGATGATAGTGTCAAGTATTTGTAGGTAAATTTTTTAGAAAATTTTTAACTCCCCATTCTATAGTCTTTACCTCCTCTTAACTTTCGTCTATTTTTATATACTTTGCTTTTGACAAATTTTTATAGCTCTATAATGCTGTA
>JBOFOQ010000025.1:0-3709 GCA_051659505.1 Fusobacteriaceae bacterium
TATTGTTTATAATAAACTTGTTATAGCTTAAATAATATGTTAACATTAAAAAATAATTATATAAAATAAATTAATACAAAGCTCTTATATTTTTAAATATATGAGCTTTTAAATTATGGAGGAAAAATGAATAATAAACCCAAAATAGAGATAGGATTAAAATATAATAAAGCAGAAAAAATGAATAAAAACTTTATGTATCAAGATTTAAAAAGAAGTAACTGCTATAATACGGATTTTTCAAATTCAAATTTTAATTTTACAAATTTAAGAGGAGCACATTTTAAATCATGTAACTTCTACGGATGTACTTTCAAATCAGCAGAAATAATAGGTGCAAACCTAAAAAGAAGTAAATTTAAAAATGCAAAACTTGAAAATACAATATTTGAAGGAGTTAATTTAGAAGAAGTAGATTTTTCAGGCGCTAAATTTAAAAATGTAGTATTTATAAATACTGATGTTACTAAAGCTAAAAACCTTAATATAAACTCACCTCAAATAAAAGTGTTTGAAGAAATGCCTCAAATAGAAATGAGTGAAAGACTAGAAAATGCAATAAAATCTGCAATGGAAAATAAGTACGTTAAAAAATCAAGAACTCTAGATACTAAAGATGGTGGAATTAATACTGTAAGTATAATGCTACTACTAGAAAGCTTTAAAGAAAAACAATTAATAGATGGTTTAATATTAATTGGAGAAAGAATAGATAAGGAATTTTGTACATTAAGTTATATAATAAAAAATTTAGAGGCTTATAAAACACAAGGATTATTATAAATAATATTAATTAAGCCAATTTATACATGAAAAAAAGTATGAAATGATATACAATTTATCATTTCATACTTTTTTACGCTTAAGGAAATTACATTTTTAAATTTATATATTATGATACAATTTATTCTTATACCTGGTAAGAAATATAAAATAAAACATTTTCATATTGAAACAAAAACCGATAAAATGTATTATTAGATTATACAAAAGTCAAAATAATACATAATTCGATAATTAAAGTGATTATTTTGAGTAAATTTTTTTATGGGGGAATATATGGAAAGTAATATATATAAAGAGATGATAGAAGACAGCCCAATAGCTTATATACACATGAAAATTATAGAAGATGAAATAGAAAATCATGTATCTTTAGAAGTTAAAAATTACAACAAAGCATATGAAAGAATTTTCTTAATTGATCTAGGAATGAATATGGATGATATTAATAAAATGCCAGAAAATAAAGAAATATTATATAAATGGATGACGTTTTTTAATAAAGTTAAGCAAAATAAAAAATGTACTATAGAAAAATACCTAGATCATGCAAAATCCTATTTTAATATAGAGGTTTTTTATGGAGAAAATAATGAATATCATATAAGGTTAACTAAAATTAGTAATCAACATAGGAAGTTATCTTTAGTGTTTAGAAATGCACCTTTTTATGCATGGATAAAAGATAGAAATGGAGTATATTTAGATGCAAACCAAGTATATTTGAATTTTTTAGGTAAAACATATGATGAAGTTATAGGAAAAACTAGTTTTGATTTATTAGAAACAGAGAGAGCTGAATATATACATAAAGAAGAAGAAAAAATAATGCAACAAAATAAACTTTTTATATATGATGATACTATAATTAAACCAGAAAAACTAAAAGGGCATTATGAAGTGTTCAAATGGCCATATATGAATGAAGATGAGAGCACAACCTTAGGAACTTTTGGAATATGTATAGATGTTACAGAAAAAGTTAATTTGAGAAAAAAGCTTGAAGCAACAGAAAAAAAGTTTTTAGAAATAGCAAACAATATAAATGATATAATAATAATAAGAGATGAAAAAAAAGCTCATTACATAAATCCAGCATTTGAAAAAATATACAAAATTAAACCAGATGCATTATATGAAGATATTAATAAGTTGTATGAATATTGGGATGAAGTTGAATTTGAGAATGAACCACACACTTATACTTATGACAAGGCAGATACATGTACATTTAGAGTAAGTAAAAAAGGACAAGAAGACATGTGGTTTTGGAATAGATTTGTACCTATATTTGATGAAAAAGGCAACATAACTAAAAAAATAGGTATCCTAAGTGATGTTACTGAAGTCAAAAAAATGCAATTAGAAATAGATAAAATTAAGATGGATTTTTTTGCAAATATATCTCATGAGCTTAGAACACCAATACACTTGATTCTGAGTACGCTTCAAGTATTATACCTAAAAATAGGGAAGTTAGATGGAGAAACACTAGAGTATTTTGATAGATACATAAATATAATTGGTCAAAATGGAAGGCGTTTATTAAAATTAGTAAACAACCTAATAGATACCACTAGACTAGATGCAGGGTGTTTTAACTATTCCCCAAAGAATAATGACATAATAAGTTGTGTAGAGGATGTTTGTACATCTATATCAACATATGTAAATACCAATAACTTAAATTTAATATTTGATACTGACAAAGAAGAAAAGATAGTGTCATTTGACCAAGATAATATGGAGAGAATAATATTAAACTTAGTTTCTAATGCTATAAAGTTTAATAAACCTAATGGTAAAATAGAAGTAACTATAAGTTGTAAAGATAATATAAAAATAAGCATAAAAGATACAGGAATAGGAATACCTAAAGATAAATTAGATAGTATATTTGAAAGATTTGTGCAGGTAAAAACAAAATTCAAAAAAGAACGAGAAGGTAGTGGGATAGGACTTTCATTAGTTAAATTATTAGTTGAAATGCATGGTGGAACTATTATTGCAAAAAGTAAATTAGGAGAAGGAAGTGAATTTGTAATTACTTTACCAGATATTTTATTAAAAAATGAGGATGAAAATATAATTGAAACACAACCTCTATACCTAAGTAGCACAAATAGACTAAATGTGGAGTTTTCAGATATATATTTTTAACTAAATTTAAACTAACTATTGAATAAAAACAATTGAAATATAGTGCTAATGATTGGTATGTTAAAATATAGATAGAAACAGTATTACTTTAGTGGAGGAGCAAATGTATACAACACAGTTATTACTTGATGAGAAATCATCTACATATGTAAGGTCAATTTGGAAAAGCCTAAGTGAGCATAAAATAGATTCAACAATGAATAATGTAAATGACTTACATCCACATATAACGTTAGCGGTATATGAGGATATTAATGTGGAAAAATTTATAGAAAAACTGAACAAATTTAAGCATGAAATAAAACCTATGGCTACTACTTTTGATATATTAGGATCTTTTCCAAGTACAAACATTTGTTTTATAAGCCCTACTATAACTCATGAAATATTAGAATTGCATAATAAATACTATGATTATTTTAGTGAATTTAATGATACCGCAAGAGGATATTACTTACCAAATAGATGGGTTCCTCATTGTAGCTTAATAATGGCAGCTAGTAAAGAAAAAGCAAAGGAAGCTTTTGATTTTACATATGATATTTATGAGCCATTTGAGGCAATTTTAAATAGTATAGCTTTATACAAGGTGGAGCTTACGCAAGGAAATGTTATAAATAGTACAAGATTATTTTAGCTTAAAATATACATTAAATATATTTTACTATAAATACAACAGATAAAAAATTATAATGTGAAAAAATATGAATTAAAAAGCTTCAAATAAAATTTAATATATGATATTATTATACTTTACGCTAAAAAA
>JBOFOQ010000026.1:0-14165 GCA_051659505.1 Fusobacteriaceae bacterium
AAATATAAAAAATGCTACAACACAAGATTTTAACAACGATTCTTATGGAGGTAAATTTGGTTCTGCTATGGGGGTTTATAATAATGCTTTAGAAACTGCTTTTAAAAAGGGTAAAGATGGGTTTATTGCTAAAAGGATAGCTGACCCAATACAAAATCAAACAAATTTAGTAATATTTGAACCAGAACAAATTCATATACTAGGAAATAAAAAAGATATAGAAAAGTTTAAAGAGTTTGTTTTAAATAATAATAATAAACTAAAATTAAAAACACCAGATAATGAAATTGATACAAAAAATAATTGTTAAAAAATAAAACATGGATTGTTATATACAAAAATTTAGAGAGAAGTTTAATATACCAGAAAATGAAGATATAGTAAACCTAAGTAAATATTCTACAGAGGATGCAATGGCTATTGAATCTCAAATGAAATTAATAAATAAAAGAGCAGCAGAAGAAGGTTATTCTAATACTTTAATAAGTATTAACAAAGGAAATCTATACATATATAAAGATAATATATCAAAATTTGATAGTTTCTTAGAGGCTAAAAATAAAGATTATTCAGATGATTTAGGTAAGTATGAAGAATTAAGTGATATAGATTATTCTATTGAAGGCAGAGAGCACATTTTTAGTGTAATAGATTTTAGTGAAATAGATGATAGTGATGAAATTACAGATAGTTCAAATTTATTGGAGTGGAAAAAAAATAGATTTGAACTTAGAGAAAAATTAGAAAAAGCAGCCAGAAAAGCTATTACACTAAATGAAAAAGTAAAAGCAGCTAAAATTAATGTTACAATTAAAGAAATAACAAAACAACTAGAAAAGTTAGATGAAACAGACCCTTATTTAGTTTTTGATAGTAGTGTAAGAGAAGCGAATAAAATAACTGACTTTTTGGACACAGCTTTGCTTTTGTCTATAGAAAATAATCCAGATGTTGTAATAAATATGGCAACTGAAATTGAGTGTAATCAAGTAAGACAGAGAATAGAAGATTTAGAAACCTTTTTTACAGCTAAAGATAAAAATACAGGAGCTGTATATGCTTATTCAGAAATTGGAGACGCTGAGGTTAAAACTTCTGCTTTTTTCTTTGATTTCAGTAAAGGTTTAGATGAAAATAAATGTGCTGAAATAAGAGATAAAACAATTGCTTTAAGACACAAATTTGATAGGGTACAAGTAAAAATAATGCAAGGTTTATTATTAAATGATAGTCTTGTGAAACATAATTTTGAGAGACTAACTCAAGAACAAAAAAAAGAAATCTTAGACGATATTGCTAAAGGTAATATTGATATTGATGCTCTATCTATGATGTTTTTGGGAGCTAAGGCTGGTGGTGGACCTTTAGGTTCTATTTTAGCAAGTGTAAGAGATGAACAATTAAATAAAGAACATGGTCAAACTTTAGGTAATTTACAAAGATTACTTAATGCTTGGAAAGAAATGGGAACAGGATATGATTATTTAAAATTATTAAGAAAAGATAGATTTGGTGTAATGACTAATTCTCTTATTTCTAGGTATTCAGGTAGTTTTGTTAAAAAAATTGAAGATATAGGAAAACTAAGAGGGTTTTTTTATGCAAATGGACAAAGGATAGAAGACTATAAAAAATATATGGATTCTTTAAAAGAAAATTTTGATTTTATAGAACCTCAAAAAATTAAAAGTATTATTAAAAAATATAAGAATAATACTAAAATAGGGCAATATTTTAATGTAGAAGATAATAAGCTTGACGCTTATGAAAAAGAATTAAGAAAAGTATTAGGGAATACAATGTATGAAATAGAAGTTGAAAAAGTTGAAAAACAAATTGAAGAATACCTTGATGCAATAGATTCAAAAATATTTACAGATGAACAAGCAGACCAAAAAAACCCTTTTGAATTTGTAAATAAATTTTATTCTGATAATTATAATACACCAAACCCTAATACAACAAACTACTATGAATCTACTTTTAATAGATACATACCTAAATTAAATAAGAAACATTTATATAATGAGAATTTCTCTGATATTGAAAAAGGAGAAAAAGGCAGAGCAATGATGGATTTTTATAAAAATGCTTATGTTTTAATAAATGAGTATGCAAACCCTGTTTTAAAATCAGAAGGGTACGGATTAAATTTTTTAGAACTAGCAACTTATGAAGATACATTACAGCGAGAAGTAACTAAAGATTTAAGTGTTTTAGGTTATACCACTAGTTTTGTAAAAGATATGTGGTCTGAAACTACTAAAAAATATTTTTCAAGTGATAATACAGAGCCCGAAAAAGAAAAAAAACTACAAATAAGATATTCTGGTTATGGTAAAAAAGAGGTAGCAGCCATAAGTCAAATTTATGCAAATAAAACATTAAAAGAGTTAGAAAATATTGCATTTCAAAAATTTGGATTTATTCCTGAAATGGAAGAAGAAGAATATAAAGAAGACTTTAAAAAACAATTAGCTAAATCTTTAGCTCAACATGAAATAAATAAAACAATTTCAAAAGACATTTTTGAATCTATTAAAAATACTGTACTGTTAGTTAATGAAATAAGTGCAAGAAGAACTGCTATAGGAACTTTAGATGCTATTAAAACTTACCTTGCAGTTATGAGAAAAGGAGAGAGTGAAAATCTTGTAGATGATAAAAATTTATCTAATATAACAAATTTTATTGATGTTTGGAGTTCAGCTAACTTATATGGTGTAAGATACCCTAAAGATTACAAAAAAGGAGCAATAGAAGGAGGAAGAAGTGGTGGTTTTATGCACAAAAAGATACCTTTTTTAGGTAAAAGCAGAACAAGCGCAGAGAAAGAGCTTAAAGCTATATTAGAAGAAGAAAAACAAAATTTAACTGATGAAAGTATTTATAATTTTGTTTATAATGATATAAAATATTCAACTAAAGGTAGGGATTATACAAAAAAAATTAATGGCAAAACTGTAGCAATAGAAAAAAAAGAAATAAGTGAGTTATATATAAATTATTTAGATGGAAGACTAAAAAGTTTAGGTCAAGATGTAACAGTAGGTTCTCTCCTTATGGGAATGCTGCAATCTATAGTACAAAAGGCACTAGCTTTTAACCCTAGAAGTGGTTTTAGAAACAGAATACAAGGGATAACACAAAATCTAGCTGTGGCTAATGGAGAAAGATACGGATTTGATTTAAATCATTACAACGCAGCTAATAGGCTTTTAAGAGGCACTAATACAAGAAAATATTTTTTAAATGGACAATTTAAAAATTCAAAAAGAGGACAAGCTGTTGAAACTTTAAAACAATTTCAATTTGGTTTAAATTTACAACAGAACAGAGCAGATGATTTAGTTGTTGAAGGAGATTATGGAGGAAAAAATATGAATTGGTTAAAGAATGCCGCAACTAGGGTTAAGAATTTCTCTATGGATTTTTCTGTAAATAATCCAGAATGGCATAATCAGTCAGAATTAACTGTTTCTTTAATGCAAATAACAATGGTTAAAGATGTTAATGGTGTAGAACATCCCTTATATAATGGAGAAACTCAAGAATTTATATATAAACCTGGAACTTTAGAATTAAGAGAGGGATTCGATACCCAAGATAATAGAGATATGTGGGTTCACTTTAAAGAAACCAAAGATGGAAAAAAAGATTCTATAATATTTATTGCACAAACAAAAACTGCTATACAACAAACTCAAGGCAATTATGCTTCAAATGATATTATACTAATTCAAAGTAGTCAAATAGGAAAATTATTGACTATGTATATGAGATACTTTTTTGAGAATACTAATATGCAATGGGGAACTCAAAAATATAGCTTTCAAACTGGAGAATGGAATGTAAAAGGAAGAAAAATATACCTATTAGGACATGCTCCAACAACAATGGTATATTTAGCTGGCTCTTATGGAATGAAATTAGTAGGGGGTCTTTCTTTACTTCTTACAGGTGGTTTAGCCTCTGTTGTAATGACTACAGCTTTTGCTGTTCCTGCTGTAATTACTACAATTCTAGGAAGTACTCTTTTGTATATGAAAAAAGACCAAATAAAACAAATGAAATGGAGTAAAGAAGAAGGTTTATTAGCTTGTGATTTTGCTCAAGAAGCCATATTATTAACAGGAAGAAGGTTTGCTTCTTTTTTATCATTTAATAATGAAACCTTTAAAGCTGAAAAAATTAAAGAAATACAACAAAGATTTGCTAAGAGAAATTTAACTGAAAAAGAAAGACAAAGATTATCAGAATCTGCTCAAGATTTAGCTAGCAAAATATTTTATTATTCTACAATGTCTATTGGAGCTTTACTTTTACAATCAGCTTATATTCTTTTATTTGGAAGTGCAGATGATGATGAAGATGACACATTAGCTGAAAGAAACTTAAAAAAGATTATTGATATTGAAGGGAGAATAAATGCTATAATTAATGACAGAAACACTATAACAGAAGATTTAGATAAATACTTTAATCCTAGTGCCATGACAGATACTGCTGGTATGTTAGCTTTTTATAATACAGTTAAAAGGTCAAGAGAATTTTTTATGAACCCTGATAAATGGGAAGCTTCTGGTTTTATTACAAATAACCCTTTTATATCATTTCCTAATCAAATAGTTAATACTTTAATGAATGATGATAAAGGACCATTAAAAGATGCTAGAATATGGTCAGGAAAAGATGCTATAGATGATGAAATAGTTGAGATATTAAAACCTACTGAATATAATTATAAAGAGAGTTTAAAAATACAAACAAGGCGAATAAGAAGGTTAGCAACTGAATTTTATGAAGAAAAATATGATAATGAAAATATAAAAGCTTCTGAATACGATAAGAAGGTAAAAAAATCAGTAAGTGAGTTTATGAAACCTATGCGAAAAGGTAAGAATGAGACTTATGAAAAGAAGTATAAAAACATTGATTGGGAAAAACAAGAAGAAAGATTAAAAAACTTAAAGTAAAAGAAAAAGCCTCTATAATTTAGAGGCTTTTTATTTTTATTCAACCCATCGTTTTAATGCTCTTTCATCTGTAGTTTCTGTTTCAAGAGGTTGACTTAACCTTTTTAAATGTATAAACTTATTATATTTAATAGTATAAAATATTTCTTCCTCTGTAATAGATGAAAGAGTAAATCCTTCTTCTATTTTTTCAGATAATATTTTTGCAAGAGTTATAAAAGTTAAATCTCTTATTTCTTTTGTATTAAAAATAATAAATTCATAATAGAAGTTTTCATCAAGAGAACTGTACACTATCTTTTTTATTGTATATATTTTATTACACATTTTCAAATTGTTTTAAGGGTTTATTTTCTTTGTAGAGCTACCTTTAACTCTACGTGGACATATTAGATTTTTATTTATTTAACTGAACAAGTATTCAGAATTATAGTGTCTTACCACCTAGCTAAGTTTGTCTTTATTTCAACTCGGATACGGTTTTTATTTAATTACATAACTAATTTATTGCTTTAAAATTATATACAGGAACTAATATATCTACTACTTCTGCTGTATCTTTAATTGCTTCTATAATTGATTGCATATCTCTATAAGCTCCAGGGGCTTCATCTAGGGTTTCTTTTACAATTGTTGATGAATATACTTCATTTTTGATTTCTAAGTAATTATTAAGGTCTAAATCTTTTTTAGCTTGTGTTCTTGACATTAACCTTCCAGCTCCATGAGGTGCTGAAAGATTCCAATCAGGATTACCTTTGCCAATACAAAGAAGAGAACCTTCTTTCATATTAATAGGTATAATAAATCTTTGGTTTTTTCTAGCTGATATAGCACCTTTTCTAGCTATCATAAAATCATCTACATAATTATGTGCAGTATTAAAAACTGTTGCCTTACTATTTAAATGTTCAATTATACTACTTATAATAAAGAATCTATTATTACAGGCATACCTCTCTGCAAATTGTATATCATGTACATATTCTAACATATCTTTTCCTGATAAATAAGGAATAAAAGGTTCTTTTTCAGAATTTAATCTTTTTATTGTTTCTTCAATTTCACTTTCTCTACCATCTTTTTTTAATTCTTCTATTACAATTTTTGTTTTATCATAATGTGTTGAAGAACAAGCATGAATAGCTTTGTTTTGATAATAATCACAAATTTGTTTACCAAATTTTCTACTTCCAGAATGAACAACTAAAAAATATCTTTCTGAGCCTTTTAATTTTGAAATCTCTATAAAATGATTACCACCACCTAAAGTTCCTAATGATTTTGCGGCATTATCTAAATCAATATAATCTATACAATATAATGGTACTGCACCATAATTTCTTCCATATCCTTTTACAATATTCATTGCTAAATCTGAAGGTTGTTCATGTATATTTCTTCCAGAGGGTATGTGTTTTTTAATGTAATTATCCAATTTTTGAAAGTCGATATTTTTTACATTAAGTTCACAATAAGACACACCACATCCAATATCTACTCCTACTAAACTTGGAGTTACTTTATCTGTTAATTGTATAGTAGTTCCTATTACACAATCTTTTCCAGCATGTGCATCAGGCATTATTCTAATCTTATTATCCTTATAAATACCTTTACCTAATTCTTCTATTTGTTGTTTTGCTGTCTCTTCTAAAGAAGTACAAAATATTTTTATATTGCTCATATTATTATTTTTTTTTTTTACTTGTATAGGCAAAAGGTTTTGCTCCTTTGTTTCTTTCTGTATTGTAAAGTGTTTTTTCTATTAAACTATGCCCATTATAATTAATTTGTTTGGTAATCCACTAGTATTTCATAAAATATATCATACCACATAAAACACTCATTTTGATATTCATCTTTTATCGTAACCTCATCTTCATTTTCGAGATATAAGTCTTTTAATTCAATATTATTATTATTAGAAACTACCTTTTCTGAAAGAATAGTTGCTATTTCACACAAATTTATTCTTATTATTTGTGATTGTTCCATTATTTTGATGTTTTAGTTATTTCTAATAGCATGTCTAGTACTACTTTATTATCTTCTTCCCATTTACTAAAAACACCCTCTTCTTTAAGAATTTTTTCAAGTTCTTCAATTGTTTTACAAAAAAGTATTTTTTCAAAAACACTACTTGAGACATTAAAAAAATCTGAAAAACAATAAGTTATTTTTTTATTTCTTAATTTTACTAATTCACTAAACACTCTTTGAATACCCTTTTGAGGTTTCCCTTCTGTAGTAAAATGTCTCATTTTATAAATAGGTAATAAATAGGGATAATCTTTTAATGTTTTTAAAAATTCTTGTTTATTTTCTACATACTTCCAAACAAGAGAGTTATTTTCTACTCTTTCATAAAAATTAAAAGAAAAAAAATAATTAGTTTCCTCTCTCAAACCAAAAGAAAAATCAATTCTTCCAGTTTCATCTGTTACATCTAGTTTTTTATATATATTCATATTTTTATTTTGTTTAATTTTTCTAAAATTTTATTATTGCATATTGAACACCAATACCAACAGACATTTGTGGACCAACAGTACTTATTCCATATCCTATATATGGTCCAAAACTAAAATGTTTTTGTTTTGGAAGAGAAACTTTATAAGTTCTTAAAGAAGTAGTTTCAGAATAAGGATTATTATTAATTACTTCTGCATAAGGTACTTTTGGTTTAAATAGACCATTATTTTCTTCTCCAAGTATAATAGAGTAAGTGTTTTTTACTTTTAAAGAAAAAATAGTACTACCATTATGAAAACCAAAAGTAGAGATAATCCAAGAGTTATTAATGTAATCAAGAATTGTACACTTTTTATCATTAATACTATCAGCAGTAGATGGAAAGATAGTATCAAATCGAGTTTCTGTTTCAATATTTGTAATACTTCCTTGATTTTTAATTTCACTTTTATATTTTTTAACCAATTCTTGAAGTTCTTGTATCTTTTTATCTTTAGACTTAATATCTAAAAAATGTTCTGTTTTTTCAGTTTCTATTATTGGAATTTTTGCATGTTGTAAACTGTCTTTGTCCTTCCAAGTTTTAATTGTATCATTTAAGCCTAAAGGCAGCTTTTCTAAATTTAAATAAGGAGAAAAAATAAAAAAAAGTAATGTCGCTATTACAATAAATATAATTATATTTTTAACTGTATTCATCTTTTATATATTTACATTTTTCTAAATAATCTTCTACAGTGTCCCATGTAATACCAAATTGACAATCATAATTATGGAACATTTCTAATATTTCTTCCTCAAACAAAGATTTATCATATATAGATTCCCAACTTTTTCCTTCTTTTTGTATAGCCATGTCTATAAAATCTTCTACAGACCAAGTTATACTTACATCGCAAGGAACACATTTTTCTTTAATTAATTTTTTAACATTATCTAATAGTGTTTGTATTTGTCTAACTTGTTTATCTTCTGTAATACTTTTTATTTCTTTGGCTGCTATTTTATCTATATCATCTATTATTTGTGATATACTACTGTATCTTTTTGCTAATTCTATTTCCATATATTTTTATAAAAAAGGCTATATTTCTATAGCCTAATTGTTAATTTCCTGTACTTCCAAAACCATTAGCACCTCTTTCTGTTTCTCTAATAAAACAAACTTCTTCAAATCCTACTTGTTTAATAGTGTTAGGAACTATTTGCGCTATTTTATCAAATCTGTTTATTTGTACCAAATTATCTCCAGTATTTAAAAGAATAACTCCTATAATACCCCTGTAATCTGGGTCAATAGTTCCAGGTTGGTTTGCTACAATCAATCCTTTTTTTAGAGTTAAACCACTTCTTGACCTAACTTGTAATTCAACATCTTCTGGCATATCAGATATAGTTAATCCTGTAGAAAATAGTATTCTTTCATGTTTTCTTAATTTAATATATCCTTGTGTTAAAAATCCTTTTTTTGCCTTTATTAAATTCTCTTCTGATATTTCCCTATCTTCCCTGAAAATATTTATAATATCAAATGCAACAATATCATACCCTACAGCTTGTTCTGAACCTTTTGAAGGAAGTTCAACCCCTTCTTCTTTTATTAATTTTATCATATCTTTCATTATTACAATTCACACGAACCTCCACTGCAAGCAAGGTTTTCTTTTTGAGTTGTATTATCCTCCTCTTCTATTATTTTAACCAAATCTATTTCGATGTCATCAAAATACTTTATTCTCTCTTCATACTCTTCTCTAGTAATTTGAATATGTGGAACATCTTTATAGTTTCCTGATAATTCAGGAAAAACAGCTAAGCCGTTATATTCTTCTCTGTGTTCCCACATCCATTCTGAAACTCTTTTTGCTTCTCCTTTTTTAATGTAAACAGTTGCAGAAACATTGTTATGATTTGGACCTTTTCTGTACCCATTTTGCACCCATTCAGAATTAAATTTTGAAATTCTCTCAAGAAAATTAAGAGTGTTTTCATTTTTAACTGTTGTTGCATTGTCTGGGGCTTTTATAGGAATACCTATAACAGCACTGTGAGGGTCTATGTCCATTATTTTAATCAACGGTTTGTGGTATGTATTAAAATAATTATATAAGTCATCTCCAACTTTACATTGAATATTTCTTATATAATAATCAGCAAACCAAGCATGAATACCTGATGAACAACCTAAAACTAATGATGATGTACCAGAAGGTTTTATAGTTGTTGTTCTTGCGGCTTCGTTTATACCAATGGAAATTGCTACTATTTTATTTTCTTCTAAAACTATTTCAGCTGCTTTTTTTAAATCAACATTTAGTAAAGTATTACTAGCAATGCCTGTAATGCCTATACCAACTAAAGCATCTTTCTCTGAATTAATTTTCCAAATAGGTCTTAAATAATGAAAATCAGTAAAACTTGCTTGTAATGTTCCAAAAAAAGCAGCTATTCTTGCTCTTTTATTAAAGTCCTCTTGATTTTCTATATTACTACCATTAATTTCTGTTAAATTACAAAAAGTAAATGGTCTTAATGAAATTTCCCCGCAAGGATTAGTTCCATAGTCTGGGTCATTTGTTAAGTATCTTCCAGGTTCTCCAGTACCATTTTCTTCAATAATTTCACAGAGATGTGTAAATTCATCTTCTTTTACTCTTCCTCTTACAATTACAGCACTATTATTAGCTCTACCTCTTTGAGGATTAAGCTCATACCAATTTCCATATTTACAAGTAAGCATTTCTTTATCATCAAATGAAAATAGAGAAATTAAAGCTGCTCTTCTAATACCTCCAGCCAATACAGCATCAGCTATATAACAGCAAATATCGTGAACTTCTAAAGAAGATAGTTTATCCCCATTTTGTTTGCTGTCTAACATATATTCTATTTTAGATAATGCAATTTTTAATGGTCCAGGTCCAGGGGCTTTTCCTCCTGCTGTAACTAATCTAGTTCCTTTTGGTCTAATATCTGAATAATCAAATCTAGGTTTATGTTTTATAAGACCAAAATAAGATTTAATTAACTGCTTTACAGCATCTGACCAACCTTCAATAGAATCATTTATTAGATATTTTGATTCTTTTGTAGGTTTTTGTATTTCTGGTAATTTAGAAATATGATGGAATTGCACTGAATATCCACAGCCAACCCCTGAGAGTAATAAAAACATTATTTCACTAAAAGCTCTGTAATCTTCAATTGGAAGATAAGAACAATTATATAAACGAGATTCATTCTTTTTTATAGCAGGTCCAGCAAATTGTAATGCTCTCATTGAAGGGAGAACTTTCTTTTCGTACAAATAAGAAGCATACACATTTATAGTATCTTCTAAACTTGGATATTTCTGTATTAACATACCTAAGTATCTCTCAATTATTTCCTTCCAATTTTCTCTTCTTTTTTTTTCAGGTATATATTTTGCATACTTTGTATATACAACTATATCTGAAAGAATGTTTGTTGACTCTTTATTCATTATCTATTCCTATTATATCTTCAAAATTATATATTGAGTGAAAGAGTTTATTAACTTCTAACACTTTTACTGATAAAGGAGCAGCATATTGACTAAAAATTGGAATATCTCCTTCTTTTATAACATCTTTTGGGCAATCTTTTCCTATCTGAGCTATTTTATAGCTAAGCGCATAATTCTTGTTGTTTTCTTTAGCTTTTTCAGGGATAAACAATTTACCCACTTTTTCAGTTTGAGTTACTTCTACAATAACTCTATTTCCAATTACTTTCATATTTATTCTTGTTTATTATAATTTGTTTTATCTCTATCATCTAAATCTTTTCTATTTTCTAACATCCAGGAAAGAAACATTGCATTACATTGAATATGTCCTATATGTGATTTTTCACTTTCTTTATCATTATCTTCTCCTTCCATAAAAGCATCTAAATGTCTTTTTAAAGATTCACAAATTTCTGTTATAGAAAGACCTTGTTTCCAATTATTAGGGCTGTATTTAATACACCCATACTCTAATACTTCTACCATAGGTAAAAAGGCAGATTGTGAAACTAAACTCCATCTTGGTTTTCCTTTATTTTTTCTTTCTCCTTGCATTTAAAGTGTTTTGTTAAAAAATATGTTTCTTCTTTATTATAATTAAATATTTCTTCTGAAGATTTTAAAGGTAATTCATATTCTGAATAATTTTCTAAATCTTCCAATTCTAAAGAAGTCCCATATTCTTTATTTAATCTATTTAAAAAATCTTTTTTTATTGAGGCATCTAAACTTAATATTTTATACTCCTTTTGATTAGCAGGATTATTAAACAAGGCTTCAGTTTGCTTTTCAGAATACATTTCAGTGTATTTTCCTTCTAAGAATTTATCATAAGTATTATAAAAAGACTCTGGTATTTTTATAATTAACATTACGAAGTTATTTTTTTCATCAAAAACATAGCTATCTCTTAGATAATTTTCTTCTTTTAAATATAAAAGAAAATTCTGAAAAACTCTACTTTCACAATCAGAAGCTAAAATATAAATATTTTTTTCTTCTGAAATATCAGTTCCATCAAGTAAGGTGTCATGTATCCCAATGGAAAGTTTTTTAATACTGTTTAGTTTAAGTATAAAAGTTTCTCCTAAATAACGATAAAGAGGTAAAAGAAATCTATAAGTTTTATTTCTAAAGGTAATACCTTCTTTTATAATCATTATTAATTATTTTTTATACCAACCTAATTTAATACATCCTTTTTTTTCAACAAATTCTCTTTCCTCTGAAAAGCCATTTTCTTGATAAAAAATTAAATCATCAATTAAATCCTCATAACCTTTTATATTACCCCAAGGAGCAGTTTCTCCATTTTTGCCATGATAAATAAATTCAGGACTGGCACTAAATAAGGCAGGATGACCTTGTCTTACACTACTTTCTACTATAAAAGTAAAGTCTAATATTGTTGTGTCGTCTTCTTTTATTTTTTCATAAAAAGGACTTTCTTTGGAAGTAAGTGCTAGTAAATACCAAGCAGCTTGAATATCATACCTAAAATCTTTAGCTTTTTGTTGAAAATCAGCTACTCTTCCACCAGTAGTTTTTAGGTCAAAAGGTTGAATCCATCTAACTCTTTTAATTCCCTTAACATCTGTGTCCATTTTAACAAAAACCATATCAAATAAGGCTTTGCAATTTATACCTTTATATGTGAAATATATAGGTAATTGTAAATAAACTTCTAATTTTTCATCACTATTTATTTCTTCTCTATCAAAGAAATAATTAGTTCTTTCATTATTTTTTATAGAATAGACAATATTATTAATTAACTCTTCTTGAGATTTATCTAAAATATTTCTATTTCCACACTCTAAAAGAGATTTATAATAATCTTCTCCTGCTTCTATTATTTTTTTAATTCGAGTATCAATTTTCCAATTGTTATACCAATCAATTTCATTTAAAACTTTTCCAATATTGGGTGAATCATTTATAGAATTAGGTTTATCAAATTCTTGTTGGTCAGATTCAAATACTTTTTTAATAATTTCTTTTTCAATATCGGATAATTTTCCAGAAAATTTAGAAACATAATATTGTTTATCAAATTCGCTTTCTTCTCCTGTTAATATGCAATCAACAGCAGAACCTATAAGAAAGTAGTCTTTTTCAATTTTTTCTTTTTTAGAATTAAAGTATTCTGGACCTTTCAATAATTCTTTTAATTTAGACTGACCTATTGCATCAGACTTAAAATACTCATCAATTTTACTCTGGGGTGTTATTATTAACATTTTTTACTATTATTTTTTTTAATACTATTTCTTTTTTAAAATAATCAAAAGTCATTGAAACTATTTCATTATATTCAGTTTCTTCTTTTATTTTAAAAGTTTTTATATTATCATATACTAAGTCTTTATTATACTCTTTAAAGGTCATAAATTGAGCAGATGATAAATATACTAATTCATTTTCAGGTAGTCTCTTATGACCTATTCCTACTTCCTTAAAATGAATTAGTATGTTTGGTTGAGAATGGACAACATCAGAAGGAGGAAATGATAATTTAACTGCTTTTTCTAAACTTAATAACTCTTTTCCTACATTAATACTTTGCTGTTTACCAGCTTTTATTTGAATATTATAAGGAATAAATATTAAATCTATTTTTGCATTATCATGTAATTTACTCCCTTGTCTGGAAGTTTTACAAAAAGGATAATCTAAATCTCTAAAAATCTTTGCATAATATCTTTCTGCATTTGACCCTTTTCTTTTATTTGTACTACCCAATCCCATGCTTATACCTATTAAATTTTATTTCTAATTCTTTTTCTCTTTCCTCTAAAAATAATAAATTATTTATTTCATCTTGCTCTATATATTCAGATAATTCATCTAAAGTATTAAAAACTAACTTAAAAGAGTTTTTAAATAAAGTTTCTTCTATCTTTTCAGAAGGCAAATAAGAAACTTCTATCCCCTTTTTTATAAAATCTTTTTCAATTAAATCTGTATATATCCTTTTATAAAAATTTTTATATTTTTCTTCAAATAATTTAGTAGAAACAAAAAGTTTAAAGCTATCTGTATCAATATCCCAATTATTAACTTCTTTAGTCAATATAAGTAAAATATTATTTTTGTCATCTATAATACATCCTCTGTTAATACTTAAAAGTATAGTTTTTTCTTCTTTTAAAAAAGAGAAATTATAATCTATATTGCCTGTATAA
>JBOFOQ010000027.1:0-177041 GCA_051659505.1 Fusobacteriaceae bacterium
TAAGTATAATTAATTTACTGCCCCCATATTGAAGTAAAATTATTTATGAATAATAGAGTAAAAAATTATGTTAAAAACTAGCATATTGAATGAATTAATTTTTTTGAAAATTTGGGACAATTAAACTTGCAATTTAGCATTAGTTAATTATATAGAAGATTATTTTGAATAATAGAATAAAATCTGATATAATGGCAGCAACAGTAATTTTTTAAAGGAGTTGGTAGTGTGAAGTGAGTTAGCTGATTTTTATATTCTCTTAGGTTAAGAGATTTTTTTAGTTAAATGAAGTTTCCTATTGATTCTTTCTTTTCGAACCTTTTCTAGCTTTTCAATCTTATAAATTTCATTTGACAAAAAACGGTGCAGAGTGATGCAGATAAACTTGATTTGATAAATAAAATTATTTACCTACATAATGTGTAGTGTTTTTGTATTGTGAAAATTATATATTAAAGGGTGAAAGTTATGAAAGTAAAAACAACATCAATAACATTTGCGGCAGTAGGAGTAGCTTTAAATATAGTCCTTGCATTAATAACAAAAGGAATTAATATACCCTTTCTATTTATGGATACAATGGGGACAATTTTAGTAGCCTCTGTACTTGGACCATTTTTTGGAGGAGTAACAGGACTAATAACAAATATAATTACAGCAATGGTAAATAATCCGGTGGAGCTACCTTTTGCGATAGTTAATATGGCAATAGGTATTATAGTAGGTTTAATTTCTATAAAATTTGGTTTTTCAATAAAGACAGCAGTTATTACAGGAATTCTTTTATCTGTAGCAGCTCCTCTTATTGGAACTCCTATCGCAGTATATGTTTTTGGAGGACTAGCAGGCGGAAGTTTAGATATACTCACAGGGTGGCTTGTGAAAAGTGGACAGAAAATTTTTACGGCGGCTTTTTTTCCAAGAATAGCTTCCAATCTTATAGATAAAACTCTTTCATGTGTAGCAGCAGCAGTTATCATTAGAAGAATTCCTGGTTCACTTCTCAACAAGATAAAGGGAGAGTAAAATGAAAAGAGGAAAAAAAATTATTTTTGTAGCTCATTGCATACTGAATCAAAACTCTGTAGTTCTTCCATACGGAAAGGAGATGAAAGAGTTCAGAGGGTTTATCAGCAAATGTATGGAGGAAAATATAGGTATAATACAGCTTCCATGTCCAGAAACAGAGGTTTACGGTTTGAAGAGATGGGGGCATGTGAAAGAGCAGTTTCAACATTCAGGCTTTATAAATCCAGCTGAAAAAAAATTGAGAGAAATAGTTGACCTTATAAGAGATTACAGAAGAAATGGATATGAGATACTAGGAATATATGGAATTAAAGGTAGCCCAAGCTGTGGGGTTTCTCTTACATGCAGTGGAGATTGGTGTGGAGAAGCATGGAACTATAAAGATTTAGAAGATATTTCATCTAGGGTAAAAATGGTTCAAGAGATGGGGTTATATATGGAGATATTTCAAAAACTTCTAAAAGAAAAAGGGATAGAACTGAAATTCATAGATGTGGACGATGTTCTATGTTAAAGTTGGAGGATATAGAATTTTCATACCAAGAAAATAAAATTTTTGAAAAATTTAATTTAGAAATCCAGAAAGGAGATTTTCTTATGATACTAGGGAAGAATGGTTCTGGAAAATCTACATTGCTGAAGCTTATTTTCGGAATAGAAAAGAAAAAGTCCGGGAAGATATATTTTAATGGAAAAGATTTGGATGAAGATATATATTATGTAAGAGAGAGAATGGCTCTAGTTTTTCAAAATCCAGATGAACAGATTGTCTCACATAAAGTGGAGAGTGAACTTGCATTTGCCATGGAAAATTATGGTATTGTACCAGATGAGATGAGAAAAAGGATAGACAACGCTCTGGAAATTACGGGGCTTAGCCATAAAAAAAATTCAGAAATACAGACTCTCTCTGGAGGAGAGAAGCAGAGACTCGGTATAGCTTCAGCTATGGTAATGGAGCCAGAAATTCTTGTATTAGATGAACCTACGTCTATGTTGGACTCGAAGAATCGTCTAAAAATAATGGAGATATTAACAGAGATAAATAGAATGGGAACAGCTGTTGTAATTGTTTCTCATCACCTTAAAGAGTTGGAATACTGTAAGAAAGTTATCTCTCTTGAAAAGGGTGAAATAATTTTTAGAGGGGATAAGATAGAATTTATAAAAGAGCTATTGACTCAAAGGGGAAAATATTCTCTCTCTCTTCCGAGTTCTTTTCAGCTAGCGAGAGAACTTTATCATAACTACTCAATAGATATAACTGAGGAGATTTTTAATTTTGAGAAAGCAGGTGAAAAAATATGGTATTCCTTATAAAAAATCTCTTATGTGGTTATGAAAGAGCTATTTTAAAAAATATAAATATGGAATACAGAAAAGATATGTGGCACTTTATAGTAGGAACTACAGGTACAGGAAAGTCTACTTTTCTTCAAACTCTTTCAAAACTAAGAGAGCCTCTTGGAGGAGAAGTTTTTTATTTGGGAGAATCTTTGAATAAAAAAGAGGGGTTAAAAAAATTTAGAGATGAGAGCGGAATAATGTTTCAATATACAGATAAGCAGTTTTTTAATTATACAATAAGGGAAGAGATACTTTTTAATCTGAAAAAAAGAGAAAAGAATAAGGATAAAAGAGAGAGAAAGCTGAAAGAGATTATGCAATTTTTGAATCTTTCTGAAAATATTTTAAAAAGATCTCCCTTTGAATTGAGTGGAGGACAAAAAAGAATGGTAGCACTAGCTTCCATAATAATAACAGAGCCTAGTATTCTTATACTTGACGAGCCCACAGTAGGTCTAGATATTGAAAGCAAAGAGCTATTTTTTTCTATAATAAAAAAACTTCGAGAGAGAGGAGTTACAGTTTTTCAAATTTCACATTTTATGGAAGATGTTATTCAATATGGAGACAGCGTAACTATTCTTTCAGACAGTGAAGTAAGATACTATCCTGAAACTGATATATTGCTGGATGAGGTAACCTTGCAAAAAGCTGGACTGGAACCTCCTGAAATAGTTTCCATAACAAAAAATTTTAGAAAATGGGGATATAAAAAAAATCCTTCCAATGTAATGGAACTAATTCAAGGAATAAGGGAGGCTAAACATGGGAAAATTTGATCCGAGAACAGTGCTCATTTCAACTTTTATATATATTTTAGCCTTGATTTTTATGGATAGCCCAAGTGATATTTTTCTAGTGGGAGCTTTTATCTTTCTCCATCTCTATACTTTTAGACTGAATACGGAAAATCTTAAGAGAATTCTTAAATATTCTGCCACTCTTTTTATATCTATAATTTTTGTAAATTATTTTTTAATGGGAAGAGATGCACTTTATATAATTTTAAGTCTTATTCGTGTACTAGGGGTTATTTTGGTCTCTGTATCTATACTTTCTTCTATGGAAATTATGGACATAGGGTATGCTCTTGAGAAACTTTTTTCTCCCTTGGAGAAAGTAGGTATTCCTGTTTATGTGATAAGCACAGTACTGGCAGTATCACTGAAATTTATTCCACTCCTAAAAGATGAGGGAGACAGGATAGTTTTGGCTCAGAAAGCAAGAGGAGTTGATTTTTCTCTTATGACGATTAGGGAAAAAGCTGGAAATATAGGTACTCTTTTTCTTCCGGTTATAATATCAGGAATACAACATTCCATAAATTTAGCCACTGCCATGGAGGTAAGAGGTTATGGAGCAGAAAGAGAAAAAACCAGACTCTACGAGAGTAAGATGGAAAAAAAAGACTATATCTATATTTTTGTTTCTATATTGCCCCTTTTACTTGAAAAAATTATATAGTTTTATCATAAACAAAGAAAAAGAGTAGTATAATCACTTTTAGGTAGACATATAAAAAAATATCTGTATAGTGGTGTTGAGATATCTTTAAGAAAATTGAAAAAAATTGAAATTCCAGTGAAGAGCAAAGTTATAATTGAAAAACCTTCTCGAATATTTTTTCTAAAATGTGACTAATTTATATAAATGAAAAAAGACTCCTAGCACAGAAGTCTTTTTTTCATTTATTTTATATCTTTTAAAGCTGCATTTGGAATAAATACTTCCTTGCCATTAAAGACAACAATTCCATTAAACTTAACTTTTTTATTTCCTAATTCATAATAGTTTTTATTTTCTTCAAATACATATTTTTTTCCATTTTTAGAAAGAGTAAATACTGGTTGAAATTTATTTATAGTATCGATATTTAGTTCTATTCCCATTTCTTTTATTTTCTTTCCTGAAACAAAAAGCTCATCTGTAGCAACATCTAAATTTAAATCCATCGCCTTAGCTATATAAAGAGCTATATCAGAGTTATTAACAGTTCCAGTTAATTGGTTAGCGTAATTAGCAGTATATACATAAAGAGGTACATCCTCGGCTGTATGCCCATTTGTTGTCCAACCTAAGTGAGCTCTTTCACTCATTGCTTTTCCTAAAACTGCTTCTATTGTTGAAGTTTTATCAGCTTTATTTATAGCCTCTAATTCATCATTTGTTAACTCAAGTCCTAACATATTATTTGCTAGAATTTTAGCTGAATTTTTTTCTTTTAAAATTCTTTCTGCTGTTAATACTTCTGTAAACTTAGCTTTTTTCATATCTTTTGTAAATACATCTACTGGTAACTGAGGATAGTTTAGTGATGTAGCTAAATTTCCTATGGACATTCCACCAGTACCATGGTCTGTAACAACAACAACTAAAGTATCACTATTTTTCTTAGCATACTCTAAAGCTACTCCAACAGCTTTATCAAATGCTATAAATTCAGAAGTTATAGCAACTGGATTGTTAGCATGTCCTGCCCAATCAACTTTTGACCCTTCTACCATTAGGAAAAATCCATCTTTATCTTTTGCCAATAATTCTATTGCTTTTTCTGTCATTTGAGCCAAAGAGGGAACTGTCTTTTTATCACGGTCTAAGTCATAAGGCATATCTTTTTCTGCAAAGAGTCCCCATACAAAATCTTTATTTAAAGCTTTCATGTCATTTAAATTTTCAACTATTTTATATTCGTTAGCTTTAAGAGATTCAAGCATATCTTCTCCATCAGTACGTTTTTTAGAATTAGCTTCGGAAGCTATATCTTTCTTCAAATAACTTTTTCCACCACCAAAAACTACATTTAAATTTTGATGAACTTGCTGTTCTCCTATAACAGAGTAATTATTTCTATGAATAGAGTGAGTTGTAAAATCTGCTGGTGTAGCATGTAAAACTTCTGATGTTGCAACAATTCCTACAGCTTTACCACTTAGTTTAGCTGCTTCTAGTACAGATGCTACTGGTGCTAGCTCATCTCCTGATTTTGGAACTCTAGCTCCTTTTAAAGTTGCAGATTTAGGTTTTACTCCTATTAATTTATCCTGTGTTTTCCACCCTGTTGCAAGTGCTGTTCCTGCTGGTGCTGAATCAGCTATAAAAGTATCAGAGTTATAAGTTTTTACCATTCCAGATGCTAATTCATCAATATTTAAATTTCCCCCATTATTATAAACTGCTCTTGCCAGTGTTGAAACCGTTGAACTTGAACCATCAGGTATTAAAAATATTACATTTTTTGCAAATCCTGGTTTAACTTTTTCTAAAGGTACTGCTTTTGTAGTTCCAACGATTGTTAAAAAAGTAGCTATTGTTAGTAACTTGAAATTAGTTTTATTCATTTTCCCCTCCGTTTATATATATTGAATTTAATTAATTATAAAACACTTATGTTAATTCATTATTGAAATCATGTAAAATTCTAGTAAAAATAAAATATAATGTTTTTAATTGTTGTGATATCTTTTGTTTTATAGGGAAAATGTGATATTATTATAGTATATAAAATATAGAATTAAGAAAAATATCAAAAACTATGTTAAGTTGGGATTTGGAATATAAGGGGGAATTATGAGCATTTTACAACAAATAAGAAATGGAGAGAGTAAAACACTTGAATTCAAAGAAGTAATCCCTAAGGGAGAACAAATTGCTAAAACAGCAGTGGCTTTTTCCAACTATGCTGGTGGAAAAATACTTATAGGAGTAACAGATAAAAATGATATTGTAGGAATAGATGAGAAACTAGATATTTTTAAGATAAAAGAAAGTTTAGAATCAACATTAATCGATAGCTGTTCCCCTTATGTGAATTTTGATATTTATAATGAGACAATAGAGGAAAAAACTATAATAGTGATAGAGATTTTTCCTGGAAAAATTAAACCTTATTATCTAAAAAAAGATGGAAGAGAGAACGGAGTTTATCTTAGAATAGGTTCTAGTAATAGAAAAGCTGGTTATGAAAATATTTTAGAACTTGAAAGACAAAGAGCAAATATTTCATATGATGAAGAAATAGATTATGATTTAAGTTATGAGAACTTGGAGTTGGATTTCCTAAAGAAAAGATTTTTAAAAGTAGGGAAAGAGATAACTCAAGATAAATTAATTAATATGAAGTTGATAAAAAATCATGGCAAAGAGTTTCAAGCAACAAAAGGATTAGGAATAATTTTAGGTAGCTATGAAAATTGCGAAATAAAATGTGCAAGATTTAAGGGTGAAGAAATGACTTATTTTGTAGATAAAAAAGAGTTTAATGGAAATATATTTGAACAAATAGATGGAGTTGAAGCTTTTCTTAGAAATCATTTAAATTTAAGAAGTAAATTTGTAGGCTTTCAAAGAAAGGATATTCTTGAGATACCACCTTTAGCATTAAGAGAAGCGATTATAAATGCAGTTATTCATAGAGATTATTCAAACCAGGGAAGAGATATAAAAGTGGCAGTATATGACCATATAGTAGAAATAACATCTCCTGGTTGCTTACCTAATACACTAACAATGGAAGACATATATACTGGTAGGTCTGAAATAAGAAATAAAGTATTAGCTAAAGTTTTTAAAGAATTAGACTATATTGAAAAATGGGGAAGTGGATTAAAAAGAATAAATGAACTTTGTAGAGAAGCAGGAGTTAAAGAGCCAGAAATAAGAGAAAGTGGCGATTTTGTATCAGTGGTATTTAAAAGAATGACTCAGCAGATATTAACAGAAATAGCACCGGATGCCCACCGGATACCACCGGATGCCCACCGGATACCACCGGATACTTTAGAACTAAGTTTAAGCGAGAAAAATATTTTAAGAATAATAGAAGATAGAAGTACAAGAAAAGATATACAGGAAAAATCTAAAATGAGTGATGGAAGAGTAAGAGAGATTTTAAGAGTTCTTCAAGATAAAAAACTTATAGAAAAAGTTGGAAAAGGTCCTAGTACATTTTATAAAAGCTTGTGACTTAAGATATTTGTGAAAAATTATGTTAAAAACTAGCATACTGAATTAATTAATTTTTTTGAAAATTTGAGACAATTAAATTTGCAATTTAGCAATATTTCTATTTGCTACAATACCTTTTGTTTTATAGGTGAAATGTGATATTATTATAGTATATAAAATATAGAATTAATGGGAGAAAAAAATGGTAACAGGTAAGGAAAATAACTTTCAAGAAATACTTTGGAAAGCTTGTGATAAATTAAGAAATAATATGGATCCAGCTGAATATAAATATGTTGTGCTAGGACTAGTATTTATAAAATATATAAGTGAAAAATTCGAAATTAGATATAAGGAGCTTCTAGAAGAGGGGGAAGGGTTTCAAGAAGAGAGAGATGAATATACTGCTGAGAATATATTTTGGGTACCTAAGGAAGCTAGATGGTCTGAAATAGTATCAGAAGCAAAAACCTCTAATATAGGTATAAAAATAGATGAAGCTATGTATGCAATAGAAAAAGAAAATTCAGCTTTAAAAAATGTTCTTTACAAAATATATTCAAATTCTGATCTTGATAAAACTAAATTAGGAGAACTTATTGATACTATTGGAAATATAAGTCTTTCAGATAAATCAGATAAAGGAGATGATATATTAGGTCAAGTTTATGAGTTTTTTCTTGGTAAATTTGCTAATTCAGAAGGTAAAAATGGAGGGCAATTCTATACTCCAGAATCAATTGTTAAAACAATTGTTGCATGTTTAGAACCAACAAAGGGACGTGTTTATGATCCAGCCTGTGGAAGTGGAGGAATGTTTGTTCAATCTGAAAATTTTATAGAAAATCACCGTGGGCAAATAAGAGATATTTCTGTATTTGGACAAGAAAGTAATGGTACAACTTGGAAACTTTGTAAAATGAACCTTGCTATTAGGGGAATAGAAGTAGACCTTGGAGCAGAACCAGCTGATACCTTTGTAAAAAATCAACACAAAGGAAAAAAGATGGATTATATCATGGCAAATCCACCGTTTAATGTAAAAGATTACTGGCACGAATCTTTAGTTGGAGATGTTAGATGGAAATATGGAACACCATCACAGGGAAATGCAAACTATGCTTGGTTGCAACATATGGCACACCACTTAGCACCTAATGGGACAGCAGGGATAGTTTTAGCTAACGGGTCGCTATCTTCTAATACTTCCAATGAGGGTGAAATTAGAAAAAATATGCTAGAAGATGATTTAGTCGACTGTATAGTTGCTTTACCTGATAAACTTTTTCTTACTACTGGAATTCCAGCTTGTCTTTGGTTTTTAAATAGAAATAAAAAGAATCCAGAACATAGAAAAAGAGAGGGTGAAGTGCTTTTTATTGATGCAAGAAAAATGGGAGCACTTGTAGGAAGAAGTTTGAGAGAACTTAATTCAGAAGATATAAAAAAAATAGCTGATACTTATCATATGTGGAGAGGTTCATATACTGGTGAGAATAAGTATGAAGATATTCAAGGATTCTGTAAGAGTGCAACACTAAAAGAGATAAAAGATCATGAGTATATCCTTACTCCAGGAAGATATGTAGGAATTGAAGAGGCAGAAGATGATGGAATCTCATATGAAGATAAAATGGAAAATCTTACTTCAATACTGGCAGAACAATTTGTAAAAAGTAGACATTTAGAAGAGGAGATAAGAGGTAATTTGGCTAAGTTGGGATTTGAGGTGTAATATGAAAAAATTAAAATATTTTCCGCCAATATTAGCCGAACTAAAAGGAATGTCAAAAACTATTTATTTCTACTCCCATATACTAAAATTGATTTTTTAGTAGAAAGTTTAGGACTTTCAAGACAAACAGCTTCTTCATATTTAAATCAAATAGAAGAGTTAAATATACTAAAAAAAGAGAAAATTGGAAAATATAATTATTATATTAATCTGAAACTTTTTTAACTTCTTTCAAAATAACACGTTAAAAAAATGAGAAAAACTTAACATGAAAAAATAACACGTTAAAAAAATAAGAAAAACTTAACATAAAAATAAGTTGTTATATTATATATTGATTATAGTTGAAAAATTGTTTTAAAAATTTAAAAAAAGAAAATATAAAAAAATTATCAGTATTTGGCTCAACTGTAAGAGGAAATTCTAAAATAGATAGTGATATTGATATGCTAGTTGAATTTGATGGGACTCTGACTTATTCAAATTAAATATGAGTTGGAAGAGAAATTAAAAGTAGCAGTGGACTTAGTAACAAAAGAGTCTTTGAGCAAATATTTTAGAGAAGATGTGTTAAGGGAGGCAAAGGTAATATATGGAGGTAAAAAAAGATTTAGTTTTTATTAAGCGTATAATATCTCTGTTCTATATACACTACTTTTAGAAATTATAGAAAAAGAAGAGAAGGGAGTGTAAATATAGATGGAAGAATTAAAAGAGGGTTGGAAAAGAGTTGAATTAGGAGAAGTTTCAAGTTTTTTAAGTGGTTACGCCTTTAAAGGAAGTTTATTTTGTGAGGAAGGTCATAAAGTAATAAAAATAAAAAATGTGAAGGGGAAATTTGTTGATATAAACTATACTGAAAAATATCCAAAAGAATTATGTGAAAAGTTAACTAAATATAAGATAAAAAATAATGATATTTTGGTAGCAATGACTGGTGCTGGTAGTGTGGGAAGAGTTTCTAAGTTTAAATATAAAGGAAATGACTCTTTTTATATAAATCAGCGTGTAGGAAAAATAAGTATTGATTTAGAAAAAGCTAATTCAGAATTTGTTTTTCAAGTAATTTCAACACCAAAATATGAAAAAATATTATTTGATATGGCAAATGGTTCAGGGCAACCTAATTTAAGCCCTAAATTAATATCAGAATTAGAAATAAACATCCCCCCACTAGAAACCCAAGAAAAAATAGCCTCAATCCTTTCATCTCTTGATGACAAAATAGAACTCAACAACGAGATGAACAAAACTCTTGAAGAGATGGCACAAAATCTTTTCAAAAGATGGTTTATAGACTTTGAGTTCCCTAATGAGAATGGAGAACCATACCGTAGCAGTGGTGGAAAGATGGTTGAAAGTGAGCTTGGAGAGATACCTGAGGGGTGGGAAGTAGATATAATTAAAAAAATTGGAGATGTTATAACAGGAAAAACTCCAAGTACAAAAAATAAAGAAAATTATGGAGGAAATATACCTTTTATCACAATTCCGGATATGCATGGAAATATTTTTATAACAAATACAGAAAGAGCTCTATCAGAAATAGGAAACAGTGTTCAGAGTAAAAAAATATTACCAATAAATTCAATAATGGTTTCTTGTATAGCAACAGTAGGATTAGTTTCTTTAAATACAAAACCGAGTCATACTAATCAACAAATCAATTCAATTGTTCCTCAAAATGAAAGTACACTATTTTATTTTTTTAATGTGATCAAAACCTTAGAAGATAAACTTAAAATGATTGGAAGTGCTGGAACTACCACTTTAAATGTTAATAAAAGTGTTTTTGAAAATATAAAAATAGTATTTCCAAATCTTAAAATAATGGAAACTTATAATAATTTTGTGGAAAATATGTATTTAAAAATAAAAGAAAATCAACTAGAAATTCAATCCTTAACTCAAATTCGAGACACTCTTCTCCCTAAACTAATGAGTGGAGAGGTGGAAGTATAATGCTATTTAATATATCTGCCAATAATAAAGCTACAAAAATATCTTCTAGCGAGTTTAAGCTTGAAAAAGATTTACAGAGATTTGTAGAAGCTAACATTCAGGAGTTATTAAATTTGGAAATAGTGAAAAGTGAATTTACAGTGGAAAAATATAGAATTGACACTCTAGCTTTTGATAGGGAAAACAAAGCATTTGTAATTATAGAATATAAAAGAGGTTCAAGTTATAGTGTTATAGATCAAGGATACTCATATTTATCAACTGCCTTAAATAATAAAGCTGAATTAATTTTAGAATATAATGAGAGATTAGAAAAAAATCTTAAAAGAGATGAAATAGATTGGAGTCAGACTAGAATAATTTTTATCTCACAAGGATTTACAAAGTTTCAAAAAGATAGCTTGAATTTTAAAGATCTCCCAATTGAACTATATAAAATAAATAGATACAAGGGTGATATTATATCTTTTGAAGCTATGAAAGGAAGAGAAAATTTAGAAAGTATAAATGTAATTTCTTCTAAAAGTGAAGTAATAAAGAAAGTTTCTCAAGAGATAAAAAAATATACAATTGAAGAACATTTTAAAAATTCCAGTGAAAATATAGTTGAGCTTTTTAATTTGTTTTTAGAAAAAATAGAAGAGATGATACCAAATATAGAGATTGAACCAAAAAAATTATATATTGCATTGAAGAGCAACAAAAGAAATATAATAGATTTCAGGTTACAAAAGAATTCTCTTAAAATGTGGTTAAATGCAAAGAAGGGGACTTTAAATGATTCTAAGAATCTATCAAAAGATGTATCAAATATTGGACATTGGGGTAATGGTGATTATGAAATATCCATCTCTAATGATGAAGAGTTAGAGTATATTTTAAGTTTAATAAAAGACTCAAGCAAACTAGAAGTTTAAAGGTGGAAATCAAAATGACACTAAAAAATATTCAATATGAAATTATAAAAGAATACAATACCCCAGTAGAAAAGAGAATAGAAAACTGGGAAATAGGAATTGGACTAAATAAAGTGGATGGATTGACTCCTTCTACTTACCTGATCCAATTAGCGAAAGAATCCATAGAGGGAAAAAAGACTTTTGATGAAATAGAAAAAGACCTAAAAAACTATTATAGTAAACAAGATAAAAAATTTATCAACTATTCTGAAATGGAGTGTGACCTAGTCTCTACAAGAATTGCAAAACTTTTAGAAGATAGAGCTTTTGTTTTTAGTCCTATTCAACTGAAAAGTATTCATAAAAAACTTTTTTCTGAACTTATTTTAGATGAAAGAGATAACAATATTGGAGAATACAGAAAATATAATATCTCTAAAAAAGAGCCAGTTTTAAATGGAGATACTGTTATATATGGAGAGTACACCACAATAGTTGAGTTTTTGAAATATGATTTTGAAAATGAAAGCAGTAAAAATTATTCTGAAATGAGTTTAGAAAAACAAATTAAAAATTTAACTCAATTTACATCAAGAATATGGCAAGTACACCCGTTCATAGAAGGAAATACCAGAACTATTGCAGTCTTTATTCAGAAATATATTTTAAGCATGGGCTACCATGTGAATAATCATTTTTTTAAAGAAAATTCAGTATATTTTAGAAATGCTTTAATAGCCTCTAATTATAGTGATATTCCACGAAAAATATCTCCTAATTTTTATTATTTAGAGGAGTTTTTTTTGAAGTTATTATCTGACAGAGAGATAGAGTTAAAAGAGATAAAAATTTTTAAATAAATAAAAATAATTTTAGGGAGAACAAATTTATGAATTTTACAGAAGATGAACTAGAAGAAGCCTATCTTGAGATACTAAAATCTCTTGGGTGGGAGTGTATAGATGGGAGAAGTTTAGAACGTGGCGATTATCACGAGGTAATTTTAGAAGAAAATCTGAGAGAAGCTATTTATAAAATAAATAAAAATATGCCTATTGCTTCAAAAGAAGAAGCAATAAAAAAAGTTATACATTTATCAAGTCCTATTCTTTCTAAAGCCAACGAAGATTTTCATAAAATGCTTATAGATGGAGTAGATGTTGGAGAATATACTGATGAGGAAGGAAACAAAAGGTCAGGTGGAAAAGTATATCTTGTTGATTACTCTAAGGAAGAGAGTAATGAATTTCTAGCGATAAATCAATTTACAATAGTTGAAAAAACTAAACGTAGACCAGATATAATTCTTTTTGTAAATGGAATTCCTCTTGTGGTTATAGAGCTAAAATCTCTAAGTAATGATAATGTTGGAATAAAAGAAGCCTACACTCAAATAGAAAGATACAAGTTAGAAATACCTACTCTTTTCAAATACAATTCATTTATAGTTATCAGTGACGGTGTAAATGCTAAAGCTGGAACGATAAGTTCAAATGAAGAAAGATTTATGAGTTTTAGAACTGTAGATGGAAAAGTTGTCGCAAATACAGATGAACTTATGATGCAAGTTTTAGCAGAGGGAATGCTAACTAAATCTAGAATACTTGACTTAACTAAAAATTTTGTTCTTTTTCTTCAAAATAAAACTGATAAAATAAAAATACTAGCTCAATATCATCAGTACTTTGCAGTGAAAAAAGCATTGAAAAAAACAGAGTTAGCTACAAGTAATGAGGGGAAAATAGGAGTTATTTGGCATACTCAAGGAAGTGGGAAATCTCTTACAATGGCTTTTTATGCAGGTCAACTTATGAGGGTATTTAAAAATCCAACTATTATAATTCTTACAGATAGAAACGATTTAGATAATCAACTTTTTGGAACTTTTTCTAAGGTACATAACTATTTAGGGGAATCTCCAAAACAAGCAAATGATAAAGATGAACTTCGTGAAATGCTTAATGTAAATAGCGGTGGAATAATATTCTCCACTATTCAAAAATTCGCTCCAAGACCAGAAGAAATAACAGAGGCTATTTCAGAAAGAAATAATATATATATAATAGTAGACGAAGCTCACAGATCTCAATATGGACTAGATGCTAAGATGGATAGTGAAGGGAATAGTAAGTATGGCTATGCAAAACATATTAGAGATGTTCTTCCTAATGCTAACTACATAGGATTTACAGGAACTCCAATAGATTTTGATGATAAATCAACAACAGCAGTTTTTGGAAATTATATAGATACCTATGATATGACAAGAGCAGTGGAAGATGGTTCTACTGTGAAAATTTATTACGAAAATAGATTTATAAAACTTGATATTAATTATGATTTATTAAGTGAATTGGACAATGATTTTTATGAGATAATGGAAAATCAGGAAGAGCTTGCTATTGAAAAAAAGAAAAAAGACATAACAAAAATGGAAGCCATAATTGGTTCTGAAAGTCGAATAAAAACTCTAGCACATGATTTTATAACTCATTGGGAAACTAGAAGAAATAATGCTTTTGGAAAATGTATGATAGTTTGTGCTTCAAGAAAAATATCAGTGGACCTCTATGATAAAATTATAGAATTAAGACCTCAGTGGCATAGTTTAGATAAAACAAAAGGGAAAATTAAAGTTATTATGACTAGTGATATTTCAAAAGACCCTAAAGAATGGGAACAGCATTTTACAACAAAGCAAGAGAGAGAAGAATATGCTGGTAGAATAAAAGATGAATCTGATGAGCTAGAAATTGCCATAGTTCGTGATATGTGGTTAACTGGGTTTGATGTTCCTTGTATGCATACTATGTATATTGATAAACCAATGGTTGGACATAATTTAATGCAAGCTATAGCAAGAGTAAACAGAGTTTATAAGGATAAAAGTGGTGGGCTTGTTGTTGACTACATAGGAGTAGGTGATGCTCTTAAAAAAGCTTTGAAACAATATACACCTAATGATCAAAAAACAGCAGGAGTAGATACAGAAAAAGCAGTGGCAATTATGAAAGAACACTATGAAATAGTAAAGGAAATATTTCATAAATTTGATTATTCTAATTATAAAAATGAAAGTGCATTGGATAGAGCGAAAGTAATAATTCAAGGTATGGATTTTATTTTTGGAGTTGAACAAAATGAAAAAGGGACGAAGAAAAGATTTATTGATAATGTTCTAGCTCTTGCTAAAGCTCATTCTTTATGTATAACTACTAAAGAGGGACAGGCTATCAACTATGAAGTAAGTTATTTTAAAGCTGTTAAGGCAAGTATAATAAAACTCGAGACAGAGGAAGTAGGACCTAAAAAGAAACTTACTGAAAGAGAAATAAACGATAGATTAGCCATAATGATGTCAAAGACTATAATTTCTGAAGATGTAATAGACGTTTATTCAGAACTTGGGGTGAACACTCCTGATATCTCTATACTATCCAATGAATTTTTAAGTGAAATAGACAAAATAAAATATAAAAATCTTGCAGTGGAAATGCTTAGAAAACTTATTGAAGGTAAAATAAAATATTCTAGTAGAAAAAATCTTACTGTTGCAGAAAAATTCTCAACTAGACTTCAAAAAGTTATGAGTGAGTATAGAAATAAAGCACTTACAAGTATAGAAATTATGGAAGAATTAATAAAAATGGCAAAAGATTTAATGGAATCACATAAAAAAGGAAATTCTTTAGGACTAAGTGAAGATGAGATAGCTTTTTATGATGCTTTAGGAAAAGATGAAAAAGTAAAGCAACTTATGGGTGATGATATTCTTGTTAAAATAGCAAAAGAACTAACGGAAACTATAAAGAAAAATATGACTATTGATTGGTATGATAAAGAAAGTGTTCAAGCTCAAATGAGAAGAGCTATAAGAAGACTTTTAAAAAAATATGGATACCCACCAGAAGATGCCGAAGGAGCAACTGAACTTCTACTAAAACAGGCAAAACTTATGAGTGAAGAGATGAGATAAAAATAATGGAAAGTATTTATGCTATAAAGAATGGATGTAAGTAGTGGTCCTATACCTAATTAATCCATTAAAACGTCATATAAAAAAGGAGTGTAATGATGAAAAATTTTGTATCAGCCAATTGGGTAATGGAAAATATGGAAAACTTGACTATAATAGATGTTAGATTTGATATGCACAATCCTTTATACGGAAAAGAAGCATATAATAAAAATCACATAGAAGGAGCATATTATTTAGATTTAAATAATGATTTATCAGGAAAAAAGAACGATAATGGTCACGGCGGATCAAGACCTGTACCAAGTTTAAAAGAATTTTCAGAAAAAATAAAAAAATTTGGAATAAAAAAAGAATCAATAATTGTATTTTATGATGAAGATAATATTATTTCCAGTAGAGCAGCGATAATATTTAAATATTTTAATATTAATAGTGTGAAAGTATTAAACGGCGGAATAAACTCTTGGTTGAAAATAAATGGAAGTTTAACAAATAAAATCAGTGAAGAGAAAGAAACAAAAATAGAATTAAAAGAACATCTAGAAATGATATGTGATATTGAATATATAAAAGAAAAAAAAGAATTGAGCAGTGTAGCCCTTGTAGAAGGAAGAGAGTATGAAAGATACATTGGAAAAATTGAGCCTTTATATAAAAAATCAGGACATATTCCTTTGGCAAAATGTATTCCTGTTGATTCTGTATTAGATAGCAATAATATGTTGAAAACTAAAAAAGAATTAGAAGATATCTTTTCCTCTTTAAAAGAAAAAGAAGAAGTTATTTTTTATTGTGGTTCAGGAGTAAATGCTTCTTTAGTATTTTTAGCTTATGATGAAATTGGTGGAAAATCAAAAATTTATATAGGAGGCTTCTCAGATTGGATAAGCTATGAAGACAATCCTGTGGAAACAAAAGATGAAAATTAGTAGATTAAAAAATAATTAGAAATTTACTCTTTTTGCTATAAAAAAACCTTCAAATTAGTTTGTTTTATTTTACACTAATTTGAAGGTTTTTATAATATTTGGTACAAACTCATAAGTCTTAATTTGTTTTTAATATTAATATTTATAGATTTTAAAGTTATCTATAAGAGTTACAACGATTTGTCCAGCTCTCCTTCCATCGTTCCTCTCCTCTTTCTTTAGGAGAATTTTCAATTCTTCTATTTAAAACAAAAATTGCATTATCGGCAAATTCGTTGAGAGCTTTAGAATTTAATTCATCACCTTTCATAAGTTCTAAAATTTGAAGTAATCCCCATCCTTCATTGTTATATTGTTCACTTTTTTTAATACCTTCCCCTTTAAAGTTAACGTAATCTATAAGAGGGTATAAACCATTTTTAGAGTTTGCAACTCTATTAAATTGTTTTTTTACATGTTCAGGATTTTTAGAAATAGCCATTAGTTTATCTAATGAACTATCTAATCTTTTATATATATATTCAATTTGAATATCTTTTGTATTTTCTAAAAAATCAATTACTAAATCTAGCTCTTTATTTTGTTTAGCTAAATTAAATTCTTCAAGATTAGTCCAAGGTGAATATCTCGTCTTAAGAATAGTAGGGACTTCAATTTTTTTTTCATTATAAAGTTTTATTAATCCAGGAAAAGTTTCGTCGAATTTTCCATTTTTAAAATTTTCAGGATACCAGATAAAATGTCCTATACCTAAAGAAGGAAATTCTTCACCTTTATTCCAATGGACTAAAAATTCTCTTTTAAGACCGGTCTCATTTTTATATATTAGATTTCCAACATGATTTAATTCTTCCTTAGAAGGAATGGTTAATGCTAAACAAGAAAAAGAAATTAAGATAAATAAACTGATAAATAATTTGTTCATTTGGTCCTCCTTAGAATTTATGATTAAGTTCCGCAACCCAAAGAAAAAAGTTCTCGTGTCTTTTACTTCCGTTGCTAGGGTCAATATTTTGTGGTCTGTAGTAAACATCAAAAAAGAGACTTGTTCTAGAATTGATATTATGTTTATACTGAATACCAATACGTGGTCTAGTTACTTTATCTACTCTAACAACTTCTTTGACACCGTTATAGTATTTTTGCTCTCCTTTGCCTAAAGGAACTCTTACATATGGAGAAAAAGTATCTTTATTCGATAAGAAATGGAAATATCTTACCATGGCAAAATGCTCTGTATTAAGCAAGGTACGCACCAAATTTTCTCTTACAAACTGATAGTCTAGACTCATAAAATTTTTGTTATCTAAGGTATATCTCATTCCAAGACTATGCTCTTGAATATTGCTCCAGTCTCTTTTAGTCGCAGCATATTCTTTTCCAAATCTAGCATAATCTAATTCTCTATCTATTATTCTAAAAGAAAGAGAAGTAGTCATTCTAATTTTTGAAGTCATATTCAAAGAACCGGTAGGTCTAATCCAAAGTTCATTTCTTTCTTCACCTTTTCTAATATAACCTGAATAGGTTGGAATAGAGGTTGATTCTGTCATAGAACTCCAATGGTAACTATCGTTTCGATAACCAAGTCTCAATCCATAATTTCCTGTTTTTCCACTATTAAGTTTGAAGGAGTCCCTATAGGTAATTCCAGCAGAAAATCTGTTTCTATTGTATTCCTCTAGGTGATCTATGAATGTTTTTAAAAATTGAATATCATAAAGAAATTTAGAATCATCTTTATATAAAAACATTCCAGTATATGGACTTGTTGCAAGAGAACTGTCTAAAAATTTCCAGTCACTATCACTATTAATCTCTTGTTCTATTCCAAAATAAAGTTCATGATTCCATTTTTTACTAGAATTTTTTACTGTTTCTACATTTTTATCAGAATTAGTTTTATACTTAGTTAATTCTGATTTTGTATTTTCTAATTCCTGTTTAATAGAATCTACAAAAATTTGTTGTTTTTCATCAAAAATAATTGTTTCATCAAAATCACTTGTAGGAACTAAAACATTCAAATCCTCATTCCCCAATAAAGTGGTACTTAAAACTATACAAGCTAATAATAAAAAAAAATTTTTCATAATTTTCCCCCTAAAAAATAAATTTTTGAAATTTTTTTTCATAAAATATGAACAAGATATTTATACTATAATCTAAAATAATTGTCAAGTAAAAAGTTTGTTTTACAACTTTAAAGCTTTATAAAAGAACAAAAAGAATTGTTGTTGAAAAAAACTTGACAAAAAAAAGAAAAATTAGTAAACTTAATATGTATGTAAAAAAATTTCATAAAAATAGGAGGGAATAAAATGAAAATATTATTAGTTTGTTCTGGAGGAATGTCGAGTGCTATGGTTGTAAAGGCTTTAATAAACGAAGGAAAAAAAGAAGGATTAGAAATTATTTCTAAAGCAGTAGGAACAGGTGATTTTGAAGTAGAACTAGAAAAAGGTTGGGACGGTGCTCTAGTAGCTCCACAAATTAGACACAAAATAGATGAGTTTAAAAGTATCGGTGATACAAATAATACTCCAGTAGAAGTCATAGAAACAAAGGGGTATAGTCCGCTTGGTGGAAAATTCTTATTAGCTCAAGTTAAAAATATGATAAAATAAATTTTTGAGAAAAAATAAATTCTAAAAAAATAAATTCTAATAAAAAAAATAAGGAAGTGAAAAATGGACAAATTTTATGCAATTATAGAAAATATTTTTATGAAGCCAATGACAAAATTAGCAGAACTAAGACATTTAAAAGCAGTAAGAGATGGAATGGTTTCTACAATACCGTTAACAATAGTCGGAAGTTTCTTTTTGATAATAGCTTTTCCTCCAGTACCAGCAGCATGGAAAGAAGGCGTATCGATGTTTGTTTGGATTAATAAAAATATTGGAAATATATTAATTCCTTTTAGAATAACAATGGGACTAGTTGCAGTTTATGCAACATACAACATAGGTTACAGCTTATCTAAAAGTTATAAACTGGACGGGGTTTCAGGAGGGACATTATCTTTATTGGCATATTTTATGACGATTATCCCCTCAGTTGCAACTTCAGGAAGTGGAGAAGATCTTGGATTTGTACTACCTATGAGTAAATTGGGAGGAGCTGGGCTATTTGTAGGTATTGTTATGGCTATATTTTCTGTAGAAATTTTAAGGTTTTTTAAAACAAAAGGGATTATAATTAGCATGCCAGAAGGTGTACCTGATTCAGTTTCCAGATCATTTGAAGCACTTTTTCCTACGGTTGCTGTTGTATTCTTTTGTTGGTTAGTATTTATTATATTTGGTTTTGACATTCATAACTTATTTAATAGTATTTTTAATCCCCTAAAAGATATTGTAGATACACCAGTTGGAGCTGTAATCATGGTTCTTCTTATTACGTTACTTTGGACAGCTGGAATACACGGCGTTTCAGTTATTGGAGCAATGGCAAGACCTATCTGGCTAGAAATGTTAACAGCTAATGCTGAAGCGATGCAAAATGGAGATAAAATTTTACCTTATATTACTCCAGAACCTTTTTTTCAATGGTTTATATGGATTGGAGGTTCAGGGGGGACTTTAGGATTAGTATTTTTATTATTATTTACAAGATCAAAATACTTGAAAGATTTAGGAAAAGCCACTATACTTCCAGCTATTTTTAATATAAATGAACCTATTATATTTGGATTACCAATTATGTTAAATCCTTTTTTCACAATACCATTTGTGCTAGGTCCAGTTTTGGCAACAATAGTAACGTATACAGTTATGTCGCTAAATTGGGTGTCAAGACCAGCTATATTAGCACCGTGGACTTTTCCAGCGCCAATTGGAGCATATTTAGCAACAGGAGGAGATTTAAGAGCAGTGGGGCTATGTCTTTTTAATATGATATTGATGGGAGTAATATATTTTCCTTTTTTGAAAGCTTATGATAAAAAAATGTCAACACAAGAGATAGAAGAAGAACAAGAATCAGGAATGGAGGGATAAAAATGGTAGAAATGACAGAAGAATTAGAGGAAATAATTTTTACAATTGTAGGACAAGCAGGAGAGTGTAGAGGGTTATCTTACGAAGCTTTAGGTGAAGCAGAAAAAGGAAATTTTGATGAGGCTGCTCTGAAGTTAAAAGAAGCTGAAAAAGCAATTCATAAAGCACATTATGTTCAAACAGATTTAATTCAAAAGGAAGCTGCAGGAGAGCCAACACCAATATCTATGGTTTTTGTCCATGCTCAAGACCATTTAATGACAGCTATCTCTGAGAAAGAATTAATAAAAAAAATGATAAAAATGAGTGAAGTTATTTTTAAACTAAATGAAAGAGTAGAAAAATTAGAAAGTAAATAGGAGTGATTATGAGAGAGTTAGGAATTTCAATATATCCAGGACATTCAGAGTTACAAAAAGATAAAGAATATATAAAATTGGCTTCAAAGTATGGATTTACTAGAATTTTTACTTGTCTATTATCTGTAGAAGGGGATAAAGAAAAAATAATTAGTAATTTTAAAGAAACAATAGCTTATGCTAATTCTTTAGGTTTTAAAGTTATTGCAGATGTGAGTCCTAAAATATTTTCAGAATTAAATATTTCATATTCAAATTTAAAATTTTTTAAAGAATTAGATGTTTATGGTATTCGTTTAGATGTTGGGTACACTGGAAACGAAGAATCATTAATGACTTTTAACGAATATGGTTTAAAAATAGAGATTAACATGAGTAATGACACAAAGTATGTAGACACAATTATGGATTACAAACCAGATACCCATAACTTGTTAGGGTGTCATAATTTTTATCCTCATGGGCATACAGGTTTACCAAGAAAATATTTTCAAAAATGTACTAAGAATTTTAAGAGTCATGGTCTAACAACATCTGCTTTTGTTAATTCGACGTCTTCAACTTTTGGTCCATGGCCAGTAGATGAAGGGTTATGTACACTGGAGGAGCATAGATATCTACCAATAGAAATTGCATCTAAAGATCTGTTTAAAGAGGGGATAGATACGGTTATAATTTCTAACTGCTATGCAAGTGAAGAAGAATTAAAAAAAATGGGACAATTAAAAAGAAACACTCTTGATTTAACTGTAGCACTTGTAAAAAATATTCCAGAAGTTGAAAAAAATATTGTATTAAATTTTTTACATTTTAATAGAGGGGATATAAATGAAAGTTTAATTAGATCAACTCAGTCTAGAGTAAAATATAAAGGTCATAATTTTTCAGTATTTAATCCTGTGGATATAAAAAGAGGGGATATTATAGTTGAAAGCTCACTTTATGGTCACTATGCTGGAGAATTACAAATAGCTAAAAAAGATATAAAAAATACTGGGAAAACAAATGTAGTTGGAAGAATTAAAAAGGAAGAGTTATATCTTTTGGACTCAATTAAACCTTGGGAAAAGTTTGTTCTAAAAGAGGAGAAGGAATAATATGTATGTTATAGGTGTTGACGGTGGGGGAACCAAAACTACAGCTACCTTATATAACAATAACTTGGAGGTTCTAGCACACTTTTTTAGTGGGGCTATGAACCTCCAAGTTGTTAGTGAGGAAAAAATAGCTGAAATTTTTATAGATATGTTAAAAGAATTTAATGTTTTAGCAGAAGATGTAGCTATCGGTGTTGGTGCTGCTGGAGCTGGAAGAATTGAAGATATTAAAAAATTAGAAGATATTTTAAAGAAATTAAAATTTAAAAAATATTCAGTAAGTAACGATGCCCATATAGCTCTTCTTGCAACTCATGGAAAGGAAAATGGAATGTTGATAATAAGTGGAACTGGAAGTATAGCCTTTGCTTTAAATAATAAAACTATGTATAGAAAAGGTGGAATGGGACATATTTTGGGAGATGAGGGAAGTGGTTATTCAATTGGACTAGAATTATTAAAAAAAATTTTTAATAATATTGATTTAAATATTGAAAATCCTCCGAAAATATTGTCTGAAATTTTAAAAGTAGCAAAGGTTGAAAACGTAAATCAATTACTCAAATGGGTATACTCGAGTACTAAGGGAGATATAGCTGAAATGGCTAAAATTGTTTTAAAAAATAAAGAAAATATAGTTTGTAAAAGTATAATAGAAAGGAACATAAAAGCTTTAATAGACCTTATTGTAAATCTAAAAAATGTAAGTGGTTGTAACAAAATTGGTTTTACAGGTGGAATAATTGAAAATGACACTGCTATTAGAGAGGGTTTATTAATAGAGCTAAAAAAAATAGAAATAGTTTTTGTTGAAAGAAAATACAGCAATGATTATGGAGCAGCATTATTGCTCGATTAAAATTTGAGTTGGAGGAATGGCATACTACTCTGAAGCTGCTTGTGGACTAATATTGTCAATAGATGAGAATAAGAGAAATTTAATGATTGTAAATGTGCATAATAATGGTATAATAAAAGCAATATCAGATGATAGTGTAATAGCTCAATTATCGCTTTCAGCAGGAACAGATGTGTCATTAACAAAATTTTTTAAAAAACTAGTGATAAATGCTGCAATAAACTGTGACTATGGAAAAGCACTACAAGCTTTAACAAAAAATATCTAAAAGGTTGGTAAAATGTTTTTTTTGAAAGTTGAAGGAATAAAAAATGAATTAACTAAAAGTGAAAAAAAACTAGTTCAATATATAAAGGAAAATCTAGTTTTAGTAAAAAAATATAACGTTATGGAGCTAGCAGAAAAATCTGGTGTTAGTGCTCCTTCAATTATAAGATTAGCTAGAAAATTAGGATATAGTGGTTTTTTAGATATGAAAATTGATCTAAATAAAAATAGAGGATATAGAGAGGAAGAAAACTCTTTTTTTGATAAATTAGTAGTAGCTTGTAGAGAAAGTGTTTTTTCATTACCTTTAACAGTGACTTTTGAAAATATATTAATTACAGCTAAATATTTAAAAAATAGTAATAAAATAATGTTGATTACAGAAAGTAGTTTTAAAAATTTAGAGCGTTTTCTTTATTCTAAGCTTCTATTATCAAATAAAAATATAACATTAAACACAGAGTCTGAAATTACAATGAAAGTCTTGGAAAATTTCAAAAAAAATGATGTTGTTTTAATCTTATCTAAAAATTTATCTAAGAAAAATTTTAATATGCTAGAAGAATTTAAACATTTAGGATTAAATTATATTTTTATAGGAGAAAATTTAAAAAGTGATGATAGAGTAGTTTTAGATGTGGACTTAGATTTAAGTATTGATGTAAATGAAAATTTTTGGATTTATATTTTTCTGTTAGAAAGTATTTTAAAATTTATATAAAATATGATTTTTCAGATTACTTCTTAATAAAAAATATAATATTGAAATAATCTTTAAAATAAAAAGATAGAGGGATTTTAATTTCCCCCTATCTTTTTATTTTGTCTTTTTCACTTTCATTGTCTATATTTATTTATTTATTTATTTATTTTAATAAATTTTTTAAAAGAGTAACTTTATTATCAAAAGCTTTTGCTGTTGTTAGACTCATTTCTTTTGCTTTCATTTCAAAATTTGAGATAACTCCACAAGATGCTTCTTCTTTTAATAGTTGTTTAAAATCATCAATATCCATATCAAGTTCATCTTTTGAATAAGGGGTTGAACCACTAAAGTTAGTAAAAATTAATTTTAAAATATTATAATCTGTTTTCAAAGTTTCAAGTTCCATACTAGCTTTTGCTGTATTACCTTTAAGATTTAAATTTTTAATTTGTAATAATTTTTCTTCTATAGTCATATTTTTTACCGCCTATTTTTATAAAAAAAAGATAAAATGTTTTATTTCAGTACGAAAGATATAGTTATATTTAAACATGAAAAACATTAAAAGTCGAGATATATTTAAAATTAATTATTATTTATAAAAAAAAATTGACATATAATAGAAAAACATTGTATACTAATAAAAATACTTTTATAAAAGTTATGCTTAATCAATTTGAAATATATTTTATATATAATTCAAATTTTATATTATTTTAAAAAAGGGGGCTATTTTATGAAGAAAGTTTTATTAGCAGTGCTTATGTTGTTATTTTCTATTTTTAGTTTTGGAAAAGAAGATTATCATATAGGAGTAGTAACAGGAACGGTGTCTCAATCAGAAGACGGGCTTAGAGCAGCAGAGGAATTAATAAAAATTTACGGTGAAGCAGGAAAAGGAAAAGGAAAAATAGTTCACGTTACTTATCCCGATAACTTTATGCAAGAAATGGAAACTACTATTTCTCAAATATCAGGATTAGCAAATGATCCAAAAATGAAAGCAATAGTAGTAGTAGAGGCTATACCAGGAACAGTTGAAGCTTTTAGAAAAGTGAGAGAAAAAAGAGCAGATATTTTTTTAATTGCAAACTCTCCTCATGAAGACCCAGAAATGATAGCAGATGTATCAGATTTAGTAACTAATCCAGATAATATTGCAAGAGGGTATTTAATTGTAAAAGCAGCTCAAAAGATAGGTGCTAAGAAGTTTATGCATATATCTTTTCCTAGACATATGAGCTATGAACTTCTGTCAAAGAGAAGAGACATAATGAAAGAAGCAGCTAAAGATTTAGGTATGGAGTTTATCGATATGACAGTTCCAGATCCTGTAAGTGATGTTGGAGTCGCAGGAGCACAACAGTTTATATTAGAGCAAGTTCCAACTTGGCTAAAAAAATATGGAAAAGAAACAGCTTTTTTTGCAACAAATGATGCTCAAACTGAGCCGTTATTAAAAAGAATAGCAGAAGAGGGAGGATATTTTATAGAAGCTGATTTACCTTCACCTACAATGGGATATCCAGGGGCACTAGGAATAAAGTTTTCAGAAGATGAAAAGGGGAATTGGCCAAAAATATTATCAAAAGTTGAAAAAACTGTAATAGAAAAAGGTGGAAGCAAGAGAATGGGAACATGGGCTTATTCATACAATTTTGCTAGTAGTTTAGCTTTAGTTGATCAAGCTATAGTAGCAATAGAAAAAGGAATAGAAATAGCTGACTCAAAAATGCTGGTTGAAAATCTTGAGAAGCATACTCCAGGTGCAGGATGGAATACTACAAAATATAGAGATGTTGATGGAATTGAAAAAGATAATTTTTATTTAGCATATCAAGATACTTATATATTTGGACAAGGGTATTTAAATATGACTGAAGAAATAGTTCCGAGCAAATATTTTGAGATAAAATAAAAAATATTATACTAGATAGGGAGGGGATAGTCCCTCCCTATTTTCATAGTATTAGGAGGTTTAAAAATGAATGAAATATTACTTAAGATTGAGGGACTATCAAAATCATTCGGTGATAACCAAGTATTAAAAAATATCAATTTAGATATAAAAAAAGGTGAGATTATAGGATTAGTTGGAGAAAATGGAGCTGGAAAATCTACATTAATGAAAGCTATATTTGGGATGCCTGTTATTTATGAAACAGGTGGTTACAAGGGTAAAATAGTCTTTAACGGATTAGAGACAAATTTTAAGACACCCTTTGATGCTTTAGAAGTTGGAATTGGTATGGTTCACCAAGAGTTTTCTTTAATACCTGGTTTTAATGCGAGTGAAAATATTTTATTAAATAGAGAAGAAACAAAAAATAGTTATTTGGAAAATATTTTTGGAGAAAGAATTAGAAAAGTAGATTTTTCAGAAATGGATAAAATAGCGAAAGATGCTATATCTCATTTAGGTATAAAAATAGAAGAAACTACTTTAATAAGTGAGATGCCAGTAGCTCATAAACAATTTACTGAAATAGCAAGAGAGATAGCTAGAACAAATACCAAATTATTAGTTTTAGATGAGCCTACAGCAGTATTAACTGAGTCTGAGGCTGAAGTTCTACTAGGAACAATGAAGAAAATAGCGAAAGAGGGAATATCAATTCTTTTTATAACTCACAGATTAAATGAAATAATGGAGATTTGTGATAGAGTAGTAGTTCTGCGTGACGGAGTACTAATTAATGAAACTGAAATAAAAAAAACAAATGTAAATCAAATTACAGAATGGATGATTGGAAGAAAAATAGAAGAAGATTTGAATTATACAACTGAAAATAACAATAAAGAGATAATATTGGATATAAAAAATCTTTGGGTGGATATGCCAGGAGAATTTGTAAAAAATGTTAATTTGAAAATAAGAAAAGGTGAAATATTAGGAATTGGTGGAATGGCAGGACAAGGTAAAATAGGTATAGCCAATGGGGTAATGGGACTTTACACAACAGGGGGAGAAATAAAATTTAAAGATGAAAACTTAAAAATTAATTCACCTATTGAACCTTTGAAACGAGGATTATTTTTTGTTTCAGAAGATAGAAAAGGTGTAGGTCTATTACTTGAAAAAAGTATAGAAGAAAATATAGCGTATCCTAGTATGGAAATTAAAAATAAATTTTTTAAAAAAATATTTTTTGGAATGATAAATGTAATGGACACTGAAGCTATAACAAAAAATTCACAAGAATACATTGAAAAACTAGAAATTAAATGTGTTAATGGAAAACAGTTAGTAAGTGAGTTAAGTGGTGGAAACCAGCAAAAAGTATGTTTAGCTAAAGCGTTTTCAATTAATCCAGAAATCTTGTTTGTTTCAGAACCAACAAGAGGAATAGATGTTGGAGCAAAAAAACTTGTGCTAGAAACTCTTAAAAAATTTAATAAAGAATCAGGGACAACAATAGTTGTAACATCTTCAGAAATAGAGGAACTAAGATCTCTTTGTGATAGAATAGCAATTGTAACAGAGGGAGAAATAGCGGGAATTTTAAAACCTACAGATAATCTTATTGATTTTGGAAAAATGATGGTTGGAGTCTCAAAGGTGGTGGAAAATGATTAATATTAATAAATTTATAGAAAATACAGGATGGCCAAGAATAATAATAGGGTTATTTCTATTATCATTATATATTATAGCTCCTTTTGTAGGGATAGATGTTAGAAATTCTTTTAGTGATACTATAATTAGATTTGGAATGAATGCCATTTTGGTTTTATCCTTAGTCCCTATGATACAGTCAGGAACAGGGCTAAATTTTGGTATGCCACTAGGGGTTGAGGCTGGTCTTTTAGGAGCTGTAATAAGCTTAGAAATGGGATTAAAAGGACCAACGGGGTTTATAGCAGCTATTCTTTTTTCTCTTCCTTTCTCAATAATTTTTGGATGGTTTTATGGAAAAATATTGAATAAAGTGAAAGGAAGCGAGATGATGATAGCTACTTATATTGGTTTTTCTTCAGTTGCAATTATGTGTATAATGTGGCTAATACTTCCCTTTAAGAGCCAAAATATGATATGGGCATATGGAGGGAAAGGCCTTAGAACTACTATTTCTGTTGAAGATTATTGGCATAGAGTTTTTGAAAAAATGTTGGGATTTGAAAATATACAATTTCCCATTGGAGAGATTCTTTTTTTCGGGATACTAGCTATATTTGTTTTATTTTTTTTCAAAACAAAAACTGGTTTAGCTATGAAAGCAGTGGGATTAAACAATAAATTTTCCAAAGCAACAGGAATTAATATTGATAAAATGAGAACAAAATCTGTAATTATGTCAACTGTATTAGCAGGAATAGGAATTGTTGTATATCAGCAAAGTTTTGGTTTTATTCAACTATATTTAGCTCCTTTTTATATGGCTTTCCCAGCTATTGCAGCAATTTTAATAGGTGGAGCTTCGGTAAAAAAAGTAACAATTGTAAATGTTATGGTAGGAACATTTTTATTTCAAGGGATATTAACTATGACACCAACTGTTATTAATGGTCTTATTGAAGCGGACATGTCTGAAACTATTAGAATAATTATTTCTAATGGTATGATATTGTATGCTTTAACTAGAAAGGAAGTGGTTTAAGATGGAAAAAATAAAAAAAATTGCATTAAATAATATAGTACCTATAATGATGATGATAATTATAGTATTAACAATACCAGTATCAAAAATGTCAGCTTCAGCACTTATTAGTGAAATGATAGATAGAATGTCGAGAAATTTATTTTTAGTTTTGTCATTACTAATACCAATAATAGCAGGAATGGGACTTAATTTTGGAATAATACTAGGAGCTATGGGAGGACAGATAGCCTTAATACTAATAACAGATTGGAGTATAGTAGGGGTGCAAGGAGTTTTGTTAGCAATGATAATATCTGTTCCATTAGCAGCACTTTTAGGAGTGTTAGGAGGTGTTGTTTTAAACAGAGCTAAGGGAAGAGAGATGATAACTTCTATGATACTTGGACTTTTTATAAATGGAGTTTATCAAATGTTAGTTTTATACGGTATGGGGAAAATAATTCCTATTTCCAATAAACAAATAATATTATCTAGAGGTTATGGAATAAGAAATGCTATAGATTTAAAAGGGATAAGAATGTCAATAGATAAGGCATGGGGACTAGATATAGCAGGGTATAATATCCCTTTTCTTACTATATTTTTTCTTGTTGTTGTTTGTATTTTCATTGTATGGTTTAGAAAAACAAAATTAGGTCAAGATATGAGAGCTATAGGTCAAGATATGGAAGTTACTAAAGCTGCAGGAATAAATATAAATAGAACAAGAATAATATCCATTGTAATTTCAACTGTTCTTGCTGGAATTGGTCAGATTTTATATTTACAAAATGTAGGAACTATGAATACTTATAATTCTCATGAACAGATAGGAATGTTTTCCATAGCAGCTTTATTAATTGGAGGGGCAACTGTTGTGAAAGCAACAATTCCCAATGCGTTAACAGGGGTAATTTTATTTCATATGTTGTTTATAATCTCGCCACGTGCAGGGAAAGAACTTATAGGCTCAGCTCAGATAGGTGAATATTTTAGAGTATTTATTTCTTATGGTATTATAGCTCTAGCTCTTGTGCTACATCAGTGGAGAAGAGAACAAGAAAAGAAGGAAGAGAGAAAAAAAATGTTAGAATTGCAACTTAATAAAAAAATAGAAGGTGTATTATGAAAAAAATAATAAATATAAGTTTGGTGTTTATATTCTTTTTATGTGTAGCTATATATTTGTTTATAGATGGGAAACAACATAAAATATTTTTAGAAAATTTATCAATCGAATTAGTGGAAGCACCTAAAGAAATAATTGTAATTTTAGATGATAATAATAAGGAAATAAAAATAAAATCTAAAAAAAGAGCAGTGGGTTTTGTAAAAGGAAGAAATCATAAAATCGAGATAAGTTATGTAATGAACGGAGAAAAAAAGATTAAAGAAGGAAAGTTTAAGACACCACTAGGAAAAATAGTGACTTTAAAATTAACTTCTTTAATTTCAGAAGAAGAAAATTGGACAAAAGAAGAAATAATTAAAGAATAAGTTTTTGCACTTAAAGCTATTTATACTAAAAAAAGGGAGTTTTTATACCTCCCTTTTTCTTTATGTAAATTTTTATAAAAAAGAAAAAATATTGACATTAAATAAAAAAGGTGTAAAATATACCTATACAGATTTGTAATAGTTACAAAAATTTAGAGTTAAGGAGGAATAATTGAGTAAACATTTATCAACGGAGATTAGAGTAGCTATTGAAGAGAATAATCCCTCTATTTGGAGAGATGAGAGCAAATGTATTAAGTGTGGACAATGTAAAATTATATGTACGGACTATATAGGGGTTAATGGAAATTACTCATTAGAAAAGACAGGAGATATTGCTGTCTGTATAAATTGTGGGCAATGTGCTAATGTCTGTCCTACTTCAAGTATTTCAGAAGTATATGATTATAAAAAAGTACAAGCTATTATTAAATCTAATGATAAAATAGTTATTTTTTCAACTTCTCCAGCAGTAAGAATTTCTTTAGGGGAAGAGTTTGGAATGAAGGACGGTAGTTTTGTAGAAGGAAAAATGGTAAAACTTATTAGAACTTTAGGAGCTAATTATGTTTTGAATACTAATTTTGCTGCAGACTTAACAATAGTTGAAGAGGCAAGCGAGTTAATAAAAAGAATTAAGGATAATAGTGAAGCAATACCACAATTTACAAGTTGCTGCCCTTCATGGGTTAAGTATGCAGAAACTTATCATCCAGAAATATTACCTAATATCTCCACATCAAAAAGCCCAATAGGAATGCAAGGTCCTACTATTAAAACTTATTTTGCTAAAAAAATGAATATAGACCCTACAAAAATTATAAGTGTAGCTGTAACTCCATGTACAGCTAAAAAATATGAAATAAAAAGAGAGGAAATGAATGCCTCTGCTAAATACAACAATGTTGAAGATATGAGAGATATGGACTATGTTATAACTACTAGAGAATTGGCAAAATGGGCCAAAGAAATGAATATTGATTTTAATAATTTAGAAGATGGCTCTTTTGATGAGTTAATGGGAGCAGCTTCTGGTGCAGGAGTTATATTTGCAAATACAGGTGGTGTTATGGAAGCAGCACTTAGAACTTCATATTTCTATATTACAGGAGAAAATCCTCCAGTTGAATTTTATGACTTGCAAGATGTTCGAGGAATGGAAGGAGTAAAGGAAGCAACAGTGGAAATAGGCGGAATTAATCTTAATGTAGCTGTTATTTTTGGAACCAAACAAGCCACAGAATTTATAAATCAAATGAAAACAAACAAAAAACAATATCACTTTATCGAAGTTATGACATGTCCTGGTGGATGTATTGGCGGTGGAGGTCAGCCTAGAGATACTGAATTCAAAGGTGATTTGTTAAGAGAAAAAAGAATAGAAGGGTTATACAAAAGAGATAAGGAATTAAATGTTAGGTTAAGTCATGAAAATGAAGAGATAAAAAAACTTTATTCTGAATTTTATGGAGAACCTTTAGGACCGTTGGCAGAAGAGATGTTACATACAATATATTTTAATAAAAGTGAAAACTTAGGAGGAAAAGAAATGAGTAAATACCGTTGTACAATATGCAATTATATACATGAGGGAGAATTAGAAGGTGGATTTGTTTGTCCAATTTGTAAACAACCAAGTTCAGTATTTGTAAAAGTAGAAGAAAATAAAGACTGTACAAATAAGTATGTAGGAACTAAAACTGAAAAAAACCTATTAGAGGCTTTAGCTGGAGAATCAATTGCTAGAAATAAATATTCATTCTATGCAGATGTGGCAAAGAACGAAGGGTATGAGCAAATACATGAAATATTTCTACATACAGCACATAATGAAAAAGAACATTCAAAATTATGGTTTAAAGAATTAGGAATGCTAAGTGAAACTGCAACAAATTTACTTCATGCAGCTGAAGGTGAAAATTATGAGTGGACTTCTATGTATAGCCAATTTGCTGAAGACGCTGATGCAGAAGGGTTTACAGAATTAGCAAAAAAATTCAGAAGTGTTGCTAAAATTGAAAAATCTCATGAAGAAAGATATAGAAAGCTTTTAAGCAATGTAGAAATGAAAGCTGTGTTTGAAAAATCAAATGAAATTATGTGGGAATGTATTAACTGTGGACATCTAATTATGGGAAAAAAAGCTCCAACAGTTTGTGAAGTTTGTCTTTACCCTCAAGGGTTCTTTGAAGTTAGAACGGAAAACTATTAATATTTAAAAAATATAAAATAAAAAATATGGCTTTATTAGTTTATCTTAAGACTAATAGAGCCATATTTTAATATATTGAAGTGCAGAATATAAGTAAGTATTATTTTATTTCTTTATTTGATTAATTTTAATTTTTTTAATGTCGTAATCAAAATTTTTAGGGATATTCTTACTAGATATTCTTAAGCTTAAAATCCCTCTTGAGTACCCACCTGTCTCTATACTATTCTTTAAATCAGGTATTTTTATTTTGGAAAGATAAAATTTATAAGTATTTCTAGAAGTATATTCAGTGTTGTGATTATTTAGATATACATTATATTTTTTATAATCAGGAGTTCTAGAAAATATATTATAAAAAGTCCAAATAAAATCTAAATTTTTAGGTAAATTATGGACTGTTACTTCATATACCTCATCATCTTCTAAATCTATCTCTTCCCCTTCATAATAATTTCCTTTAGTAGGAAATAAAGCTAGTTTAAATTTCTCTTCTATTTCAGATGTTGGGCTTTCTTTTAATTGCTCATATAAATTAAATGTAGAGAGTAGAGTTCCTTGAGTAAAATCATTAACTTTTTCAAAATCAGGTTTATCAAGAGAAATATCATAGTTTTTGATATTTGAAATATTTTTTACCTGAAGCGAACTTTCATGGCTATCCTTCATTAAATCATTTTTATAAAATTCTCGTATTATTAAAATATAATCTTTTTCCACTGTTAACAATGAATTTTTATTTGAATATTTTACAGGGGAAACAATTAACTCAAAATTATCATTATTAAAGTTTTTAAAGTTTTTAGATGAAATAATATTTGTAGGAATATTTTCGTTTTTTAATAGAGAGTATAATTGAAAAGTTACAAATTCTAAATTTTTTAAAGAACCAGTTATAACATATTCAAAATTGTTTGATAAAAAAAATGATTGATATCTAACTGTTGGATTGTCTCCTAAGATTTTTCTATTGTTCTTCATCCAATTAGTAAGTACAGGTTGATTAGGAGAAATGTTTTTTATAAATAACTCACTTCCTAAAGAAGAACTATCTAAAATAAACTTGCTTAGTTCCTTAGTTTCCAGTGCATCTAAAGTTTGATTTTCTATAATGTCAGAAGTCATACTAGATAAAGGATTTAAAGGTAAAACTATTTTTGAATCTGAAAAAATAGTTGTTCGAAAAGAAAAAATAAATAATGAAATAAATAATATATAATTTTTAAAAGAGTATATTTTAATCCACCTCCAAATGTCCAAAAATAATAGAGGATAAAAACAAACTTAAAAATAGCAATTTTTTCATAATTCTTCTCCTTATCTCATTGGCATATAGCTAATTTGTGATTTTATTATAGCAAAATATAGAGATAAATACTAGACATTAAATTAAATTATCGTTGTATTATAAGTTATAATGAAAATAGAAGAAATACTGAGATTGTTATGAAGAAAAAAAAGTGCTATAATTAAGACAATAATTAAGACAATAATTAAAGAAAAATAAAAAAGAGGTTACAGAAATGAAAATAGAAATAAAAAAATTTAAAGAATTAACACTGGAAGAGATTTATGAAATTTTAAAAATAAGAGCTGAAGTATTTGTAGTAGAGCAAAACTGTATTTATAGTGATGTAGATAATAAAGATAAAGAAGCGACTCATATAATGATGAAAGATAAAAATGAAATAAAGGCTTATTTAAGAGTATTAAAGCCAGGTGTATCCTACGCTGATTCTTCACTGGGAAGAGTGCTTGTAGTTAAAGAGGCAAGAGGGAATGGATTTGCAGAAGAGATATTAAAAGAAGGAATCAAATACATTATTCAAAATTTTGAAAGCGATAAAATAACAATAGGTGCCCAGGAATATTTAAAAGAATTTTATAAAAAAATAGGATTTAAAATAGTATCTGAAGTTTATTTAGAAGACGGGATAAAGCATATTGATATGAGCTATAATAAATAAAAAACATATAAAATAGAGTTACTTTAATATAACTCTATTTTATATGTTTTTTTATTAAAAACTAATATTATCCTCATGAATATAATTTTTAACTAATTTTAATGCGTTCCAAAATTCAACTGCAACTTTATCTTTTTTACCAGCAGTGTCTCTAGAAGTTTTAGCAAAATTAGGGTCATATGTGATTAAGATTTTTGTATTTCCTATCCAATCTTTAATAATATTTTTTTCTTTTAAAAAATTAACTTCTTTTTCTAAAATAATAGAAGCAACATGCTGTCCTAATACAATTATAATTTTAGGATTAATAAGAGCAATTTGCATATTTAAATATTCAATAAGTTGTTCTTGGTCAGTTTCAAAATAATCTTTATACTTAATTAATGATTTTGTAATAGTTGTAATATAATAATCATTAGGAGTAAGTCCTGTAACATCACAAAGTTTTATTAGAAATTCTCCACTAGAGGCTGGAGCAACTCTCAAATTTTCATCTAAATAAAGACTTGGATCATCTCCAATAAAAAGAATATCTCCATTACGGTTACCGCTTCCTATTAAAATTTCTTTATTTTTTTCTTTACCATGTGGACCAATAGAACCTAGTTCAAAAATTAACTCATCCCATAATGCTTCAACACTCATCATAATGTTTCTCCTTAATTAGTCTATTTTAAACAAACTAGAAGCTTTATCTTGATGTGCTACTTCTAAATTAAGTTTAATATTGTTTTCATGAAGTATTTTTTTCACAGTTTCTAAAACAAGAGTAGGATGATTGCTATCTTTACTCACATGAACTAAATATGCTTTTTGAAGTTTCTCTGAGTAAATATCACAAATAAAATTTCCTGCATCTGTATTAGAAAGGTGCCCATTGTTACTTTTAATTCTTGATTTTAAATCCCAAGGATAAGAGCAGCTCATAAGCATATCATAATCGTAGTTAGATTCTATAACTAAAAGATCAATATTTTTAAAATACTCTTTATTAATATTATTAATATAACCTATATCTGTGGATATAGCTGCAGATTTTCCATTAGCACCAAGAATTTTAAATCCAAGGGTCCTACTTGCATCATGTAAGACATCAAAAGGTTGAATTTTAATAGTTTTTGATAAATCAAAATCACCTTCTATAAAGATAAGATTACCCTTTTCAATAGTTCCCAGTTTAAGTTTATAGACTTCATAACTTTCCCGTGAGATATAAATAGGAATATTGTATTTTCTTGATATAATCCCAGCTCCCATAATATGGTCACCATGTTCATGGGTAATTAAAAGTGCGGAAATATCTTTTAAATTTTCTCCAATTTCTAATAATCTTTCCTCTATTTTTTTACAACTAAAACCAGCATCTATTAAGAATTTAAACTGATTAGTATCTATGAAAATAGAATTTCCAGAACTTCCACTACCTAATATTGAAATTTTCATATTTTTTTTCCTCTTTTTTATTCTGTGTTAATTATAAATAAAAAATAATTTAATAACATTATACTGGAAATAAAAAAATAATTCAATTAAATATCACATTGTAGATTGTAAAAAACAAAAAATTGAAAAAAAAAAGGTACTATGCTATAATTAGGACATCAAGTATAAAAATAAAAGATGGAGGTACAAGTAATGAATGAATTAATAGCAAAGTATGGAGGAATGGCACTAACTTTTATAATATGGATAGCAGTGTTTTACTTCTTATTAATTTTACCAAATAAGAAAAAACAAAAAAAACATAAAGAAATGGTAAGTTCACTAAAAGAGGGGGTAGAAGTATTTACCTCTGGTGGAATTAAAGGAGTAGTAAGCTCAGTTTCAGAAGATTTAGTTGTTATAAGAGTTGATAAAGGTGTAAATATTACCTTAAGAAAATCAGCAATAGCTACTGTTTTAGTTAAGTAATAATTAATTAAGCTTAAGCTATGAAAACTGAATATAGAATCATAAAATATTATTATATTAAGATGCCTAAAATTTAAATTTTTAGCATCTTTTTTTTATAAATAAATATTATAATATAGAAGTTAGGACAAGAGTGAGATACTTATGCAAAATATTTGAACTTTAAGTTCCTTATTTTTAAATCTAATGTTATAATTAAGGTAGTTAGAGATATAATCTTTATATTAAATTTATAAAATTAGGGGTACTTATGAAAATAAAATTCTTTTTATACACAACACTTATGTTTTTAGTAACTATCTTGAGCTTTTCAAATGTTTTAGGAATAAAAAAAGTCTATTCCTCTAAAAATTTAACTCAAGTAATTATAGAGTTTGATTCTTCAAAAATCTCTCCCAGTTACGTTGTAGATTATGATCCACAAAATCAATTAATATTTTTAAATGTTAAAAATGCAAAATTAAAATTAAAGTTAAAAGATTCTAGTTTTAATAGTAAATATATCGCAAGTTTTAAAAGTGTTCCATTGGGGAAAGGAACGGGTTTCTTTATAAAGCATAAGAAAAATATAGCTTATAAAGTAACAAAAGGTAAAAATTCTATAATATTAAATTTAAGCTCTAATCAGAAAAAACAGTTTACAATAGCTATAGATGCAGGACATGGAGGAAAAGACCCTGGTGCAACCTCCAATGGAAAAAGAGAGAAAGATATAGCTTTAACTGTAGCAAAATACTTAGAGAGTGAGTTGAAAAAAGATTTTAATGTTGTTATGATTAGAAATAAAGATGTTTTTGTAAATCTTTCTACGAGACCTAAAATAGCAAACCAAAAAAAAGCCGATATGTTTATAAGTCTTCATTTAAACGCTTCTAAAAGTACTAAAGCTGAAGGAGTAGAAGTTTTTTACTTTTCCAAGACTTCTTCGCCTTACGCAGCAAGAGTTGCAGAGTATGAAAATAAGTTTGGTGAATCTTTTGGAGAAAACGTTGGAGGAATATCTCAAATTTTAGGGGAGTTAGAATATAAAAAATATCAGGAAGTATCTGCAAAATTAGCAAAAGGAATAACAGATTCTTTGGCTATTAACACGAAAATGAGAAATAGAGGGATACATGGAGCTAACTTTGCAGTTCTAAGAGGACTAGGTCGTCCAAAAGCTGTTGTTCCAGGTGTGCTTGTAGAGCTAGGATTTTTAACTAATAAAAAAGATAGAGATAAACTAGCTAGTGCTCGATATCAAAAAATTATGGCTCTAAAAATAGCTGAACAAGTAAGAAAAAATATTTATTAATAGGAAGTGAAAAATGGAAAATAAAAAAACTATTATATTTATAGGTGTTTTATTAGTTGTAATGGCAGTATTAGGAAGTAAATCATCTTCATTAGAAAAAAGCTCTAAAATAATAAAAACCATTCCTTTAAATTTAGAAAAATTAGAAAAAAAAGATGAAGAATTAATTGATTTGAATCTGTATTTACCTAATAAAACATTTGATGGACTTATGAATAAAGTTGTAAAAATTAAATATACAGAGGATAAAAATGAAGTGATTCAAGAAGTAATAAAAAATATATCTTTAGAACTGAAAAACAATGAACAGTTAAAAGATGAACTTGTTTTACTAAATACTTTTTTTAATGAAAAAGATTTGTATTTAAATTTAAAAGAGACTAAAGAGTTAAATGCAGACTCTAAAGAGACTCTATATATAATTTATTCTATAACTAATACTTTAGTTGATTTAGGAGGAGTTGAAAGAGTAAAAATTATGTTAAATAATAAGAAGGAAGAGGGGCTTTTTAAATCTTATTATAAAAAAACTAATAATTTATAAAATGAGGTGAAAAATAACTTGTGCTTAATAGAAAAACTGAATTTTGAATTAAAAAATAGAGTTTCAAAAGGAAGATATGACCATACTATAAGAGTTTTAGAACAAGGGAAAATATTTGCCAAAAAATATAATATATTAGAAAGTAGAGTAGAGATAGCTATTTTACTCCATGATTTCTGTAAAGAGATGAGTAGTTTCCAACTTAATGAAATTTGTAAAAATAAAAAATTTAGTGAGATTTTAGGTTATGAGAAATCTAGTGAAATTTTACATGGTTTTGCTGCTTCTGTTTACGGAGAAGAAAAGTTTGGGATAAAAGATGAAGATATATTAAATGCTGTGAAATATCATACAATTGGAAGAGAAAACATGAGTGTTATAGAAAAAATAGTATATCTTTCTGATGGAATAGAAAGTGGGAGAAATTACCCAGCTGTGGAAGAAATAAGATTATTATCAAAAGATAGTATAGATGCGGCTATAATATGCGAAGTAGATAATAAAATAAAGTATTTAACAAAAAAGAATATGCATATTCATACAAATACTTTAAAAATGAGAGATTATATGGTAAAAAAGAAAAAATAAGGAGTGATAATGAATATAGATAATGAAATAAAAAAAATAAAACAAATATTTGAGAAAGCAACATACTTAAAGTATGAGGAAATAGTTAAACTTTTAGGTTGGTCACAAAAGTTAAAAAAAGAAAATAAAGAGATGATAGAGAAGTTAATAGAGCAAGGTGAACTAGTAAGAAATAACAGAGGTAAATATTCTGTTCCTGAAAGACTAGGGTTTATAAAAGGAGATTTTAATATAATAAAAGAAAGATTTGCTTTTGTAGATACTGCAACAGAAGGAATATTTATTCCAAAACCTGGATTTAACGGTGCTTTAAATGGAGATACTGTACTTATAAAAATAGTAGTAGAAGATTCTAAGACTGGAAAAAAAGAAGGGGAAGTTATAAAAATATTAAAAAGAAATAAAGAAACAGTAGTTGGTGTGCTAGACAGAAGAGAAAACTTTGGTTTTGTTGTTCCAACTCATAATTTTGGAAATGACATATTTATCCCTTATAAAAAAATGGGGAAAGCAGAAAATGGTCAATTAGTAGTTGTAAAAATAACTTTCTGGGGAGATAAAGACAAAAAACCAGAAGGGGAAGTAATAGAAGTAATAGGAGACCCTAATGACACTAATGATATGTTAGAGGGATTAATAAGAAGAGAGGGAATGAGTGAATCTTTTCCAGATGAGGTAGTGGCAGAAGCTAGAAGAATCCCTATTTCTATTCCTCAAGAGGAAATAAAAAAGAGAAAAGATTTAAGAACAAAAAGAATTATAACAATAGATGGAGATGACGCAAAGGATTTAGATGATGCTGTATGTGTTGAAAAACTCCAAAATGGAGGATACAGACTTATTGTAGCTATTGCAGATGTAAGTTATTATATTCCTATTAATTCAAATTTAGATTTAGAAGCTAGAAAAAGAGGAAACTCAGTGTATATGGTAGATAGAGTATTGCCAATGTTTCCAAAAGAAATATCCAATGGTATATGTTCGTTAAATGAAAAAGAGGATAAACTTGTTTTTGCTTGTGAGATAATTTTTGATGAAAATGGAAAACAACTTAGTGTAGATACATATAAAGCAGTAATCAATACTTTGCATAGAATGACTTATAAAAATGTTAATAAAATTTTAGCAAATGATGAGTGGGCAATTGAAGAGTATAAAGATATAAAAGAAGATGTAGCAGTTATGTTTGAACTTTCAGGTATTATAAGAAAAATTAAGCATAGTAGAGGAAGTATTGATTTTGATATTCCAGAATCTAAAGTTATTTTAAATGCTAAAGGAAAAGTGGAAGAAGTTAAAAAAATTGAAAGAGGAGAATCAGAAAAAATAATTGAAGATTTTATGATTGCAGCAAATGAAGCTATTGCAGAAAAATTATTTTGGTTAGAAGTTCCTTCAATTTATAGAACTCATGATAAGCCAGACCCTGAAAGAATACAAAGTTTAAATGATGTTTTAGCTAAATTTAAATATAGAATACATTCTCTTGAAGATGTTCATCCTAAGAAATTTCAATCTATAATTGAAGAATCGAAAGCTGATGGAAATAGTTTGATAGTTCATAAAATGGTACTTATGGCTCTTAAACAAGCTAGATATACAAAGGAAAATACTGGACATTTTGGATTGTCTTCTAGTTTTTATACTCATTTTACTTCTCCAATAAGAAGATATGCTGATCTTATGATTCATAGAATAACAGCAATGGCACTAACTGGATATCCAGATAAAAAATCAATTAAATGGCTAAATGAAGTTTTAGATGGAATTTGTAGTCAAATATCTAAAGCAGAAAGAGATGCAATGAAAGTTGAAGAAGAAAGTAAAAAAATTAAAATTGTTGAATATATGAAAGATAAATTAGGGAATGAGTACGAGGCTAAAATTATAGGTTTTAATAATAAAAAGATATTCTTTGAGACAAGTGAAAATGTTGAATGTTTCTGGGATGTTGTAGGAAGTACAGATGACTACTATGAATTTAATGAACGTGATTTTATCATGGTAGGGAAAAATACAGGTGTTGTATATAATTTAGGAGAAAAAGTCAATATTAGAATAGCTAGAGCAGATTTAGTTAATTTAGAGATACAGGTAGTTCCTTTAAATAAAATAGAAAATTAGTATATGGCAGGTGAAATATATAAATGATATTAGCTAATAATAAAAAAGCTTTCTTTGATTTTTTTATTGACGAAAAGTTTGAAGCTGGAATAGAGTTAATAGGAAGTGAAGTTAAATCAATAAAAGCAGGTCAAACAAGTATTAAAGAGGCTTTTGTTAGAGTAATAAATAACGAAATATTTATTATAGGTATGAGCATTACTCCTTGGAAATTTGGAAGTGTATATAATCCTGATGAGAGAAGAGTTAGGAAATTACTTTTGAAAAAAAAAGAGATAAATAAAATATATGATATAGTAAAACAAAAAGGTTTTACTATTGTTCCATTAAATGTTCATTTATCAAAGGGCTATGTAAAAATAGAGATAGGTTTAGCTAGAGGAAAGAAAACATATGATAAAAGAGATGAACTAGCAAAAAAAGACCAAAAGAGAGATATGGAAAGGTCAGTGAGAGATAGTTTTAAAGGGTAAAATAAAAAGATGACAAAATACTACTTTTGTCATCTTTTTACTTAAAAAACTAAATTTTTAATAGTATTGTCAATAATTGGAAAAATATTCATTAAAATTTGTAAAAGAGAAGTAATAATAATACCGTCTATAAAATAAAGTGTTGTAGAACGATAATTTTTTAGCATAAAAGTTATAAATTTAGAAACAGCAATTATTCCTATTATAATCCCAAGGGAAAAAATATATAAATTCAAAAAACTTCCACTGGTTACAATTTCCAAAAAGCTCATATTAGAACGACCTTTAAAGAAAGAAATTATAGTTTCAATACAATTATTTATAGAAAAAATAATATTATAATATTCACCTAGCATAAGAAGAAGTAAAGAACCAGAAATACCTGGAATAATCATTGCACCTGCTGCAATAGTTCCTGAAAAAAATAATTTTAAACTATAAATAGTTGTAAAAGATTTTACTATACCAATTTCAGTAGTTTTATCTCCATATTTTGCACCTAGGAGAATAAAAATAAAAGTTATAATAATACCACTTAAAAGGGAAAAACAATTTTTAGAATTAAATTTCTCATTTTTAATAATAAGTGGTATTGAAGGTAAAATTAAAAGTAAAAATCCTATTCCTGTTAAAGTAGGAAAATTAATATACAGATACTGTAAAAGTTTAGCAAAAAGAACAATTCCAAAACTAGCACCTAAAAATATAGGAGATAGAAATTTTAAATAATTTATCTTTTTTTCTTTATTTACTGAAAAAAAACTTCCAATAGCTTCAAGAAGTTTATCATAAACTCCAAAAACTACAGCTAAGGTACCACCAGAAACTCCAGGCATAATATTAGCCACTCCAATACCTATCCCTTTTAAAAATAATAAAAACATTTGTCACCTCTAATAAATTTATTTTACTTTTTTAATTATACCGTTTTATAGGGGATTTGTCACTTAATTTAGTTAAAAAAAAATTATTTTATAATTATTTAATACTATTTTATTATATGCCCTTTACTATTAATTTTATTAGAAATATGTTATTATAAGTTTAATAGTAGAAAATAAAGTGAGGGATAAAATATTTATGGATAGAAAAAAAATTATTAGTAATTTTCAAAAAAATGAAGAGTTTGTAATAGCTAATTTTTTAGATGATATAGAACTTTGTCTAAATATTGAGTATCCAATTTATGGGAAAGAATTTTATTCTCCAAGTTTTATAGCTAAAGTTGAAGAGGTAAAAAATTTATTTAATGTGGAAATGAAATTTTTAGGTTTATCTGAAAGTTCAGAAAAGAAAATTTCATGTATTTATCCTAAAGAATACAATTATGAAGACTTAAACTTTCCAGTGGTCTTATTTGAAATAGATGGGAAAAATAAATTTAAAACTCTAGAACATAAAGATTTTTTAGGGACTATAATGAGTTTAGGAATAAAAAGAGAGTTACTAGGGGATTTAATTGTAGAAGACAGTAAATGTTACGGTATAGCCTTAGAATTTATATATGAGATGATAAGTGAAAAAATAACCAATATAGGAAAAATACCTGTTAAAATAAAAAGAATTGAAGAAAAAGAATTACCAAAAGCAAAATTTCAAGACTCAATGGAAGTTTTATCCTCTTTAAGACTAGATGCCATAGTGTCCACCTTAATAAATTCATCTCGTAATGAAACCTCAGAGCTTATTGAGTCAGGAGAAGTTATGCACAACTATTTAGTTGAAAAAAAAGCAAGTAAAATAATCAAAGAAAAATCAGTTATAACCATTAGAAAAAAAGGGAAATTTATATTTGAAAAAGAATTGGAAAAAACAAAAAAAGGAAAAATAAAAATTTTAATAAAAAAATATATTTAAAAATATTTTTAAATATTTGGAGGAATAAAAGTGACAAAAACAAAATATTTTAAAGAGTTTTCTATGATAACTCTAGGGTCTGCTATTTATGCTTTTGGAATAAATTATTTTTATGTTTCCAATGAGCTTGCAGAGGGAGGAGTTACTGGAATTTCATTAATATTACATTATTTATTTAAATTTCCAATAAGTATAACATATATTATTATAAATATTCCCCTTGTTATTTTAGGATGGAAAATGCTAGGTAGAGAGTTCATTTTAAAAACAATTTACGGTATAGCAGTTGTGGCTTTTTTTATAAAACTAACATCTGGAATGGGGAGCTCCATGGAAGATATTCTTTTAGGTTCTCTATTTGGAGGTTTACTTTCAGGGTTAGGATTAGGATTGGTATTTTTAGCTGGTGGTTCCACAGGTGGCGTAGATATTATAGCTAGAATAATGACCAAGTATAAAGGGATATCTGTTGGAAAAGCTCTTTTAATAATTGACTTTCTAGTTCTTTGTATGGCAGGATTTTTATTTGGTAAAATTATGTTTATGTATACAGTTGTAGCTGTTTATGTTGCTACACAAATAATAGATTTTGTTGAAGAGGGAAAACATGTGGCAAAAGGGGTTATGGTTATTTCTGAGAAGAATAATGAGATTAAAGAATTCATAATAGATGGAATGAATAGAAGTGCAACATTTTTAAATGCTACAGGAGCTTATAGTGGAGAAAATAAAGCTATTTTATACTGTGTTATGAGTAAGTACGAAATATTTAGATTTAAAAAAGAAATAAGAGAATTAGACCCTAGAGCTTTTGTTATTGTCAGTGATGTTACAGAGGTGTTAGGAGAGGGGTTTAGGAATATTAAAGAGGAGTAAAAACATTATATTAAAAATATATGTGTAAGTAATAAATTATAAAATTAAAATTTGCTGGAGGAACGATGAGAAAAGTAGAGTTTTTATCAGCTGAGAAAGTAACAGCTAAAATTAAATCAGGAGTAACTATTGCAACAGGTGGTTTTGTTGGAATTGGTGTACCAGAAGGAATACTGAAAGAAATTGAAAAAAGATTCTTAGAAAAAGGAGCACCAAGAGGAGTAAATCTTATATATGCAGCTGGGCAAGGAGATGGAAAAGAAAAAGGACTAAATAGGTTTGGGTATGAAGGAATGGTAGATACTGTAATAGGTGGGCACTGGGGTCTTGCACCTAAATTAGGAAAACTTGCTTTTGAAAATAAAATAAAAGGATACAATTTACCCCAAGGAGTTATTTCACAACTATTTAGAGATATTGCAGCTGGAAAACCAGGGACAATATCTAAGGTTGGAATGGGAACCTTTGTTGATCCAAGCATTGAAGGAGGTAAAGTAAATAAAATAACAACAAAGGATATAGTGTCAAAAATAACTCTTTGTGGAGAAGAGTATCTTTTTTATAAAGGTGTAAAAATTGATGTTGCTCTTTTAAGAGGAACTTCAGCAGATGAATTTGGAAATATTACCATGGAAAAAGAAGCTTTAAAATTAGAGGTAGAAGCTATAGCAATGGCTACTAAAAACTCTGGTGGAATAGTGATTGTTCAAGTTGAAAGAAAAATAAAATCAGGCTCAGTAGATCCAAAACTTGTACAAATTCCTGGGATTTTAGTAGATTACATTGTGGTAGTTGATGATATTTCAGATCATATGCAAACTTTTGATATACAATATAGAGAAGATTTTGTTGAGAACAATATTATAAAAAGTTTTATTAATGATTCGTTGCCCCTTGACGAAAGAAAAATAATAGCAAGAAGGTGCGCAATGATGTTAAAAATGGAAGATACTATACTTAATTATGGAATTGGAATGCCAGAAGGAATAGCGGAAATTCTAAAAGAAGAAGGAGAAGCACATCATTTTGTACCAACAGTTGAGCCAGGAGCGATTGGAGGAACTCCAGCAGGAGGGTTGAGTTTCGGAGCATCAATTGCACCTGAAGCAATAATTTCTCAACCATCTCAGTTTGATTTTTACGATGGTGGTGGAATTGACATAGCTTTCTTAGGTCTTGCACAATGCGATATAGCTGGAAATATAAATGTGTCAAAATTTGGTCCAAAACTTGCAGGGTGTGGTGGCTTTATTAATATAACTCAAAATGCTAAAAATGTAATTTTTTGTGGAACTTTTACAGCTGGTGGTCTTAAAATCATATCTAAAGATGGTAAATTAAATGTACTTAAAGAAGGAAAAGTTAAAAAATTTATATCTCAAGTTGAACAAATCACTTTTTCTGGAAATTTAGCAAGAAGTAATGGAAAAATTATAACTTATGTAACAGAAAGAGCAGTATTTGAACTAAGAAAAGAGGGGTTAACTTTAATAGAAATTGCTCCAGGAATAGATTTAGAAAAAGATATATTAAATCAAATGGATTTTAAACCATTAATTGCTAATGATTTAAAAGAAATGGATAGTAAAATATTTCAAGATGAATTAATGGGACTAAAATTTTTTTAAAACAAATGTACTAGGAGGGGTAAAATGGGGGTAATATCATTAGTAATAGCAATAATATTGTTAATAGTTTTATCATTTAAAGGAGTTTCTGTTCTACTACTGGCTCCACTATTATCCATGTGTCTTATGATAATAACAGGAGATATGCCAGGACTATCAGCTATAACTGGACCTTTTATGGCGGTAACAGCGAGTTATATCAAAAGTTTTTTTCCTATTTTTTTAGGCGGAGCAATATTTGGAAAAATAATGGGAGAATGTGGAGCTGCAGATGCAATTTCTTTGTTTATATCAAATAAATTAGGGAAAGAACGTGCAGTATTAGCAGTAGTATTAGCAACAGCAATACTTACGTATGGAGGAGTTTCTCTTTTTGTTGTAGTCTTTGCAGTTTATCCATTGGCTGTATCAATGTTTAGGGAAGGAGATATCCCTAAACGGCTAATACCTGGTGCAATAGCTCTTGGAGCATTCACATTTACAATGACTGCACTTCCTGGTTCACCACAATTTATTAACTCAATGCCAAATAATTATTTAGGTACAAATATTTATGCGGCTCCAATTTTAGGGACTGTGGCAGGAATAATTATATTTGGAATGGGGATGATTTGGTTAAACTACAGGGTTAAAGAAGCTAAAAAGAATAATGAAGGTTATGGAATAACTGAAGAAAAAATGAAAGAGATAAAGAGAGAAGAATTACCAAATGTACTTAGTGCTTTTTCTCCAATTGTTCTAATATTTGTTTTGAATTGGATATTTGTAAATTTAATTTTTAAAAAAGATGAAGTAATAGAATATTTTAGACCTCATGGGGGAATTGATGGGAACTGGGCAGTGACGATAGGATTAGCTAGTGCAATTGTTCTGACAATTTTCTTGTTTAAAAATAGAAGAAAGGAAATGCTTTCAATTATTAATAGAGGTGCGGAGAGTTCTCTTTCCCCTATTATGAATACAGCTATGATTGTTGGGTTTGGTGGTGTAGTAAAATCAACTGCAGCATTTTTAGTAATTAAAGATTGGGTACTAGGATTAGGAATTACCGGGCTTGCAAAAGTTGCAATTTCAACAAGTATTATGGCAGGAATTACAGGTTCTTCTTCAGGAGGAACAGGAATAGCATTAGAAGCATTGTCTAAAACTTTTTTAGAAATGGGATTAAATCCTGAAGCAATACACCGAGTAATGTTAGTAGGAGCTGGAGGACTAGATTCTTTACCACATTGCGGGGCAGTCATTACTCTTTTATCAGTTTGTGGAATAACTCATAGTAAGGGATACAAAGATATTGGAATGGTGACAGTTGTTTTTCCTGTTTTAGCAGTAATTGTAATGATAATTATTAATAGTTTAACAGGGCTTGTGTAAAGAAAATACATGATAGATTTAGGCTTAAACTATAAACTTCACTAATAAATATGTGGATAAATATGTTTAAATCAGTAAAAAAACATAATTTCTATCAAAAAGAGACAATATTTTTTAATAAAAAAATATATTGCCTCTTTTTTTTTTTTGTGGTGGAAAGCGTGCTATATTTTAATTGTTTCTTTCATTCAATTTTACCCCATATAGATTGACATTACAATATTATTATAGTAGAATAAACATTATGAATAAGCAAAATAATGTTTATTCATTAAATAAAAAGGGTGTTTTAAACTTAATAAAGGAAGTTGGGTGAAAATCCCACACAGCGAAAGCTACTGTATGGTGGACGAAATCACAAAAATGTCACTGGGAAACTGGGAAGGCGTGAAAGTAGAAGGAAGCCAAGTCAGGAGACTTACCATTTTATATATTTTTATAATAAATATTTTTATTATAAATTAATTATTTTCCTAGGTTAGTCTCCCCTATTTTTATTTTAAATTAACTTATAAAGGGGGAATCTCATGAAAAAAGTAATTACTTCTGTTTTATTAATAGCTCTATCTATAAATCTCTTTTCTTCTTCAACAGTTCCTAAGAGGGCTGTTTCTGCTTCGCAATTCACAACTGAAATTCTTTTATCCATAGGTGCAGAAAATCAAATGATAGGTACTGCTTGGTTAGATAATCCAATTTTACCTGAATTAAAAGAAAAATATGATAAAATCCCTGTTCTTTCTCCTAAAGGAATTAGCAAAGAAGTTTTTTATTCTCTTAATCCTGATTTTTTAACTGGTTGGAATACTATTATTAATCCTAAAAATTTAGGTCCTTTAGAAGAATTAAAAAGTAACGGTGTTGAAGTTTATCTTATGAAATCACTAAAAAGCAATAGAATAGATGATGTTTATGAGGATATACTTAAATTTGGAGAAATATTTAATTTAGAAAATAATTCTAAAATACTAGTTGATAATATGAAAAATGAATTAAAAGAGATAGAGGCTACTTTACCTCAAAAAAAAATAAAAGTATTTGCTTATGATTCAGGAGAAAGTGCTCCTTTTACAATAGGAGGAACTGGTCTTGGTAATACTCTTATTTCCCTTGCAGGGGGAGATAATATCTTTCATGAAGCAATAGGTAGTTTTACCGATGGAAGTTGGGAAAAAGTTTTAGGTGAAAATCCAGAAGTTATTATTATTGTAGATTATGGAACTACTACTGCTGAAACTAAGATGAAATATTTAAAAGAAAAATCGCCTATTAAAGAACTTCCTGCTGTAAAAAACAATAAATTTATTGTTATTGGTCTTGAAGATCTTTCAACAGGAGTTAGAATTATTAAAGGAATAAAAAAATTATCAACAGGTCTTCATGGAGATAGATTATAATGCTATTAAAAAAACCAGTTAAAAATTATAAAACTCTTTGCTTTATTCTAATTATTTTTACTATGCTTTTTTCTGTTTTAATTGTTACAATTGGAACTGTTTCTTTAGACTCTAAAGATGTATATAAAATAATTATAAATAAAATTTTTAATAAGGAAATTTTTATCAAAAATTGGAAACAAAGTTCTGAACTCATAGTTTGGAACTTAAGAACTCCCAGACTTATAACAGGTTTTATCTCTGGTTCTTCTCTTGCATTTGTAGGAATATTAATGCAGTGTTTAACTAAGAATTCCCTTGCTAGCCCCTATATCTTAGGGATTTCTTCTGGTGCTAGTACTGGTGCTGTTTTTGCTCTTCTTTTTTTAGGAAGTTCTGCTTTCTTTTCAGTTCCTTTACTCTCTTTTATTTTTGGGATTTTAACTGCCTTTATTGTTTTTTATTTTTCAGGTGCTGGTTCTTTTTCCCATTCTAAACTTATTTTAATTGGTGTTGCTATTTCTTCTTTTTTTTCAGGAATAACAACTCTCATGATAATGATGGCTCCAAATGATAGAGAAGTACGTTCTGCTTTATTTTGGATGTCAGGAAGCCTAGCTGGTTCAAGTTGGAAATATATACCTCTTCTTTTTTTTAGTTTAGTAATTTCTATTATTTTCATATTTCCAAAATACAGAGAACTTAATATTCTTATCACTGGAGATGAAAATGCTATAGCTCTTGGTGTTAATGTAAAAAAAATGAGAATATTAATAGTTATAATTTCTACATTTTTAACTGGTGTTATTGTTTCAAATACGGGTATTATTGGTTTTGTTGGTCTTGTTATCCCTCATGTAGTTAGAGGTCTTGTGGGTGGAAATCATAAAAAAATTATTCCTGTTTCTATTTTATTAGGAGGATTTTTTCTAATTCTTGCTGATACTCTAACTCGAGTTATTTTAAGTTCACAAGAAATACCAATTGGGGTTATAACTTCTCTTTTAGGTGCTCCATTTTTCTTAAATATGTTAAGAAAAAAATCCTATCGATTTGGAGGAAATTAAATGTTAAAAGTTAAAAATTTAAATATTTCAATTGATAATATTGAAATATTAAAAAATATAAGTATGACTATAAAAAGCAAAAAAAATGTTGGTATTATAGGACCAAATGGTTGTGGAAAAAGCACTATTTTAAAAAATATTTATAGGTACTTAAAATCAGAAAGTGGATTAATTACAATTAATAATATTTCAATAGAAGACTATAAACCTAAAGAATTAGCTAAAAAAATGGCTGTTTTAGCTCAAAATCAAAATATTAATTTTGATTTCACAGTGGAAGAAATTGTTGAAATGGGGAGATACGCCCATGAAAAATCAATTTTTTCGATTTATAAGAAAGAAGAAATAGTTTCTGCTTTAAAACAAGTTGGAATAAAAAATATGAAAGATAGAAGTTTTTTAACCTTATCAGGTGGAGAGATACAAAGAGTTCTTATTGCAAGAGCTTTAGTTCAAAAAAGTGATCTATTAATTTTAGATGAACCTACCAATCATTTGGATATAAAGTATCAACTTCAAATAATGAACCTTATAAAAGAGATAGATAAAACTACTCTTTCTGTCGTTCATGATATGAATATAGCTAGCTCTTATTGTGACTTTATTTATGCTATTAAAAATGGTGAAATCATAGCACAAGGAACTCCAAATGAGATATTTACAGAGCAGAATATTTATAATATTTTTGATATTCACTGTAAAGTGATAAAACATCCTACAAAGGAAGCACCTTTAATTATTTTTTTATAAATTAAAAAATAGGAGTCACTCAATTAAAATATCCTTTTGATTAGTAGAAAGAAATAAAAAGAGGGGAATCTTTACTTTCCCCTTAAGTAGTTACATTAAAACTAATATTTTTAATTGCTTTTTTTATTATCTCTTTAATCTGAAGAGCTCTCTTTGGATTTCCTCTTCCTGAAATTCCTATTTGATAATCTGCTTCGTTAATAACAGAGGAAAAACGAGTATCCATTTGTGTTTTAGAAGTTATGTTATTAACTAAAATATTATTATTAAAACAAATATCAACAATTTCATTATTAATTATAGCATTGTCAGTTCCTGCAATTACTAAGAAATATTCTTTTGTGATAATTTCAGGAGAAAATCTTCTTTTTTCCAAAGTAATAGGAAGAGAAAAAAACTCATCAATTGAAATATCTTCAGCTATAACTGTTACTTTAGCTCCAAGGTCTAAAAGTGTATTAGTTTTTCTAAGAGCTATGTTTCCTGCTCCAATAATCAAACATTTTTTATTTTTCATATTTATGAAAAAAGGATAAAAATCCTGTTTATTTAATTGTTCATTATTCATAACTTAAACTCTAGTTGAAATATTTTTAAAAGCTAAATCTATAACTTTAAGAGTTTTATCTAAATCATCTTTAGTATGAGCATAAGAAATAAAATGAGCCTCATATTTAGATGGAGGAGTAATAATTCCTCCTTCAAGCATAGTGTTAAAATAAATAGAATAATTTAAATCTGAACTATTTTTAGAATCTTCAAGAGTAGAAACACTATCCAAATCTGTAAAGAAAATTGTGAAAAGAGAACCTATTTTATTTATACAAATATTCACAGAATATTTTTTAGCTATTTTCTTTATATTTTCAGCTAAATAATCAACATTTTCCTCTAATTGTTTGTATATTACATTTTTGTTCTCAATAAGATAAGAAATTGTTTCAAAACCAGCTCTAACAGAAATAGGGTTTCCAGACAGAGTACCAGCATGATAAACACGCCCTACAGGAGCTAACATATTCATAATATCTTTTCTTCCACCTAAGGCACCAACAGGATATCCACCACCTATAATTTTTCCTAAAGTAGTTAAATCAGGTTTAATATTGAAAATTTCCTGTACCCCACCAAGAGCCAGTCTAAATCCTGAAATAACTTCATCAAAAATAAGAAGAGTTCCTGTTTTTGTACAAACTTCTCTAAGTTCTTCTAAAAATTGTTTTTCAGTATTAATAAGCCCCATATTTGCAGGGATAGGTTCTATAATAACACATGAAACATCCTGTGCTGATAAAATTCTTTTAACTGATTCAATATCTCCAAAATTAGCTGTGAGAGTATCCTTTAGAGTCCCTTCAGTAATTCCATTGCTATCTTGGTAACCATCTGTTAAAAGACCTGATCCTGAGCTTACAAGAAGAGAATCAGAGTGACCGTGATAACAACCGTTAAATTTTAAAATTTTATTTCTATTTGTATAAGCTCTCGCTAGTCTAACAGCAGTCATAGTAGCTTCCGTTCCAGAAGTTGTAAATCTAACCATATCCATAGAAGGAAAGCAACTAATTACAAGCTCAGCTAGCTCAATTTCTCCTTTAGTAGGTAGACCAAATGTACTTCCAAGCTCAATAGCTTCTCTAATTCCAATCATAATTTTTTCATGGTTATGTCCTAAAATCATAGGTCCCCAAGAGCAAATATAGTCTAAATATTCATTTTCATCTTCATCATAAATTTTAGAACCTTTCCCACTTTTTATGAAAATAGGAAACACTTTATTAACAGATTTAAAAGCTCTAACAGGACTATTAACTCCCCCTGGAATAACTTCTATAGCTTTTTTGTAGATACTTTGTGAATTTGTAAGTTTCATAATTTCCCTCCTAACCATTTTGCAATATCCTTAGCATGATAAGTAATTATAATATTAGCTCCTGCACGCTTCATAGCATACATATTCTCCATAACAATCTTTTGTTCATCAATCCAACCGTTTATAGCAGCAGCTTTAACCATAGAGTACTCACCACTTACACTATAAACAGCCACAGGAATTTTAAGAGAACTAGAAACATCTTTAACTACATCTAAATATGCAAGACCAGGTTTTATAATTATAATATCTGCTCCTTCTTCAATATCGTTAACTGCTTCAATCATATAATCTTTATTATTTCTAAAATCCATTTGATAAGTTTTTCTATCTCCAAAAGTAGGAGCAGAATCAGCAGCATCTCTAAATGGTCCGTAATAACTAGAAGAGTATTTTATTGAATAAGACATAATAGGAATATTAAAGTAATTATTTTTATCTAAAAGTTGTCTTATTTTTAAAATTCTTCCGTCCATCATATCAGAGGGAGCTACAATATCTGCCCCTGCTCTAACATGAGAAAGAGCTATTTTAGCTATATATTCAATTGTTTCGTCATTGGAAACTTCACAGTTTTTCAAAATACCACAATGTCCATGGGAAGTATACTCACACATACAGACATCAGTTATTATTAAAAAATTAGGAAAGTTTGCTTTTATATATCTAGTAGCAACTTGAATAATACCATTTTCAGCGTAGGCTTGAGTTCCAATTTCATCTTTGACTTTTGGAATACCAAATAAAAGAAGAGATTTTATTCCTAAATTACTAAGTTCAATTAATTCTTTTTTTAAGGTATCTAAAGAAAATCTAAATTGATTTGGCATTGATGATATTTCCTCGTAAATATTTTCCCCTTCTTCAATAAAGAGAGGATAAACTAATTCATCTATGGAAAAACTTACATTTTTTACTAATTCTCTAATTGCAGAAGAACTTCTCATTCTTCTTGTTCTATTAAACATTGTTATCTCCTTTTATAATTTTGACAACTCCTTCACCGTGAAATTCAGTAGCTTCTAAATCTACTTTAAATCCAAGTTTAGAAAGTGTTTTTGATGTGATCTCTCCAATGGAAACTATTTTTTTTCCATGGATAAAACTAAGATTACCTTGAATACTCTCATAAAAAGCTTCTACAGTTGAAGAGCTTAAAAAAGTTATATATTCAATATGTTCTAAATATTTTTTTACTTCTTCTGTCTCTCTTATTATCTTTTGTGTGTTATAAGCAATAACTTTCTCAAACTTCCTATTATGAGAAAAAGACCATAGCTCAGTATCACAAGGGCTTAAATTAGAAGTTACAATCAGTATTTTATCATTGTTTTTAGTAAAATTTAAAGATTCTTTTACCAATTCTTTAATCATATATTTTATAGGCATAAAATCAGGTTTAAATCCGTATTCTAAAAGTTTTTCTTCTGTTTTTACGCCAACCACTCCAATTTTAAATGAATGAAGAATTTTTTTATCCTTTAAACTTTCTATAAAAAATTTAATACCATTGGGAGAGTTAAAAAGTATTGCAGAATAATCTTCTAAGTTCTCTATTTCTATCTTGTTTCCTACTATTTCAATAAAAGGAAGTTCGGTAACATTAGCACCTGATTTTCTTAGAGCTTTTGAGAAATCATGGTTGTTTTTACAATCTCTAGTAACTAAAACATTTTTTATATAGCCTTTGTTTATCTCTTTTTTCATAGTTGTTCCCCATTTTAGATTATAATAATAATATTATTATACTAATTAGGAGTAAAAAATGCTATAAAAAGATTAAAAGAAACAAAAAAAATGGGAAAGAGTGGAAAAATAAAAAAATAAAAAAATAAAAAAATAAAAAAATAAAAAAATAAAAAAATAAAAAAATAAAAAAATAAAAAAATAAAAAAATAAAAAAATAAAAAAGAAACAAAAAAAAGATAAGAAAATCTTTTTTTAAAAAGAATTTTCTTATCTTTAAATTAAAAAAAATACTAATTTTACCACGCTTCAATAAAAATATTATAAGGATTTATTTTATTTGAAACTAAATCCCTTTCTATTTGTCTACAAAATTCCAAAGATCCACAGATGTAGTATGCCTTAAAACCTAATGGAAGAGCGGCCTTAGTAATTCTTCCATTTGCATAAATTGGACTATATTCTCTTGTAACGTAGGTATCTGTTTTACTTATTTTAAAGTTAATATCTTTATCTACAAGGAAAACTTCATCTTCATACTTAAAAGAGGAAACAAGAACACTACTAGGATTATTATTAAATGACATTAAATTAACTAAGGGAGCAACACCTACTCCTCCTCCAATGCAACAAATTTCCTCTTGATGAATGTTTCTACCAAAAGTATGGGAGTAAATTAAATCACAGTTAATAATAGCTCCAATTTCTAAGTCGTGTAACTGAGACGAAACTAAGCCAACTTTTTTTATAAAGAAAACAAGTTCATTTTCATTAGTTTTTAAACTAATAGAATAGGCTCTTTTATCTTTTCCATTAGTGGAAAGAATAGCAGCACAACCATGTACATTAACTTTTTCAAATTCTTCAGAACTAAATTTAAATTTTAAAACATCTTTTCCATATTGTTTTTTTTCACATAGCGTAATTTTCATTTTATTTACTCCTTAATGTTTAAGATTAAGACCTTTCTAAATTCTAACCTTAAGAGAAGTAGAAGTCAATAGTTTTATTTATCCTTGACATAGTTTTATTTTTAACAGATATAATTTTATTTTTTTATTTCTTCAATTTTAGCTGGAGAGTAAACATCATGTAAAATAGCGTCTTTAATGGCAGAACGAACTTTAGTAACTCTAACAGTAGCACCAGCTTTTTCAATTTTAGAACCATCATACATTTTATAAGTAACTTCTTCTATATTTTTACCTATAATATACTCTAAAACAGCTTCATACTGTTTCTTGTTTAGGACTAGAGACTCATCTTTTAAAAAGTTCTTTCCTTTATACGCAAGATGTCGATATCTTGCAGAAGTAACAATATCATTTTTTAACTCAAATTGAATTGTTACTTGATTTTCTCCTGAATCAAAAAAGTTTCCTCTATATGTACCATCATTATGCTGTGAAGAAAAAGCAAAAGCTCCAATAGTAGTAATCAGACCTAAGATTAATAATTTTTTCATAATTCACTCTCCTATATTTTAATATATTAACTTTAAGATACTAGTGCATTTTACAACATTTTATTTTGTGAGTCAAACTTTTTTTAAAAGTTATTATACAACTTAGCTTATTATTAATAAAATAATAATAAAACATATTTTTAGTAATTTAAAGTGAAAATATATGTTACAATAATAGAAAATAAAATTTGGAGGAAAGTAATATGAATATAGTTTTAATCTCTCCTGAAACACCTTATAATATAGGTAATATAGGAAGAACCTGTGTGTTAACAAATTCAACTTTACATCTTGTGAAACCTTTTGTTGTTTCTCTTGATGAAAAAGCAGTGAAAAGGTCTGGACTAGATTATTGGCCTTTAGTAAAGTTAAAAATTTGGGAAAGCTATGAAGAATTATTAGAAGCATATCCTCAAGGGAATTTTTACTATGCAACAACAAAAACAAAAAGAAAATATACAGATGTAAAATATAAAATAGATGATTTTATTGTATTTGGACCTGAATCAGTAGGAATATCATCTGAAATTAGAAAAAAGAATGAAGCAACATGTATAACAATACCAATGATAAAAATGGGACGTTCTCTTAATCTTTCTAACTCTTCTGTAATAATTTTATATGAAGCTTTAAGACAAAATGATTATAATTTTGAAGACTAAAGCTTTAAAGACTATAATTTTCCTATATTGATCCTTTTTAGAGTACGCTTTTTTAGAGTATTTAAATAGATATATAAAATAGATGTAGAGACTGCTCCTTTTAAAATACTGGTTATTGTAATACTGAGCCAAATAGCATTAATTTTTAAAGTCTTTTCTAGGAAATATGCTAATGGAATTCGAAGAGCTGTAAAAATAATACCTACATAAGATGGTGTTTTAGGTTTTCCAATACCGGTGAAAGCTCCTCCAGTTACTATTTCTATGCACATGAAAATTTGTGAAATACCTAAAATTCTAAGATAACTTTCACCTAATAAAATAGTTTTTTCATCTTTTACAAAAAATTCTATTAAGAATCTAGGAAAAACCATGAATAACACAGTGGAAATAAAACCTACAAAAGTTGCAAGTATAATTGAAATTTTATACCCTTTTATAATTCTTGAATTTTTAAAAGCTCCATAATTTTGTCCAATAAAACTTGCAATAGCACCGTAAAGACCAGTAGCCGTCATGTAAGAAAGAGATTCTATTTGAACTCCTATTTTTTGAGCTGCAATAGCTTGTGGTCCATACTGTGAAACCATTCTACCTATTATAATAGAAAACACTGTGAACAAGACTCTTTGAATTCCACTGGGAAATCCTAAAACAAGGATTTCCTTAATTTTATTATAGTTAAATTTAAATATTGAATTTAAAGAGAAATATTTTTTTGAGACTTTTATAAAAAGATAAAAACTAATACCCTGTGAAAAAATTGTTGCAAAAGCTGCTCCAATAACACCTAAATTAAATGTAAAAATAAAAAGTGGATCTAAAATAATATTTAAAATAACACCGATAGCATTTATTTTAAATGGAATTTTACTTTCACCAAAACTATTTAAAATTCTTACAAATAAAAAATTGTTAAATTGAAAAACTAAACCAATTCCAGCAATAAGAAGATAGTTTTTAGCGTTTTCTTCAACTAAAATATCTTTAATATTAAATAAATTTATAAGTTGATTTTTAAATATAAAAATAAAAAGTATATATAGGATAGAAAGAATAAAATTGAGGAAAAAAGCATTGGAAATATAGCTTTCACTTGTTAAATAATCTTTTTTACCAATATTATGTGAAACTTTGATTCCACTTCCAGTAACAAGTATAGAGTTTAAGGCTTCTCCAAGGTATAAAAAAAATGTAGCTGTTCCTATTGCAGCAACTGCAGGACTACCTATTTTCCCAATCCAAAGCATATCAACTAAGCCATATGTCATTTGTAAAAAAGAAGTCCCAATTATGGGAAGAGCAAGAGCTATTAAAATTTTGGTAATATTCCCTTTAGTTAAATCATTTAAATGCATAGGACTCTCCTCAATAAAATGTTATATCTATAATACCATAACTTAATATTAATTGTCTATTTGAATGAAAATATTTAGAAAAAATTTTAATAAAAAAAAAGAGCTAGTTTTTCTTTCTAGCTCTTTTAGAAAAAATTATTTTTTATTAAACTAGAGACAATGCAACTTTAAGTGCTTTATCGTAGTCAGGCTCAGTTTTAACTTCACTTACATACTCAATATGTTTAACAATTCCATCTTTTCCAATAACAATTATTCCTCTTGAAGTTAGAGCAAGTTCTTTAATTAAAAAACCATATTTATTTGAAAATTCTCTTTCTTTATAATCAGAAACAGTAGTAGCATTTTCTACTCCCTTTGAAGCACAAAATCTTCCAAGAGCAAATGGTAAATCTAAAGAAATAGTAATAATATGTAAATTTGGATGTTTTTTAGCCTCTTGATTAAATCTAATAGTCTGAAGTTCACAAATACCAGTATCAATAGAAGGCATTGCTGATATAATAACTACTTTATCTTTTAAGTCAGAAAGAGCTAGTGAAGATAAGTCGTTTTTTACTGCTGTAAAATTAGGTGCAACATCTCCTATTTTTATTTCATTACCTACTAAAGTGAGTGGATTTCCTCCAAAAGTAATAGCATTTTTTCTTTCCATAATTAATTTCATCTCCTTAAATTTTTATTCTATATCTTATATATACTATACTACATAGAATATATAAAAGTAAATGAAATTATAAAGAGAATAAAATTAGAATCACTTTAACCAATCTAACCGCTCTAATTAATCGAGATAATAACCTATATTGAATTGAGTTAAAATTTCATTGTTATCATCATTATTAGCAGAAAATACAAGGGACATAGGTCCTATTATTGAGTCATAAGTAAAACCTAATTCTGCACCTTGAATATAACTTTTCCAAAGTTCATTATCAGGGTTAGCTATAATACGATTGTTGGAAATTTCTTTAAATGTTCCTATATTATATTTTCCAATAAAGTAGAAGTTTTTAAGAAATTCATAACTAAATCCAAGCTCTCCAATAAATGCTTGTTCAACTAAATTACTTTGGAAATGGTAACCAGCAAATGAAAGTTCTCTTCTATCTAAATTAGTTCTAGTACCACCTATTTTTAGAAATTTATCTAAAAGAGTATCATTTCCTGAGATAATTCCACCTGAAATTCCTGAAAAAATAGATAATTTTTTAGTTAAAGGAAGATAATAGTCAGAAGAATAAACTGGACCATGAAAATTTATATTATTAGAATCGTCTAAAAAAGTTCCACCCCAAGTATAAATAAGATCTGATTTAATACCTGAACTTGGAACAGTCATACTATCAAGAGTGTCGTATTTAAGATTAAAAAACGCATTTCCATATTCTTTAGAATATTCTAAAATATTTGCTGGACGAGAATTTAGCATATCTCCTGTATCAAGAATAAGCTCAGATGAATTAAGACTAATTCCGTAACTCATAAGAAGGCTGTTTTTCAATTGACTAGAGATACCTATTTTCAAAAAAAGTTCTCGACTAATATATTTAGCTTTTTTATCATTGTTTTTGTATAAAATAAATGGAGATTCGTCATAACCTAAGGAAGAGAAAATTCCTACTTTATTAGAAAGTCCATAATAAGTAAAATTACTAAGATTAAAACCATTATAGTCACCAAACTTCAAGTCAGCTTTAGAGATAGAACCACGTTTTCCAAGGGTTAAAATATCTGTTGAGAATTTGAAAGTACTCCCATAATCAGAACGATAACTTGCAGCAACTCCAAGTTTATTGTGAGGATTTTCATCAATATCAATTGAAAATAAGCCAGTTTTTTCATCCAAGGTATAATAAATTTTATTTATAAAATCCATTGCATGTAGTCTGTTAAAAACATTTTCAAATTCGCTTTTAGTAATATCTTTATCTTTATAATTTTTAAAAGACTCCTCCACAACTTCTTTGAGTCTGGGATTGAGATTTTTTTCTTCAAAAACTATTCCCTTAAATAAAAAGGTATTTTTAGATTTAGCCTCTAAAGTTTCTTCTTTTTTATTTTTAACAATAGATGTTTTAGGAATAAGTTTTAAAATTTCATTCATTTTGTCTTTAGCAGCTTTTTCTCCTGTTGCTATAATAGGTTTTATCTCTGAAAAATCATTTGGAGAAAATTCATGAATATCAGGAGATATGACAATGGAAGCTAATTTTGCTTGATGTGGCGTACTACTAGAACTTTGAATAGCTAGTAATTGATTGAAAACACTAATAATGTCATAATCAGTATGAGCATTAACTTTTCCACCAACATCACTACCTATTATTATATCAGCCCCCATACTAACTAAATCTTGAACTGGAAAATTTCGTGCAATCATTCCGTCTACATAAAAGTTATCTCCAATTCTTATTGGATCCATAATAGTTGGAATAGCCATACTAGCTGTTAAAGCTCTAGCTAAATCTCCACTTTTAAAGGCAATTCCCTGACCAGTATTTAGGTCTGTAGCTATAATTCTAAGAGGTATAGGGAATTTGTCAAAATCGGTTATTCCTTCAACTTTCCAAAGTAGGGATTTTAATTTTAAATAACTTATATTACTATCGTTTAGTCCCTTAGGTAAAGAAAAGGAAAAGTTATCATCATATTTAAGTGATGTGATAGAAGGTGAGCTATTTAATTTCATTTCAAGTGGAACATATTTTCTGTCAGGAATACCATTAATAATATCCTCGATATTAAGAGTAAATAAGATGTTTTCTATTTCATCAGGGGAGTAGCCAATAGAATAAAGAGTGGCAACAATTGCTCCCATACTAGTTCCTGAAATGTAGTCAATTTTAATATTGTTTTTTTCAAGCTCTCTAAGTACACCTATGTGAGCAAGGCCTTTAGAGCCACCACCACTAAGAACTAGTCCGACTTTACTATTACTATTACTATTACTATTATTACTATTATTATTATTATTATTAGCAACATTAGCAACATTAGCTAATTCTGTTTCTTTTTTTAACCTTAATTCTTTTAATTTATTTTCTAAACTAATGATTTGTTCTCGTGTTGATAAAATCTCTTCATCTACAGATAAAACCTTAGAATTAGAAAGTGAAATATTAGTAAATAACAAAAATAAAAGAACAGAAAAAAAAGATGTAAATTTTAATTTCATTTTTTTCCTCCTTGAGTGTAGTTTAAAGAACTATATTGTTAAAAATATCAAAATAACCAGGAAAAGTTTTAGAAACACAGGCTATATTTTGAATTTCAATATTAGGGATAATAAGTCCTGCTAAAGCAAAACTCATAGCCATCCGGTGATCATCATAAGTGTCTATTTTCGCAGAATTGTAGCTTTTATTAGGTATAATTTTAAAACTATCTTCATACTCAATAAAAACACCACCTAATTTTGTAATTTCTTTATTAAGGGCAGCAATTCTATCAGTTTCTTTTATTCTTAAATTCGCCACATTTCTAATTGTTGTAGGTGTTTTTGCAAAAAGAGCAACAATTGCAAGTGTTTGAGCAATATCAGGAGAATCGTTTAAATCAACATCAACTCCGTTATATTTTTTACAACCTTCAACGGTAATAGATGTCTCTGACTGAGAAAGAATCTCTCCACCCATTTTAAGAAATATTTCTAAGAATTTTTTATCCCCTTGAATACTATCTTTAAAATAATTTTTAATAGTAATAATGGAGTTAGTTATAAGTGCCATAGCTAAAAAATAAGAAGCTGAGGACATGTCTCCCTCTATAAGATAAGAATCTATATTATACGTTGACTTTTTTACATGAAATGTGTCAGTATCTCTATTTTCAGAGATTTCTCCACCAAAATCATTAATCATTTTTAATGTCATATCTATATATGGTCTTGAAACAATTTTATTTTCAATTTTAATATCTAAATTTTCAGAAAAATATGGAGCTGAAAGTAGAAGAGAAGACAAATATTGACTACTTTTGTCGCAGCTAATAGATATTTTTTTGTTTTTTATTCCGTGAGAAATAATTTTAATAGGAGGATAGCCATTTTTTTCTAAATATTCTACTTCCATACCTAATTCCTCTAAAGAATCTATTAAATCCTTAATAGGTCTCTCATTCATTCTTTTATCACCGGTTAAGACAACTTCTCCTGTACCTGCTGCTATATAGGAAGAGATAAATCTCATAACTGTTCCTGCATTTCCTGTATATAATTCTCCAGAGAAAGTTCTTTCAGAGTTTCCTTCTATTATAAGTTCAGGATTTTCTGTAAAAAAAGTTATTTTATTTCCTAGTTTTCTAAGAGCAGAAATCATATAACCTGTATCGTCACTAGAAAGAAAGTTTTTTAAAAGAACTCTTTTTCCAGAAAGAGCAGCTAGTAACAAAGCTCTATTACTTATAGATTTGGAGCCAGGTAAAGAGAGTTCCAAAATAAAGTTTTTTTTATTTTTTACTAAATAGTGTTTAGAACTTGTTTTCAAAAATAGCCTCCGTTAAAATTTTAAAAAAATCATATAACATACAGGCATATTATACGACGTTATTGCAAAATAGTCATCAAAAAATTATCATTTATATATTTTTTTTATTAAAAAACAGATAACAGGTAGAAAGTTTTGATTTTTTTTGTAAAAAATGATATAATATTAAAAGATATAAAGGATTAGATTTAGTTAAAGTAGTAAGAGAAAAGGAAAAGAATAATATTTTTCTTCTCCCTTATTATTTTCTAAATAATTCTTTAGATAAAATTATTTAATTATAATAGGAGGTTTACATGTTCAATGAATCAAAAATGTCGATAGAATTAGGTGGAAGAACGCTTACTGTAGCGTCAGGGAAAGTGGCGAGACAATCAAATGGGGCTGTTATGTCTCAGTACGGGGATACTGTAATTTTAACAACTGTAAATAGAAGTAAAGCACCAAAGGCGGGATTAGATTTTTTCCCATTAACAGTTGAATACGTAGAAAAATTTTATGCTGCAGGAAAATTTCCAGGTGGATTTAACAAAAGAGAAAGCAGACCTGGAAACGATGCAATATTAACATCAAGATTAATAGATAGACCAATAAGACCAATGTTTCCTGAAGGATTTAGATACGACACACAAATAGTAAATACTGCTATGTCTTTTGACGGAAAAAATAGTGCTAATCATGTGGGAATAACAATGTCTTCACTGGCACTAATGATATCAGATTTACCGTTTTCTGTACCAGTTGCAGGGGTAGTTGTGGGATATATAAATGGTGAGTTTATAGTAAATCCAACTCCTGAGCAATTAGAAATAAGTGAATTAGATTTAGTTGTAGCAGGAAGTGAAGATGCTATAAATATGGTTGAAGCAGGAGCTTCAGAACTTTCAGAGGAAATAGTACTTAAAGCAATGATGTTTGCTCATGAGCACATAAAAAAACTTTGTGCTTTTCAAAAAGAGTTCACTAAACTTGTAGGAAAAGAAAAAATGGAATTCACTTCTCCAGTACCACTAGCTTTAGTTAAAGAGTTTATAGATGCTACTTGTACAGAAGAACTAAAATTAGCTGTAGTAACTGAAGGAAAGCATAGTAGAGATGATGCTATGGATTCATTAGAAGAAAAATCTTTTGAAACATTTAAAGAGATAAACTTTCCTGGCGAAGAAGAAGTTCCTTCTGATATAGTAAAAGAATTTAAAAATTATTTCCACGATTTAATGAAAAAAGTTGTAAGAGATGCTATTCTTTACAAAAAACATAGAGCAGATGGAAGAAAAACAACTGAAATTAGAGCTTTAAATGCAGAAGTAGGAGTTTTACCTATTCCACATGGTTCGGCTATGTTTACAAGAGGAGAGACTCAAGCAATAGTTGTAGCAACATTAGGAACTAAATCTGATGAGCAATTAGTTGATTCATTAGAGAAAGATTATTATAAAAAGTTTTACTTACACTATAACTTTCCACCATACTCAGTTGGGGAAACTGGAAGAATGGGAGCACCAGGAAGAAGAGAATTAGGACACGGAGCACTAGCTGAGAGAGCTCTTAGTTATGTACTACCTTCACAGGAGGATTTTCCTTATACAATTAGATTAGTTTCAGAAATAACTGAATCTAACGGGTCATCATCTCAAGCTTCTGTTTGTGGTGGATCACTTGCTCTTATGAACGCAGGAGTACCAATTAAGGAACATGTAGCAGGAATTGCTATGGGATTAATAAAAGAAGGGAATGACTACGTTGTTTTAACTGATATTCAAGGACTTGAAGATCATTTAGGAGATATGGACTTTAAAGTAGCAGGAACTAAAAAAGGAATAACAGCACTTCAAATGGATATGAAAATAACTGGAATAAATGAAGCAGTTTTAAAAGAAGCTATGGCTCAAGCTTTAAATGCTAGACTTGAGATTTTAGAAGTAATGAACGAAGCTGTGTCGACTAAACAAGAAATGAAGCCTACAGTGCCTAGAATACATCAAATGACAATAGCTAAAGATAAAATATCAGTATTAATAGGACCTGGTGGGAAAAATATAAGAGGAATTATTGAGACTACAGGAGCTACTGTTGATATAGATGATACAGGAAAAGTATCTATATTTGCTGTAGGATTAGAGGTTCTAGAAAAAACAATTCAATTAGTAAATGGCTATGTAAAAGATGTTGAAATTGGAGAAGTTTATAAAGGTAAAGTTGTAAATATTCAAAAATTTGGTGCATTTATGGAAATAATGCCAGGTAAGGAAGGATTACTTCATATATCTGAAATCTCTGAGGAGAGAGTAGCTAATGTTGAAGATGTACTTAAAGTTGGAGATGTTTTTGAAGTTAAAGTTAAAAGTGTTGAAGGTGGAAAAGTAAGTTTAACAAAAAAAGGATTGTAAAAAATAATGTTTATAAAAAAATAAAATTAAAAAATAATAAAACTTCCTCAAAGTAAAAATTAATATCTTGAGGAAGTTAATATTATATTCGAAAAAGCTTGATAAGGGGAATAATGAAATTAGCGATTATTAGTTTAGGTTGTAGCAAAAATTTAGTGGACAGTGAAAATTTAATTGGTATTTTAGTAAATAAAAAAGGATTTCAGATGACAAGCGACCTAAAAGACGCAGAGTTTATAATTATAAATACTTGTGGATTTATAGGAGACGCTAAGGAAGAATCTATTCAAAATATTCTTGAAATATCAGAATATAAAAAAACAGCCAAGCTAAAAAAACTTATAGTTGCAGGTTGCCTAGCTCAAAGATATTCAGAAGAAATTATAGCTGAAATGCCTGAAGTAGATGCAGTTATAGGAACAGGTGAGATAGATAAAATAGAAGAAATTATAGATGAGGTAATGAAAGGTAAAAAAGTAACGAGAACAGCGTCGTTAGATTTTTTAAATAGTTCATCTACAGAAAGAATAATAACTACAAATCCTCATACAGCTTATGTTAAAATAGCTGAAGGTTGTGATAGAAGATGTACATACTGCATTATTCCAACTTTAAGAGGAAAATTAAGAAGTAGAACTATTGAAGATGTTGTAATTGAAGTGGAAAGATTAGCAAGTCTTGGAGTGAAAGAAATAAATTTATTAGCACAAGAAACTACAGAATATGGTCTTGATATATATAACAAAAAAGCTTTACCTGAACTGCTAAAAGCTCTTGTAAAAATAGAAGGAATTCAGTGGATAAGAACTTACTATATGTTTCCAAACTCTTTAACAGAAGAAATGATAGAAGTTATAAGAACTGAAGAAAAAGTATGTAATTATTTTGATGTTCCAATTCAACATATTTCAGGAAATGTATTACAAGCTATGGGTAGAGCTAAATCTGGAGAACAAATAAGAGGAATATTAAATAAAATAAGAACAAGTATTCCAAAAGCAACAATTAGAACGACAGTTATAGTTGGGTTTCCAGGGGAAACTGAAGAGAATTTTACAGAACTTAAAGAGTTTATAAAAGAATTTAAGTTTGACTATGTAGGAGTATTTAAATACTCAAGAGAAGAGGGAACAGTAGCACATGATTTAGAAAATCAAGTGGATGAAAAAATAAAAGAAAAAAGATGGGCGGAACTAATAAATCTTCAAACAACTATAGCTGAAGAAAAAAATAGAGCGTCCCTAGGTACTGTAGTAGAAGTAATGATAGATTGTATCTCTAGTGAAAGTGAATTCATGCTAGAAGGAAGAACGCAGGGACAAGCTCTTGAAATAGATGGTAAAGTTCTTATGAGTGACGGAACAGGACAAGCTGGAGAAATAGTTAAAGTTCTTATTGAACAAAATTATGATTACGATTATGTAGGACCAATTGTAGATTAGAATAGATCATATGAAGATAAAATATTATATTTTTTAAGGGAGGTTAAAACAAGTGAATTTACCAAATAAATTGACTACAGCAAGAATGTTACTAGCAATTCCTTTTGTATATTTTTTAGAAGGAGTACCAGAAAATGGGACAACTTTTAGATATATTGCTTTTATAATATTTGTTGTAGCTTCTTTAACAGATTGGTTAGATGGATATTTAGCTAGGAAAAATAATCTTGTTACAGATTTTGGGAAACTTATGGATCCGTTAGCTGATAGAATACTTGTTATATCAGCTATGGTTATATTTGTTTCTCTTGGATGGCTACCTTCTTGGATGTCTATAGTTGTTATAGCAAGAGAGTTTTTAATTAGTGGTATAAGAACTTTAGCAGCTGCTCAAGGTGAAGTTATTCCTGCTGGAAACTTAGGAAAATATAAAACAACATCACAAATGATAGCAATAATAATAATGTTATTTTTTGGTGAAGGGTATTGGATTTCAAATTATTATGACTATATGATGTTAATTCCAGTTATTTTAACAATATGGTCAGGTTGGGAATATACAGTAAAAGCTAAACATTATTTCTTAAATCAAAGTTAATTTAAATCAAAGTTAATAGGGTAAGGTGAATTATGTTTTTAATGATATTTAATAAACTTGTGGATATATTTCTAATTATATTATTTATAAGAGTAGTTCTTTCTTGGATTGCACCAAACTCAAGAAACGATTTTACAGAAATAATAAAATCAATAATAGATCCTATTTTAGATAAATGTAGAGTAATTGTCCCAGTGGGAAGAGCAGGAGGTTTAAATTTATCTCCTATTATAGTGTACTTCGGAGTTAAGATAATTCGTAGTTTAGTTAATATGTTATATTATAGAATTTTTTAATTTAGATATAAAAGAGAAGTAGAGAGGCAAATTAGCTTCTCTATTTTAGCATGTGATGATAAAAGTGGAGGAAGAATGCTAGAGGAAACAAAAGTAAAAGAAGACATATGTTTAGGAAAAGAGGAAAATAATTTGGTGGAAAATGAAAATAATTTTCAGGATTATCATATACCTGTTTTATACAATGAAACGCTGGATAACTTAGTAATAAATCCAGATGGAGTTTATGTAGATTGTACATTAGGAGGTGGAGGTCACTCTGAAGGAATATTGAAAAGACTTTCATCTAAGGGAGTATTAATCTCTATAGATCAAGATGATAAAGCTATAGAATATGCAAAAAAAAGATTAGGTGGATATAAAAATTGGAAAGTTTTTAAAAATAACTTTGAAAATATAGATACAGTTATTTATACAGCAGGTTATGATAAAGTTGATGGTATTCTTATGGATATTGGAGTTTCCTCAACTCAACTAGACGATCCAGAAAGAGGTTTTTCTTATAGATACGACACAAGACTGGACATGAGAATGAATAATTCAGCTGAAATTTCAGCCTATGAAGTAGTTAATAATTATGAAGAGGGAGATTTATCTAAAATATTTTTTGAATATGGAGAAGAAAGACACGCTAGAAGAATAGCAAGACTTATTTGTGAATCTAGAAAAGAAAAACCAATTGAAAGTACAGGGGATTTAGTTACTTTAATTAAGAGAGCTTACCCAGAACGGGCAACTAAACATCCTGCTAAAAAAACATTCCAAGCAATTAGAATAGAAGTTAATAAAGAACTTGAAGTTTTAGAAACAGCAGTAAACAAATCAATTGCTTGTTTAAATAAAAAAGGTAGAATGGGAATAATAACATTCCATTCATTAGAGGATAGAATAGTGAAAACTATGTTTAAAGAATATGCTACTGGGTGTATTTGTCCACCAAAACTACCAATGTGTGTATGTAACCATGTGGAAACTATAAAACTTGTTACAAAAAAACCAATAGTACCTGGAAATGAAGAGATTGGAAATAATAAAAGGGCTAGGTCTTCTAAATTAAGAATAGTAGAGAGGATATAAAATTATGAAATATAAAATAATAGTTATGATCTTAATAATAGCAATAGGTACATTATGGGGAGCAAATAATATACAACTAAATAATGTTATTGAAAAAGGTAAAATACTAAAAATAAAAGAAAAAGAATTGGAAGAGACATTAAGAATACATGACAGTAAAATTATGGAATATGATACTATGATGGACTTTGAAAAAATTAAACAAGAACTTGAAAAAAAAGGGTTAAAATCAACTCGAAAGATAGAATATTTTGAAGTGGAGTAATAAGTAATAGTAAGTAAAGATTTAGGAGGCAGTTTTGGAATTAAAAAAAGGTGATTTGATTGAACTAGCAATAGATAAAATAGTTTATGGTGGAGAGGGATTAGGGTACTATAATGGTTTTGCAGTTTTTGTCCCAATGTCTGTTCCAGGAGATAAAATTCAATGCGAAATAATATCTTTAAAAAAGTCATATGGAAGAGCAATAATAAAAAAAATAATAGTTTTTGGGGAAGAGAGAGTTAAAGGAAATAAATTAACCTTTGAAGAATTCCATGGTTGTGATTTTGGAATGTTAACCTATGAAGCACAGTTAAAATATAAGCAAGAAATGGTTATAGATGTGATGAAAAAAATAGGTAAATTAGAAAATTTAAATATACTTGATATATTAGGAGCTGGAAAACCTAAACATTATAGGAATAAAGTGATAGAGCCTTTTGCTCTTTATGAGAATAAAATAATAACGGGATTATTCAAAAGAAAATCTCATGATGTTTTTGAGGTGGAAGAAAATTTTTTAAATTCAACTGTAGGAAATAAAATAATAAAAGAGTTAAAAAATTTATTAAATAATTTACCTAAAAAACTCTCTGTTTATGATGAAAAACTTCATAAAGGAGTTCTTAGACATATTATGATTAGAACTAACACAAAAGATGAGGCTATGGTAGTTTTAATTGTTAATACTAAAGAGGATAATCCTATTATATTAGATGTATTAAATCAGTTGAAAAATAAAATGGTAAATATAAAATCTGTATATATTTCAATAAATAAAGAAAAAACTAATTTTGCTTTAGGAAGAGAAAATCATCATGTTTTAGGAGAGAAAACAATAAAGGAAAACCTTTTTGATATAGAGTTCAATATATCTCCAACTTCATTTTTTCAAATTAATATAGAGCAAACAAAAAAGCTCTATAAAACAGTGATTGATTTTGCAGAGAATATTAAAAATAAAACTGTTGTAGATGCATATTCTGGAACGGGAACTATTGGAATGATTGTAGCTAAAGAAGCTAAAAAAGTATATTCCATTGAAATAGTTAAATCTGCTGTGGAAGACGGAATAAAAACAGCAAAGGAAAATAACATAAAAAATATAGAATTTCTTAATGGTGCTTTTGAAAAGAAAATAACAGAACTTCTAAAAAATAAAGAAGTAGTTGATACAATAATATTAGACCCACCTAGAAAAGGGGTAGAAGAAGATGCACTTCTAAAAATAGCTGAAACTAAAATATCAGAAATTATTTATATTTCATGCAATCCCTCAACATTAGCAAGAGATGCTGAAATACTTTGTAGGGCAGGGTATGAAATGACAAAACTACAACCTGTAGATATGTTTCCAGAAACTAGTCATATTGAGTGTGTGGCTAGGTTTGTACTGATAAAATAAATAATTACAAAACGGAGGATTAAATAAGATGACAAGTGCTAGTCAGCGTGCAGAATTACAAAATCAAATTTGGAAAATAGCTAATGATGTTAGAGGTTCTATAGATGGTTGGGATTTTAAACAATATGTTTTAGGAACTCTTTTTTACAGATTTATAAGTGAAAACTTTTCTAATTACATTGAAGCTGGAGATAATAGTTTTAAGTATGAAGAGCTAAGTGATGATATTATAACAGAAGAGATTAAAGATGATGCAATAAAAACAAAAGGGTACTTTATTTATCCGAGCCAACTATTTGTTAATATTTCAAAAAATGCAAATACAAATGAAAGTTTAAATACAGAGGAAGTGTAAATATGAAGACTGAATTACAATTCTTAATTTATAATACACCAGAAGAAAATATTAATGTTAATGCCGTTGTTAAAAATGAAAATATTTGGCTTACACAAAAAGCAATGGCAGAGCTATTTGATGTTGAAGTACCAGCTATTTAAAAACATCTTTCTAATATTTTTTATGAGGGTGAATTACAATCAGAAGCAACTGTTTCCAAAATGGAAATAGTTCAAACTGAGGGTGCTAGAAATGTAAAAAGAATATTAGATATTTATAATCTTGATGCTATCATATCTGTTGGTTATCGTGTAAATTCTAAAAAAGCTACTAATTTCAGAATATGGGCAACAAGTATTTTAAAAGAATATATGACAAAAGGTTTTGTTATGGATGATGACCGCTTAAAGCAAGGGAATGCGGTTTTTGGTAAAGATTATTTTAAAGAACTTTTAGAGCGTGTTCGTTCTATTCGAACAAGTGAACGAAGAATATAGCAACAAATTACTGATATATTTGCAGAATGTAGTATTGATTATGATAGGAATTCAGAAGTGACAAACGAGTTTTATGTCATGGTACAAAATAAATTTCATTATGCAATTACAGGAAAAACAGCAGCTGAAATTATTAATGTAAGTTCAGATAGTGCAAAAGAAAATATGGGATTGAAAACTTGGAAAAATGCTCCTAATGGTAGAATTTTAAAAAGTGATGTAATAGTTGGCAAGAATTATTTAGAAGAAAAACAAATAAAGCAACTAGAAAGAGCTGTTACTGGTTATTTTGATTATATAGAAGATTTAATTGAAAGAGAAAATACTTTTAAAACAGAAGAATTTGTAGAAAGTATTAATGAATTTCTAACTTTTAGAAAATATAATATTCTAAAAGGAAAAGGAAAAATCACTAGAAAGACAGCAGAAACAAAAGCAAAAGTAGAATATGACGAGTTTAATAAAATACAGAAAATAAATTCTGATTTTGACAAAGAAATACAAAAACTTTTAAAAAATTCTTGTAAAGAGAATTAATAAGTTAGATGAGTTAATTTGGAAAATAAAAAGCAAAATGAAATATGGATTAATTTTAAAGAGTGTGGTTTAGAATTAATGCAAGAATTAACAGATGAAAATGAAATAAAGGATATAGTAAAAAAAATAGTTGATGATATAGAAAAAGATTATGACCTAGTATATGAACAGATAAAAATAGAAGAATTAAGGTAGTGATAAGATAAGAAATATATAGTAGTCTTAATATTCACAAATATTTCAGGAGGTTCCCATGGAAATAGAAGAATCAAAAATAAAGTCTTTAATTTTAAAAGGCGAAACAAAGTCTATAGAATTCAAAAAAGCTAAAAATAATATTCCTAAAGATCTATGGGAAACCTATTCATCTTTTGCTAACACAGATGGTGGAGTAATAGTGTTAGGTGTTAGTGAAGATAACGGAGCATTTGAAATAACAGGAATTAATAATCCTGAAAACTTAATGAAAATATTTTGGGATATTATAAATAATCCTTCTAAAATAAATAAAAATATTCTTAAGAATAAAGATGTTTCAATTGTTGAAATAAATGGAAAATCACTATTAAAAATAGAAGTTCCAAGAGCAAATTTTAATGATAGACCTATTTCATGTAATGAGAATCCATATATAGGAACATATAAAAGAAATCATTCAGGAGACTATAGGTGCCAAAAAGAAGAAGTTAATTCACTGATAAGAAATTCATCAAAAATATTAGATAATTACATATTAGAGTATTATACATTTGAAGAAGATATAGATAAATCTGCTTTCAAAGGATATAGAAATATCTATAATGTAGTAAAAAGAGATCACCCATGGTCGGAATTAAGTGATGATGAATTTCTAAAAAGAATAGGTGGAATGGATAAAGATATAGCAACAGGAAAAACATGGTTAACAGTAGCAGGGTTACTAATGTTTGGTAATTTTAACAGTGTTAGAAGAGTGTTTCCAAACTATCATCTTGATTATTTTGATAAAACCTCAGGAGAAAATGAAAGATGGGACGATAGGGTAATGTATGATGGTACTTGGGGTGAGGGAAACATTTTTAATTTTTACTTTATAGTAATAAATAAATTAAAGAAAAATTTAAAAGTACCATTTAAAATAGCAGAAGACGGATATACAAGAATAGATGAAACACTAGCACATGTGGCAATAAGGGAGGCACTTATAAATTCTATTGTACATGCAGATTATAAGGAAGAATCACCTCTAAAAATAGTGATGTACGAAGACAGATATGAATTTTATAATCCGGGACTTCTAAGAATATCAAGAGATAGAATCTTTCATGGAGGATATTCAAATCCAAGAAATTCAACTATTATGCAGATGTTAAATCAAATTAATCTGTGTGAACGAGCAGGATCAGGGTTCCCTAAAATACTATCAGCAGTACAAGAGTATAAATGGAAAGAACCAGAAATAGATGAAGATCAATATTATAACTATGTAAAAGTTACTATCTGGATAGAAAGTACTGGAGAGTACCGGAGAGTACCGGAGAGTACCGGAGAGTACTGGAGAGTACCGGAGCCAAGCAAAGCTGAGGAAGAATATTTATCTCAAAAAGAACTGATTATAAAGTACTTAGAAGAAAATAAAAGAATAACTAGAAAAGAAGTAGAAAAAATTCTTAAAGTGGAAGAGTCAAGAGCTAGAAAGATACTTCAACAGATTGCAAAATCAGGTTGTATAAAGAAAGAAGGAGTAGCTTCTAAAACATTCTATATATTAAATAAAATAAAATAAATAATTACAAAACGGAGGATTAAATAAGATGACAAGTGCTAATCAACGTGCAGAATTACAAAATCAAATTTGGAAAATAGCTAATGATGTTAGAGGTTCTATAGACGGTTGGGATTTTAAACAATATGTTTTAGGAACTCTTTTTTATCGTTTTATAAGTGAAAACTTTTCTAATTACATTGAAGCTGGAGATGATAGTTTTAAGTATGAAGAGCTAAGTGATAATATTATAACAGAAGAGATTAAAGATGATGCAATAAAAACAAAAGGTTACTTTATTTATCCAAGCCAATTATTTGTTAATATTTCAAAAAATGCCAATACAAATGAAAGTTTAAATACAGATTTAGCAAAAATATTTACCGCTATTGAAAGTTCTGCAAATGGGTACCCGTCTGAATCAGATATTAAAGGATTGTTTGCTGATTTTGATACAACAAGCAATAGATTAGGAAATACTGTAAAAGATAAAAATGCTCATTTAGCTGCTGTTATAAAAGGTGTTGGTGGTCTTAATTTTGGAGAGTTTGAGGATAATCATATAGATTTATTTGGCGATGCATATGAATTTTTAATTTCTAACTATGCAGCTAATGCTGGAAAATCTGGAGGAGAGTTTTTTACTCCTCAAAGTGTTTCTAAACTTATTGCTAAATTAGCAACACATAATCAAAAAGTAATTAACAAAATTTATGATCCCGCGGCAGGATCAGGTTCTTTATTATTACAAGCAAAAAAGCAATTTGATGCTCATATTATTGAAGAAGGTTTTTATGGACAGGAAATTAATCATACAACATACAATCTTGCACGTATGAATATGTTTTTACATAATATAAACTACGATAAATTTAATATTGCACTGGGAAATACACTTTTAAATCCACAATTTGGAGATGAAAAACCTTTTGATGCTATTGTATCAAATCCACCATATTCAGTTAATTGGATTGGTAGTGATGACCCAACTCTTATTAATGACGACCGTTTTGCTCCAGCTGGAGTATTAGCACCAAAATCAAAGGCAGATTTTGCATTTGTACTTCATTGTCTAGATTATCTTTCATCTAAAGGACGTGCTGCTATAGTTTGTTTCCCAGGGATTTTCTACCGTGGTGGTACAGAACAAAAAATTAGAAAGTATTTAATTGATAAAAATTTTGTAGAAACAGTTATTTCATTAGCTCCTAATCTTTTTTTTGGAACATCTATTGCAGTTAATATTTTAATTCTTTCTAAGCATAAAAGTGAAAATAAGACACAATTTATTGATGCAAGCGGAGAAAACTTTTTCAAAAAAGAAACAAATAATAATATTTTAACAGAGGAACATATTGAAGAAATTCTAAGAATATTCGATACAAAAGAAGATATTGAGTATGTCTCAAAATTAGTTCATAATGATAAAATAGCTGAAGAAAATTATTCTCTTTCTGTAAATACTTATGTAGAAGCAGAAGATACTAGAGAGATTATTAATATAAAAGAATTAAACGCTAAGATAAATACAACAGTTTCAAACATTGATAAACTTCGTATTGAGATAGATAAGATAGTTTCTGAAATTGAGGTGGAGTAAAAAATGATTTTAGATAATAAACTAAATATTACCAGTCAAATAGAACTTTCAGAAATAGAAGAAAAAATCAGTAAGCAAAAAGTAAAGAAATTTTTTGACTCTGGAGATATTAATAAAGTTCAAGTAGGAACATTTGAAGGATTTTCATATATTCATAATTATCTATTTCAAGATATATACCATTTTGTAGGAAAAATTAGAAATGTAAATATATCTAAAGGTGGTTTTAGTTTTGCACCTTTAATGTATCTGGAACAGTCATTAAAATATATAGATAAAGACGAGTATCTATCCTCTATGGAAAGAAGTGTTATAAAAGATATAGAGACTAAACACCTATTAGAACAAGCTCTTACTAGTGAGATTAATGACCGTACTTTATTTATGAAAGGTATTGATGCTAGTTACTACTATGAGGGTTACAGTGAATTTAATATAGAGGAGCTATAGGATGAAAAGTAAATTAGAACAGTTAATAGAGGAACTTTGTCCTGATGGGGTGGAGTATAGAGAGTTGAAAGAAATATCAGAAATGAAAAGAGGAGTAGCAGCAACAAAGAAAGAGCTACTAAGTGGAGATATCCCTGTAATTTCAGGAGGAAAAGAACCAGCGTATTACTGTAATAAGTTCAACAGAGATGGAGAAACGATAACTGTTGCAGGAAGTGGGGCAGGTGCTGGATATCTACAATACTGGAATATGCCTATTTTTGTAGGAGATGCTTTTTCAATTAAAGGACTAGAAAATATTTTTACTAAATACTTATATTATTGTTTAATAAATATTCAAGATTACATATATTCGACAAAAAAAGGTAGTGGAGTTCCTCATGTTTACGTATCTAGTATTGAGAAAATATCTATCCCTCTCCCCCCTCTAGCAGTGCAAGAGGAGATAGTACGTATTTTAGACACGTTCACCGAGCTTACAACCGAGCTTACAACCGAGCTTACAGCGAGAAAACAGCAGTATGAATATTATAGAGATAGTTTATTGACTTTTGGAGATGAGGTAGAGTGGAGGACGTTAGGAGAGGTAGGGGAATTAGTAAGAGGAAATGGACTACCTAAAGCTGATTTTACAGAATTTGGAATTCCTGCAATTCATTATGGGCAAATCTATACATACTACGGAAGTTATACAGTAAAAACTAAATCTTTTGTTTCAGAAGAAACAGCTAAAAAACTGAAAAAAGTTAATTGTGGTGATGTTGTACTTACAAATACAAGTGAAAATTTAAAAGATGTAGGAAAATCTCTTCTTTATTTAGGAGAAAAACAGGCTGTTACTGGTGGACATGCGACAATATTTAAACCATCAAATCAAATCTTAGGTAAATATTTTGTTTATTTTACTCAATCACTAATCTTTGAAAATCAAAAAAGTAAATATGCAAAAGGAGCAAAAGTTATTGATATTTCAGCAAATGATATATCAAAAATACTAATCCCTCTCCCACCTCTTAAAGAACAACAACGTATTGTAGATATTCTAGACCGCTTCGATACTCTTACAAATGACATAAAAAAAGGACTACCAGGAGAAATAAAATTACGTCAACAGCAATACGAATATTACCGTGATAAATTACTTACTTTTAAAAAATTGGAGGTATAGTATGGTAAATAACGAAATAAAAGATTTTGAAAATTTAGAAAATTTATATTTCAAGGTAAAAAATATTTTGGAAAATGGTCGTGCTAAAGCATTTAAAGTTGTAAATACAGTGATGATAGAAAGTTATTGGAATATTGGAAAAGAGATTGTTGAAGAGGAACAAAGAGGTGAAAACCGAGCTGAATATGGAAAATTTGTAGTAGAATCTATTTCTAAAAGATTAACAAAAGAATATGGAAAAGGTTATTCAAAACAAAATATTTGGTACATGAAACAATTTTATTTATTATTTCCAATTCTCCACGCACTGCGTGGAGAATTAAGTTGGACGCACTACAGACTACTAATAAAACTTAAAAATGATGATATTCGTAATTTTTATATAATTGAATCTATTCAAAATAATTGGTCTTCAAGAGAGCTTGAGCGACAGATGAGTTCTCTATTATATGAAAGAATTACAATGAGTAAAAATCCTGTGGAAGTGAAAAACCTTTCACTAAAAGGACAAGAAATAGAAGTGGCTTCTGATATAATAAAAAGTCCTATGATTTTTGAGTTTTTAGGAAAAGGAGATTATACAATAGCTAAAGAAAGTGATTTAGAATCTGCTCTTATGAATAAGTTACAGCTTTTTCTTCTGGAACTAGGAAAGGGATTTTCTTTTGTAAGTAGACAAAAAAGAATTAGTGTAGAGGGAGATAGTTACTATATTGATTTAGTTTTTTACAACTATATATTAAAATGCTTTGTCCTAGTTGATTTAAAAATGGGGAAACTAACTCACAGAGATATAGGGCAAATGGATTTTTATGTACGCTATTATGAAAAAGAAATGCGTTTAGAAGGAGATAATCCTACAATAGGTTTACTTCTTTGTTCCGATAAAAATGATTCTATAGTCAAGTATACATTGTTAGATGAGAGTAAAAATATATTCGCTTCTAAATATCAATTCTATTTTCCAACAGAAGATGAATTAATAGAAGAATTAGAAAGAGAAAAGTTAAGTTTGAAACTGGAATATAAAGATTAAAAACAAGGGAGAAAATTTTATGAGTAGCTACAAACCCATTGCAGAATCAAATAATTTTATAATATTAGAGAAGTACACTAAGATAGAACAAAAAGGAGCTACCTACCAAACAGAAGCTGACTTAGAAAAAGAGTTAATTCAAGATTTAAAAAATCAAGGTTATGAACACTTGCCAAGTTTAATTAATAATGAAAAACTACTTCTTAACGCTCGTATACAAATAGAAAAACTTAATAAAGTAAAGTTTTTAGATGTAGAATGGCTTAGATTTTGTGAACAGTTTTTAGATAAACCTAGTGATAACAATATTGATAAAACTCGTAAAATTCATGATAACTATATTCATGATTTTGTTTTTGATGATGGACATATTGAAAATATTTATATATTGGATAAAAAAAATATTAATAATAATAAATTACAGGTAATTTCTCAATTTGAGCAAAAAGGAACACAACTTAATAGATATGATGTTACTATTTTAGTTAATGGATTGCCTTTAGTGCAAATAGAACTTAAAAAACGTGGAATTGCTATTCGTGAAGCTTTTAATCAAATTCATAGATACAGTAAAGAGAGTTTTAATTCTGAGAGCTCTCTATTTAAGTATTTACAAATTTTCGTTATTTCAAATGGGACAGATAGCCGTTATTTTGCAAATACTACTAAACGTGACAAAAACAGTTTTGATTTTACAATGAACTGGGCAAAATCAGATAATAGTATAATAAAAGACCTTAAAGATTTTACAGCAACTTTTTTTGAGCAAAGAACTTTACTAAATATTCTTCTTAAATATTCAGTTTTTGATGTTAGTGATACCTTACTTGTTATGAGACCATACCAAATTGCAGCAGCAGAGAGAATTTTATGGAAAATAGAAAGTTCATATTTAGCTAAAAATTTCAGTAAATCTGAAAGTGGTGGTTTTATTTGGCATACAACAGGGTCAGGAAAAACTCTTACAAGTTTTAAAGCAGCGCGTCTAGCAACAGAGTTAGAATTTATTGATAAAGTATTTTTTGTTGTGGATAGAAAAGATTTAGATTATCAAACTATGAAGGAATATCAACGTTTTTCTCCTAATAGTGTCAATGGTTCAGAAAATACTGTTGGACTGAAAAATAATATTGAAAAAGATGATAATAAAATAATTGTTACTACTATTCAGAAACTAAATAATTTAATAAAAAATGAATCAGATTTAGAGATATACAAGAAACATGTTGTTTTTATTTTTGATGAGGCACACCGTTCTCAGTTTGGAGAAGCACAAAAGAATATAAAAAAACGTTTTAAAATGTTTTATCAATTTGGATTTACAGGAACGCCTATTTTTACAAATAATGCCAGTGGTAGTGAGACTACCGCTACTGTATTTGGTGACGAATTACATTCGTATGTTATAACAGATGCAATTAGAGACGATAAAGTTCTAAAATTTAAAGTGGACTATAATGATGTTCATCCTAAGTTTAAGAAAATAGAATCTGAAATAGACGAGAAAAAATTGACTTCCTTAGAAAGCAAAGAGGCTTTTCTTCATCCTGAACGGATAAAAGAAATTTCACAATATATATTAGATAATTACAAGATAAAAACTCATAGATTAAATTCAAATGAAAAAGGATTTAATGCAATGTTTGCTGTAAGTAGTATAGACGCTGCAAAACTTTACTATGAGACACTGAATAAACTACAAAAAGATAGTGAAAAACCTCTCAAAATAGCTACGATTTTTTCATTTGCAGCAAATGAAGAACAAAATTCTATTGGAGAGATTGGGGATGAAACTTTTGAAACCTCAGCACTGGAAAGTAGTTCAAAAGAATTTTTGACTTCAGCAATTAAAGACTATAATACTATGTTCAAAACTAATTACAATGTAGATAGTAAAGAATTTCAAAATTATTATCGTGATTTAGCAAAGAGAGTGAAGAATAAAGAAATAGATTTGTTAATCGTTGTTGGTATGTTTTTAACAGGTTTTGATGCACCGACACTAAATACATTATTTGTTGATAAAAATCTTAAATACCATGGATTAATACAGGCTTTTTCAAGAACTAATAGAATTTACGATTCAACAAAAACTTTTGGAAATATAGTTACTTTTAGAAATTTAGAAGAAGCAACAATTGAAGCTATAAAGCTATTTGGTAATGAAAATACTAAAAATATAGTTTTAGAAAAAAGCTATAAAGAATATATGGAAGGCTTCAAAGATGTATTAACAGGTGAAGCAAAACGAGGGTATATAGAGATAACAAAAGAGCTAAAAGAAAAGTTTTCTGATATAGAAAATATAGTTACAGAAAAAGATAAAAAGGAATTTGTTGTACTCTTTGGAGAATATTTACGTGTTGAGAATATTCTTCAAAATTATGATGAATTTACAGAATTAAAAAAATTGAGAAAAGAATATTCTTCCAATCCTGAGGAAGTTAGAGAATCAGTAGCTCTTAAAAATTTTATGGAAAGTTTTGGTGTAGAAGTAGAGGATATAGAAGAAGTTAAAGATATTTTATTACTAGAGGAAAGAACCATTCAAAATTATCGTTCAACTTACAATGATATTAGAGATTGGAGCATACGGAACAATCCTGGAAAAGGAAAGGGAGAAGGTTCTGTTGATTGGGAAGGGATTACTTTTGAAGTTGAACTTTTAAAATCTCAAGAGATAAATTTAGACTATATTCTTGAGCTAATATTTGAAAATAAGAAAAAATTTATTAGTAAGCAATCTTTAATAGATAATGTTCGTAATATAGTACGTTCTAGTGTTGGAAGTCGTGCTAAAGAAAGTTTAATAGTTGAATTTATAAATCAAGCAGATTTAGACAGTTTTTCAGATAAAGTTATTACTATGGATAACTTTTATTCCTTTGCTAAAAACAGACAAATAAAAGAAGTAGAGAATTTAATTAAAGAAGAAGATTTAAATGAGGAAGCGACAAAAAGATATCTTGAAATGTCATTAAAACAAGAATATGCTAGTGAGAATGGAACAGCACTTAATGAAATATTACCTAAGATGAGTCCATTAAATCCTTCATATTTAGAGAAGAAAAAAAATGTATTTGAGAAAATAGTAGCTTTTGTTGAGAAGTTTAAAGGAACGGATAGAAAAATTAATATATAAAATATATTTGTTATGCAGTGTTAGTGATTTTATAAAAAACCTCCAAAACATCTGTTTCCACATGGTTTGGAGGTTTTTTTATTTTTTAGGGGTAGACCTCTAAAAAAACTAAGGAGGGGAGAAAAAGAAACTTTTTATTAAGTTAGCAAATGTCTTTTACAATTTACTCTAATTAAATTTATAAAGCATACTACTCTCAATATTATCATCACTTCCATAATATTTAATAAAAAATTCTTTAACAAGCTTTAGTTCATTAGGAGGAAGATTTATAAATTGTATACCTGAGGATGTCCAGAATATACTATAAAATTCTTTTGAAATTGGAGGATTAGAATCCCAATACTGTATGAATTTCATAAATTCAATATGAGAGTATCTAACACCATTTTTTCTACATTTCCAGTAGATAGAATCATCTAAAGTGGGAATAAAATTTTCTATTTTTAAGACATCTTTTTTTAAAGATAAAAGTTGCCCTTTAGAAGAAACATTAAAACAATGGCAGTTATTAATTTCAATAAAGGAATTTTGATTTTCAGAATATTCAAAATGCAAATGCCCACTAAAACAGAACTTTACTTGATTTTCTTCAATATATTTTCGAAGTTCCATAGAGCCAATATCCACTCTAGAATCAGTAACATAACTAAAATCTTTGTGACTAGGAGGACAATGAGAAATTATTATATGTGGAACCTCTAAAGGTATCATAACTTTTTTCTCTTCTAAGTGATTAGAGAAATAATTAGTCCATCTCTCTTGTACAAAGGGAGAGTATCCAGTAACAAAAAACTTTATATTATTCCAAATAAATTCATCTTTAATTTTAAAATTAATTTTTGGATATTGTAAACGGTAATATTCAATATCTTTAGTAACAGAAACATCATGATTACCTAATACCCAAATAATTTCATTTATATTTTTATCATCCATTAATCCTTCTAAAAAACTACAAGCAAATCTTGCCTCTTGGTCATCTCCAAAAGAGAGTAAATCTCCTGCAATAACAAGTAACTCTAAATTATTAGGGATAATTTCTTGGTAATATGAAAACTGCATATGGACATCACTTATTACAAAAATCAGTTTATTTTTCATTTAATTTCCTCCAAAAATAAGATATAAAGTTTTTTATTATTATATCATATAAATAGAGGGGGAAATAAAAAAAGTATGCTATAATTAGAGTATAACAAGGGAAATAATTTTTAATTAAGTAAGAAAGATTTACATCCATAAATTGTAATTTTACTAATATTGTCCTGATAATTTAATTATTAAAGGAGGAAAAACAATGACACTAGAGAGATTTAAATTTGCTTTAAAAAATCAAAATATTTTTGAAAGGTATAAAATAGAAAGAATAGGAATATTTGGTTCAATTGCTAGAGGCGAAGACGGAAATGATATTGATATTCTTGTAGAAGATAGTGATTATAAAAAATGGATACAATTAAAAAAGGAATTAGAACCTTTAATAAAAGTTACTTTAGATATTATGATAGAAAAGTATGCAAATCCAATTGTTCTTATGAGGGCTAAAAAGGAGATAGTTTATGTTACAAAGCATAACTAATAATTTAGTAAAAACAATAATAAAATTATTATTGCTTTTAAGTTTAATAATAGCATCAATAATAGTAGTTAGAGGATATTTATTTGTTAATAATGAGTTGAAACTTGAAAGTTGGCATTTGGAAAGTTCACTAAAGGAGCCTAGCTATCAAGATTATAGTTCATTTGAAGAGTATAAAAAAGCAGAGAAAATATTTTTAGATAATTCTTATAATTTAATAGAATTAAAAGAAAAAAAGCATTTTAATAGATACTATTATAGTAGTAGAAGTAGTCCTTATATTGAAAATAGAGAGGTTAATGACTTAGGAGAAAAAATACCAGCTGAGCTAAGAGGAATAAATGTTAATGAGAGTTTCAAACTGGTTCCCAAAGGAAAAATTCTAGGTGGTGTTTTGCTATTACACGGGTTAACAGACTCTCCTTACTCACAAAGAGATATAGCGAAGATATTTTTAGAAAAAGGGTATATTGTTTTATCTTTAAGATATCCCTATCATGGTACACAGCCAGGTGAAATGCTGAAAATTAAATATGAAGATTGGAAGAATGTTACAGAATATGGATTAAAATTATTGAAAGATGAACTTAAAGAAATTGAAAAACCTGAAATAATTCTTTCTGGATATTCAACTGGAGGTCCTATTTCTTTGAATTATATTCTTGAGCAAGTAAAAAATAAAGGGGAACTTCCAAGTAAAGTATTTTGGTTTTCTCCTGCTATGGGAGTAACACCATATGCTAAAATAGGATTTTTAGATATAGCATTAAGTAAAATACCTTATTTTGATAAATTTAAATGGCTAGAAATTGAGCCAGAATTTGATGGTGGAAAATATAATTCATTCACTAAAAATGCAGGAATAGAGGTGTCAAAATTAATCTCTAAAAATAATAAATTATTAAATAAATTAACCAAAGAAGAAAAAGAAAAACTGCCACCAATATATATTTATCAATCTTTGGTTGATGCCACTGTAAATGATAGAAGTATTTATAAAGTTAATGAAATTATAGGTAATACTAAAGGAGAAATAATAATTTTTGATGTTAATAGAAAATTTAATGATTTTTTTACGACTTCTATTCAAAACAAAACGATGATGAGCATAATTGAAGAATATTCGATAAAAACACCAGTGACTTTACTATCAAATATTGAAAAAAATGAAACAGATGAAATTGAAATTTATAAATATAGTGATGGAAATATTACAAAAGAGCAACCGACTACTCCTATTATGTGGAAAGAGTTTTCTGTATCTTTAGCCCATATTTCTTTACCTATTTCTCCAGATAACTATCATTATGGGAAAAATACTATTTTGGGTAATATTAATTTAAAGGGCGAAAAAGAAATTTTAACAGTATCTTATGATGATATATCAAGGCTACGGTATAATCAATTTTTTGATTATTTAAAAGAAAATGTACGTAAGAATTTAAATTCTTCGTCAAATATAACTCAATAAAATGTGTACAATAAAAAAATGAATTAAAGTTTCCAATAAAAACTATAACTAAAAAGCCTATAATTGATTTTATAGGCTTTGTTTTATAAAAAAAATTAATTTTAATCCTTTAAAATAAGTAAAATGTTTGAATTTTTTCTTTTTTATGATATTATTAGATGTACTAACTCTAAAAAAAATAAAGAGTAAAATACAATGCAAAAATTAAGTATAAATATGTAGCTAGATTTGAGAATAAAGCAGGGAGAAGTAAAATGGATTTTTTTAAATATGGGGAAAAAGAAATAGCGTATCTAAAAGAAAAAGATGAAAAACTTTCTAAAATTATTGAAAAATATGGTGTGATAAAACGACCTATAACGCCAGATATTTTCCAAGCACTGATAGAAAGTGTAATCGGTCAACAAATTTCGACAAAGGTTGCAAAAAAAATAATAGAAAAACTAAAAAATCTTTTAAACCATAAAATTACTTGTGAAAAAATATTAGAAATAGATATAGAAAAATTAAAAGAATGTGGTATGAGTGAGAGAAAAATTGGTTATATTTTTGGTATTGCAAAGGCAGGAAAAGAAAAAACTATAGACTTTGGAGCTCTTAGTAATTTATCCAATGAAGAAATAATTTCAAAATTAACTACTTTAAATGGTGTAGGAGTTTGGACTGTTGAAATGCTACTTATATTTTCATTAAATAGAATGAATATACTAAGTTTCGGTGATTTAGCTATTCGACGTGGAATTTTAAAAACTTATGAAATTGAAGCTATTTCAAAACAAGAATTAAAAGAATTAAAGGATAGATATTCCCCTTATGAGAGTGTTGCTTCTCTATATTTATGGGAAGAATCAAAATCTCTAAATAAAATAAAAAAATAAGAAAACAAAAAAGGAAGGTGATTTATGATTTATTTTTTAATTTCTGTAGCCATAACATATATATTAGGCTCTCTTCCTAGCGGAGTTTGGATAGGGAAAGCTCTTAGAAATATTGATATAAGAGATTACGGAAGTAAAAACTCAGGTGCAACAAATGCTTATAGAGTTTTAGGGACAAAATACGGACTACTTGTTTTATTAGCTGATGTAGTAAAAGGTTATCTTCCTTTGCTATTAGCAGAAAAAATATTTAATGTACAAGGTAATTATTTAATAATACTAGGATTAATTGCAATTTTAGGACATTCACTATCTATTTTTTTAAAATTCAAAGGTGGAAAAGGAGTTGCAACTAGTTTAGGAGTTTTTTTATTTTTATTTCCTAATGGTATTTTAATAGTTTTAAGTATATTTATATGTATACTTTACTTTACACGTTATGTATCTCTCGCTTCAATAATAAGTGCTGGATGTTTACCACTTTTAGCTTTACTACTACCTATGAATGCAGGGATTAGCAGACTTTTTCTTTTTATATTAACAGCAATCGTGGCTATATTTGTTATATATAAGCATAAAGAAAATATAAATAGATTACTAAAAGGTACGGAAAGTAAATTTAAAGCAAAAAATTAGGAGAAATTAAATGGAAAAAATTGTAGTAATAGGCTCTGGTAGTTGGGGGACAGCTTTAGGATTAATTCTAGCTAAGAATGGCTATGAAATAACTCTTTGGGAATATAATAGTGAAAGAGCAAAGGAATTAGAAAAGAATAGAGAAAATATAAAATATTTAAAAGGACATAAGTTTCCAAAAAATATAAAAATTGAACATGAAACAAAAGATTTATTAAAAAATGCAAGAACTGTAATATTTGCAATACCTTCTCAATCACTAAGAGGAGTAGTTGCTAAATTTTCAGAACAAATAACTGAAAAAATGTTAATAGTTAATACAGGAAAAGGTATTGAAATTTCCACAGGTAACAGACTGTCAGAAGTTATAAAAGAAGAAATATTAGGAAAGTTTCATAAAAACATAGTAGTTTTATCAGGTCCAACTCATGCAGAAGAAGTAGCATTAGGAGTTCCAACAGCAATTGTTGCTTCTGGAAAAATAGAGTGTGCTAAAATTATTCAAGAACAATTTACAAATAAAAATTTTAGAGTATACGTAAGTGAAGATACTATTGGAGCAGAAATTGGAGCTGCAGTAAAAAATTGCTTGGCAATAGGTGCAGGAATAGCTGATGGAATAGGATTTGGAGATAACACAAAAGCAGCACTTATAACTAGAGGATTAGCTGAAATGGTGAAGTATGGAACTGTAATGGGAGCAAAAGAGAAAACTTTTTCTGGATTAACTGGAATAGGAGACTTAATAGTTACTTGTGCTAGTAAACATAGTAGAAATAGAAGTGTTGGAGAAAGACTTGGAAAAGGTGAAACCATGGAAAAAATTCTCTCAGAAATGATAATGGTAGCAGAAGGAGTTCCCACAGTTAAAGCAGTATATAATAGTGCAATTAAATTAAAAATTGAAATGCCTATTGTAGAGGGAATATATAAAATTATTTACGAAGGAATGAATGCTAAAGACGTAGTTTCTGAGCTCATGACACGGGATTTAAAAGAAGAGTTTTAGAGGAATAACTAAAAAAATAAAAAAAACAATTTAAATAATTAGAGAAAAATTCTGATTAGGTAAAAAATTGGAGGAAAAAATTGGAAGTAAAAGTTAATAGAATAGAATTTTTAAAAAAAATAAAAATAGTAGAAAAAGCTATTTCTGACAATAAAATAAAACCAATTATTTCTTGTGTATACATTGAGACAGAAAAAGAGGGCTTAAAATTTTATGGAACAAATTTAGAAATAACTATTATAACAACAATGGAATCTGAAATAAAAGAAACTGGAAAAATGGTTTTTCAATATCAAATCGTTGAAGAATATTTGAAAGAATTAAAAGATACTTTTGTTGTACTAAAGGTTACAGATACGACTTTAACGATTGAAACTGAAGATTCTTCAACAGAATTCTCTTTAATGGAAGCTGAAGAATTCCCTAAAAGCTATTTAAGTAGTGAAATTAACAATGGAAATATTATATTTGAAATGAAAAGTTCAGAATTAATTGAAGCTTATGAAAAAACAAAATTTTCTGCCTCTCAAAGCACTGACGATATGAGAATTAATTGTATAAGAATGGAAGCAGAGAATAAACTTATTAAGTTTGTAGGAACTGATACATACAGATTAGTATATTTAGAAAAGGAAGTAGAAACAGACGAAACTTTCTCTATAAGTTTACCGCTAAATAGTGTAGATGCAATTACGAAACTTTTTAGAAGTTTGGACAGTTCAAATGTAGTTATATCTATTGGAAATAAAAATATTAAATTTGAAATAGATGGGACACTGGTAATAAGTAGAATAATTGATATGCCTTTTCCTGATTACGAAGCTATTTTAAAGAATTTAAACTATAATAAAAAGTTGAAAATTATTGGTCAAGAATTTATGAATATGTTAAAAAGAGTTATTATTTTTGTACGAAATAATAATGATTCAAAATTTGGAGCTATATTTGAAGTGAAAGATAGGAAAATAACAATAAGTGGAGCTAATGAAATTGCAAAAATAAATGAAGAGGCTAATGTTGATTATGACGGTGGAACTCTAAAAATAGCTTTAAATACAAAATTTTTAATTGAATTTTTACAAAATTTAGATATGTTAGAAACAATTAATCTTGAATTTGTAGACTCTAATGGTTCTGTAAAAATAACTCAAGAAGATAAATTAAATTATCTTTACATCGTTATGCCCTTAGCATTACGAGAAGTTCAGTAGAATAAGAAAAAAAATAAAAAAAAATAAAATCATAATATTTAGAGTAAATCTAATATTCTGATTTTATTTTATTATAAAAAATTATAAATAGTATATAAAAAAAAAAAAACATGGTATAATATGAGCAATAAAAGAGCATGAGAGGTAAAACAATGTTCGTAAGAAAAACTGTTAAATTGCTATATACTTTAAATTATTTACTCTACATAATATCCAACCGTTATTTTCCTAATAATTTAACTTTAGTATCTAAATTCCTAAATTGGAACAATAAAAGAGTGAAGAGATATATAGTAGCAAATAAAATAGAAAGAGTGTTTCTTCTATTACCTCACTGTGTGCAAAATTCTCAGTGTAAAATAAGGGTTACTGGTGAAATTAATAACTGTGTAGAATGTGGTAAATGTAAAATAGGAGATTTAAAAAAAATAAGCGATAAATATTGTGGCTTAGATATAAGAATAGTAACTGGAGGTACTTTAGCAAGAACTTATATAAAAGAATTAAAACCACAACTAATAGTGGCAATAGCTTGTAAAAGAGACTTAATATCTGGAATATATGATTCTTTCCCATTTTATGTATATGGAATTTTAAATAAAATAATAGACAAAGAGTGCGTTGGGACAGATTTTTCATTGGAAAAAATAGAAGAAATTATAAGATTTATAAAGGAGGAGAAATGAGAAAAAAGACCTTAATTTTAGGGTGTTATTTTGCTATGTCTCTGTGCATAATAGCAGGAGAAAAAGAAGATATAAATACTTTAAATCAAGTTTATAGTCAAAAAAATTATAATATGGCAATATCAGAATCAAAGAAATTTTTAATTAAATATCCTTCTTCTAAAAATTTAGTAAGAATTGAAGAGAGAATGGCTAAGACTTATTATATACAAAAAAAATATGAAAATGGAATAAAGATTTTCGAGAATATTTTACAAAAATATCCATTAGAAGCTGAAAAAAGAAATGAAATGAATTACTATATTTCTAAGAGCTATTTTTTATTAGAAGAAAAAGAAGAGTTTTCTAAATATGTAAATAGAATAGATAAGACCAGCCAATACTATGAAAGAGCTTTTTATGACAAAGGTGTCATACAATTAGATAGAGGAGAGTATGAAGAAGCTTTTAAAACTTTTCAGAAAATTGCAATTAATGGAAGAGATTTAAAAAATGCTTCAACTTTTAATATGGCGTTAGTTGCTTATAATGATGAACTTTTTCCTATGGTTATAGATGTTCTGAATAATTATAGTAAGATATCAGATAAAAATAAAGATGAAAGTGCTATAGCTTATTTGTACGGAAGTTCATTTTATAAATTAAATGATATTACTAAAGCAATTTATTATTTTAAACAACTTTCTGATAAATATCCAAATACACCTTATGGAAGAAAAGCAAGAATAACATTAATAGAAATATATGCTAATCTTAATAATATGGAAATGGTTAATAAATATTCCACCTTAGTAAAAGGAACTCCTGAAGAGGTTGAAGCATTAGTTACTCTTGGAGATTTTTATGTTTCAAGAAATAGCTATACTAAAGCTCTTAATTATTATAAACAAGTAGGAATCGAAACAAATAATAGAGCTCTTTATGGTTATGCTTATTCCTTATATAGAATGGGAAAAATAAAAGAAGGGCTACCTTATTTTAAAAAGTTAGAAAAAACAAGTTATTATAATCAAGCAATTTATTATAAGTTTGCTTCTCTTTATCGCTTAAAAGATTATAATAGTATCATAAAAGAAAGAGATGAAGCTAAAAAAATTGTTGTAACTCAGCAAGATAACGATAATATAAATATCATTATTGCAAATTCTGCATATGAACTAAAAAAATATCCTTTAGCCAAAGACTATTATTCTAGACTAAATCTTCATACTCCTAGTAAAGAAAATCTCTTTAGAGTAATTACTATGAGTGGAGTTTTAAATCAAGCTCAAGATGTTGAAAATAGAATAGCAGATTACAAAAGGCTATATCCCAATGATAAAGAGTATAAAAAAAGAATATACATTGCAGCAGGAGAATCACTTTATAATAATGGAAAAGGAGATATTGCTGAAAAACTTTATAAAGAATATTTAATAGATGATAATGATCAAGACATAGTAAATAGCTTGAATTCTTTATTAGTAAATGAAAAAAAATATTCAGAACTTAATAATTATTTGTCAACTCAAGTAGAAACTATAGATGTACTATATTTAAAAGCAGTTTCTTCTACTGGAATTGGAAACTATACATTAGGGGAAGAATTATATACGAAGATTATGTCCCTTATAAATAGTGATAAAAGTAATGAATGGTACAATAAAACAAAATTAAATCAAATTAAAAATTATTTTTTAAGTGGTCAGTATGAGACAACTATAAAAGAAGGGGAAATTTATCTAACTTTAGTAGATGCTCAAGAAAAAGAAGATATTCATGAAAAAATAGCACTTTCATATTTTAGAACTAAAAACTTTGAAAAAAGTAGAGAATATTTTGCAAAAGCACAGATAAATCCTGAAAAAGCAGATGAGGTTAAATTTCAAATTGCAGATTCATATTATGCTGAAAAAAACTATTCTAAATCTAAAGAAATTTATTATGAAGTATATAACGGAAGTGTAAATGAAAAAAATAGAGAGATAGCGCTTTATTCCATTGGAAAAATAGCGGCTACTGTAAATGATGTAGCTGGATTTAAAAAAATAAGTTCAGAATTTTTAGCTAAATATCCAGAGAGTACTTTAAAAGAAAATTTACTATCTAGCTACGCTCAAGTTGCTGAAAATGTAAAGGGAAATAGTGAGATAATAAAGACATATACTGTAATTTATAATAGTAGTTCAGAAGAATATGTTAAGCAAAATGCCCTTGAAAAAATAGTAGAAGGGAATATAAATAGCAAAAAATATGCTGCGGCAGAAAAACAAGCATTAAAGATTACTGATAAAGTAAAAAAATCTGTTTTACTAGCACAGATATATGAAAAACAAGGGGCAATAACTAAAGCTTCGAAAGAATATGAAAAGCTAATGAAAGTTCCACAACATAAAGAATACGCCGTTGTGAATTTAGCTAAGTATTGGTATACAAAAAAAGATTATAATAAATCTAAAGAGTATTACAATATGGTTTTAAAACTTTCTAGTTCAACATATAAAGATTTAGCATTATTTCAAATAGCAACTATTGATGAAAATGCTAAGAGAATAGATAGTGCTATTAAAGGGTATAAAAGAGTTTATACAGAATATAAAAAAAGTACATTAGCTGAAGACTCACGTCTTAAGACTGCCCAGCTTTATGAAATTAAAAATATAAATGAAGCTTTAAAGATATATGATAATATCTATAAAGTAAGTTCCAATAAAAGGTACAAAGTTTTTTCTTTGGAGAAATTAGTTTATTATAATTTAAAAAGTGAAAAAATAGAAATTTCTAAAAAATATTATAATATACTAAAAACTATGGACAAGCAAGCTGCAGAGAAGTATAATGATTTTTTTAAAGAGGAGGTTAAAAAATGAGAAAATTAGTTACTATGGGTATTTTACTGAGCTCAATAATATCTTTTTCAGATAATCCCTCTCCAACAATAAATCAAGAAGTAACAGGTAGAAACCTTCAACAACTAGAATATAAAAAAATAATTAATACTAATGATTTATTGAAAAATCAAAGTATAGAGTCCACTAATATGGAAATAGTGGGAGATTTATTAAAACGTCAAAAACAAAGAATTAAAATAATACAGTCAGATAGTATTCAAATAGAAGAAGAAATTGTAAAAGGAAAATCTAAAGGTTTTTTTGGTTCTTTATTTAATTAAAATGAAAAAAGGAGATTAATTATGTATTGGTTAAAAAGTGGTGGACCTCTAATGTATTTTATCGTTACTATGTCAGTAATAGGAATTGCTGTTATTATAGAAAGAGCAATATATTTTGGGACTAATGAAAGTAAAAGTTTTATAAAAATAAGAAGTTTATTAAAACAACATATAGAAAAAAAAGAAATTAAAGAAGCAGTTATACTATTAAATGGAAATAAATCTTCGTCTTCTAGAGTAATTAAAGAGATTTTAACTTTTTGGTATAGAACAAATACAACAAACGTAATTTCATTAGAAGAAAAAGCAAGAGAGGCAGGACTAGCTCAAATACCAGCCTTAGAGAGAAATATGTGGTTATTAGGGCTTGTTGCTCATGCAACACCTCTTTTAGGATTATTAGGAACAGTAACTGGAATGATTGAGGCTTTCCAAGCAGTTTCCACTCACGGAACTGGAGACCCATCAGTTTTAGCAAAAGGGATATCAGAAGCTTTATTAACAACAGCAGGAGGATTAATTGTTGCAATACCAGCTTTAGTTTGCTACAACTATTTCAATAAAAAAATAGATAATGTAATAAATGAAATGGAAAAAACAAGCACTGAAGTAATTAATATCTTTAGAAAATAGGAGAAAAGATGAAGCTAAGTAGAATAAAAAGAAGAAGTAGCGGACCATTAATTTTAGAATTAACTCCTCTTATAGATGTGGTATTTCTTTTATTGATATTTTTCCTTGTAGCAACAAGCTTTGAAGATGTAAAAAGTGGGATAAAAATTGATTTACCAACTTCTACAATAAGAGAATTAAAAGAAATTAAAGAGATTCAAATAACAATAAATACAAAGAAAGAATTAGTTTTAATATACAAAGAAAAAGGGATAGCCAGTGAGGAAAAAGTAACTAAAAATAATTTGAAAAAACTTCTAAGTGGTAAAATCAGTGAGAGTAAGGAGAAAAATGTTCTTATAAGTGCTGATAAAAATATTGATTATGGTTTCGTTATAGAAATTATGACTATTGCTAAAGAGGCTGGAGCCTCTTCTTTAGACATAGATACTACATCTATAAAAAAATAGGGAGGTTGAAATGAAAAAAGTTGATGTTTTTGCTCTTTCAATTTCTCTTATTCTTAATTTTTTACTGCTTTTTATTATTCCTAATATGGGTTCTAAGGAAGTAGTAGGGAAGATTAAGGTAGGTTTAGTTGCTCTTGATAATCAAAAGAATGTTAATTATTCAGGGAAAAAAGAAGTAAAAAAAGAAATTCCAATAGTTCCACCTAAAAAAGAAATAATTGAAAAAAAAGAAGTTGTAGCACCAGTGGAAAAGGTTATAACTTTGGAAGAAAGATTAAAAGAAATAGAAATTCAAGCTCCTAAAATGTCAGCAGTATCTAAAAAAAGTGCAACAATAAAAAAAATACCTGAACCTAAAGCAGTAGCTGAAAAAATAGAACAAAAAGAGTACGCAGAAGAGATAATAAATACCAAAGGAAATAATGATGGAATCCCTAGTGGATACAAGTTAGGGGCTTTAGACGGTGATGTAGTTGCTAACTGGGATAGTAATAATAGAGATCCAGAATATCCTGAAGCTGCTCAGCTTAGAGGACTTAATGGTACTGTAAAATTAAGACTTACAATTGATAAATATGGAAATGTGCTAAATAGTTCTTTTGAAAGTGGGAGCGGTGTTCCTGAAATAAATTTAGCAATAGAAAAGGTTGCAAGAACTTGGAAAATTAATTTAACAAAAAAAGGAAATGCTGTAAAAGGTGATGTTATTCTTGAGTATAGATTTAGACTAGGTGAATAGCTAGTTTTGGGAAGGTGAAGAATGAATTTTTTGGGCTTTAGATTAGAAGAAAATTTGAGAATAGAATTGGAGAATGTTTTAGATTATGACCTTATTTTTTCAGATAATATAACACATTTTTTAGAGATGATAAAATCAAAAAAATTTGATGCTATATTAATAGAAGAAAAGAAATTTCAGGAAGAAGTACTTTTAAATTTAATCGGAAAGGTGGTAGAGAACCAAAAAAAAGCGATAACTATTATTTTAGGAGAAACCTCTAATTTAAATCTAGTTGCAGGGAGCTTAAAAGCAGGTGCTTACGATTATATACTAAAACCTACTCCGTTTAAAGAAATTATAAATATTATAGAAAAATCAGTAAAAGATCATAAGCTTTTAGCTGAAAGAGTTGATAAACAAAAGAGTTCAGGTGATAAATTAATTGGACAAACTAAGGAAATAGTAGAAGTTTATAAAATGATAGGGAAAGTTGCTAAAAGTATGGTTCCTGTCTTAATAGTAGGAGAAAGAGGAACGGGAAAAACAAGTGTGGCAACTGCTATACACCAATTTAGTGAAAATAAAAATAATCCCTTTATAAGTATAAATTGTCTAGCTTTAGGAAGTGAGTTAGTTGAGAGAAAGATTTTCGGTTATGAAAAAGGAGCTTTTCAAGGAGCGGTAATTTCACAAATTGGAGATTTAGAAAAACTTAATAACGGGACATTACATATAGGGAATATAGAGTCATTAAATTTAGAACGTCAAGCTAAGTTATTATATTTCTTACAACAAGGTGAGTTTTTTAGAATGGGAAGTGCAGAGCCTATAAAAAGTAATGCAAGAGTTTTAGCTTCAACTAATGAAAACTTAGAAAATTTAATTATACAAGGAAAATTTATTTCAGAACTATATTCAAAATTAAGAGTTTTAGAAGTGAATATACCAAGTTTAAGAGAAAGAAAAGCGGATATTCCTTTTATAATTGACCACTATATAAATAGATGTAATACAGAATTAGGAACTGCAGTAAAAGGTGTGAGTAAGCCTGCTTTAAAAAAAATATTGAGATATGATTGGCCTGGAAATGTTAATGAATTAAAAAATGCAATTAAATCAGCTGTGGCCATATCTAGAGGAGATAGTATTTTATTAGAAGAACTTCCTAGTAATGTACTTGGGATCAATGGATTAAAAAATAGAGATGATGGGCAACTAATGTCATTAAGAGAATGGATAAGGTCTGAAACTATAGAGTTAAAAAAATTAGAAAAACAAGATTATTATGAAAATATAATATCTAAAGTAGAGAAAGAGCTTATTCACCAAATACTTGAATTAACAAATGGAAAAAAAGTTGAATCAGCAGAAATTTTAGGTATTACAAGAAATACATTAAGAACTAAAATGAATAATTATAATTTAGAATAATTATTTATAAAAGGAAGGAGGAAAAATGCATATTACTCTCTATAGAAAATATAGACCAAATGACTTTGAAGAAGTTGCAGGAGAACAAGAGATAATAAAAACAATTAAAAGTTCTCTAAAAAGTAATAAGCTCGCACATGCCTACCTTTTTACAGGTCCTAGAGGAGTAGGAAAAACAACAGTAGCTAGATTAATTGCAAAGGGGGTAAACTGCTTAACCAATGGAATAACAGATGCCCCTTGTAATAAATGTGAAAATTGTAAAGGAATAGCAGAAGGTAGCTTTATGGATATGATAGAAATAGATGCTGCTTCAAATAGAGGTATAGACGAAATAAGAGAATTAAAGGAAAAAATAAATTATAAACCTTCTAAAGGAAGAAAAAAAGTTTATATTATTGATGAGGTTCATATGCTTACTAAAGAGGCTTTTAATGCACTTTTAAAAACATTGGAAGAACCTCCTGAACATGCATTATTTATTTTAGCTACTACTGAACCAGATAAAATATTAGCTACAATTATATCTAGATGTCAAAGATATGATTTTAAACTTTTCTCACAAAAAGATATGACTGATAGATTAAGGTATATAGCAGAAAAAGAAGAAATAGCATTTGAAGAAAGTGCCTTAGAAGCTATATATGAAGCTTCAGGTGGAAGTATGAGGGATTCTATATCCATATTAGAAAGAGTTTCTATTAACTCTGATAATGAAAAAATTAATAGAGATAAAGTGGAAGATATTTTAGGAGTAACTTCTTACAGTGAATTAAATGAATTTTTAGAAGAAATAAAGTTGGAAAATAAAAAAGAATGTGTGAAACAGCTAGAAAAATTATGGGAAAATTCTCACGATATTGAACTGTTTTTTAAAGATTTAGCTAAATTATGTAAGACATTAATGCAAAAAAAAGAACTTTCAATAGAACTAGGCTTAAGAGTGATAGGGAGTATTTTTGACTCTTTAGCTATATTTAAATTTGAAGAGGATAAAAGACTTGTAGGTTATGTTTTAATAGATAAATTGCTAAGTACTGTCTCAATAAATAACGGAAATAACGAGAGAGTAGTTCGTGAAGTAAAAAAAGAAGAAATATCTAGGGATAATTTAGTGCAAAATGAATCTTTAACAAAAGATGAAGGTCAAGAAGTAAAATCAAATAAAAATATAACTATAAATGATGTAAAAAAAGATTGGAACTTAATATTAAAACAAATAAAAAAAGAAAAAATCTCTTTAATAGCCTTTTTAATTGGAGGAAATCCAGTAAGAGTAGAAGGGAATGTTTTATATATTAGCTTTAGTTATGATAATAGTTTTTCAGAACAGCAAATAAAAAAACCCCAAAATTTAGAATTATTATCAAAAATAATAAGTGAAATATTAGGAACTAAAATAATTCTAAGATGTGAAATAGACAATACAGGAAAAAGAAAAGAAGATACATCAGGAAAAGATCATAATTTTACAGAAAAAATAGTTAATTTTTTTGGCGGAGAAGTATTAGAGTAGTAAATGGAGGAAAAAAATGGCAGTAATAACAGGAGGAATTATAAGTTTATTATTTTTATCAATACTTATTTTTCCACCTTTAGGAATAATTTTACCAATATATAAAATTAAAAAATTAAAAAATAAAGATTTAAAATACAGAGTAATAGCTAATATAGTGGCGATAGCCATAGTAGGACTAGTGGATTATAAGTTTTTATATGTGTATTTAGCTTTTCAAGTGATAGAGATAATTTTCAATCTATTTAAATATAAGTTTAATTTTATAGAAATATTTGATAGAATAGCTATAAGTAGTTTAGTTACAGCAATTTTTTTAGGAATTGGGTATTATTATCTTCTTAAAAGTAGTAATATAACTGTAGATACTATAAAAGAAATTTATGTTTCAAAAGCTAATATTCCCATGGAAGAAATTAATAAAGCTTTTACTTATATTTTTAAAAATATATATACAATAATATTTAGTTATGCCTATATAATAAATTTATCACTTTACTGGTCTATTTATAAAAATAGTTATCTTCAATGGAAAATTTCATATCTTTGGATAGCTGTTTATGTAGTAGTATTTGCAGGGAATTATTTTAGTAAAAAAGATAATATATATATGGATAACATCTTAACGATAATAAAAATAATATATATTACATATGGAATAAAATCTCTTTATTTATCTTTAGTAAGAAAAATAAAAAAAGATTTTTTTTCAAAAATATTAGTAGTTACAATGCTTGTTTACATTCCCTTAGTAGTCTTTGTTTATGGAGCAGTCGAAAGCTTGAAAACAGAAAAAAATTAAACAATCTTAGGAGGAAACAAAATGTCAAAATTACAAATAATATTAAAAGAAGATGTAGCGGGTCAAGGTAGAAAAGGAGAAATAGTAAATGTATCAGAAGGTTATGCAAGAAACTATTTACTAAAAGGAAATAAAGGAATTATAGCTACTCCAGAAGAGCTAAAAAAAATAGAAAATAGAAAGAAAAAAGAAGAACTAAAAGCTGAAGAGGAAAAAAATAAATCTAAAGAAGTAAAAAAACTTTTAGAAAGTAAAAAAATAGTTATTCAAGTTAAAGCTGGAGAAAATGGAAAAGTGTTTGGAGCTATAACAAACAAAGAAATAGTTCAAGAGATTAAAAATGGATTTAATTTAGAGATAGATAGAAAAAAAATAGAATGCAATATTAAATCTTTAGGTGAGCATGCGGTAATTGTTAAGCTTCATACTGATGTTAAGGCTGAATTAATAGTTATAACTGAAAGTAAATAAGGAGATATTCAAAATGCATAATATAGAAAGTTTAAGAAAAGTTCCAAGTAGTATAGAATCAGAAAAAGCTGTTTTAGGTGGAATATTTCTAAAACCTGAAATATTTAGTGACGTTATTGAAATATTGAAAACAACAGATTTTTATAGAAATTCTTATAAATTAGTATATGAAACTATGATAGAGATGTATTCTAATGATGAAACCATAGACCCTGTTTTATTAGTTGAATACTTAAAAAAGAAAAATAAATACGAGGAAACTGGTGGAGAGAAGGTTCTTTATGAAATTATTGAAGATACTTCTACAGCAGCTAATACACTGAAATATGCTTCAATAGTAAGAGAAAAATCTATTTTAAGAAAATTAACTGATATTGGAACTAAAATAGTAGAGATGGCATCTGAAGGTTATGAAGATGTAGATACAATATTAGATAAAGCTGAAGGTTTAATTTTTAAAATATCAGAAACTAAAGAAGCAAAAGACATAGTAAATATAAAAGATACTCTTGAAAAAGAATTTGAAAGATTGCAAAGTGCATATGAAAATAAGGGAATGACAACTGGGATATCTTCTGGATTCAAAAACTATGATTTTTTAACTAGTGGATTTCATCCTTCAGATTTAATTATTATTGCTGCAAGACCAGCTATGGGAAAAACAGCTTTTGCCCTAAATTTAGCTCTTAATGCAGCGTTAGACTCAAAAAAAAGTGTTCTAATTTTTTCTTTAGAGATGGGAAATTCACAACTTTTACAAAGACTTTTGTCAGTTGATTCAGGAGTTCCCCTTCAAAAGATAAGAAATGGATTTTTAGATGAAGTAGAGTGGGGAAAATTAGGTATGACTTCAGGAAAACTAGCCAATGCAGAGATTAATATAGCAGATGTACCAAATGTAAATGTCTTGGAAATTAGAGCAATTGCAAGAAGACTAAAAGCAGCTAATAAATTAGATATGATAGTTATTGACTATTTACAACTTATAAGTGGAAATGGAAAGTCAGATAATAGACAAAATGAGGTTTCAGAAATATCAAGAGCATTAAAAGGAATTGCAAGAGAACTTGATATTCCTGTAATAGCTCTATCACAGCTTTCTAGAGCACCAGAACAAAGAGCAGATAGACGACCTATGCTTTCTGACTTAAGAGAATCTGGAGCAATTGAGCAAGATGCAGATATAGTTCTTTTCTTATATAGAGATGATTACTATAATGAAGATAGTGAGTTTAAAGGTGTTACTGAGGTAATAATTGGAAAACAAAGAAATGGTCCAGTTGGAACAGCACAACTGAGATTTTTCCACGAACTTACAAAATTTGCAGATTATACGTCTAAAGTTGAATAAAAAATATTAGAGAGGAATAAAAAATTGAGAAAAATAAAAATAGTTGCACCAGGTGGAAATAGAGAAAAAATAGAAGTAGCTTTAAAACAAGGTGCTGATATAATTTTTGTAGGTGGAAGAATGCTCAATTTAAGGGCAGGAACACAAAATTTTTCAGATGAAGAGTTAAAAGAAATCGTAGAATTAATTCATAGTAAAGGAAAAAAAATTCAAGTAAATTTAAATGCAGTACCTTTTAATGATGAGCTAGAAGGTCTTGTTGAGTATAGTGAATTTCTTGAAGAGATAGGGGTAGACGAAGTTATTATTTCTGATCTTGGTGTATTTCAATGTGTAAAAGAAAATACAAAATTAGAAATAGCAATTCAAACTCATTCAAGTAATACAAATTGGCGTTCAATTGAGATGTGGGAAAAATTAGGTGCGAAAAAAGTAGTGTTAGACAGAGATATTACTCTTAGTAGTGTTTTAGAAATACGAACTAAAGTTCCAAATATAAAAATAGAAGTTTTGGTTCATGGACCTATTTCCATGGCTATTTCTAGAAGACCTTTAGTTAGTAATTATATGAGAGCAAAATCAGTTGAAAAGAATCCAAGTCTAGAAAAGTATTCAATTGTAGAAGAAACTAGACCAGGTGAACATATGCCAATATTTGAAGATGTGTACGGAACTTATATATACAGTGCAAAAGATTTATGTACAATAGATATTTTAGAAAAAATATTGGAGCTAGGTATTGATTCAATAAAAATAGATGGGGGAATGAAAGAGAAAAATTATTTATCAACTGTTGTTGGAACATATAATGAAGCTCTGAATTCTTATTTAGAAAATCAATACTTATTTAAAGATGAATGGATGGAAAAATTAAAAGAAACAACAAAATTACCATTTATAAATTGGTTTAAAAATTAAGAATATATTGAAAGGATGAAAAAATTGAAAAGAGTAGAACTATTAGGACCAGCAGGAAATATGGAAAAACTAGAAATAGCTTTTCACTACGGTGCTGATGCAGTATTTGTCGGTGGTACAATGTTTAGTTTAAGAGCTGGAAGTCATAATTTCTCAGATGAACAACTAAAAGAAGCGGTTGATTATGCACATTTATTAAAAAAAAGAATATATGTTGCTCTAAATGTAATACCTCACAATGATGAGTTTGGTATGCTACCAGATTATGTGAGATATTTAGAAGAAATTGGAATAGACGGAGTTATTGTAGCTGATTTAGGAGTTTTTCAAATAGTAAAGGAAAATTCTAACTTAAAAATTAGTGTGAGTACTCAAGCTAGTAATACAAATTGGCGTTCAGTTAAAATGTGGAAAGATATGGGAGCTAGTAGAGTTGTTTTAGCAAGGGAAGTTTCTCTTACTAATATAGCTGAAATAAAAAGTAAAGTTCCCGATATAGAAATAGAAGTTTTTGTACATGGTGCTATGTGTATGGCAGTTTCTGGACGTTGCTTACTAAGTAATCATATGATAGGTAGAGACGCGAATAGAGGAGACTGTGCCCAATCTTGTAGATGGAATTATAATGTTTTGGAAGAGGAAACTGACGGAACCTATAAAGATACTAAAGAAGGAGCAGAGGATTCTTTTATATTTAATGCAAAGGATTTATGTGCTATAAAAATTATAGATAAATTATTAGATTTAGGAATAGATTCTCTTAAAATCGAAGGGAGAATGAAAGGTATTTATTATGTTGCTAATGTTGTAAAAGTATATAAAGATGCAGTTGATAAATATTATTCAGGGAATTATGAGTTTAATCCTAAATGGTTAGAAGAATTAGAGTCAACATCTCACAGATCTTACTCTACAGGTTTTCTTCAAAGCACTCCTCTTGAGGATTCAATGAACTATAATGATAGAAATTCATATAGTCAAACTCATCAAATAGTAGCTAAAGTAGTTGAAGTTTTAGAAAATAATGAATATATTTTAGAAATAAGAAATAGACTTGAGTCAGGAGATAAATTAGAAGTAATAAATCCGACTTTTGGAATTAAAGAAATTGTTTTACCAAAAATGTTTATATTGAAAAAAGGAGAGGAAACAGAGTCTCTTTTTTCAAATCCAAATTCAAAAGTCAAAATAAAATTAGATGATATGAAGTTATCTAAATTTGATATGATAAGAAAAATAATATAGTGCTGTATTTTTAAAATAAAAAAACTTGGAAAGTAATAGATTCCAAGTTTTTTTTATTTTAAAATATAACTAAGGTATAAGAGGTGAAGTTACAAACTTATATATTCTTAGAGTACTTTCTTTTTCCTTCCCACAATAAAAAGCTTCTATTTTAAAGTTTTCATTTTCAAAAATTAATTTGTTAGTATTTTTCATATCATGGAGCTTAGCAAGAAAAGTGTAGTTATAGTAAAATTTTAATTTTAGCATCTCTTTATATATAGTAGATTCAAATATATAAAGATGTTTATATAATTCTTTTGTTTCACTAAATAAAATACATTCTTTCACTTGTGGATTATAAGCATAATTCTCATTTAGTGATTTAAAAATTTCATTATCTAATGGTGGCTTAAAATTATCAATAACATACTGAATATTTTTTTTAACGTATTCTATATCTTTTTCCGATATAAATTTTTCAATGATTTGAGTAGTTTTACCTAAGAAATCAACTGAGTTTTTAATAGAAAAAATTATCTTTTCAAAATTATTTTGTATATCTTCTATTTGAATATTTTTAAAAGTAAAAAGAAGTTCTTGAACTTTACTAGTTATTTTATCACTTTTTTTTATTTTTTCATAATTTAGCATATAGTCTGTAGCTCCATTTATATCTTTTAAAAGAGGTTTTAAAATTATCTTTTCAAAATCATAAAATCTTAAATAATAATTGTCAGAAAGCTCGAGCATTTTCTTAAATTCATCTAGTTGAATAGAAAAACTACCTGTATCTAAATTTTTAAGAATAAGTTTATAAATTTCAATACTAGTTCTATCTTCAAAAAAGAAGAAAGCTAAAATATTGATTTTGTAAAATAAAGAGTTTTTCTTTAATGCACTAATAATAACACTAGGAAGAAAAAAATTATACTCTCCTTTATAAAATGTAACACTTTCAATTATAGGTGTTGTCATGGAGAAAATCAAAACATCATTTTCATAAAGAGTGAAAAACATTTTTTTTTCTAAAAGTTTTTCATAAGTTTTTAAAAATTCTTCATCACTAAATTTTAAATTTTTGATACTCTCTGGTGAGACAGTAATGGAAACAGCTTTATTTAATTTAAACTCTGTAAGAATGAATCTTAAAAGTATTTTTTCTTTTTTTGAAATTCTTTTATTTAGGTTAATTCTAAAGTCATTAATGTTAATATCGAAGTTATAATCTAAATTTATCATAAATTTCTCCTTTTTTTTATTTATTTTGTAAGTTTTCTCTTATTATTAGACGAAAATTATAGTTGATTTTTTTCTAATAATCTATTTTAACAGAAAAAACAAAAAAAAACAATATATAAACTGTATAAAAATATATATAAATAAAAAAAAATGACTCTATATAACGAAAAAAAGAACTGAAATAGGACTATTTGACAAAAATAAAAACTTGTAATATGATGGTTACAAGAAGTGAGATAAAAAAAAATATAAAGGAGTTAAAGTACGATGAAAAAAATACTATTATTATGTTCAGCGGGGATGTCAACAAGTATAGTTGTAAAAAAAATGAAGGAGGCAGCATTAGAGCAAAATATTGAAACAAAAATTGAAGCAGTAGGTCTAGAACAGTTTCATGATTTAGTAGATGAGTATGATGTATTTCTATTAGGTCCACAAGTAAGATATAAAAAACCAGAGTTAGAAAAAATTGCAAATGAAAAAAATAAACCACTTGAAATAATAAATACAATGGATTATGGAATGATGAATGGAAAAAAAATATTGGAATTTGCAATGAGTTTAGAATATAACAAATAAAATAGGGGGAACAAGAAATGATGAAAAAACTAATGGATATTATTGAAAAAAAAGTAATGCCAGTAGCAGAAAAAGTAGCAGGAAACAGATATCTAAATGCGATTAAAGATGGTTTTGTATACGCAATGCCATTTTTAATAATAGGTTCTTTTGTACTATTAGTAGTAAATTTGCCATTTACAGATCCAAAAAACTTTTTATATATGGAATGGTATGATAATCTAATGAAGAGTTATAAAGCAGATTTAGTTCAACCTTTTTATGTAAGTATGGGAATTTTATCTATATTTGTATCTTATGGAATAGGATCATCACTTTCAAACTCTTATGGACTAAATGCCATAACTGGTGGATTCTTATCTATGTATACTTTTTTATTAACATCTGCTAAATTAGATTGGTTACCAGTAGGTCAAGCAGCAGGCGCAGACACTTTATTTCATATTCAGCAAGGTGGATGGATGCCAGTAATGGATGCACGATATTTAGATGCAAAAGGTCTTTTTACAGCTATTTTTGTTTCAATAATATCAATTGGAATATTCAAATTTTTAGTTAAAAACAAATGTGTTATAACACTACCAGATTCTGTTCCTCCAGCAATAGCAAAATCTTTTGAGCTGTTAGTTCCAGTAGTAGTAACTACAATTTTGTTTCAAGGTTTAAGCATTGCTGTACAAAAGAATATGCACATAATGATACCTGAACTAGTAATGAAAGCACTTGCGCCATTAGTTAAAATGTCAGATTCATTACCATCATTACTAATAATAATTTTGGTAACTCACTTATTATGGTTTGCAGGACTACACGGTGCTAATATAGTTGTAGCAATTGTTAATTCAATAACTCTTTCAAATCTTGCAATGAATCAAACGGCATTAGCAGCTAATGACGTTTTACCAAAAATATTTGCAGGTGGATTTTTAGATTCATTTATTTATATCGGTGGAGTTGGAACAACATTAGGTCTTGCAATAGCTATGATTTCAAGTAGAAATAAACATATAAATTCAGTAGGAAAACTATCAATAATTCCAGGAATATTTAATATAAATGAACCTATATTGTTTGGAGCACCAATAGTTATGAATCCAATTTTAGGAATACCATTTATACTAGTACCGCTTTTAAATGCAACTATAGCTTGGTACGCTACAAAATATGAAATTGTAGGTAGAATAGTAACATTGGTTCCATGGACGACTCCAGGACCTCTTGCTGCACTATTGGGTACTAACTTTAATTTTCCTGCAATGATATTAAGTTTTGCTCTAATATTATTATCTTACTTAATATATAGACCGTTTTTAAATATATATGAAAAAACATTAGGAGAGTAACTTAAGATGAATAAAATAATTTTTCCAAACAATTTTTTATGGGGAAGTGCAAGTTCAGGTCCACAATCTGAAGGTTATTTCGACAAAACTAATTTAAGTATTTGGGATCATTGGTATAAGGAAGAAAAAGAAAAGTTTCATAATGATTTAGGACCTGAAATAACTTCTACATTTTATAAAAATTTTAAAGATGATATAAAATTAATGAAAAAGATAGGACATAATTCTTTTAGAACTTCGATTCAATGGGGACGTGTTATAAAGAATTTTGAAACTGGGGAATTAGATGAAGCTGGAGTATTGTTTTATACTCAAATGATAGATGAATTAATAAAAAATAATATAGAACCATTAATATGTCTTTTTCACTTTGATATGCCTATGGAACTCCAAAATATAGGTGGTTGGGAAAATAGAAAAGTGGTGGATAAATTTACAGAATATAGTCAAAAAATGTTTGAATTATTTGGAGGAAAAGTAAAAAAATGGTTTACCTTTAATGAGCCAGTAGTGGTTGCTGAATGTGGATATCTTTATCAATATCACTATCCATGTGTAGTTGATTTTAAAAGAGCAGTTCAAGTTGCTTATAATTTAAATTTAGCAAGTGCTAAAGCAATTTCAAAGTTTAGAGAAATGAAAATAGAGGGGGATATAGGAATTGTACTAAATCTTACTCCGTCATATCCTAGAAGTATTGATAATATAGAAGATGTAAAAGCTGCTAATATATGTGATTTAATATTTAATAGAAGCTTTTTAGATGTAGCAACAAAAGGTACTTATCCAGAAGAATTAGTAAGTTTTATAAAAGAGAATAATTTATTACCTGTTTATGAGTCAAATGATTTAGAAATTTTAAAAAATAACGTAATCTCTTTATTAGGTGTTAATTACTATCAACCTAGAAGAATAAAAGCTAGAGATTCAAAAATAATAACTCAAAATATAATGCCAGAAAATTTCTTTGAATATTATGACATGCCAGGAAAATTAATGAATCCACATAGAGGATGGGAAATATATTATAAAGGTATTTATGATATAGGGAAAAATATTTTAGAAAATTATGGAAATATAAAATGGATGATAACTGAAAATGGAATGGGGGTAGAGGGAGAAGAACAGTTTTTAGAAAATGGAATTATAGAAGATGAATATAGAGTAAATTTTATAAAAGAACATTTAAAATATCTTCATAAAAGTATAGAAGAAGGAAGCAACTGTATAGGTTATCACATGTGGACTTTTATTGATTGTTGGTCGTGGTTAAATAGCTATAAGAATAGATATGGATTTATAAGTTTAGATCTAAAAACTCAAAACCGTGAAATAAAAAGGTCTGGTTATTGGTTTAGTGAAGTGTCTAAAAATAATGGTTTTTAAAATAAATAAATAAGGAGAGTAAAAATGGAAGAAATAATGGATATGGAAACAATAGCAATGACTCTTGTAGGAAACGCTGGAGAAGGAAGAAGTCTAGCATTTGAGGCATTAAGAGAAGCAAAAACTGGGAATATAGAAAAAGCTAAAGAAATAATAAAACAAGCGAGTAAAAAAATATACGATGCTCATCACCTACAAACAGATTTAATATGTCGTGAGGCAGATGGACAAGGTGTCCAAATGAACTTATTACTTGTTCATGCTCAAGATCATTTAATGACAGCAATATTAGCAAAGGAATTAATTGAAGAAATGATAGATTTACATGACAAGATTAACAAAAAATAAAGTTTATATTCTCGCCCCGAAAATATAAAAATAAAAGAAGATTGGTTTCTAGAGTAGTTGAAAAACTAAATTAGAGATTGATCTCTTTTGTTTTTATAATATAAATTAGAAAGTAACCAAATTATAAAAAATTGAATTTTCACCATATTAATGCTATAATTTTATTATTAGAGTATAGAAAGATAAAAGAAATAAAAAAATATAAAATTATTATAGTGGAGGAATTATTTATGAACTTAGCATCTGTTTCAATAGACAATTGGAAAACTATTAAATATTCAAATTTAAACTTAGATAATATGTTAGTATTAATAGGACAAAATAATTCTGGAAAATCTGTTTTACTTTCTGCTATTAGCTATCTAATAAAACCTGTTGAATTTAAAAATGAATTTTCTAAAAACAGTAAATTACCCACTAGGATAAGTGGTGTTTTTCTTGAGGGAAATAAGAATAAAATAACATTAAGTATAACTAAACTACCTAATAATGAATCGCTTATTTATAGAATATTAACAGAAAAAGAAGATAGAGCTATTAGTTTAGAAGAATATATGGAAATAATGAGTAAAGTAACTGTTGTATATATTCCTTCCTATGATAATATAAATTCAGAAGAAATTACTATTTTTATAAAAAAATTATTGGATTCGTTAAATTTAAATGAAGTAGAACAAGGTTTTTATAAAAAGCTAATAATACAAAAATATGAATCACTAATGAGTGATTATTTAAATAAATCTCTATATAGAAATATTTTATTTGAGTCATTTAAATTTTTTCTAGAAATAATATTACAAAAAAACATTAAAAGTTTAAATAATTTTTTTATATTCTTTGAGCATCCTGAGATGTATCTTCATCCTCAAGCAGAAAGAGAACTATTTGATATATTAATAAAAATTTCAAATCTAGGTGCATTTGTTGTTATAGAAACCCACTCTAGTCGATTTATAGGACTTAAGCAATATTCAGGGATTTGTATTGCTAGATTAAAATATGGTGAAAGTAGATTTTTTCAGTTTAGAGGAGAGTTATTTTCAGGAGATGAAATTAAAAATTTTAATATGAACTATTGGATAAATACAGATAGAGGAGAGTTATTTTTTGCTAAAAAAGTAATTTTAGTAGAGGGTCAAACAGATAAAATTGTAATATCTTATTTAGGAAAGCTTTTAAATATTTTTAAATATGAATATACAATTGTAGAGTGCGGAAGTAAGAGCTTAATTCCACAATTTTCTAAATTATTAAATAGCTATGAAATTCCTTATGTAGCAGTATATGATAAAGATAATCACTTTTGGCGTTCAGAGATAGAACTTTTTAATTCAAACTGTAAAAATAAACTTATTCATTCTTCTATAAACAAAAAAATTGGAAAATGGATAGAATTTGAAAATGATATTGAAGAGGAACTTCAAGGAGAGCAAAGAGAAAGAAAGCATTATAGAAATAAGCCCTTTAACGCACTGAAAATGGTTATGGATAAACAATTTAAAATTCCTATAACTGTAAAAAATAAAATAAAAGAAATTTTTTTATAAAATTAAAAATAATAGAGAGAGTATTCTAGATTGTCTTGTAAGTTTCAGGAGGGGAAATATGGAAAAAAATATAAGGAAAATATTTTTAATAATTGGTTTTATATTAATGACGATATCTAGCATGAGTAATGGATACAATGCCAGTTATTTATATAATAAAATGTCTCTAAATGGGAAGATAAGTTATGATATTTTTGAAAAAGCGTTAGTGGGAAGAAGTAAAATATCAGGACTTAAAAATGAGAATATGATGGTTATCATTGACTATACTAAGCTTTCTGATGAAAAAAGATTTTATGTTTTAGATCTTAAAAATGAAAAGATTCTTTATGAAACACTAGTTGCTCACGGAAAGAATAGTGGTAAAAAATTAGCTGTAAAATTTTCAGATATACCTAATTCTTATCAAAGTTCATTAGGATTTTTTGTTACTCAAAACACTTATATAGGAGAGTTTGGTTATTCTTTAAGGATTTCAGGCTTAGAAAAAGGAATAAATTCAAACTCAAAAGAACGAAATATAGTAATCCACGGTGATAAAAATGTAAATGAAGATTTTGTTAAAACTCATATGTTTTTAGCTAGAACTTTAGGTTGTCCTGCGATACCACTAGATGAAAGTAAAGAAATAATATCAAAAATAAAAGATGGTACATTAATTTTTATAATTGGAAACGATGAAAACTATTTAAAGAAAAGTACTCTAATAAAAAGTTGATTTTCTAAAAATGAAGGTTAAAAACGAACTACAAAATAAAAGCAAACTATAAAATAAAAACAAATGAGAATGAAAACTCATTTGTTTTTATTTTATAGAAATTATATTTAAAAGTTCATTATTTACAAAAATACCAACTACTATAGGGTGACCTTTTTTTGAAAAAGCAACTAATTTACCATCTCTAATCCCTTTTTTAAAAGTAATAGTAACAAGTAAAAGACTATTTTCATCATAGAAACTCCATTCTCCATCTTGTAAGAAGTTTTTAACATATCCACTACTAATAAGAGTTCCATCTTCTGAGAAAGTTTTTATTGAAAATAAATTATCTCCATTTATATAAGTTCTTTCTTCTCTTAGATTACCATTTTCATCATAAAAATACCAAAAACCAAATTTGACCCCATCAGTGATAGAACCTTTTATACTAATTTTCCCATTACTATAATGCTCTACATACTCTTTAACATTTCCAGTTGTAGAAGTGCTATTTTTTTCTTGAATAGAATTAGATATTTGACTTTTAGCAGAAAAATTAATTACTGAAAAAAGTAAAGTAAAAAATAAAATGCTTTTTATCATAGTTGCTCCTTAATTTATTGTTATTTAATATTCTACATCATAATGGGTATATATATCAAGATAAAAATAAAAAAAGTAATAAAAATAAAAATAAATTGACAATGTGGCTAATAAAAAAGTATAATTAATACATAGTTAGATACCAAAGAAATGGAGGGGTCAATAATGAAAAGAGTTGAAGGAAAGATTGCCTTAGTAACAGGAAGCGCTAGAGGAATAGGGCGTGCTGTAGTTGAAAGACTTGCAGAGGAAGGAGCAACACTTGTTATCTCTTGTGATATGGGAGAAGCTACTTATGAGCAAAAGAATGTAAGACATGAGATACTTAATGTAACTGATAGAGAAGCTGTAGCTAGTTTAGTAGCTAAAATTGAAGCAGAATTTGGAAGAATAGATATACTGGTAAATAATGCAGGGATAACAAAAGACGCCTTGTTAGTAAGAATGAAAGAAGATCAGTGGGATGATGTAATCAATGTAAATTTAAAGGGTGTATTTAACATAACTCAAGCAGTTGCTCCATTAATGACAAAAAATAAAGTAGGTTCAATTATAACTTTATCTTCTGTTGTAGGTTTATATGGAAATGTAGGACAAACTAACTACGCAGCTACAAAAGGCGGAGTTATAACAATGACAAAAACTTGGGCAAAAGAATTAGCAAGAAAAGGTGCACAAATTAGAGCGAACTGTGTAGCACCAGGATTTATAATAACACCTATGACAGTTGATTTACCAGAAAAAGTAATTGAAGGAATGAAAGAAAAAACTCCATTAGGAAGAATGGGAGAGCCTCAAGATATAGCTAATGCTGTTTTATTTTTAGCATCTGAAGAATCTTCTTTTATAACAGGTCAAGTACTTGCAGTAACTGGTGGACTAGTAATGTAAATTTAATTTAAAAAAAACCTTCAAGATAAAACTTGAAGGTTTTTATTTTAGTTTGGATTTAAAACAAAATTAGTTAACTCATTAACAAATTCAGCAGTTTTTCCATTTTTATCATTGACAGGATTAAATTCAACTATATCTACTGATGTTATAGAGTAATTTTTAAATAAAAATCTAAAAGTTGTGAATACTTCATCAGGAGTGAATCCGCTTCTTACAGGAGTACTAACAGCAGGAGCAAATTCAGGATCAACAGAATCAACATCAAAACTAATATGAAGATTATCTATATGTAAAAATTCTTTTATCTCTTCAAGAACAATATCTAGTCCTTTGTGAATAATCTCATCATAAGAGATACACTTAATACCAAGCTCGTCAATAAGTTCTCTTTCTTTATAGTCTAAATCTCTAGCACCAATAATAACAACATTTTTACTATCTATTTTAGAACCTTCATAAAAACAATTTACAAGGTCTCTATCTCCGTAACCTTGAAGAAGAGCAAGAGGCATACCGTGAATGTTTCCAGACATAGTAATTTCATCTGTATTCATATCACCATGTGCATCTATCCATATAAGACCAATTTCTTTTTCAAGAGAAACACCAGCAACAGAACCTAGTGAAATAGAATGATCTCCACCTATAGTTATAGGTCTATAACCATCTCTTACAGCTTCATTGACCTGCATTGCAAGTTTTTCACAAGTGTGTAAAATAGTATTTTTATATTTTAAATTCCAATCATTAAAATTTTCTTTTTGTTTTTCAATAGAAATAATAGTCATCTCATCAAAAGTATCAGGATAAAATTCTTCTAAAACTTCAGGTCCAAATTCAATACCAGCTTTATTAGCACCTAAATTCATAGGAACTCCAAATAAGATATTTTTCATTTTTTCAGTATAAATATAAACTGCATCTTCCTCTTCAATAACATTAATATTAACTAAATCAGGGTCTTCCATTCCTTGAATATGAAGCTTTGCATTTTTTAAATCTCTAATATAGTCAATTGTTTCTCTAGTTATTCTCTCACCAGGAACAATAATTGGAATACCAGGTGGATAAGCCATAATCATTTCCCCTGAAATTTTACCTTCACTATCTTCGAATAAAACGGTATTTTTATCAGAGTAAAAAGCCTCTCTAGGAATTTGAACTAATTCAGGAATAGCTGGAATTCTTAAAAGCTCACGATTTATCTTTTGTTCTTTACCATAAAATCTTAAACTTATATTTTTAAGAGCTGTTAAAAGAATTTCAATACTTTCCTCAGTGTCACCAAGAGTTACAAGTCCAAGAACATTATAGAAATCAGAAAGTTCAACTTGAATATTGTAATCATCTATAAGTAATGTTTCTAATTCAAATCCAGTAATTCCAATTTGCTTTGCAGTAACAGTTAACTTTGTTGGGTCAAAAGAGAATATTCCCTCTTTCCCTATAATTTCATTTCCAAAAGAGTGGAAACCAGGGATTCTATTTATTTCATTTCTTGCATAGTTAGCAAGTTTAATAACCTTATCAAGTATATCTTTTCCTTCCATAGCCATTTGTCTTCTTGCACAGTCAAGAGAAGCCATTAAAGGATATGATGGAGATGTAGTATGAAGTAAACTTAGTATTTGCTGAACACGTGACACTTCAATTCTATCTGAATTAACATGAAGAACAGACATCTGAGTTAATGCACCTAAAATTTTATGAGTACTCTGGGCACACATATCAGCACCAGCTTCTATAGCAGAAATAGGTAAGTCATCATGGAAGTGTAAATGTGGTCCATGTGCTTCATCAACAATTAAAGGTATATCGTATGAATGAACAATATCTGCAATCTTTTTTAAATCAGTAGCTATTCCATAGTATGTTGGATTTATTAATAAAACAGCTTTTATATCAGGGTGTTGTTTTAGCATAGTTTCCACAGTTTGTGGTTTTACTCCATGAGCTATTCCTAAATTTTCATCAATTTCAGGGTTCATATATACAGGATCAGCTCCACTTAAAATAATTCCAGCAGAAACAGATTTATGAACATTTCTAGGAACAAGAATTTTCTCTCCAGATTTAACAACAGTCATAATCATAGTCTGAATTGCTCCTGATGTACCATTTACAGCAAAGAAACTTTTTTTAACTCCATAAGCATCTGCAAGAAGTTCTTGTGCTTCTTTTATGCAACTTTTAGGTTGATGGAGCCCATCTACCATTTTAAAAATAGTGACATCTATATCAAAAATTCCATTTCCAATAAAATCATGAAATTCTTTATCTACGCCCTTTCCTCTTTTGTGTCCTGGAACATGGAACGGGGTGATATTTCTACCTACATAGATATCTTTTAAAGTTGAAAAAATAGGTGTTTTTTGTTGATTAAGCTTTGACATTTTACCTCCTTAGTTTACTCCTAAAAATTATAATTAATTTATATAGAGTAGTTTTTTATAAAAAATTGTATTTTTTTAAAAATAAATACTCTGAATTATAGTTCCTTTTAGATATTTAGTCAATAAAAAAATAAAAATAAAATTTAAGTTCTAATTTGAAGTTTATATTAAAATATGCTATGATGTATGAGTACGTTAATAGGGGATAAAAAATTATATTAAAAATAAATAAGAGGTGGAAAAATGAGAATTGAAGAGAACAAAGTTGTAACGTTAGATTTTAAAGTTTATGACGTAGAAACAAAGGAAATATTAGAGGACACAGCAGAGTTAGGACCTTTCTTTTATATTCATGGGATAGGGGCTTTTATACCTAAAATTGAAGAAGAGTTAGAAGGAAAAGAAAAAGGATATTTAGGAACTTTAGAATTATCACCAGAAGAGGGATACGGAGAATATGATCCTGAACTTTTAGACGAAATGTCTAAAGCTGACTTTGTTGAATTTGATGACATATATGAAGGTATGGAATTTATGGCAGATATGGATGATGATAGTGAGCAAAATTATGTAATAAAAGAGATAGAAGATGATAAAGTTATAGTAGACGGGAATCATCCTTTCTCAGGTAAAAATTTAAGATTTGAACTTACTGTTACAGATGTAAGAGATGCAACTGATGCTGAATTAGAGCATGGACATGCTCATTTTCATGGATTTGAGGATCACGAATAAGATTTAAAATATATAGTTGATAAAATGATGGGTATTATTATATACAATAATATTCATCTCTATATTAATTTTTTAAACATGTGCAGGAGGAAAAATGAAAATTGGATTAGGAGCAGATCACGGTGGTTTTATGCTAAAGAATACTATAAAAAAATACTTAGAAAATAAGGGGTATGAGGTAGTAGATTTTGGTACAAATTCAATGGATTCAGTAGATTATCCAAATTATGCAAAATTACTGGGGAAAGCTGTTGTTCAAAATAGTGTAACTTATGGAATTTTAGTTTGTGGAACAGGAGTAGGAATGTCAATAGCAGCAAACAAAATTAAAGGGATAAGATGTGCTCTTTGCACAAATACAACAATGACTAGACTAACTAGAGAACACAATGATGCGAATATTTTAGCTTTAGGTGGAAGAATTGTAGGAGACATATTAGCACTAGAGATGGTTGATGTATTTATAAACACTAAATTTGACGGAGGAAGACATTCTAAAAGAATTGGAATGTTAGACTGTGCAGGTGATAAATAGTATGCCGACAATATTTACTCGTATTATAAATAGAGAAATTCCTGCTGAAATTATTTATGAAAATGAGAATATTATAATTATAAAAGATATTAATCCAGTAGCTAAAATTCATCTTTTAGTAATACCTAAAAAAGAAATACCAACATTAAATGATATTTCAGAAGAAAATAAATATTTAATGGGAGAAATATTTTTAAGTATAGGGGAGATAGCTAAGGAATTAAAAATAGACAAAGATGGGTATAGAGTTATAGCTAACTGTAACACTTATGGAGGACAAGAAGTTTTTCATATACATTTTCATCTTCTTGCAGGTGAAGTTATAGGACCAATGAAGAATTAAATATGAAATTATAGGCAAAAAATTCTAGCACATAATTATATTAAAAAAACTAATAAAAGTAATAAAAAAAATCCCTCTACTATAAAATGTAGAAGGATTTTTTTTTAAAGCTTTGTTTCTATATATTTTAATTATATTATATTTTATTTATAATAATTATTTTTGAGAAATTATTTATCAAAATTTAAGAGATATAATAAAATTAGTTTTTCAAAAAGTGTATTGAAAAAAGGAAAAAAAGTAAAATAAAAATAAAAATAAAAAAAAACCATATTTTCAGGTTAAAAAATGCTCTGTAAATAATAGAAAGTTAACCGTTCATAAAATTGACGTTCTAAATTTCTTATAGTAATATGATAAAAGAAACTTAATTAATATAATAAGTTTATAATTTTATGCGGAGGGAAATATGTCTATTGAAAATAGTTTGGAAAGAGTAAAAAAAGCTCAAAAAGAATATGCAGAATTTAGCCAAGAAAAAGTAAATGAAATTTTTAGGGAAGCAGCTCTTGCAGCAAATAATGCTAGAATTAAATTAGCTAGACTTGCAGTGGAAGAGACTGGTATGGGAATTTTAGAAGATAAGGTTATAAAAAATCACTTTGCTTCTGAATATATATATAATGCTTATAAAGACGTAAAAACTTGTGGGATAATAGAAGAAGATATTTCTTACGGTATAGTTAAAATAGCAGAACCAATAGGTGTAATAGGTGCTGTTATTCCAACTACAAATCCAACTTCAACAGCTATTTTTAAGGCATTACTTGCTTTAAAAACAAGAAACGGAATAATGTTTTCACCACATCCAAGAGCTAAAAATTCAACTATTGAAGCAGCAAAAATAATACTTGAAGCAGCTGTAAAAGCAGGAGCTCCAGCAGATATAATAGGTTGGATAGATACACCATCATTAGAAGCAACGAATTATTTAATGAGAAATGTAGATTTAATTCTTGCTACTGGAGGACCAGGAATGGTTAAAGCAGCGTACTCATCAGGAACACCAGCAATAGGAGTAGGTGCAGGAAATACCCCAGTAATAATAGATAAATCAGCTCATATAAAAATGGCAGTAAATTCAATTTTACTTTCTAAGACATTTGATAATGGAGTTATATGTGCATCAGAACAAGCTGTTATAGTAGATTCTACTATATACGAAGAAGTAAAAAAAGAATTTGCAGCAAAGAATGCTTATATAATAAAAGCAAATGAAATAGATGCAGTTAGAAAAACTATAGTTATAGATGGACATTTAAATGGGGATATAGTAGGACAATCAGCATTTAAAATTGCAGCTATGGCAGGAATAAATGTTCCTGAAGATACTAAAGTTTTAATAGGTGAGGTTGAATCTGTTGAGCTTGAGGAAGCTTTCTCTCATGAAAAACTTTCTCCAGTACTTGCTATGTACAAATCTGAAACTTTTGAAGAAGCTTTAGATAAAGCAGATAGACTAATAATATTGGGAGGAATGGGTCATACTTCTGTTCTCTATGCAGATGAGTCAGATTCTAAGGAGAAAATTGAAAAGTTTAGTAGAAGAATGAAAACAGGTAGAACACTTATAAATATGCCAGCATCTCAAGGAGCTATAGGGGATGTATTTAACTTTAAACTAGCACCGTCTCTAACTCTAGGGTGTGGGTCATGGGGTGGAAATGCGGTTTCTGAAAATGTAGGAGTTAAACATTTAATAAACACAAAAACAGTTGCAAAAAGGAGAGAAAATATGTTATGGTTTAGAGTTCCTGAAAAAGTATACTTTAAATATGGATCACTTCCAGTTGCATTACATGAATTAAAAGAAAAGAAAAGAGCAGTAATAGTTACTGATAGCCAATTAGCTGCACTTGGATATTGCGATAATGTAACAAAAATATTAGATGAAATTGGTGTAGACTATAGAATATTTTCAGATGTTCAAGCAGATCCAACATTGTCAACTGTTAGAAATGGTGCAGAGCTTATGAAAAATTATCAACCAGATGTAATTTTAGCACTAGGTGGAGGTTCTCCAATGGATGCTGCTAAAATTATGTGGGTAATGTATGAACATCCAGAAGTAAACTTTAATGATTTAGCAATGACATTTATGGATATTAGAAAAAGAATAGTAAGTTTCCCAAAAATGGGTGGAAAAGCAGATTTTTGGGCAATAGCAACATCAGCTGGAACAGGTTCAGAGGTAACACCTTTTGCGGTTATAACAGATGATGAAACAGGAATAAAATATCCATTAGCAGATTATGAGATTACTCCAAATGTAGCAGTAGTAGATCCACAACTTATGATGTCTATGCCTGCTTCGCTAACAGCAGCATCTGGAATAGATGTGTTAACTCATGCATTAGAAGCTTACGCATCAATTTTAGCTTCAGATTTCACCAATCCTTTAGCTCAAGAAGCTATGAGACTTACTTTTAAATATCTTCCAGAATCAGTAGCAGGTGGAAGTCATGCTAAAAAAGCTAAAGAAAAAATGGCTAACGCATCTTGTATTGCAGGAATGGCTTTTGCCAATGCATTCTTAGGTGTTTGTCATTCAATGGCACATAAGTTAGGAGCCGCTTTCCATTTACCACATGGAACAGCTAATGCACTATTATTAGATGAGGTAATAAGATTTAATGCAACAGACAAACCTTTCAAAATGGCAGGTTTTTCACAGTACAAATATCCTAATGCAAAGGAAAGATATGCTAAAGTTGCAGATGCTTTAGGTTTCACAAAAGGTAATGAAACTCCAGAGGAGAAAGTAAAACTTCTTAGAAAACACGTTGGAGAATTAAAAGCAACAATTGGAATAAAGGCTAAGATAGCAGATTATGGAATAACAGAAAAAGAATTTATGGCTAAATTAGATGAAATGGTTGAAGCTGCATTTAATGACCAGTGTACAGGTGCAAATCCAAGATACCCAATGATGGCTGAATTAAGAGAAATGTATTTAAGAGCTTATCATGGAGTTGAAAAATATTTAGAAATAAAAGATTCATTATAAAAATAAATATTGTAAAAAGAAATATTATAAAAAAATCCCTCTACAATAAAGTGTAGAGGGATTTTTTTTAAAGCTTTGCTTCTGTATATTTTAATTCTAAATCTTGAGCTACTATTTTATCAGTTAATTTTCCATTTAAAATACTAAGTCCAGCTAGTAAACCACTGTATTTTTTACAAGCTTCTACAGGTCCTAGTTTGGCAAGCTCTCTAGCATATCTAAGAGTTGCATTGTTTAGTGCATATGTAGCTGTAAGTGGGAATCCTCCAGGCATATTCGCAACACAGTAATGGAGAACATCATGAACAAAATAAATTGGGTCTTCATGGGTAGTGGCCTTAGAAGTTTCAAAACATCCACCTTGGTCTATAGCTATATCCACAAGAACAGTTCCTTTTTCCATTTTTTTAATCATCTCTTCAGTTACTAATTTAGGAGCTTTAGCTCCAGGAAGAAGAACACAACCAATTACTAAATCAGCTTTAATAACGGCATTTTCTATATTTGTTTTAGTTGAATATAAAGTTTTTATTTTGTTACCATAAATATCATCAAGATATCTTAGTTTGTCAATATCAATATCAATAATAGTTACATCAGCTCCTAATCCAACTGCCATTTTTAGAGCACTTTGCCCAGAAATACCAGCACCGATAATAACAACTTTAGCAGAGTGAGTACCTGTAACACCTCCTAATAAAATCCCTTTTCCACCATTATTTTTTTGAAGATAATTAGCACCAACTTGTACTGACATTCTTCCAGCAACCTCTGACATAGGTAAAAGAAGAGGTAAAGTATTGTTCTTACCAGTTATAGTTTCGTAAGCTATAAAAGTAGCACCTGTTTTCATAAGAGACTCAGTTAGTACCTTATCAGCAGCTAAATGAAGATATGTATAAACTAGGTGATGAGGTTTGAAAAGAGCAATTTCAGATGGCTGTGGTTCTTTAACTTTTATAATCAATTCTGAGCTATTAAAAACTTCTTCTAAAGTATTTAACATTACAGCTCCAACTTTTTCATACTCAGAATCACAAATTCCTAATCCCATAGCTGCATTTTTTTCTACATAAACTACATTTCCATCTGCAACTAATTGACCTACAGCAAAAGGTAAAAGTCCAACTCTGTTTTCATTGTTTTTAATCTCTTTAGGTATTCCTATTTTCATATTAAATTCCTCCTAAAAATTATTTTTTAAGATAAGCTACTATATTAATTTAAGTATACTCCTTTAATTTTAAAACTTCAAGCAATACTTTCTTTTTATATATGGTAAATAATTTTTACATTTATATAGTTTATATGACTGAAGAAATATAAGTATATTTTCTAACTGGAATATAGACGTTGATATATTTATTTTGACTAGAAAGATAAATAAAGTTATAATAAAAAAATAATTAAAACATATTAATATTTAATGGGAAGTGATTAATGAAGATAATATTTTCTCCTAGTAAGGGAATGAAGTATAGAGATACTAAAGATTTGGTTCAAAGTACTAATGTTTCTTATAAAGATAAATCAGAGTTTTTGATAAAAAAAATATTGGAATTAGATTTTGATAATTTTTCAAAAGTATTTAAATTAAAAGGAGCTCTTTTAGAAGAAACCTATGAAAAATTTAAAAATAGAAAAGATGCTAAAGAAAAGAAAGAAGCTATTTTTTTGTATAATGGAGTAAGTTTTAAAAATTTAGAAGTAGAGTCTTATAGTAAAAACTCTTTAGAATACGCCCAAAGACATTTAAGGATACTCTCAGCTTTATATGGTCCTATGAGACCTTTAGATAAGATAAATGAGTATAGATTAGATATGACTATTAAATTTATGAAAGAATCTTTATATTCATATTGGAAAAAAGAAATAGAAGATGAATTTAAGATAGATGAAGTTATAGTGAATTTGGCATCTTCTGAATTTTCGAAAATGTTAGATAGAAAAAAATATAATAATATTTTAGATATTGATTTTAGACAAAATATAAATGGTGAATTAAAAAATATAAGTACAGAAGGGAAAAAAGCTAGAGGACTATTTTTAAATTACATGATTAAAAATCAAATAGAAGATATTAGTTTACTGAAAAATTTTAATTTAGATAATTACTCATTTATTGAATTAGATTCTAATGAAAAAAAATATTTATTTGTAAAATAAGTAAAATAAAAAACAGCTTTCATCTATGAGATACTAGAGTTAAGCTGTTTTTATTTTTATTAGTTGACTAATTTTTGCTATAAATATTGAATTTTTTCGTAATAATTTCTAATTTATCTAGTTTCTCTAAAGTTTCTTGTTTGTTTTCTGAACCTAATTTAAGAAGCAATGCATTTAAAATAGCTATAGCAGGAATTAGAGTATGAGCTTTTCCACCATTACTAGTAGGAATAACTAAGGTAGAGAGATTAGCTAAAATAGAATCGTTTTTATCTGTAATAGTTATGATGCTATTTCCGTTATCTCTAAAAAATTCAGTAACCTGACAAGTAAAATTTGTATACGGAAAAAATGATATAGTTACAAGGAGATCATCTTTGTGTGAGTAAAGAAGTTTATCTGTAAAATCAGAACCTCCTGATATCATAAGTTCAATTCCGTCTCTAAACTCTTTTAACATAAAATAAAGATAATGTGCTAAAGAATATGAACCTCTAGCCCCTAAAATATAAACTTTTCTACTATGCTTAAATAAATTTAAAGCCTCATCTAGTTTTTTTTCTAAATCTTCAGTATCAAGTTCTTTCAACAATTCAATATTCATATTTATAATATTTACTAAACTATGTTCATTATCAGATTCCATAATACTTGTTTTTAAATCTTTCATAGGTGCAGTTTTACTAGCAATCTCCATCTGAAAAAGTTGTTGAAAATTAGAATATCCTTTAAAACCAGCTTCCTGAACAAATCTTGTAATAGTAGCTGGACTGGTATTTGTTTCCACTGCTAAAGCTTTTATGTTGAGAAAAGCTAATTTATTTTGATTAAATTTAATAAAATCAACAATTTTTTTATAACCAGTGCTAAATTTACTATAATTTTTTTCAATGTAATCTAAAAAATCTTTTTTCACTATTTTCACCTCAATAAAATAAGTTATTGTTTTGAAATAATATTTTCTGAAGGTACTGCAATATCATTTTCTGTTCTAGCTATAACTAATGTACAAACTGCGTCTCCAGTTACGTTTATAGCTGTTCTAAACATATCTACAACTCGATCAATTCCCATAACTAATCCTATTCCTTCTAATGGAAGTCCAATTTCTGTTAAAACCATTCCTAACATAATAACACCAACTCCAGGAACGCCAGCAGTACCAATAGAAGCTAAAGTAGCAGTTATAATAATAGTTATATAATTCCCCATAGTTAAATCAACTCCATATACCTGTGCAATGAAAATTGTAGCAACACCTTGCATAATAGCAGTTCCATCCATATTAATAGTATTTCCTAGTGGAAGAGTAAAAGATGCAACAGTTGTAGATACTCCAAAATCTTCTTCCATAGTTTTTAAAGAAGAAGGTAGACAAGCAGCACTTGAAGATGTTGAGAAACCTAAAACCATAACAGGAGAGAATTTTTTTAAAAATACTAAAGGGTTATATTTTCCAATAAAAAATAAAAGTCCTTGATAAGTTATAATTGTGTGTAATAAAAGAGCAATTATAACAGCTAAAAGATATTTGAAAATTGGGATAATAGCAGCATATCCTAAGGTAGCAAAGGTTTTAGCAATTAGACCAAATACTCCAAAAGGAGCAAGATACATAACCATTTCTACTAGTTTAAGATTTATTGTATTAACTTCAGAAACTACTTTTCTTATTATAGATATTTTATCACTTAAAAGAGATATTGCAACCCCTATTATTATAGAAAATGTAATTATTGATAGCATCTCACCTTTTGCCATGGATTCAATAGGATTTACAGGTATCATTCCAAGAAGAATATCTATAAAAGATTTAGAAGGATTAATTATTATCGCTGTGTTCTCAACACTGGAAAGATTTACTCCTAATCCTGGATTTATAAAGTTTCCAACAAATAATGAAATAATAATAGCAATGGAAGTTGTCCCTAAATAAAATGCAAGAGTCTTAATCCCAATTCTCCCTAATTTTGCAACGTCTTCTATACCAGAAGCTCCTAAAATTAAAGAAAAAATAACAAGAGGAATAACTAACATTCTAATACTTCTTATAAAAATATTGCCCATAAAATGAAATGTAAAGTCTATTACGTATGTTTTTATAAAAGGAACTTCTGCAAAATTGTACATAATTATTCCGAGTATAATTCCACTGATAAGTCCAATAAAAATTCTGTTTGTTAAATTTAATTTTATCATTGTTTCCTCCATAAATTCTGTTTGTTCTTTGATTATACAAAATAAAAAGTAAAAAAACAAGTTTTTTTAAAATTATTTTCCGTTTGACGTTAAAATGAAAAATAATTTTCACAATAAAAGCGTGTTTTTTTATTTAAAATATAGATTTTATTGATTATTTAAAATATTTAATTATAATTCTTACAATATACTATTAAAAATATTGAAAATAGGGTAAAATTTAGAAAAATAAAAAATTTATAACAAATAAAAAAAGGAGAAAAAATTGAATAAAAAACTTATTTATAAAATAGATATTGATGAAGAGGGAATTTTTTTAGAAAGACCAAATAGATTTATAGCTAAGGTAAAATTAAATACAGGTCAAGAAGTAATTGCACACGTTCATGATTCAGGGCGATTAAAAGAACTTCTATATGAAAATAATAAAGTACTGTTAAGAAGAGCAAAAGATTTAACTAAAAGAAAAACAGAGTGGGATATGATTGCAGCACTTGCTGATGATAATGAGGAAATACTTATTAATTCATCTTTTCATAGATATATAGCTGATGTATTATTTAGAGATGAAGAAATTTCTCCCTTTGGAAAAATAGATAAAATAAAAGCAGAAGTAAAATATGGGGATAGTAGATTAGATTATTTAATAGAAAAAGATAATGAAAAAATCTGGATAGAGACTAAAGGAGTATCTCTTTCAATAAATAAAGTAGCAACATTTCCAGATGCTCCTAGTATAAGAGCAACAAAACATCTAAATGAGCTTATGGAACTAAAAAAACAAGGAAATAGAGCAGCAATAGTCCTTATTGTTTTACGTGATTCAGAAACTTTCCAACCTAAATGGGAGACTGACCCAGTTTTTAGCGAAACTTTTTATAAGGCTATAGAAGCAGGGGTAGAGGTGTATCCAGTGCAGTTTAAGCTAGAAAATGGAAATATATATTGGATAGAAAAAACAATAAAAATAAAAAAATATAAAAAAATTAACTAAAATAACAGGAATTGGTGCTATTATAAGGAGTTATATACAAATCAATGGAGCTAATAAAATCCAAATATTTAACATCTTAAAAAAATAGTTTTTCACATTTTTGAAAGATGATGAAAGAAAAAGAAAGAAAAAGATTGGAAATGAAAAATAGTTATGCTAAAATAAAAATAGGTGATAAAAATGCTAAATATAGAAAGACAAAAACTTATTATGAAAAAGTTAGAAAAAAATCAGAGTATTAAATTACAAGAAATTGTAGAGACACTGAATATTTCAGAAGCGACAGTTAGACGGGATTTAAACGATTTGGAAATTAAAGGGAAAATTAAGAGGATTCATGGAGGGGCAGTTTTAGTAGAAGAGTACGAGGGTGATATATTTTCCAAAGAAAAAATAAATATAGAGGGAAAAGAATTAATAGGGAAAAAAGCAGTAGAATACATAAAAGAGGGAGATGTTATTTATTTAGATGCAGGAACCACAGTTGGAAAAATGATAAAATACCTTAAAGAAAAAAAAGTAAGAGTATTAACCAATGGAATTAGTCATATTCCTGAGCTCATAAAATATGGCATTGAGACCTATCTTATAGGTGGGAAAATAAAAGAAAAAACTAGTGCAATAGTAGGGTTTTCAGCTGTAGAATCTCTTAAAAAGTACACTATTGACAAAGCTTTTATAGGGGCTAATACTGTAAGTGAAAAAGGATATGGAACTCCAGATAGTGAAGAAGCAATAGTAAAGAGATGTGCAATAGAAAATAGCAGGGAAATATTTTTTTTATGTGATAGTTCTAAGTTTAAAGATGAAAGTTTTATAACATTTGCTCAATTAAAGTGTGGAAAGCTGATAACAGATAAAAAATAAAAGTCAAAGGGAGAAAGAAAAAAATGTTGAAAGAAATGATAACAAAAAATCTTATTAATCTTGATTTAAAAGCAAAAAATAAAGAAGAAGCAATTGAAGAACTTGTAACAATGCTTTTTAATGAAAAAAAGATAGCTGATAAAGAAGAGTTTAAAAAAGAGATACTAAAAAGAGAAATGAAATCCTCAACAGGATTAGAAGAAGGAATTGCTGTTCCCCATGCTAAAAGTAAAACAGTAATAACACCTAGTATAGTCTTTGGAAGAATTAAAAATGGAATTGATTACGATTCTTTAGATGGTGAACCAACAAAAATGATATTTATGATAGCCGCTCCTGAAGGTGCAACAGATTCTCATATAGAGACTCTTTCAAAGCTTACAACAACTTTACTAGAAGAAGATGTTATAGATAAAATATTAAATTCAGAAACAAAAGATGAAATATTAAATGTTTTATTAAATCATAAAAGTGAAGAGAAAGAAGAGAATAGTCAAGAAAAATATGATGTTTTAGCAGTAACAGGTTGTCCAACAGGAATAGCTCATACATATATGGCGGCTAGTGCTTTAGAAAAAAAAGCTAAAAGTTTAGGGATAAAAATAAAAGTAGAAACAAATGGTTCTACTGGGGTAAAAAATAGATTAACTGATGAAGAAATAAGAGAAGCAAAAGGGATTATTGTTGCTGCTGATACTGCTGTGGAAATGAATAGATTTAAAAATAAAAATGTAGATATAGTTCCTGTTAAAGACGGAATAAAGCGTCCTGAAGAGCTAATTGTTAGAGCTATGGAACAAAAAGCAAGTGTTTATCAAGGAACATCAGCAAAAAATAGTAGTTCTACTGAAAGAAAAGGTTTGTATAAACATCTTATGAACGGAGTATCAAATATGTTACCTTTTGTTGTAGGAGGAGGTATATTAATAGCTCTTTCATTTATATTTGGTATAAAATCTGCAGACCCAGCTCATGAGAGTTTTAATCCCTTGGCAAAAATGTTAATGGATATAGGTGGAGGGAATGCTTTCTTCTTATTAGTACCAGTTCTAGCAGGATTTATAGGTATGAGTATAGCTGATAGACCAGGATTCACCCCAGCAATGGTTGCAGGACTTATAGCAACAAACAATGGAGGAGGATTTTTAGGTGGATTAATCGGAGGATTTTTAGGTGGTTATATTGTTCTTGGCCTAAAAAAAGTTTTTGCAAAATTACCATCTTCTTTAGAGGGAATAAAACCTGTATTACTATACCCTTTATTTGGAATTTTTTTCACAGGTCTTTTAATGTACGGATTAATAGTTGAGCCAGTAGCTTTTTTAAATAATGGAATGACAGAATTTTTAAAAAATTTAGGAACTGGAAATTTAGTTCTTTTAGGAATTGTACTAGGTGGAATGATGGCAGTAGATATGGGTGGACCAATAAATAAAGCGGCATTTACCTTTGGAATAGCAACAATTGCATCTGGAAATTATGCACCTCATGCTGCAGTTATGGCAGGAGGAATGGTTCCTCCTTTAGGAATAGCACTTGCAACAACTATATTTAAAAATAAGTTTACAGCTGAAGAGAGAGAAGCGGGAATTGTATGCTATATAATGGGAGCTTCATTTATAACAGAAGGAGCTATACCATTTGCAGCTTCTGACCCTATGAGAGTTATTCCAGCATCAATAATAGGTTCAGCTTTTGCAGGAGGAATGGCACTTTACTTTGGTTGTTTATTACCTGCACCACATGGTGGACTTTTCGTTCTTCCTATTATAACAAACCCTGTAATGTATCTGTTTTCAGTCGTTGCTGGTTCAGTAATAACTGCAATACTAATAGGAGTTTTAAAACCATCAGTAAAATAAATAAAGTACAAAAATATATTAGATGAAATTACAAATGTTTTATCTATAAAAATAGGTTGTGATATTAATGAAAAAAAATGATAATAAAATTTATACTGTTACTTTAAATCCAGCAGTTGATTACTATTTAGGTTTTGAAAATTTTAGAGAAGGGGAATTAAACTCTCCAGATATATCCTATACTCTACCTGGGGGGAAAGGGATAAATGTTTCAAAAGTTTTAGCTAATTTTAAAACTAACTCTATAGCCCTAGGTTTTATAGGTGGTTTTACAGGTCACTATATGAAAACTTCTTTAAAGGAATCTGGGATAGAGTATAAATTTATAGAATTAGAAGAGAACACTAGAATAAATATAAAAATAAATAATCACGGGTTAGAAACTGAAATAGCAGGAAAAGCTCCAACTATTTCTATTCAGAAAAAAGAAGAATTTTTAAAAGAATTAACAGAGATAAAAAAAGATGATATTTTAATTTTATCTGGTAGTGTTCCTAATAGTTTAAATGAAAATATATATAGTGAGATAATTTCTACTCTTCCAAAAGGAGTGAAAATAATATTAGATTCAAGAGGGAAAGCTTTTGATTTAGCTCTAAGAAAAGGAGTTTTTCTAGTTAAACCAAATCAGACAGAACTAGAAGAATATTTTAATAAAAAAATTACAAATGTAGAGGAACTTATAAAAGCTGGAAGAGAAATACAAGAATTAGGTGCAGAAAATGTGTTAATATCTTTAGGTAGTAAAGGTTCACTCTTAATAACAAAGGATTCAGTTTATCATGGAAATGTTCCTAGTGGCAAAATGATTAGTACAGTAGGTGCAGGAGATTCTATGGTGGCAGGAATAGTTTATGGATTACAAAAACATGGAACACTAGAAGATGCCTATAAATATGGAATAGCCTCAGGAAGTGCCACAGCTTTTTCAGAGGGATTAGGAAGTTTTGAAACTATGGAACAGGTAGTAAAAACTGTAAATATTGAGAAGTTAAAATAATAAATATTTTTAAATAGATAATCCCTCTCTAAATTAAAGGAAAGTTACCTTAATTCAAAGAGGGATTTTTATTATTTTTTAGCTGGAATAACTTCTAACCAGTACCCGTCAGGGTCTTTTATGAAATAAATACCCATAGCTGGATTTTCATAGCAGATACAGTTAAGTTCACTATGTTTTTTATGAGCTCCTTCATAGTCATCTGTAACAAAGGCAAGATGAAACTCCTCATCTCCTAACTCATATGGTAATTCTCTATCTCTAAGCCATGTTAACTCAATGGAAAAACCAGTTTCCCCGTCTCCCATATAAACTATAAGATAGCTCCCATCAGCGGCTTCTTTTCTTCTTACTTCTTTTAGACTAAGTGCATTTTCATAGAACGCTACACTTTTTTCAAGATTTAAAACGTTAATGTTAAAATGATTAAAAATAAATTTCATTCCTTTTCCTCCTAATTTTATATGTATAATTAAATATTTGTTAAATTTTATGTACACAAGTTCCGTTAGCTTGATTAACAGGGGTTAAAGTTAAATCAGTTATTTGAACATTACCAGGTAAGTTACTCACATATATAACAGTTCCAGCAATATCTTCAGGTGTTAGAGATTCTATACCTTTATACACATTCTTAGCTCGTTCTTTATCTCCTTTAAATCTAATTAAACTAAAATCAGTTTCAACTATTCCAGGAAGAATTGTAGTTACCCTAATTTTACTTTCAACTAAATCAACTCTTAGTCCGTCACTTATAGTCTTAACAGCAGCTTTAGAAGCACAGTAAACACCGCCGCCGCCATAAGCATAGTTTCCAGCAATAGACCCAATATTTATAATATGACCAGGAATATCTCTTTCAAGCATTAGTGGAACAATAAGTTTTATCATATACAAAATACCTTTTATATTAGTGTCAATAACAGTGTCTATGTCCTCTTCCTCATTTAAATAGAGCTTTTCTAATCCTATGGCAAGTCCAGCATTATTTATTAAAATATCTATTTTTTTTAATTCGTCAGGAAGATTATCTATTTTTTCCTTTAAAAGCTTAAAATTTCTAATATCGCATGGACAAATAAAAATATTCACTAGATTATTTTTTTCAATTTCTTGTTTTAATGTTTTTAAAGCCTCTTCATTTCTTCCCATTAAAATCAAATTAGCTCCAAGTTTTCCATATTCTAGAGCAATTGATTTTCCAATTCCGTTACTTGCTCCTGTAATTAATACTAACTTCCCTTTTACATTGTTCATAATTTTCCTCCTAGCTATTAATATAAGCTTCTTTAATTACATTAACTGTATCATAAATATCAGAGTTAATATCGATTTTTAAGATATAATCACTGGATATTCTGTAAAGCCAATCTCTTTTTTCATGAAGGTCTTTTATTGTGGCAAATAGGTCTACAACGTCATTTAAAAGAGGTCTATTTTTTCCATTTTTTACTCTTTCATGAATGCACTCTAAACTACTATCTAAATATACTACAAAAGAAGTTTTTTTTAAATTTTTTATATTTTCATTATCTACAATAGCTCCACCACCTGTTGAAATAATTATATTATTTTCTCTAGATTCTTCAGCTATAATTTTTCTTTCTAAATCTCGAAAATATCTCTCACCATGTTTTTGAAATATTTCAGTAACAGTTTTTTTTTCACACATAGATATCATTTTATCAGTATCAATAAATCTCATTTCTAATACTTTAGCAAGTTGCCTTCCAATTGTTGTTTTTCCACTTCCCATAAGTCCAATTAGAGCAATGTTTTCTTTCATTATCAAATTCACCTCTTGATAAAATTATATCATAGAATACTTAATTTGTGTTTGCAAAATATAATTTAACATTTCTTTGATTAATTAAGTTGAATATTTAGCTTTTTAAGTTTATAATTAGACCATATATAAAATTTTAAGGAGAGTTTAATCTAATGTTAGATAAAGTACTTGTAATTAACACTGGGGGAACTATTGCAATGATATATTCTGAAAAAAACAATTCTTTTTCTCCATTGAGACCTGCTAAAAATTGGAGTGAAATAACAGATGAACACCCAATTTTAAAACGTTTTGATACAGATTATTGTCAACTTTCAGAACTTATAGACTCTTCAGATATGAATCCAAAAATTTGGATAGAATTAAGTCAAATAATAGAAGAAAATTATTATAATTATCTTGGTTTTGTTATTTTGCATGGAACTGATACAATGGCTTTTTCAGCTTCTGCTCTCTCTTTTATTTGTAAAAATCTATCTAAACCTATTGTTTTTACAGGTTCTCAAGTTCCGCTTCAAACACCTAGAAGCGATGCATTACAAAATCTTATAACCTCTATAAAAATAGCTGGAAATGAATTTTATGGGGTAACTCTTGTTCCTGAAGTTTCAATTTTTTTCCGTGATACTCTAATTAGAGGAAATAGAGCTAGAAAACTTGATGCTTCAAATTATTTTGGTTTTTTATCACCAAATTATTCCCCTCTTGCAGAGGTAGGGGGAGATATTAGAGTTATAAAAGATAGAGTTTTAAAAATATCACAGGAAAAATTTGCTATAGATGCATTTTTTAATGAAAATATTATTGTAATCGATATTTTTCCAGGTCTCCAACCAAAATTTATAAAAAATATGATAGATTCCAATCCCAATATAAAAGGAGTTATTCTAAAAACTTTTGGAAATGGAAATGCACCTACTAGTGAAGATTTTTTAGAGGTGATTGAGTATATTTCTAGTAAAAAAATTACTGTTGTAGCTATAACTCAGTGCACTAAAGGATTTGTGAAAATGGGACTTTATGAGGCTAGTGCTAAGCTCTCAGATTTAGGGGTTATAAGTGGGTCTGATTTAACACCTGAGGCAGCCATTGTAAAACTTATGTACCTATTAGGTAAAAATCTTTCCTATGAACAGATCAAAATTAGTATGCAACTAGATATAGCAGGGGAACAAACAATAAATCAATACGACTGGGTTATACATGAGAATAATGATTTTAAAGAGAAGTTTTCTTTTTCTATCTCAATTCCAGAAAATTTAGATAAAGAAGATATTGTAAAATCAATAGTAAGAATAAGTGATATTTGTACTTGTGCTTCAAATAAAGAAGATTTTGAAATAACTGTTAAATTATCAGGTGATATTCCAACTAAAGGATTTTTTAGAACTAACTATCTAAAAACAATTACTATAAATAATAGTACCAAAAATAATGATATTCATTTTAGTTTTAACAGTGCTATAAAATCTCTTATACAAGAATCTACTAATATAAATATATCTTTAGTTTCTTCTCATAAAATTTGTTTTGATAAAATTGTGTTCTCTATTTTTAGTGAAAAAATCTAGTCCCAAGAAAAAACATAAATATAAAATATGCTTAAGTAATATATAATCAAGTTCTATGAAATAAATGATTTTGACAAATGTAGGAATAAAGGGTATAATTAACAAAGTTTATAAAGGAAAGGTGAGTGAAAATTATGAAAATGGAAGATATAATTGCTAAAGTCAATTTTTATTCTAAAGAAGCTAAAAAAAGAGAATTAAATGAAGAGGAAAAAACAGAACGAGAAAAGTATAGAAAACTATATTTAGAGCAATTTAAAATGCAAGTAAGAGGTCATCTAGACAGAGTTAAAATAGTTGATGACCTAAATGAAGATGAAAACAAAGTCAATTGACTAAGAAAATATTAAAAAAATTCAGAATAAAAGGAGTTCAAAAATGGAAAAAATAGCAGTTAAAGAACTATTTAGAAAGTGGGAAACTTTTGTAGGAAAAGAGGTAGAGATTTCAGGTTGGGTAAAAAAATTAAGAGACCAAAAGAAATTTGGCTTTATAGAATTAAATGACGGTTCATTTTTTAATGGAGTGCAAGTTGTATTTAATGAAAATTTAGAAAACTTTCAAGAAATAGCACATTTATCAATATCTTCATCTATTAAAGTAATCGGTCAAGTTGTAGAATCTACAGGTGCAGGTCAAAAATTTGAGGTTATTGCTAGTAAAATTGAAGTTTATCAAAAAGCACATTTAGATTATCCTTTACAAAATAAAAGACATTCTTTTGAATATTTGAGAACAATAACTCATTTGAGACCTAGAACAAATACTTTTTCTGCAGTATTTAGAGTGAGATCAGTTTTAGCTTATGCTATACATAAATTTTTCCAAGAGAATGAATTTGTTTACGTTCATACTCCAATTATAACAGGTGCAGATGCTGAAGGTGCTGGAGAAATGTTTAGAGTAACTACGCTAGATATGGAGAAAATTCCTAGAACAGAAGAAGGAAAGATAGATACAACTAAAGATTTCTTTGGAAAAGAAACTAATCTAACCGTTAGTGGACAATTAAATGTTGAAACTTTTTGTGCTGCTTTTAAAAATGTTTATACTTTTGGTCCTACATTTAGAGCGGAATATTCTAATACAACAAGACATGCTTCAGAGTTTTGGATGATAGAACCTGAGATAGCTTTTGGAGATTTAGAAGCAAATATGGGACTAGCAGAGGAAATGGTTAAATATGTAGTTAAATATGTAATGGAAAAATGTCCAGAGGAAATGGAATTTTTTGATAAATTTGTAGAAAAAGGATTATTGGATAAATTAAACAATATTTTAAACAACGATTTCGCTAAATTATCATATACAGATGCAGTGGATTTATTATTAAAATCAGGAAAGAAATTTGATTATAAAGTTCAGTGGGGAATAGATTTACAAAGTGAGCACGAGAGATACTTAGCTGAGGAACATTTTAAAAAGCCAGTATTTTTAATTGATTATCCTAAAGATATAAAAGCTTTTTATATGAAAATAAATGAAGATGGAAAAACAGTAAGAGCAATGGATCTTCTTGTTCCAGGAATAGGGGAGCTTATTGGTGGATCACAAAGAGAAGATAATTTAGAGCTTTTAGAAAAGAGAATGGAAGAAATGAAGCTAAACAAAGAGGATTATGGTTTTTATTTAGACCTTAGAAAATACGGAAGTTTCCCTCATTCAGGATATGGGCTAGGTTTTGAAAGAATGATGATGTACTTAACTGGAATGACTAATATACGTGATGTAATTCCTTTCCCAAGAACACCTAAAAACGCGGAACTATAATATATGGAGGTTTAAAACATGGTTATATTTCTATTGGTTTTTTTAGCTGTTTGTTTTGTTTGTTATAAAATGTACTCAAAGAGCTCGAGACTAAATTTAAAGTTTAAGAGAGTTAAAAAATTTAAGGAAGTAACTTATGTTTTAGGAACTTTAAATGCACTTGATTATATACCAACAAAATATGAAATAGAAGAAAATATTGTTATAAAAACGAAAAAAATTAAAAGTGAATATACAAAAGAAGAGATGGAATATGATGTAATATATCCAAAAGGTTTAATTCCAGGAGAAGCTACAAGATGTTTAATTTTACTTCATGGAATTAGAGATAGAAAGGAAGATTGGTGTGAAAAAGGTAAACTTTTAGAAAATTATTTATATTTATTAAAAAATAAAGAGATTGAAAAAATGGTGTTTATTATACCAAACTCTGGTTTTAGTGGGGAAAGTTGGTATACAAATTTTTATCATTTAAATAATTTTAGGTACGAAGAATATTTTTCTAAAGAGTTGCTTACAAAGATGCAAAATAAATATAAAAATGCAAAATTCGGAATAGTAGGTTTTTCCATGGGTGGCTACGGTGCTTATAAAATTGGACTTAAAAACTTAAATAAATTTGAAGTTATAGGGAGTATATCTGGAGCAGTAAGTCTAGTGAGAATGATATTAAATAGAAGAGTATTTAGAGTTTTTAAGTATCTTTATGTTCCTAAATTTATTTTTAAGAAGTTTGATCAACAACATTTTATGAGAGTTTTTGGTTCACAAGGTAGGAGCATATTAAAAGAAGACCCTTATAGCATTTTAAAAAGAATAAATCTATCTAAAATTAAAGGGAAAAAATTCTATGTAAGTGTAGGTTCAGAAGACAAAGAACCATATTTAATGCTGCAACAATGGCTAGATGTTGTGGGGAGATTAAAAAAATATGGTTATGACTTTAAAGGGTATATTTATAAAAATGAAGTTCATACATGGGAATACGTTTCTAAAGATTTAAGGAATTTTTTAAGATATTTTTATAAGAATACAATGTAAAAAAAATACTGAGTAAAAATACAATAAATTATGTTGAATAATTTTATTGGAGGAAAGTATAAAAAATGAAAAAAATAATAATAAAAGAAGTGATAGTAGTAGAGGGAAAAGATGATATATCTGCTATAAAAAATGCAGTTGATGCTGAATTAATAGCTGTACATGGTTTTTCAGTAAGAAAAGGAAGTAATTTAGACAAACTTGAAGCTGCTTATAAAAATAAAGGGCTAATTGTTTTTACAGACCCAGATTATGCAGGAGAACAAATTAGAAGAACTATAAATAAAAGATACCCTAATTCTAAAAATGCATATATAACAGAGGAAGAGGGAAAAAAAATTGATAATATAGGAGTTGAAAATGCATCTCCTGAAGCTATAATAAGAGCTTTGAAAGTTGCTAGAGTAGAAATAGTTGACAGCATAGTGGAAGAATTTGAAATAGGGCATTTAATAGAGGCTGGATTAGTTGGACAAGATGATTCGGCAAATAAAAGAGAGCAGTTAGGAAAAGAACTATCTCTTGGATACTCAAATGGAAAACAATTACTTTCAAAACTTAATAGGTACGGAATAACAAAAGAAGAGTTTAGTGAAGCGTTGATAAAGATAAGTGAAAAATAGGTAGAAAAAAATGACTATAATAAGAATTTATTTTCTTTAATATAGTCATTTTTTTATTTAGAAAAGTGTAAAAAAAATTAATCATTTTCCCGAAATCTCTTGCTAACAGTAGGAGATTTTTTTTTAAAAAAATTATCATATGTTTTCATAATTAATGCAAATACAAATAAAGGAAAGAAGAAAAGTCTTACAGCAATATCCATAGTATTCAAATTTTTATTAATTAATTTTTTTTTCAAAGTTACCTCCTAAATTAATTCTTCTAATTAATGAAAATATAAAAAATATTAATTTATTTTACTTTATTTTATTTTATTTTATAAATTTTTAAGAATATTTTTTATTTAATGCTTTTAAAATAGCATAAGTTTCTAAATCCATAATACCATCTATTTTTTCAGGTCTAAAATGAGCTTGGAAAGCGTAGACAAGCTTTTGTGAGGTATAGTCCCACTCATCTGTATCGTTAACTTTATATCCGTATTTAGAAAATTCATTTTTTATAGATAATGGTGTTTCAGAATAAAATAGCTCCTCATTAAAATAAAACTCTTTATCTGCTGTATCATACCAAGCACCAAGATTGTATTCTGCATGAAGAAGTTTCCATGGAAAAAAAGGTCCAGGGTCTTGCTTTCTATCAGGGGCTATGTCAGAATGCCCTAAAATATTCTTATCTAAAATATCATATTTCTTTTTTAATTGAGTAAGAAGAAAAGCTACCTTTTCAATTTGCCCAACAGTATAGGGATAATAGTGTTCACGAGGTCTTAAATTATTTGGATCGCCGTAGGTAGGTCCATATTTTATATTTGTATTATAACCTAAATTAACTATTTCAATTCCAAGAGAAGTGTCATTTAAGTTAGTTCGTCCGCCAAAACTACTAATTCCAGCATGCCATGCTCTTTCATTATCATGAACTAAAGAAAATATAGGGTCTTTCGACTCAAGAGTAACTAAATAGTGGGAACTAACATTATTTTCTGTAAGTACCCTTAAGGATTTGACATCATTAATAGCTGTATAATGCAGTATGATATACCTAATACGAGAATTTTGTCCTTTTGCACTATAAGTGGTAGAATCTATTTCCACCTCTATTTCCACTTCTATTTCTCTTTCTATATTTTGATTATTGGAACAGGAAATAAAAAAAATTGTAATAATAAATAAAAAAAATTTTTTCATCTGAACCCCGCTTAAAAAAATGTGTTAAATTTTATAAATTATACTATAGAATTGCATTAAAAAGCAATTTATTTTATAAAAAAATTAAAAAATACTATAAAAATTAAAAAAATTAAAAAAAATAGTAAAAATCATTTGATATTATTGTGTTTATATGTTATAACTTTTAAGCGTATATAAATTTTAATTTTAGGAGGATTTACAAATGACAAAAAAAGATTTCGCAAAAGTATTATCAGATAAGGGGATTTTTGCTTCAAAAGCAGAAGCAGAAAAAAAGTTAGATGCTATATTCTGTGAGTTAGAAGCTACACTAAAAACTGAAAAGGAACTAAGCTTCATTGGTTTTGGAAAGTGGGAAGTTGTGGATAGAGCAGAAAGAATTGGAAGAAATCCAAAAACAGGAGAAGAAATTAAAATTAAGGCAAAAAAATCAGTTAAATTCAAAGCTGGAAAAAAATTAGTAGATTCAGTAAATTAATTTGAATTAATAAAAAAAATATAAACACAGAAGTGCTAGAATTGGCTAGCTGAGAAAGAGAACCAGAATTTTCTTATTCTTTGAACCTGATATGGGTAATACCAGCGGAGGAAGTGTTAAATTTATTTTAGAACTATGTAAAATAGATGGGTACAGGATCTTCTTCTGTACCTTTTTTTTATTTATTTATTTATTTATTCGCTCTAGGTTTAAAAGGAGATGTTGCAAATTGAAATTAACTAAAGAGATGTTAAAAGAAGTAGAAAGAATTTGGACAAGTTATAATGAGCACCCTTTTTTAAAAGAATTAGAATCTGGAAAATTAGACTTGGAAAAATTTAAATTTTATTTAGTACAGGATTACTTTTATCTTTTTGAATATGTTAAAATTTTTGCTATTGGAATAACAAAAACATCAGATGAAAAACCAATGCAAAAATTAGCTAAAAGTATAGATGGAATTTTAAATAAAGAATTAGATATACATAGAGGGTATATGAGTTTATTAAATATAGATGAAAAAACATTAAAAAATACAAAATCCAGTTTAGATAATATATCATATGTTAACTATATGCAAGCAGTAAGCTTAAACGGAGATTTACTAGATGTATTTTCTGCTATCCTTTCTTGTGCTTATAGCTACCTTTTAATAGCAGAAAAAGTTAAGAAGAATAATCCGTTAATTGTTGAACATAAAATATTTGGAAATTGGGTAAAGGGGTACTCAAGTCCAGATTATAGAAAAAGTTGTGAAGACCTTTTAGATTTAATTGATGAATTAGGTGAAGGGATAGATAATAATAAAAAAAATAAATTAAAAGAGATATTTGTTAATTGTAGCAAATTTGAATATAAATTTTGGGAAATGTCTTACAATATGGAGATGAACTAAAATGAAAAAAGTACTGACAATAGCAGGATCCGATAGTTGTGGTGGTGCTGGAATACAAGCTGATTTAAAAACATTTAGTGCTAATGGAACATATGGTATGAGTGTGATTTCTGCTATAATAGCTCAAAATACTAAAGGTGTAACAAAAATTTTAACACTGAATAGGGATATTGTTGAAGCTCAATTAGATGCTATTTTTTCAGATATAGAAGTAGATGCTATAAAAATAGGAATGGTATCTCAAATAGAAATAATTGAAGTAATAGCAGAAAAACTAATTCAGTATAAAGGGAAGAAAATAGTTTTAGACCCTGTTATGGTATCAAAGAGTGGTCATAATTTATTAGAAAGGGAGTCAGTGAAAAAATTAATAGAAAAATTAATTCCTTTAGCTACTATAGTTACCCCGAATCTTCCAGAAGCAATGGAGATAATGAAAGCAATTGGAGAGAATGTTCAAGAAATAACAACAGAAGAGGAAATGAAATATGTTGCTAAAAAAATATTTGCTTTAGGTTGTAAGTCTGTACTTATAAAAGGTGGTCATTTAAAAGGAGATGCCCTAGATATTTTATATGACGGAACTAGTTATTATAGATATATAAACAAAAGAATTGAAACAATAAATACTCACGGAACAGGTTGTACTTTGTCATCTGCAATTTGTGCTTGTCTAGCTAAAGGTTATCCTCTAAAGGATTCTGTTGAAAATGCTAAAATATATATAACAAAAGCAATTGAAAATTCCTTTTCAATAGGTTCAGGAGTAGGACCAGTACATCATTTTTATAAGTTCTACAATAAAGATGGTGAGATTAATTAAAAGTAAAGTAGCAGAAGAAAAAGAAATAGTAGGAAATAAAATAATTGAAAATTTAAACAAATTACGAAAAGAGACTCCTCTTATATACCATATTAGCAACTATGTGAGTATAAATGATTGTGCTAATACCACAATAGCCATAGGAGGTAGCCCTATAATGTCTATGGAGGTTTTAGAAGCAGAGGAATTAGTGGAAAAATCCTCTTCTCTTGTGATAAATATAGGAACATTAACAGAAAATCTATATAATGTTATAAAAATAGCTTGTAAAAAGGCTAATGAGTTAAATATTCCAATTATTTTAGATGTTGTGGGACTGGGAGCTAGTGAATATAGAAATAAAACTGTTAAAGAACTAGTAAATAGTTTTATATTTACAGTGGTAAAAGGAAACTTATCAGAAATTAAATATTTTTGTGGTTTAGAAGTTAAGAGTAAAGGTGTAGATACTAATGAATTTATAAACAATGAAACTGAAATGAATGAAGTTATAAATCAAATGAAAACAAAGGCTAAATTCTATAATACGATTTTAGTTGCAACAGGGGAAAAAGATATAATATGTAACTCTGAAAAAGTCTATATTGTAAACAACGGCAATTACTTAATGAGTAAAATATCAGGAAGTGGTTGTATGCTAACTTCTGTTATTAGCTGTTTTCTAAAGAAAAAAGAAAATCTAGAGTTTAAAAATCTTGATAATTTCCAAAATCTTGAAAACTGTTTTTCAGCTTTGATTATTTATAATATAGCAGGGGAAATAGCCTATGAAAATCTATTAGAAAAAGAAGGCTTAGCTACATATAAAATAAAGCTTATGGATTCTCTTTATAAAATAACGAGTACTAATATATTAAAAAATATTAATTATAAAGTAAAATAATTATCAAGGAAAGTAATTATAAAATAAAATAAAATAAAATAAAATAAAATAAAATAAAATAAAATAAAATAAAATAAAATAAAATAATTTAAATTAAAATTGAAAAACCAAAGAGAAGAATTGAAATCTTCTCTTTTTTTATTAGTGGATATTAAAAATAATATTAGTAAAAATATTAATAAAGATATATAGTGTACACTTGATATAAAAAAAGTGTTGCTTTTATATTTTTAATTTGGTATTATGGGTAACAAGAGAAAAAATAAGTGTACACTATTAAAAAAGGAGAGAAGAACTATGGAGTTAACTCAAAGACAAATAAAAATAGTTGAAATTATAAAAGAACACAAATCTATAAAAGGGGAAGAGATTGCAGAAAAATTATGTCTTACACGTTCAGCATTGAGAACAGATTTTTCTATTCTAGTAAACAGTAATATAATTAAATCTAAGCAAAAGATAGGTTATGTTTATAATGAGGAAAGTAGAGATAAAAAAGATATAAAAGAAAAAAATATAAAAAATGAAAATATTAACTGCTCAAAAACAAAAAAAAATTATATATATGAGATTATGAGTAAACCAATCACTGTTGACTATAATATGTCGATTTATGAAACTATACTTTTTATATTTCACAATGATGTAGGAACTTTGTTTATAACTAAAAATAATGCTTTAGTTGGATTAGTATCAAGAAAAGACCTTTTAAAATCCACAATAGGAGAAAAAAATATAGAAAATATTCCTATTAATGTAATAATGACAAGAATGCCTAATATAGTTCTAATTAAAGAAAATGATGAGATTATTTCTGGAGTTGAGAAAATAATAAACCAAGAAATTGATTCCTTACCAGTGGTTAGAGAATATATGGAAGAGGAGAAAATAATGTATTTAGTAGTTGGAAGAGTAACAAAAACTAATATAACAAAATTATATTTAGAAGAAAATAAATAATAAATAAACCACATAACTTGTGAGACATAACAAAACTATATTTAGATAAGAACCAAAAATATATAATTTAAAATTTTTGAAATTAAGAGTTTTAAAACTAAAACTTAGGAGGAATGAATGAAAAAAGTTTTTATATTTGATGAGGCTGAATTTAATAAAGAGTTGTTAGGTGGAAAAGGAGCAAATTTAGTATCTATGAAAAGAAATGGTTTACCTATTCCAAATGGAGTAGTTATTTCAACTGAAGCTTGCAGAGAGTATTTTTCTTCAGGAAAATTAATAGGGAAAGATTTAGAAAAAGAGATATTGGAAGAGCTAAAAAAATTAGAGTTACAAAGTGGAAAACACTTTCAAGGAAAAGAAAAACCACTTTTAGTTTCAGTAAGGTCTGGAGCACCTATTTCCATGCCAGGAATGATGGATACAATATTAAATTTAGGTCTAAATGATGAAGTGGTGAAAACATTAATAAATAAGACTAAGAAAAGTAAGTTTGTTTACGAGATATACACTAGATTTATAGAGATGTTTGGGGAAATAGTAAAAAATATAGATAAAGAAAAATTTCATGAAATAAAAAAATTAAAAGGAAATAAAGAATCAGAAAAAGAGTCAAAAGAGATAATAAAACTATATAAAGAACTTTACAAGAAAGAAACAGGAACAAATTTCCCAGAAAATCCAATTGAGCAAATATTATTAGCAGTAGATGCAATTTTTAATTCTTGGAATACAGATAGAGCAAAATATTATAGAAAATTAAATGATATTAGTGATAATGTGGGAACAGGGGTAGTTATTCAAGAAATGGTTTTTGGAAATTATAATGAGTTTTCAGGAACAGGAGTAGCTTTTACAAGAAATCCATCAACAGGGGAAAAAGAGATTTTTGGAGAATATCTTTTAGAAGCACAAGGAGAGGATATAGTTGCTGGAATAAGAACTCCACTTCCTCTTTCTACTCTTAAAAAAGAACTTCCAGAGGTTTATGAAGAGTTTGTAACCATATGTAAAGAACTGGAAAAAACATATAAAAATATGCAAGATATTGAATTTACAATTGAAAATAAAAAACTATTTATACTGCAAACGAGAGCTGGAAAAAGAAGTCCAGAAGCATCTATAAAAATAGCTGTAGACCTAGCAAAAGAAGAGGTTATAACAAAAGAAGAAGCAATAGTTATGATTGAACCTAATATGATATCTAAGATATTAAACGGAAACTTTGATGAAGAGGATAGAAAAAAGAAAACTGCCATAGGAAAAGGGATTCCTGGGTCTGCAGGAGTTGCTGTTGGAAAAGTAGCACTTTGTACTGGGGATATAAAAGGAAAAGAGGATTGGATATTAGTAAGAGTAGAGACATCTCCTGAGGATATAAAAGGAATGAATTTAGCAAAGGGAATTGCAACGATAAAAGGTGGGGCAACTTCTCACGGTGCTGTTGTGGCTAGAGGAATGGGAAAATGTTGCATAACAGGTTGTGCAGATATTAAAATAAATGAGGAAAAGAGATACTTAACACTAAATGGCGCAAAAATAAAAGCAGGAGATATTATATCAATTGACGGGTATACAGGGGATATTTATCTTGGTAGTATAAAATTAAAAAAACCAGAGATAGGGGATAACTTAAAAAAAATAATGCAGTGGTGTAATAGCTATAAAACTTTAGAAGTGAGAATGAACGCCGATACTCCTCAAGATGTAAAAATAGGAAAAAAATTAGGTGCAAAAGGTGTAGGGTTATGTAGAACTGAGCATATGTTCTTTGAAGAGGAAAAAATATGGAATATACGTGAGATGATAATTTCTTCTAGTTTAAAGGAGAGAAATATAGCTTTAAAAAAACTTCTTGTTCTTCAGAAAAAAGATTTTTATGATATAATGAAAATTCTAGATGGAGATGCTTTAAATATTAGATTACTAGACCCACCTCTGCATGAATTTTTACCTAAAACAGTTAAAGATATAGAAAAATTAGCTAGTAATATGGGACTATTAAAAGAAGAGGTTCAAGTTAGAATAAATAATTTAAAGGAAGAAAATCCTATGATAGGTCATAGAGGGTGTAGACTTGCTATAACTTTCCCAGAAATTTATGATATGCAAAGTAGAGCGATAATAGAATCTGCACTTCTTTGTAAGGAAGAAGGGGTTATAATGGATTTAGAAATAATGGTTCCTTTTATAGGTGGAATTAGTGAGTTTAAATATATTAAAAAAAATATTATTGCAGAGATAGAAAAAGTATTTGAAGAAAAAGGACAGAGAATTAAATATAAATTAGGAACTATGATGGAACTTCCAAGAGCTTGCTTAATTGCAGATGAAATTGCAGAAGAGAGTGATTTTTTCTCATTTGGAACTAATGATTTAACGCAGATGACTTATGGGATTTCAAGAGATGATTCAATAAATTTCATAGAGTATTATAAAGAGAAAGATATAATAAAAAGAGACCCCTTTACTAGTATAGACACAAGAGGAGTTGGAAAACTACTAGTTTTAGCTACTAAGCTAGGACGAGAGGTAAAAAAAGGTATTAAAATAGGAGTTTGTGGAGAACATGGAGGAGATTCTAAAAGTATAGAGTTTTTCGATAATTTAGGAATAAATTATGTAAGTTGCTCCCCTTATAGGGTTCCAATAGCTATTGTAGCAGCAGCAAGAAGCGCTATTATTAACAAAGAAGAAAAAGAATGTAAGAAGAATAAGTTAAAAAAAATAAAATTAAAAAAATAATAATCCACAGTACTTTAGTAAATTATAACAAAAAATAAATTAATTAATGAAGATTTTTATATCTTTATTATACGAGGGGTTTTATGGATAAAAAAATGGAGAGTAGATTAAAATATCTATCGCTTTTAGCTAAGAGTTTTCCAACTATTGGAAAAACATCAACTGAGATAATAAATTTAGGTGCTATTTTAAATTTGCCAAAGGGAACAGAACATTATATCACAGATATTCATGGAGAATATGAAGCTTTTAACCATGTGTTGAAAAATTGTTCAGGAGTAATAAGGGAAAAGATAAATATAATATTTAAAGACACAATAGAGGAAATAGAAAAAAAACAGTTAGCCACAGTAATATATTACCCAGAAGAAAAAATAGAACATATTTCTGAAAAAGTAAAAGATATGGATAATTGGTACAGAGTAACTATGGAAAGAATGCTTGTTATTCTAAGAGTCGTAGCATCAAAATATACAAGCTCTAAAGTAAGAAAAGCGTTACCTGAAGATTTTTCATATATTATTCAAGAGCTTCTTTATGAAAGGGAAGGAGAGCCAAATAAAGAAGCCTATGTAAAAGAAATTATAGATACAATTATAAAAATAGATAGAGGGAAACAGTTCATAATTGCAGTTTCATCTTTAATTCAACAGTTGACAATAGATACGCTTCATATAGTTGGAGATATTTATGATAGAGGACCAGCTCCTCATAAAATAGTAGATAAACTTATAAAATATCATAATGTGGATATTCAGTGGGGGAATCATGATATTTTATGGATGGGAGCAGGGTCAGGTCAGTTAGGTTGTATTGCAAATGTAGTTAGAATTTGTACGAGATATGGGAACACTGATATTTTAGAAGATGGGTATGGAATTAATATTTTGCCACTTGCTACATTTGCTATTGAAACATATAAAGATGACCCTTGCACAGAATTTATGCCTAAGATTAACACTAAGTCTAAAGAAAAAAATCTTTTAGTTATGAGCAAAATTCATAAAGCTATCTCTATAATACAGTTTAAATTAGAGGGAGCTATTATAAAAAGAAATAAAGATTTTTTTATGGAAGATAGACTTTTGCTAAATAATATAGATTATAAAAATGCTACTATAAAACTTAATGGAGAGTCCTATAAACTAAAAGATAATTTTTTCCCTACAATAAATCCTAAAAATCCGTATGAACTTTCCCACGAAGAGAAAGAAGTTATTGGTGAATTAGAAAGAAGTTTTCTAAATAGTGAAAAACTACAACTTCATACTCAGTTTTTATATTCTAAGGGAAGTATATATTTGAAAATAAACTCTAATCTACTTTATCACGGTTGTATACCACTTAATGAAAAGGGTGATTTTAAAGAAATAGAACTTTCAGAGGGGATATTAAAAGGAAGAGATTTTTTAGATTATTGTGATAGAGTAGCTAGAGAAGGATATTTTAATAATAAAAATATAATGGCTCAGGATTTTTTATGGTATTTATGGTGCGGAAAAGAATCACCTCTTTTTGGTAAAAATAAAATGAAAACATTTGAAAGATATTTTTTAAATGAAAAAGAAACACACAAAGAAAAAGCTAATTACTATTATACATTCTCAAATGAAGAGAAGACAGCTAGAAAAATAGTAGAAGAGTTTGAATTAAATCCAGAAATTTCACATATAATAAATGGGCATGTTCCAGTTAAAGTTAAAAAAGGGGAAAAGCCAATTAAAGCTGGAGGGAAACTACTTATAATAGACGGTGGTTTTTCTAAAGCATATCAAAGTAAAACTGGAATAGCAGGGTATACACTAATTTATAATTCTCATGGAATGAGGTTAATTTCACATGAACCTTTTGAAAATACAAAAAAATCCATACTAGAATGTTTAGATATTTATTCTACAACTGAAGTAGTGGAAACAAAAGATGTAAGAATAAGAGTTAAAGATACAGATATTGGAAAAGAGTTACAAGAGCAAATAGATGATTTAGTATCTTTATTAGAATGTTACAGATTAGGAATCTTAAAAGAAAAAATAAAAAAATAAAAGGAAATGTGAATACAAATTATGATGAATATTTTAAAGTATATGTACGTAGTTAATTACCCTACATTTGAAGAGGAACTTTGCTTGTTAGAAATGAGAGAGGTTTTTGGTAGCTCTCCCCAAGATAAAGTATTGTTCTCAAATATAAAGTTCAATCCATCAAATAGTCCTTTTATAAAAAATCGTTTAGATATTATTTTTGAAAAAGACACGATAGAAGAGATTATAGAAGAACTTAATAAAAATAATAATGAAGATAATAGAGTTTTTAATAATTTTAAGTTGGAATATATAAGATTGAATAGTGAGAATATTCCCTATGAAGAAAGGCTCTCTTTAACAAGGAAGATTTCTATGAATATAGTAGGGAGTTTTAACTTGAAAAATCCAGAATTTAATTTTGGTATCACTAAAATAAATAATAAATGGGTATTTGGCATGAATAATAAAAATGATTATAAATGGCATGAACATGACAATAAACCATGTTCTTATTCCAATTCTCTTAGTGTTAAGGTTGCTAAAGCAATTGTAAACATAGCTAGTGGTGGTTGTGAAGAAACTAGAATTATAGACCCTTGTTGCGGAGTGGGAACAACAATTATAGAGGGGTTAGATGCGAATTATCAAATAGAGGGATATGAAATAAATAAACAAATAGCAATAAATGCTAATATTAATTTAGAATTTTATGGATTTGAGCCTATAGTTATAGAAGGGGATATGCACAATATAAAAAAGAAGTACGATACTTCTATAATTGATATTCCATATGGTATTTTTAGCCATACTTCTGTAAAAGAACAACAGGATATAATAAATACAGCTAGAAGAATTTCAAATAAAATGGTAATGATATCTTTTGAAAATCATGATTTAATGATAGAAGAGGGAGGATTTGAAATAATTGACAGGTGCATAGTTACAAAGGGAAAATTTAAAAGATATATAGTTGTTGCTAGATAGAAAACTTAAGTAGATTAGGGGAAAATTAAAATAAAAAAGCTTCAGGCAAAGATAATATTAATTTTGCCTGAAGCTTTTTTTTATAGAGGTAAATGCAAACACTTATTTTAAAGTTTTAGTATATCTAACTTCAATGGCTCTACCTATAATAGAAAATTCATCATTTTTACTAATTTCAATATCAGAATAATTCTTATTAAAACTTTCTAAAAATAATTTATTATTTAATTTTTTGAGAGTTTTTACATAGGTTTCACCGTTAACCGTTGCAAGAACAATTTTATTAACATGTTCTTGAATGTTTCTTAAGCTAGGTTCTATCACAAGATCTGAATTATCTAAAATTTCAGGTTCCATAGAATCACCATCAACTCTAACTATAAAACAATTTTCATATTTAATATTGTTCGTTGGAATAAAAGTTCTATGCTCATTTGAAGAATTAAAGTTCATATATCCTCTACCAGCACTGGCTTTTCCAAGTACACTAAGAGTAATTACAGATTCCTCTTCAAGAATAACTTCTTTTTCTTCAATATAGTTTGAATCTTGTTCTTTTTTCCATAATTCTATTAACTTATTTTTTTCAAAATCTAAAATATTTAAAAATTTAATAATGATATTGAGCTTTTCCCAGCTGGGGACTCTTCTTCCATTACGAATATCTGATATCATAGAGGACGATATACCAGTTAATTTACTAAAATCAGAACCTTTTATTTTAGGTGGTGTATCCATAATTTCTCTTAATTTGCTATTAAAGTTCATATTTCACCTCATATTATAGTATTTTAATATATTTGTTTTGTATATAATTATAACATAATTTTATATAAATGTAACAAAATATTTTATTTTACAAAAAAAAATAAAAAAAAGATTGCAATAAATCCGCTTTAAGCGTATAATGAGTTTATAGATAAAAAACATTAAAAAAGAGAGAAGAAAATACTATTTTGCCTGTTTTTTAAAATTAAAGGAGGTTTTAAAAATGAGAATAGAATTTATAAAAGAACTTATTGAAATTTATGGCGGGGAAATGACAGTTGGAGAATTAACATTTATTTTAAAGAAAAATATAAATAAAGTAAACTTACTAAAATCAAGTTAAAAAAATAAAAAAACTGGTAGAATTTTGTGATTTCCTAAGAAATTACTGAGTTCTACCAGTTTTAAATTACTGTAATATGAATTTTTTATAATTCTAAGCTTTCCATAATAGCCCAACTTTCTTTTCCTTCTTTTATAGATAAACGAATTTCAAGACCATTTTTTGAGTTGTCCATTAATCTAGCGATACTTTTTCTAGCAAGGATTTCATCTCTATAAATATCACGAGAAATAAGATTAGCATACTCTTCTCCCTCTCTCATAACTGATTCACCATAAACCTCTACTTTGTATGAATTTTTTATTCTAGCAACTTGAACAGTGGAATTTATCATATTCTCCTCCCTGGAAAAATTAAAATTGTCATGATTGTCAATCAGAGCACTAATAAAAAATATATTAATATATTATACCATTTTTTTAAGATAAAAGATAATTAAAATTTTGAAATTCCAAATAATAATAATAATTTAATATTAAATTATGTTATAATAAATAAGAGAATAACAGAGAAAAACACCAGAAAAATTACAACATATTATTATTATTATTATTATTATTATTATTATTATTATTAAAACTTAAGGGGGTAATTTATGTTTGAAAAAGAAGTTTATATTGAGAGAAGAAAGAAACTATGTGAAAAAATGAAAAATGGAATAGGGGTTTTTATGGGAAATATGAACTCACCAATAGATTACTCTGACAATTCTTACGATTTTATTCAGGATTCAACTTTTCTATACTATTTTGGTTTGTCACGGGAAAATTTAGTGGGAATAATTGAGTTCTCAACAGGAACTACCCACATATCAGGTGTTGACTTTACTTTAGATGATATGATTTGGATGGGAGGTCAAAGTTCAATTTTAGAAGACTCTAAAAAATATGGAATTGAAAGCTTTCTACCTTATAGTAAGCTAGAATATTTTTTATTGGATAAATCAGAGGGAACCGAAAGTGATGATGAGGATTATTTCCAGCAGTTGCTCTATATTACACCTTATAGAGATAATGTAGCATTAGAACTTGCTAGAATATTAGGAATTGATTATGAAGAGTTAAAAGATTACTCTTCTTTAGCTCTAAAAAAAGCGATAATAGAATTTAGAAATATAAAAACAACCGAAGAAATAAAAGAGATAGAAAAAGCAGTAAATGTTACTAGACTTATGCACTTAAAGGCTATGGAGATAGTAAAAGCTGGAATGAAAGAATATGAGATTGTAGCTGAAGTAGAAGCTGTAGCTAAAAAATTTAATTGTGTTACTTCATTTAAGACTATATGCTCTGTACAAGGAGAAATACTTCATAATCATAATTATTCAAATGAGCTAAAAGAGGGGGAAATCTTAGTGTTGGACTGTGGTGCAAAAACAGAGTCTGGATATTGTGGGGATATGACTAGTATAATTCCAGTTTCTGGTTATTTTAATGAGAAACAAGAAAAAATATATAAAACTATAGTAAGTATGTTTGATGCAGCAATTGAAAATTTAAAAATTAATGTAGATTACAGAGAAGCATATAAAGCAGCTTCATATAAGCTAATTGAAAGTATGATAGAGCTAAATATATTTAAAGGGGATATAAATAAAATATTTGAAGCAGGAGCTCAATTTATCCTTATGCCACATGGATTAGGACATCTTTTAGGTATGAATGTTCATGATATGGAGAACTACGGTGAAGATTTAGTAGGTTATGATGAGGACGCTCCAAGGGATAAGAGAATAGGGCATAAATCAGCTAGACTAGGAAGAAAATTAAAAGAGGGATACACTTTTACTGTAGAGCCAGGAATATATTTTATACCTAGATTAATAGAAGATTGTAAAAAGAAAAATTTATTTAAAGATTATGTAAACTATGAAGAAATTGAAAAATATTCTAATTTTGGTGGAATGAGATTTGAAAGAGATTTTGCCATGGTAAATGGAGAAGCTAAAGTCTTAGGAGAAAAAATGCCACATACAGTGGAAGAACTTATTTGTATAATGAAAAAGAGCTAAGGAGAACAGATGAAAAATATATTTGATAAAACTAAAATAAAAAATATGGAATTAAAAAATAGAATTATAAGAAGTGCAATTTGGGAAGGGTTTTCTGATGAAAACGGAAATGTAACAGATGAGCTAATAGAATTTTATAAAAAACTATCTCTAGGTGGAGTAGGAACAATAATAACAGGTTTTTCTCCTGTTATTGAATATGATAAACCAGCTGGAAACATGATTGGAGTATGTAGTGATAAATACATTGAAGGATTAAAAAAATTAACAAAGGTAGTTCATGAGAATAACACTAATATAGTTTTACAAATAGTAGTAGGAGGTTCTCAAGGCAGACCAGGAATGGGGAGTAGAGTAGTAGGACCTTCCCCACATATAAATTCAGTAACAAAACAAAGTGCAGAGGAACTGTCTAAGGAAGAAATAAAAAATTTAATAGAAGCTTTTTCACAAGCTGGAAGAAGAGCTAAAGAAGGAAATTTTGACGGAGTTCAAATTCACGGAGCACATGGTTATTTAATAAGTCAATTTATGAACCCTTTTTATAATAAAAGAAATGATGAATACGGCGGAAATATAGAAAACAGAACAAGATTTCTTTTTGAAGTATATAGAGCTATTAGAAAAACAGTTGGAGAGTTCCCAATTTTTGTAAAAATTAACTGTGAAGACTTTATGGAGGGAGGGGCGACTAAAGAGGAAATGCTATGGGTTTGTAAGAAGCTCTCAGAAGAGGGGATAGACCTTATTGAGGTAAGTGGTGGTAATGCAGGGTCAAGAATAAATGAAGGGGTAATTAGAAGTAAAATAAACAGTGTAGAAAAAGAAGGGTATTTCAAAGAGTTTGGAATGAAACTAGCTAAAGAAATATCTACACCAATTGCTTTAGTTGGAGGACACAGAAGTCTTAAAAGTATAGATGAAATACTAAATACTAGTAATATATCATATATTTCTCTAGCAAGACCACTTTTACGAGAGCCAGACTTAGTGAATATATGGAAACTTGATAGAGAAAAAGTTTCTAAGTGTATCTCATGTAACAAGTGTTTAAACCCTAAAGGTTCTATTTGCATATTTTTATAAAAAAATGTAATCAAAACAAAAAAATTAAAAAGAAATAATAATATAAATCTTAAAAAATATTTTGTCTTTAGAAGTAATAAATATAGTTGGAGATAAATCAAAAGAGTTAAATGAAAATACAATAGGAAAATCTAGGTAAGAAGTTTTATATTCAAGGAGCAGAGGGGTTTTCGTTAGAGAATCCCTCTGCTTTTTATAATTTTTTAATTAGAGAATATATGGTATAATTAATAATATAATTATTTATTAAACAAAATCAGTAAAACACTAAAATTAATCTAACTTAGGAGAAATATGGATAAATTTAAAATACTAAAAAAATATTATGGATATAGTAATTTTAGACCTGGTCAAGAAGAAATAATAGATAGCATTTTATCAAAGAAAGATACTCTTGGAATAATGCCAACAGGAGGAGGAAAATCTCTGTGTTATCAAATTCCAGCTTTGTTATTAGAAGGGATTACTTTAGTAGTATCCCCACTTATTTCCCTTATGAAAGACCAAGTAGATGCTTTAAATGACCTAGGAATACCTAGTGCTTATATAAATAGTAGTTTGACCTCTAAAGAATATAACAAAATTTATGAGAATTTAAAATCTGGAGTATATAAAATAGTTTATGTAGCACCTGAAAGATTAGAAAATGAGGAATTTATAACGCAAAGTAATAGCTTAAACATCTCTCAAATATCCATAGATGAAGCTCACTGTGTATCTCAGTGGGGACATGATTTTAGAAGTAGTTATTTAAATATAATAAAATTTATATGGAAATTAAAGAAGAAACCTATAATTAGTGCTTTTACAGCAACAGCAACTCCAGAAGTAAGAGAAGATATTGTTCGTATGTTAAAAATAAAACCTAATGTTTTTATAACGGGTTTTGACAGAGCAAATTTGAAATATGTTGTAGTTAAAGGGGTTAATTCTAAAGATTATATAAAAAAATATTTAAATGAACATGAGGGAGAATCAGGAATTATCTATTGTGCTACTAGAAAAGAAGTTGATAATTTGTATAATGAACTTTCTAAAAAATATAAAATTGGAAAATATCATGCTGGAATGCCAGATAAAGAAAGAAATTCAAATCAAGAGGAATTTATAAAGGATAATATTGAAATAATGGTAGCTACTAATGCTTTTGGAATGGGAATAGATAAGTCAAATGTAAGATTTGTAATCCATAATAATTTAACAAAGGATTTAGAAAGTTATTATCAAGAAGCAGGGAGAGCAGGAAGAGACGGACTAGCCTCAACTTGTATTCTCATATTCAATCCTAAAGACATAAAAACTCAAAGGTTTTTTATAGAAAATAATCAGTTTGGAGCAAGTGCAGAAATAATAAAAGGAAAATATGAAAAATTAAGTACAGTTATAAACTATGCACATACATCAAAATGTATAAGGTCCTATGTTTTAGAATATTTTGGAGAGTTACCTATTGAAAATTGTGAAAACTGTAGTAGTTGTTTAGATACTAGAGTGGAAGAGAATATAACATTAGAATCTCAAAAGATAATATCATGTATAGGAAGAACTAAGGAACGTTACGGAATAAACACTATTGTATCAGTTCTTTCAGGTTCTAAAAATGCAAGTATATTAAAGTTTAGACTAAATACTCAAACAACCTATGGAATACTAAAAGAATATACACAAAAAGAAATTAGAGCCTTTATGGATTTATTAGTGGGAGATGGATATCTTGAAATAACAACTGGAGAATATCCAATAGTTATTTTAACTGAAAAAGGCAAGGATTTTATCAGAGGGAAAAAAGAAATTTTTAGAAAAGTAGAAAAAATAGAAAAGAAAGTTTTCCAAGAAAATATGCAATTATTTGAAAATCTTAAAAAGTTTAGAAAACTAATAGCAGAAGAGGAAAAACTACCTCCTTACATGATTTTTTCTGATAAAACTCTAAAAGAGATGAGTGAAAAAGAACCTATGAATCAAGATGATTTGCTAAAAATATCAGGTGTTGGAGAGGTAAAATTAAAAAAATATGGAATTAGATTTTTAGAGAAAATAGAATCTTATTTAAAAACAAATTAAAAGAATATAGTTTGATTTTTTTTGAAAATAAAAAGCGCTGTTTTTTTAACCAAGGAGGAAGAAGTTGAATCTTGTAGTTTTTATACTGGGACTTGTTGTACTAGGAGTTATTACAGAGATTGGAGGAAGATTAGTAGAAAAGTTAAAATTGCCTTCACTAATAGGAATGATGCTTGTTGGAATGTTTTTAGGTCCATCTTTTTTTAATAAGATACCTGAATCCATTATAAAAAATGCTCCAACTATTAAAGATTTAGCTCTGATTACTGTTCTCTTTATAGGGGGATTAGGCATAAGTTCTAAGCAAATGAAGCAAATAGGGAGACCTGCAGTACTGCTCAGTATAATCCCAGCAACTATGGAAGGATTTACCATTGCTTATCTTGCAACAATATTTTTAAATTTTACATTTGTACAAGGAGCAATTTTAGGTTTTATAATAGCAGCAGTAAGTCCAGCAGTACTTATTCCTTCTATGATTTCTCTAATACAGAGAAAAAAAGGGCAAGATAAAGCTATTCCACAAATGCTATTAGTTGGAGCTTCCGCAGATGATACTGTTGCAATTACACTTTTTACTACATTTTTAACTTTGTATATAAAAGAACAGTCTGGAATTGAATCTTCAATTCTTACTCAAATAGTAGGGATACCTGTAACGCTTCTACTCGCAATTGCTATAGGATGGATAACAGGATTTTTTAGTAAAAAAGCACTTAAATATGTAGATAACATTTATATGAAAACTGGACTAATTTTTGCTCTGTGTGTTTTTATGAGAATAATTGAAAAAGAGTTTAACTTGGACATGTTTAACTCTTTATTAGCTATTATGATATTTGGTTTTTATATTAGAAATGCAATGGAAATAGAAGCAGAAGATGTTTTAAAACATATGAATTGGATTTGGAAGAGAGGGAAGCTTTACCTTTTTGCACTGGTTGGAATGGCTATTAATCCAACCGTGATTGGTGAATATTTTTTTATTGGAGTTAAAATTTTAGCTATTTCACTATCTATTAGGTCAATAGGAGTTTTGATATCTCTTATAGGAACTAATCTAACAAACAAGGAAAAATTATTTTGTGTTATAGCATATCTCCCAAAAGCAACGGTCCAATCAGCAAAAGCAGGAATACCTTTACAATACGGCGTTGCTGGTGGAGAAATAATGCAAGGGATTGCCATTTTAAGTGTATTGGTAACAGCTCCTTTAGGCGCAATAGGAATAAAGCTTAGTAGTGATAAGTGTTTACAAGGTGAAGAGGAACTAAAATAATCCTTAATATAGTTTACCTAAAAGTAAGAAAAGCCTCTTGCTTTAGCTGTGAGAAGAATCAGTTAGTATTCTACTTTAGCTAAAAATAGACCTTGAGGTGGAACTACAAACCTATGTTTATCTCTAGATATTTCATTTAAAAGAAGTGAAATATCTTCTACCTTACACTGATGTAATCCAACACTTATTATTGCTCCAGTAAGCATTCTAACCATATTATAGAGGAAGCCATCTGCTTCAAAGTATATTTCTATGATATTATCCTGTTCTTTAATTGTTATGGACTTTATGTTTCTAATACAATTTTTATTTTTTCCATTGTTTTTAGAAAAAGAAGTGAAGTCATGTACTCCTAAAAAAATATTTGCTGCTTCTTGCATTTTGACTAAATTTAATTTATCTTGAACAAAATAAGCAAATTTTCTTAAAAAAGGGTCGCCATAAGGAGAGTTATCTATTCTATACATGTATATTTTATTAGTTGCATTATACCTAGCATGAAACCTATCATCAACTTTTTTTAACTCTAATATTTTAATATCTTCTGGTAAATATCTATTTAAATCTATTATAAAATTATCTTGGATTTTATGATTTGTTTTAAAATTACAAACTTGCATTAAAGCGTGAACACCTGCATCAGTTCTTCCACTTCCTATAATTTTAATTTCTTCTTCAAGTAGTTTAGAGAGAACTAACTCGATTTTTCCCTGAATAGATTTTTCAATAATATTTGGAAGTCTCTGCCATCCTCTATATTTAGTTCCGTCATATTTAGTAATAAACATATAATTTTTCATATTTTTTCCTTTACTCTTTATTTTTAATAATGTTTTCATTAAACAATAATATTAATTTTTCAATTCTTTTACTATTGACCCCAAAATCATACCAGCCACTTTGTGCCGCTGATTTAATATGAATAGTTTTATTAACCATATCAATATGAAATTCTGTAATATCCTCAAATTTAAAAAAATTACTTTTAAAACTAGAATTAATGTACTCATTTTGGTTAATAACAATAGCTCCACCTAACTTAGTAATATTAGAAATTATTTTATTTTTTACTATTTCTAAATTATATTCTTGAAAGGTCATACTTTGAATAGAACAATTTGGTGATTTAGGACATGGTGAGAAAAAAATATTACTTTTACTTTCAACAGATGAACAACTTACAAAAATAGACATAAACACTCCTAAAATAATTTTTTTCATAAAGCACCTCTTTTATAAAATTTAAAATATTAAATATATTTAGATTATACTATATTTATTGAAAAAATATAAGAAAATGAAAAAATATGATATAATAAAAAAAGAATTAGACGTGTAAGTGTGTATTTATTCAATATAGTTTTATTTTATACAGACCTAAGGAGGAAAGAAAATGAAAAGAATATTAACCTTAATATTAATACTATTATTATCATTTACTAGCTTTTCAAAAGATGAAATAAGAAAAGTTGGATTACAAAAAAATGACTTGTTTCCAGAAATAACTTTAGTTTCAACAGATGGAAAAGAAAAAATTACTTCAAAGGATTTACAAGGAAAGAAAACAATTTATAGCTTTGTAACTACTTGGTGTACTTATTGTACAAAAGAAAGACCTATACTAAATGAGTTTTATATAAAAAATAAAGATAAATTAAATGTTGTTTCTATTTTTATTGCAGAAAATTCTGAAACAATAGAAAAATATGTTGAGAAATATCCAACTGAGTTTAAACATTATCAAGATAAAGATGGAGCATTAGCGAATAGTTTTTATATTAGAGGAACACCAACATCTTATATAGTAGGTGAAAATGGAGTAATTAAAGGAAGAGTTTCAGGAATGGTAAACTGGAATTTGTTAAATATAGATACAATAGGAGAATAAATTAGATGGAGCATAATATAAATGTTGTGATAGTTTTTTTAGCAGGACTAGGAACTTTTTTAAGTCCGTGTATTATTCCCATTGTCCCTAGCTATTTATCATATATTTCTGGAGTGGTAATTGGAGAAGAGATTAATTCTAAGAAGAAATGGTGGATAATAAGAAATACAATGTTTTTCATATTAGGTTTCGGAACGGCGTTTTCTATTTTGCAATTAATAATATCGAAATTCACAAATTTTGCTTCTTTATTTTTAGGAAATAAAGTGTTAAATATTGTTTTTGGTATTTTTATTATAGTTATGGGGCTTAATATTTTAGGAATTTTTAAAATATCAAAATTATATTCTGAAAAAAGAATGGAGTTAAATTTCGTAAAAAGAAATTATTTAACTTCATATGTATTCGGATTTTCTTTTGGATTTGGCTGGGCACCATGTATGGGTCCAATTCTTTTTACAATTTTTTCATATTTATCTCTAAGTGCAACTTTAGACGAAGGGGTATTGTACATTTGGATATTTACCCTTGGATTAGGATTTCCATTTATAATTTTTGCATTATTTATAGATAATATGGTGAAACTAGCTAATTTTAGAAAAAGATTTCTATTATCAGATAAAATAAGTGGTTTTTTACTAATTATAATGGGTACATTATTAGCAATGGATAAATTAACTATTTTCACAAATTGGAACTTCATAGACTCAATAGCTGAATTTCTTAAAATAAAGTAAACTAAATTTTTTAGTGAAAATCTTTTACTTATATCTGAAACTATCCTATTGTCAAAATAAATATTATAATAAGATAATAAAATGTAATAGTGGTAGCAGAACCAACCAAAACTGATTTAATAGTGGTAGCAGAACCAACCAAAACTGATTTAATAGAGGAAAAGAAAGTAGCTAAAATTCTACTTTCTTTTTTTATAAATTAATAGGAGAGAAAAATGAAAGAAATAAAATGGTGCACTATTAATGACGAATACATGAATTATTTAAGAAATGTTGAAAATAAAATTCCACAAATAAATTATGGAGAATTTGGATTCAAACCTTTTTTTGCTCCATTATTTGAGAAAGGAAATAGCCCAGACATAAACTACTAAAAGAAAGCTTAGATTTCAAAAAAATTTTAGAAAAAAATGGTGATGTTTTAAGTGCTATAAATCTAAACTACATGTTTCCTGTTCCAAAAGAGTTAATAGAGGCAGTTGAATATTCTAATATTAAAAATTATCGACAATTTGAAAATAAAAAAAAAGAAAACTTGTATATTGCACTTTTAAAAAAAGAATACGAACAAATTGTAGAAAAGAATATTCCTAAAGCTGCAATCAAATTATATAATCTCAAAAATGAGTTTCCAGAGAATAATATTTCAAAAAGATGTTTTGATTTTAAACTTTTAGAAGCATTAGCTCTAAAATATTAAATTTCTTAAAATAAAGTAAATGATAGTGTATAATATTTGTAGGTAATACTTAAAAAAAATGATATAATGAAGAGATTAAATATACTAAAGTAAATGGAGTGATAATGAGTTTTAATGATTTTAAATTTAAAGAAGAGATAATGACGCAAATAAAAAAAGTTGGATATATAAGTTCAACACCAATTCAAAAGCAAGCAATACCTTATGTATTAGAGGGCAAAGATGTTTTAGGACTTGCAAAAACAGGAACTGGAAAAACGGCGGCCTTTGCACTACCAATATTACAAAAGCTAGGACATAGAGACAAGAAAGGAGTAAGAGCTCTAATTATTGCACCTACACGAGAACTAGCAGAACAAATAAATAATTCAATTAAACAATTGGGTGAATTAACAAGTTTAAAAAGTTGCACAGTATATGGCGGAGTTTCAGCAAAACTGCAAATAGAAAACTTAAAAAAAGGAATGGATATTGTAGTAGGGTGTCCAGGAAGACTTTTAGATCATATAACACAAAGACATTTAATTTTAAATAAATTAGAAATATTAGTTTTAGATGAAGCTGATCGTATGTTAGATATGGGATTTCTAAAGGATATAAAAAAAATAATGAAAGAGACACCAAAGTCAAAACAATCATTACTTTTTTCTGCAACAATGCCTCAAGAAATAAAAACCTTAGTAGCAGAAGTTTTAAAGTCACCAGTAATTGTTGAAACTGAGTATAAAGAACCAGTAAAAAAAATTGAACATATTTTACTAGAAATGAAAAGTGACGAGAAAAAATCTAAATTAATAGATATATTATTAGAAGAAAAAATAGATTCTACAATTATTTTTACTAATAGTAAACATAAAGCTAAAAATTTAAGTAGAATTTTAGAAGGGAAGAAATTTAAGTCAGTTCATTTCCAAGGAAATCTATCTCAAGGTCAAAGAGAAAGAGCATTAGACGGCTTTAGAAATGGAGAATTTAAAATTTTAGTTGCAACTGATATTGCAGCAAGAGGTTTAGATATTCCGCAAGTTACTCATGTTATAAATTATGATATGCCTAGAACTGCTGAGGATTTTGTTCATAGAAGTGGAAGAACAGGAAGAGCAAATAAGTCAGGAACAGTTATTTCTTTCTCAACTGCAGAAGATTTTAAAGTTTTAAAAGATATAATTAAGATAAATAAAACTAAATTTATTAAAAGATAGTTTATTAAAAACTAATTTATAAAAAACTAATTTATTAAAAGATAATATTAATTTTTTTATATAAAATGAGTAGGAGAAAAATTAAATTTTTCCTGCTCTTTTACATATAAAATATGGGGGATAAATGAAACAGACTTTAGCTTTAGAAAAAGAACCTATTGCGAAACTCCTAATTAAATACTCAATACCAGCAATTATAGGTATGTTAGTAAGTGCTCTCTACAATGTGGTAGATAGAATATTTATTGGAAACATGAAAGATGTAGGCGAGTTAGCTATAACTGGACTAGGAATAACAATGCCTATAACCACTTTTATTATGGCTTTTGGAATGTTAATTGGAATAGGAGCAACAGCAAATATTTCAATTAAATTAGGACAAAAAAACAAGGAAAGTGCAGAAAAAATAATCGGAAACATAGTAACATTATCTTTTATTATAGGAATAGCTATAACTGTAATAGGGTTTTTGTTTAAAGATAAAATTTTAGTTGCCTTTGGTGCTAGTGATTCTACAATAATTTATGCAGAGAAATATATTGGGATTATTCTTGTAGGAACAGTTTTCAATATACTGGGTTACGGGCTAAACTCAACTATAAGAGCTGACGGAAATCCTAAAATATCATCTTTAATTATGGTGTTTAGCTGTCTTTTAAATATAATTTTAGATCCTATATTTATCTTTAAATTAAATATGGGAATAGAAGGTGCAGCATATGCAACAGTACTATCTCAGATAATGACAGCTATTTTATCTGTAACATATTATAGATGTAAATATTCAAATTTAAAAATAAAAAAGAGAAATCTTTTTTTAGATAAAAAAATAGTGAAATTGATTTTTATTATAGGTGTATCTCCTTTTATAATGCAAGTTTCTGCAAGTTTAGTACAAGTTATAAATAATAACGCTTTAAAAACTCACGGTGGAGACTTAGCAATAGGAGCTATGGCCACAGTAAATGCAGTTGCTCTTTTATGTTTCATGCCAGTTTTTGGAATTTCACAAGGGGCACAGCCAATAATAGGTTATAATTTTGGTGCTAAAAAATACGATAGAGTGGAAAAAGCCTATAAACTTTCTGCTTATGTTGGTGTTGCTATTTTCGCAATTGCATTAATATTTGTAGAAGTGTTCACAGAGAACATAGTGGGACTGTTTAATAAAAATTTAGAAATGATGTCTATTTCTGCAAGAGGAATGAGAATTTATTTACTAGCAATGCCTTTAATAGGACTTGGTATGGCAGGTAGTAATTATTTTTTAGCAATAGGAAAAGCAAAAGAAGCAATGTTTTTAAGTCTTTTGAGACAGGTAATACTGCTAGTACCTCTTATTGTAATTTTATCAAATATTTATGGATTAGACGGAGTATGGTTATCTCAACCTATATGTGATATTATTGCAGCAATAGTAACAGTTATTTCTGTTAATAGAAATTTAAAAAAATATAAAAACAAAGGAGAAAATGAAGATGAAAATGAAAATTATATTTGATTTTGTATGTCCTTATTGCTATGTAGCAAATAGAGTAATGTGGAAAGCATTAAAAGAGGAAATAAAAAATATAGAATTCCAATGGTATCCCTATGAACTAAATCCAGAACCAAATGAAGAAAAATTAGTAACAGAGGAAAGAGCTGTATACTTTTTAGAGCATATAGTACCAATAGCAAAATTAGAAAATATTGAGGTTAACTTTCCAAGAGTATCTCCTATCCCTCGAACAGCTTTAGCTTTTGAAGGACTTGAGATAGCAAAAGAATTTAAAAAAGATAAAGAATATATTAATTCTGTAATGGATAGTTACTGGTTAGAAAACAAGAATATTGGTGACATTGATATTTTAGGAAAAATAGCAAAAGATATAGGTATTAGTGAAGAATATTTTAAGAAAGGACTTTTAGAAAATAAATATAAAGAAGCCCATAAAAAACTAAATTTAGAAGTATCAGAATGGGATTTTGAAGTTGTTCCAACTTTTTATATTGATGATATTCAAATAAAAAAGTTTCCAACAACAGTTAAAGAATGGCTAAGTTTAAATAAAATTGAGAAGAAGAACTAAAATAAAAGAGCTAAAATACATGTACACTAAATTGGGCGTAGGAGATGAAGCAAGAAATGATAAAAAAATTTATAAGTTATTATAAACCTTATAAAAAATTATTTACCTTGGACTTAATTGTAGCTACTATTTCAGCAGCTTGTGAACTAGTGTATCCAATGATGACAAGAAATATTGTAAATAATGTAATACCAAATAAGGATTATAACACTATTGTTATTATGGCGATTGTATTTTTTGTTATATATTTGATAAAGATGTTTTGTGCATATTTTATGCAATATTGGGGTCACCTTGTAGGAGTTAGAATGCAAGCTGATATGCGTCGTGATATATACAAGCACTTGCAAAATTTACCAATAAAATACTTTGATAAAACTGGTACAGGAAGTATTATGTCAAGAATTGTAAATGATTTACAAGATATTTCAGAACTTGCACATCATGGACCAGAAGATCTTTTTATATCAGCAATAATGCTAATAGGTTCATTTATTATTCTTATTAAAATAAATGTGGTTTTAACACTTGCGATATTTTGTGTTTTACCTTTTTTAATTATATTTAGTATGAGTAAAAGAAAAAAAATGTTAACGGCTTTTGTTAAGAGAAGGGAAAAAACATCTAAAATAAACTCAAGTTTACAAAATAGTATTTCAGGAATAAGAGTTTCTAAAGCTTTTGTAAATAAAGAAAATGAAATGGAGAAATTTAAAATTAGTAATAGTGAATTTAAGAAATCCAGCGAAGAAGCCTATAAAGTAATGGCAGAATATACTGCTGGAGTAGGGTTTTTTATGGATATGTTAGACTATATAGTTTTGGCATTAGGTGGGACATTTGCATATTTGGGGAAGATAAATATAGGTGATTTTTTAGCATACTTACTATATACTAGAATTTTTACTCAACCAATAAAAAGACTTATTGGTTTTGTTGAGCAATACCAAAATGGAATGAGTGGATTTAAAAGATTTGTAGAAATAGTAGATGAAGATATTGAAAAAGATCAAGACGCTCATTTGGAACTAGATGAGGTTTATGGGAAAATAGAATTTAAAAATGTTTCTTTCTCACATGAAGATAAAGAGGTTTTAAAAAATATCTCTCTAGAAATAGAAAAAGGAAAAATGATAGCCTTAGTAGGACCATCTGGTGGGGGAAAAACAACATTATGTAATTTAATTCCAAGATTTTATCCAGTATTAGAAGGGGAAATTCTAATCGATGGCAATAACATAAATACAATTAAACTAGATTCTTTAAGAAAAAATATAGGTATTGTTCAGCAAGATGTATTTTTATTTACAGGAACTATAAGGGAAAACATAGCAATAGGAAACATAGGAGCAACAGATGAAGAGATAGTGGAAGCAGCTAAAAAAGCCAATATTCATGAAATGATATTAGAAATGCCTGATGGATATAATACAGAAGTTGGGGAAAGAGGACTTAAACTTTCTGGTGGTCAAAAACAAAGAGTTTCCATAGCAAGAATATTTCTAAAAAATCCACCAATTTTAATACTTGATGAAGCGACTTCAGCACTAGATAATATTACAGAGCACCTAATTCAAAATTCATTAAATGACCTGTGTAGAGGCAGAACAACTATTGTTGTAGCTCATAGACTTTCTACTATAAAAAATGCTGATGAAATTATAGTGTTAACAGATAATGGAATAGAAGAAATTGGAAGTCATGAGGAGCTTATAAATAAAAATGGATTATATAAAGAATTATATGAAAAAATAAAATAGCTTAAAACTTTGAGAGATGAGAAAAATATTTTAAAATTTTTTTAAACAAAAATAATATCTCTTTCGTCTAAATAAAGATTGGAAAGTACTCGAAACTAAAAAATAAATAGAGTACTAGAACAAAAAATATCAAAAAAAAAAAATAAAAAATTTGAAAATGTACTCAGGAGGAAATAATGCAAAAAGAATTAATCGTAAATTTAAAAAAAGAAATTGCTAAAAAAATTATAGGACAAGAAGAAATGGTAGATAAAATACTCATTTCTATTTTAACTGGAAATCACATATTATTAGAAGGGTTACCTGGACTTGCAAAATCCTTAACAGTTAGCACTGTAGCAGAAACTTTAGGACTTAAATTTTCAAGAATTCAATTTACACCAGATCTTTTACCTAGTGATATAATAGGAACAGAGATATACAATGAAAAAACAGGTGAGTTTCATATAAAAAAAGGACCAATATTCGCCAATGTAATATTAGCTGATGAAATAAATAGAGCACCAGCTAAAGTTCAATCTGCTCTCTTAGAAGCCATGCAAGAAAAGCAAGTAACTATAGCTAATATAACATACAAATTAGACCAACCCTTTATGGTTTTAGCTACACAGAACCCTGTAGAGCAAGATGGAACATATTCTCTTCCTGAAGCTCAACAAGATAGATTTATAATGAAAGTAAAAGTGGAATATCCAAGTAAAGATGAAGAAAGAACAATACTTGATTTATTAACAGGAACAGAAAATTTTGATAATATAGGAATAAAAGAGATTTTAAATAAAGAAAATATAGTTGAACTAAAAAAATTAATAAGAGAGATACATATAGATGAAAAACTTAAAGATTACATATTGAGCATAGTCTTTAAAACTAGAGAAGCATCTTCATATATAAGTTACGGAGCGTCTCCTAGAGCTACCATTGCAATTGTCTTAGCTAGTAAAGCTAATGCATTTTTAAATTCTCGTGAATTTGTTATTCCAGAAGATATAAAAAGAGTTATTTATGATGTTTTAAGACATAGAATAGCATTAACATATGAGGCTGAAGCTGAAGGGAAAACAGTTGAAAATATAATAGAAGAGATTATGGAAGGGGTAGAATTACCTTAAGCTAAATATACAATAAAGGAGAAGACTCTATGGATAAGCAAGAAATACTTAAAAAAATAAAAACAATAGAGATAAATTCTAATATTATAGCTAATAATATATTTTCTGGTAGTTATCACTCATGTTTTAAAGGGAATGGAATGGAGTTTGCAGATATAAGACGATATTCCCCTGGTGATGACGTTAAAAAAATTGATTGGAAAGTAACAGCACGGCAAAGAAAAGCCTATGTAAAAGAATTTGTTGAGGAAAGAGAGCTTTCTATATTTTTAGTTATTGATATATCAAAATCCAATAGTTTTTGGAAGAAAAAAGAGATGATTGGTGAGTTATTAGCTACCTTAGGTTTTAGTGCAAATAAAAATGATGATAAAGTAGGTGCTTTATTTTTTACTGATAGAGTTGAAAAATTTATTCCATTGAAAAAAGGAAAAAAACATACTTTATCAATATTAAATAATTTTCTTACTTTGGAAACACAGGGAAGTGGGACTAACATAGATGTGGTATTAAACTTTTTTAATAAAGTAGTTAAGAAAAAATCCATTGTTTTTTTAATATCTGATTTCTTAGATGAAAACTATGAAAAGAGTTTAAAAATAACAGAAAGTAAACATGATTTAATCCCCATTAGAATTTTAGATAGAGGTAATGAAACACTTCCTAAAGGAGCAATATTTGAACTTATAGACTCTGAAACAGGGGAAGAGATAATAATTGAGAATTTTAAAGAGGATATATCTTTAAGTTCAAATTTAAAAATGAAAAAATCAATAACTATTTTTACAGATGAAGATTATATAAAAGCTCTTCTACAGTTTTTTAATCAAAGGAGAGGATAATGAAGAAAATATCAATGTTACTATTTATTTTTATTTTAACTATACAATCCTATACAAATCAAAAATTTAATTTAGGTGATAAAATAAATTTAAAAATAGTAAATAGTACAGAATCAGAAATAAAAGAAAGTTTTGAGAAGGTTAAAAATATAGAACTTGAAAGTGTAAAGCAAGATAAAAATGGAGTTATAGTTGTTTTCAGAGCTTTTGAATTAGGTAAGAAGACAGTTAAAGTTGGTAATAAAAAAATAGAGTTTGAAGTGGTTACCAATTTAGATGAAAATGATAAGGAAATATACATGGATTTAAGTGATAATAGCAATAAAGAGATGTTTAAATTGACTTTTCCTTTTATATCTTTATTATCTCTTATAAGTTTCATAGTGGGATTATATTTTTTAATAAAATCAAGAAAGAAAAATAAAATCTTATCTCCCAGTGAGGAGTTTAACTTAGGAATGAAATCTTTAGATACAAACAATTGGAGCTATGAAATAAGTTACTTTTTAAGAAAATATATAGACCATGTGTATACAAGTAATTTTATAAGTGGAAATTATGAAAAAATTGGTGTTGTAGAAAATGAAGATATATATTTCTTAAAAACCTTAGATAACTATAAATTTTCAAATAGAAATTTAGAAAATGAAGATTTAGAAAAAGAAAATTTAATTAAGAAAACATATATAATATTTGAAAGAATAGAAAAATCATTAAAAGAAAATGAAAAGAATAAAAAAAATAGTGAGAATAATAAAAAAAACAATGAATTCTTAGAAGAAAATGAGGTGAAATCTAATGTTTAAATTTAATAACCCTTATTTTTTACTATTAATATTAGTAGTTTTATATATTTTCTTTCAAAAGAGAAGTAAACACAAAAAAGGGATTAAAATACCTAGCATAATGCCACTAAAAAATAAAATAAAAAGAACTAAAAAGCATTTAATATCAAAATATTTTTTATTGTTCTCTTTAATTTTAATGATAATAGCACTAGCTAGACCTCAAATGGTATCTCAAAATGTAAAGATAAAAAAAGATGCTATTGATATGGTAATTTCTCTAGATTTATCAAAATCTATGGAACAAGTGGATTTTAAACCTAATAGACTAGAAAAAGCAAAGGAAATATTAAAAGAATTTGTAGCAAAAAGAAGTGGAGATAGAGTCTCTCTTGTGGTATTTGGAGGAGACGCCTATACAAAAGTACCACTAACATTTGACCATTCTGTTATTCAAAAAGTTGTAGGAGATATCACAACAGAGGATATAACAAGTAATGACAGAACTGCTATAGGAATGGGACTAGGTGTTGCTATTAACAGACTTAAAGAGTCTTCTTCAAAATCTAAAGTAATTATTTTATTAACTGATGGAGAAAATAACTCTGGTGAAATGAGTCCAGTTGCAGCAACTAAAATAGCTAAAGAATTAGGTATAAAAGTTTATACTGTTGGAATAGGTGCACGGGAAATGGTGATACCTAGTTTCTTTGGAAATAGAACAGTTGTGAATAGAGAACTTGATGAAAATCTTTTAGAGCATATGGCAAGTGAAACTGGTGGAAAATACTTTAGAGCAAGTAATCCTGAGGAATTTAAAGCTATTTTTGTTGAAATTGATAAATTAGAAAAAACGGAAATAGAAGGTAGAGAATATTATGAAAAACAAGAACTATATGAAAATTTATTAAAAATTTCATTAATATTATTAGCTATTGCTCTAGGACTACAATATTTAATATTTATAAAAATACCATAGGGAGTGAGATTATTGGAGTTTGGTAACATGAAATATCTAATATATATATTATTTCCTATTTGTATAGGAATAATAACTTGTTTAGGTATTATGAAAAAAAATAGATTAATAAATTCATTAAAGTTTAAAGTACATAAGAAAACAGAAATAATAAAAGGTCTCCTTTTTGTAATAGGTGGAATTTTTGTATTTGTAGCTCTACTTTCTCCTCAGAAACTTATTGAGGAAGAAAAACAAGAAGTTAAAGGCCTAGACATATATATATTAATAGATACTTCCAATTCTATGATGGTTGAAGATGTTTATCCAACAAGACTAGCTAGAGCGAAACAAGTAATAGAAGAGGTATTAAATGATTTAAAAGGTGATCGTATAGGGATAATTCCTTTTTCAGATAGTGCATATGTGCAATTGCCACTAACTGATGACTATACCATGGCAAATAACTACATAGATGCCATAGATACAACTCTTATTTCAGGTGGTGGAACTGAACTATTATCTGCTATTAAATTAGCGGAAATTTCTTTTAAAGAAACTGCTACAGAAAATCCAGTAGTACTTATTGTATCTGACGGTGGAGACTATAATAAAACATTATCAGATTACATAAAAGGTACTAAATTAAAAATTTATAGTATGGGGATAGGAACAAAAGAAGGTAACATAGTCCCTGAATATGAGAAAGGGAAAAAAATAGGATTTATAAAGGATAAAAGTGGAAGTGCAGCTTTAAGTAAATTAAATTCTGAACTTTTAAAAGATATTTCAGGAGAGAACTATTTTGAAATTAATAACACTAAAGATGAAAGCAAGAGATTTGTTAAAGCAATTTCAAATTTAGAAAGAAATAATGTAAGAGAGGAAAATTTAAAAAATTATAGAAAATATTTTCAGTATCCACTTTTCTTAGGGATAATTTTACTATTAATCGCATATTTAATAAAAGGTGGTATAAGAAATGAAGAAAAATAAACATTTATTTATTGTTATATTATCCTTTATTATTTTCATATTATCAATTAATTCCATGAGAGAATATTATTATATAAGAAAGGGCAATATTTCTATAAAAGAGTTAAAGTATGAAGAGGCTAAAATATCTTATGAAAAGGCAATGAAGATAAAAGATAGAGTAGGGACAAAGAGTAATTTAATAAAAACTTTTTATGCTTCTGAAAATTATGATAAAGTTATTGAAGAAAAGCACGAAGAGTATTTTTTAAAAGGAAACTCTATAATAAAAAATGTAACTAAAAATCCAATGAATAAAGAAAGCAATAAAGAAGAGAATACTTCAAATAAAGAAATAGGACCTAAAGAAGCCCTTTTAGAATATAAAAAACAACTAAAAATTAATGAAGATATAAATATTAAAAAAAATTATGAAATAATTTTAGAAAAATTAAAAAATCAAGAACAGGATAAGAGTAAGGACAAAGATAAAGATAAGAAAGAAGAGCAAAAACAAGATAAAAATCAAGAACAAGATGAACAAAAGAAAGAGCAAAGCAAAGAACAAGATGAAAAGAAAGAACAAGATGAAAAGAAAGAGCAAGATGAAGAGAAAGAGCAAGATGAAAAGAAAGAACAAGATGAAAAGAAAGAGCTAGATGAAGAGAAAGAGCAAAGCAAAGAACAAGATGAAAAGAAAGAGCAAGATGAAAAGAAAGAGCAAGATGAAAAGAAAGAGCAAGATGAAGAGAAAGATAAAAAACAAGAGCAGAAACAAGAACAAAGTTTAGAGAAATCTGAACCACTAACTGAGGAACAAAAAAAAGAAAACAGAAAAGAAGAAGAGATAAGATTTATACTAAAACAATTAGAAGGAAATGAGAAACAAGCATTTAAAAATAATGAAAGATTTATAAATCAAGGAAATCCAGAAAGTGAAAATAGATGGTAGGTGAAAAAATAATGAACAAAATTAAATTATTACTAATATTCATATTTGTTAGTGTTTTATCTTTTAGCTCAATAACAATGTACACAAATACTAATAAAATTGCAATGAACGAAGGTTTAGAAATCACCATTGAGTTTATAGATACAGATAAAGGGAATTATATAATTGAAGGTTTAGATGATTTTGAAGTTATTTCAAGAAGTAGTAGTTCTTATTTTTCATCTGTTAATTTTAAATCTTCTAAAAAGTTAGTTGATAAATATGTTTTAAAGCCTTCAAAGATAGGAAAACTATCTCTTGAAGTAAAAACAAAAACAGAAAAATCTAATAAACTAAATATAGAAGTGTTAAACCAATATGACAATAAAACTGATGAAAATATTGCAATATCAAAAGGAAATACTCAACTAGAAGGGACAAAATATTACTATTCAAAAAATAATTTAGAGAATAAAACATTATATTTTGGTCAAAAAGCTGTTTATGAAGAAGATTTTATAGTATTGAAACAGCTGAGAGGATTTGAATATAAAGAAAGACCACTATTTACAGATCTTTCAATAAAAGACTATACTTCTACTAGAAGAAATACAAATGAGTTCCAAAGAGAAGTAAATTCTCAAGGAGTTTCACAATTTAGGTTAAATCTTTTCAGTGGAATATTTCAAGGAAATTCAAGTGGAAAAAAAATAATAAAAACAGCAAAAGTTGAAGTAGTAGACGACAAAATTTTGTATTTAGGTGGAAAAAATATAACTGTTGAAATAATTCCTTTACCTGAAGGAAAAATAGAAAGCTATAGAGATATAGTAGGAGATTTAAATTTAGAGTCTAAGTGGAGCAGTGTTGAAATAGAAAATGGAAAAACTGTAACACTAAATTTAAAACTTTATGGAGATGTTAACTTAGATAATATAAAAACTATTGATATTCAAAAAAATTCTAAATATAACGTATTTGAAACTATAAAAAATGAAGTTTTGGAAATAAGAGAAGGGAAAGTTTATTCTGAAAAAGATTTTGAAATAGTTTTTGTTCCAAAGGGAGATGGAGAGATTGTTATTCCAAGTATTAAAATTGGATATTTTAATACAAGAACAAAAAAATATGAAGAAAAAATAGTGCCAGAACAAATAATTAATGTTGAGCCAAATTTAGAATTATCTGAAGATAAAACTTTAAATAATATCAATATATTAAAAGAAGAAGATGTTCTCAATGAAAATGAAACAAAAACAAGCAAAAATGAAGAGGTTTCTTTTAAATTTGTAGAAGAGATAAAGGAAAATAGTAATGTAACGCCTTTAAATATAGCTTTATTTATTATAGTTATTTTAGAAGGATTACTAATATTCTATTTATTAATTAAAAATAAAAAGAAAAAAGTAAAGGAAATAAGCTCTTTAAAAGATTTTGAAAAAGTAAAAACACAAGATGAATTTCATAGAATCTACTGTGAATATATGAAAAAATACCATAACTTTAATCCTACTGCTCATTCAGAGTCTAGATTAGATAATAATACTTTAATTGAAATTAATAGAATTATGGAAGGGTATAAATATTCTAAAAAGGATTTTAATATGAAAGAGATTATAAAGAGGTTGGAAGAAGTAGAGAAAGGAGAGTAGTTAACAGATTATAAAAAAAAATGCAAGAGAATCAATTTGACTCTCTTGCATTTTCTTTTACCTTTTATTTATTACTTCTTAATAGCTTTTTCTATTTTAGCTACAAATTCTGCATTATTTTTTAATAATTCAGTAGCATCTCCAGTTATTTCGATAGTATTAATAATATCTCCTTGAGCAATAGCATTTACAATTTTTTGATCTTCAGGAGAAACAACTTCACCAAATATTGTATGCTTGTTATTTAACCATGATGTTTCAACGTGAGTTATAAAAAATTGAGAACCGTTAGTTCCAGGTCCTGCATTAGCCATTGCTAATATTCCAGGTTTAGAAAATGAATGTCCATTATTAAATTCATCTTGGAAATTATAACCAGGTCCACCTGCTCCAGTTCCAGTAGGATCTCCACCTTGAATCATGAAATCAGCTATAACTCTATGGAATTTAATCCCATCATAATAAGCATTTGTAGCTAAAACAACCATATTCGTAACTGTTATTGGTGCTGCATCTAGAAATAAATTTATATTAATATCTCCTTTTGATGTTTTTATTATTGCACCTATTTTTGAATTTGTCATTGGTACTGCCTCCTTATTTTCTGCTGCTATTAGTTTTTTTCCTTTAAATATTGAGTAAGGGTCTTGTCCTTTCACTCTTGACGCAATTATGTGGACAATTAATATTACCACACTTAGGATTAAAATGTTAGTTAATTTTTTCATTTTTAAGCACCTCACTAGTTTTATTTTTTAAATCATCCTTATGAAGAGTTCCGTATATTTCATATTTCCATTCTGAAGCAATATTCTTTTGAATTTCAATTTCCTTTTCTTGAAGTCTAATAATCTGCTCATTTAGTGTTCTGAATCGTTCTCTTAAAGGATGTAATTTATAAATTAATTTTGTTTGTTCCTCTTGTTGAATTACTTTCCCAAGTTCATCACTTAACCTATATTCTTCTTTTAATATTTTGTCCGCTTCTACTAAATATTTTTTTATCTTTTGTTGTATTTCATTTAGTTCAAACTCATACAATTTTTTAACTACTCCAGCACCTGAAACATCTTTTGTTTTCAGTGTTTTTCTAAGTTTTAATTTTTCAAATATATATTCTTCTGAAAAACCATTTTTTTTCATTATTTCATTTAATATACTAGTAAGTTGTTCTCCTATTTCTGGTGATTCTTCGTAATTCTTTTGAAAATCAGGAAGAGTAATTGCAAAATATAGTTTCTCATATTTAGGGATAAACTCTTTTTCTAAAAGTTCATAACCAGATAAGTCTCCAATAGCTTTTAACTTTAGTATTTGCTCATTCCCCAAAGCAAGTGATTGAAGAATTATTTCTCTTGAAAACTCTTTAAACTTTTCGAATTCCATAGAACGCTCCTATCTTTCACCGTGATATTGATAGAAATAACATTTTATTCCACCATTGTATAATTTTCTATTTTTAGTAGCTCTCTTACCGTAATATTCTTGAAACTCTTCGTAAGAAGTAATAACATATACTGACCATTTAGGAAATCTCATTCTCATTAAATCTCCCATTAGAGTGTACAACCTTTGCACTCCTTCCACATCAGAAAGTCTATCTCCATAAGGAGGATTAGTTATTACAGCACCTTTTTTATCCATTGCCTCTAATGTTATAAAATTAGCACAGTCAAATTGAATATCCTCTTCAACACCTGCTTTTTCTGCATTTATTTTAGCAATTTCTAAAGTTTCAGAATCAATATCAGAAGCATAAATTTTAACTTCTTTTTCATGATCTTCTCCTGACATAGCTTCATCTCTAGCATTTAGCCATTCTTCTCTAGTTATAATATCCCAATCTTCAGAAGCAAAGTTTCTGTTTACACCAGGTGCAATTTTTCTAGCTATCATAGCTGCCTCAATGGCAATAGTTCCAGTTCCACACATAGGATCAAGCATAGGTAGAGCACCACCTCTCCAGTTAGCGAGATAAACCATAGCTGCAGCCATTGTTTCTTTTATCGGTGCCTCATTATGAAGGTATCTGTAACCTCTTTTGTGAAGAGCCTCTCCACTAGTATCTATACTCACTACAAAATTATCTTTTAATCCTTGAATTTTTATTGCATATTTAGCACCTCTTTCTGAAAAAACAATATTTCCAGGGTAAGCAGTTTTAAGTCTTTCAACCATAGCTTTTTTAGCAATCTTTTGAATATCAGATTTAGAAAACAATTTACAGTCTACTGCACTGACCCAACTAATGGGAAAACAACCGTTTTCTGGAATAATATCTTCCCATGATATAGACATAATATGTTGAAACATCTCTTCAAAAGTTCTAGCTTTAAATTCTTTCATTTTTACATAAACTCTATCTGCACATCTTAAATATATATTTGCTTTTGGAATATCTAAATAAGTTCCTTCAAACTCAACTCTTCCATTGAAAGTTTGAACATTTTCAAAACCTAAATTCTTACATTCATCTTTAACTATTCCCTCAATCCCCATTGATGCTGACGCTATTAATTTGATTTTTTTCATAATTAAAGTTTTCCTCCACTTAGATTACATATTGGCTAATAAAAAAAATATATCCTATACATTATACTAAATATATCTTTACTAAGCAAGTAATTTTGCTATCTCTGGTATTCTCCGTACCCTACTCTAATCGCTGGTCCTGTCATAAAAATAGATTCTTTTATCTCTATTTTTAAATTTCCTAGTTTATGAGCAACTAAAACTTCATTATCTAAAAGTCCCAATCTTACTCCTAGGACAACAGAGGCACATGACCCTGTACCACAAGCTAGTGTCAATCCAACACCGCGTTCATAGGTTAAAATTTTTATATTTTTTCTATCTATAATTTCAGCAAAATTAATACTTGCCTCTTCTGGAAAAATAGTATTATCATTAAATAAAGGTCCAAGTTTTATAGCTAATTCATCGCTTACTTTTTCAACAAAAACAACTACATGAGGTGTCCCTGTACTAAGTGCCGAAAACCTATATTCTTTATTATCTATAATTTTAATTTTATTATAGATTTCATCCTTTGTGGTTGTAGGGACATCTTTAGGATGAAAACTAGCCTCTCCCATATTTACAACACTAAAAAAACTACCATTGTTTTCAAAAACAGAAATATCTTTTATTCCTGAACCTGTATATACTAAAAAATTATCTTTTTTTACTATTTTATGAGTTCTTAAAAAATATGAAAAACATCTAATACCGTTGCCACACATAGTATCTTCTGTTCCGTCAGAATTATAAAACTTCATCCATGGAATACCATCTTTTTCACTTGAGATGATAAGACCATCTGCACCTAGCCCCGTTTTTCTCTCACAAATCTCTAAGGCTAATTGATTATAATTTTCTCCTAAAATATCCTGCTCTTTAATTATTATAAAATCATTTCCTAACCCATGATATTTTTCAAATTTCATTAAACACCACCTTTATTTTTATATGGAAGCAACTATCTCTCTAATAGTCTCTTCTATAAATTCCCCTTTTAAATATTGCATTTTAATATCTTTAAAGTTTTTTTCTTTTACTATTTTATTTCTTTCTATAAATACATCTAATACTTCAAACTTTTCATTTAAAATAAGGATAGTTGGAACTTTAAAATTATAGATACCTAATATAGATTTTAGATATTTTTCCCCTCTTCCTTTAGTAATTATTCTCATATCAAAGTTTTGGTTCATATCCATTATTTTTTTAACAGTAGTAACATTTAATTGAACATCTGGACACCACATTTCTCCTACAACTAAAAAATTTATTTTGTTAGTTGCATTGGAAATTTTATCTTCTAAGTCATTAGGAATAGTGACTCTGGAATAATTTTTTACAATTCGGTCTCTTTCACTTCTAAGTCCAGCTCCTACAAATGTTTCAAAATTAATTCCTACATGAAATAATTCCTCTAAAGTTATATGGGCTAAATTTTTCTCATAGCAGAGAAAAGAATCGTTAATTCCAGAAAAATTAATCTCTCCAACCACATTATAACCACATTTTTTAAATAAAATATTCATATTAAGATTTTTTATATTAGTGTCAGATTTTAGAGAAAAAATACCTTTCTCTATTGCAAATTTATCAGTGAAATAAAGAAGTTCACCTCCAATACCTTTTTTTCTAGCACTTAACTTTATAGCCATTCTATGAACAACAACACTTTTATCTTCTTTTGTAGCCCATTGTAGCTCTTTATATTCTTTAGCTTCCACAGTATTTATACAAATAAATCCTAAAATTTCATTTTGAACTTCTTTTACATATAAAGTTTCTTCTTTTATATCTTTAGAAAAATCTTCATCTTTAGGATACTCTTCGCTCCATTGAAGATTATTATTATTTTTCATTTCTGTAACAGTTTCTTTAACTATTGACATTATGGCATCTAAGTCGTTAATTGTAGCTTTTCTTATCATTAAATCCTCCTTAAAAACTCTCATTTTTACATAGCTAATATGATAATATACTCTTTTATATTTTATAACAAATATATTTTTATGTCTATAAAAAACTTGCAATTTAGCATAAATAAAAAAGAGGGAAATCTTATTTAAGAAATCCCTTTTTTTTATTTTTTTTTTGAATACAAAATAACTTTATTACAAGGTAGCTACAAAAAACTGTTGACCACGTGCTAAATACGTGTTAAAATATTTTTGAGGTGGTTGAATGAGATCTCAAGACCTTTTTAAGATATTAAAAAACAATGGTTGGATTCTTAAATCTATCGTTGGAAGTCATCATAACTTTATTCATCCGGTTAAAAGTGGAAAAGTGACGGGTCACATCTTCGTAAAGATTTAGCTCCAGGTACTGTTAATAGTATTTTAAAACAAGCAGGGCTTAAATAATTAGCCCTGCTTACCTCTATAATTTATGAAGGAGAGTGATTTTATGAATGATATAACTTATCCTGTAATTTTAACATATGAAGATAATTTTATTTATGTAGGAGTCCCTGACTTAGGAATAGATAATTATGCTTCTTATGGTATTACTATAGAAGAAGCTATTCAAAACGCTAAAGAGTTAATAACTTTATATTTAGTAGATTTGGAAGATGGAAAAAAAGACTTTCCAAAGAGAAGTTCTATAAAAGATTTAAAAGATAAATTAGAAAATAATCAAGAGTTATTATATGTCAATCTATGGTTACCTTATGAAAAATCTTTAGTGAAAATTATGTATAAGAAAAAAACTTTAAGTATTCCATCTTGGTTAGACATATTAGCCACAAATAAAAATTTAAATTTTTCTCAAATACTACAATCAGCAATCAAAAAAGAATTGGGAATAATAAAATAGAAAAAAGCACTCCTCAGGAGTGCTTTTTCTATTAATAGATTTTATAATTTTTTTAAAGAATGTATTTCATTTCTTTTCTTTATCCTCAAGAGTATCATTTAATTCACAAATTACGTTATCAATATCTTCATGAGTTAAAGTAGGTTTATCTAATTGTATTTTTTCAATTTCTAAAATAGCTTTTAAAACTTCAATATTATCTTCAGTAGTTTTTTTATTATTTTTTGTTAAATGATATTTTAATTCATGACATTCGCTTAAATTCAAATGTTTATGTTCTTTTGTCATATTTGTTCACCTCCTTATTTTGTAAGTTTATATTGAGTTCATTTTAAAAAAAGATTCTCAATGTCTTGATAGATTCATTATATACTAATTTACTTATATATTACAAATAAATGATAACTTTTTATTCAAAAATGAATATTATGTATTCTAAATTTCCTTATTAAAAAGATAATTATATATTATGGAAAAATTGATGTTTTTTTATGAATATTTTGATTGAAAATTAAGTTTTTCGACCCCTCAAATAGTTCGTTTGTTATATTTTACTTTTACAGTAATATCTTTGGAGTCTAAAAAGACTGTGGCAGAGATTCTGTGTAGCATGTCTAGATATGTTCAGAGTTGTAATTTTTTACAACTCTGTAATTTGACAGCATCATAAAACCTAAATCATATTTAAAAATTTTATCTTTAATCTCATTGGAAATAGCTGAAGAATACTTTCTAGAACGATTTCCATATTAAAAAACTCTTTCCCATGAAAATTATATCCTTTAATCATTCTATTAATTTGTCCAATAGAACAATCTAATTTAACAGAAGCTCTTTCTTTACTACTCTTATTTTCAACTAATCTTTTAATTATTTGATATTTAGTAACTTCATTTTCTCTTAACTCAATCTTCTTAATTTTGCTTCCCCCTTAAAGTAGTATTGAATATATTATATTCTAAAAACATTTTAGGACATAATCATTTTTTATTCACATTATATAAAATATATCACTTGTAAAACTTGACATAAAGCAGTTATACAGTATAATTAGGTATACTTAAATAGTAGTTAATGAAATAGGATAGGCTAATTTCTTATAAAATAAGGAGAGGGTTATAAATGATAAAATATGATGTGATAGTAATTGGTGGAGGAGCTACAGGATTAACTGTCTCAATTGGTTGTGCTAAAGGTGGAAAAAGAGTTTTACTAATAGATAATAAAAGGCTTGGAGGGGAGTGTACTTGGAGTGGTTGTGTGCCATCTAAAAGTTTTATTAATTTAGCTAAAGAAAATAGAAAATCTTTAGTAGATAGAGATAAAATTTTTTTCAAGGTAAACCAAAAAATATTAGAAGTTTCAGGTCATGAAAATATAGAGGAAATGAAAAAATTAGGAATTGATGTTTTAATTGGAGAAGTAAGTTTTTCTGGTTTAAAAAAAATTACTTTTAATAATAATGAATACTCGGGGGAGAATATAGTAATTTGTACTGGAAGTTCACCTTCTATACCTCGTATCAAGGGCCTTGACAGTGTTAAGTATCTTACTAATGAAAATTTTTTCATTCAAGAAAAACTTCCTAGTTCCATAGTATTTATAGGTGGCGGTGTTATATCTGTTGAATTATCTTTACCACTGGCAAGACTAGGTGTTAAAGTTTCAATCTTAGAACAATCACCTATTTTTTTACCTTTGGAAGATTTGGATAATAGTGATAGTATATTGAAATCTCTTTTAGACAATAATATAAATGTTTTTTTAGGGTGTGAAATTCTAGAAGTTGAAAATCTTGAAAATATTTCTAGAATAAATTTTATTCACAATAAAATAAAAAAGAGTATAAATACAGAAAAGATTTTTTTATCCACAGGTAGAAAATCAAATTTAGAAGGTCTGAATTTAGAAAAAACTTCTCTTTCTCCAGTAAAAGGAAAGTTAGAAATAAATAAATTTTTAGAAACACCTATAAAAAAAATCTTTGCTGGTGGTGATATTTTGCCCTCTTATAGATTTTCACATATAGCAGGATACAACGGTGAGACAATAGTTAGAAACATTTTGTTTCCATACTTAAAAAAATCAATTAATTACAATTCTGTACCCTTTGTTATATTTTCAGACCCTGAATACTCTAGATTAGGTATGAGTGAAAAAGAAGCTAAATCCAAATATGGAGAAAAATTGAAAATATATAAATTAACAACCAATGAAAGAACAATAATTCAACTAGAAAAAAATTTCAAATTAAAAGTTTTCTGCTATAATAATAGTATAGTTGGTGCAACTTGTTTGGGACAGCGTGCAGGAGAAATTATAAATATTCTTCAGACATTACGTTGTCTAAAGATACCTTTTTATAAGTATTTTTATACTTTACAAGCATACCCAACATATGGAGATATGCTTAGAAAATTGTCTAAAGAAGCTTATTTTGACTATATTAATTCTTTTTTAATAGTTAAAATAATTCAAACAATTAAAAAGAAATTAAAAAATTAGCTTATTTTAAATTTATCGATTTATTATGAAATTAGGAGGATAAAAATGAATAGAAATGAAAAATGGAATGATTTTTCTCTTGGAAAATGGAGAGAGAGCGTAGATGTAAGACATTTTATACAAGAAAATTATGTAGAATATAGAGGGGATGATAAATTTTTAACAAACTCAACTAAAAAAACAATGTTAGTTTGGAATAAACTAACAGAACTTTTTGTAATTGAAAAGGAAAAAGGAATATTAGAAGGTGAGACAAAGTTTCCTCAAAGTATTACAACATACGGACCTGGTTATATAGATAAAGAAAATGAAGTAATAGTAGGACTTCAAACGGATAAACCTCTAAAAAGAGGAATATATCCTAAGGGCGGACTTAGAACAGTTGAAAATGCACTTCATGCTTATGGATATGAGATTGATCCTTTAACTAAAGAAATTTTTTCTAAATATAGAAAAACACATAATGATGGTGTATTTTCTGTTTATACTGATGAAATGAAAGGAGCTAGAAGTTCAGGAATAATTACAGGACTTCCTGATTCTTATGGGCGTGGAAGAATTATAGGGGATTATAGAAGAGTAGCTCTATACGGAACTAGTTTTTTAATTGCAGATAAAAAAGAACAGATTATAACAAAAGATTTTTGCGAAATAACTGATGAAGTTATAAGGGTTAGAGAGGAACTTTCTGAGCAATTAAAATCTTTACAGGAATTTGAAAAAATGTGCTTGTCTTATGGGTTCGATGTAAAGGAACCAGCAGCTACAGCAAAGGAAGCAGTTCAATTTCTGTACTTTGCATATCTTGCTGCAACTAAAGATCAAGACGGTGCAGCGATGTCTATTGGTAGAGTTTCAACTTTTTTAGATATATATATAGAAAGAGATTTGAAAAGAGGCATTATAACAGAAAGTGAAGCACAAGAATTAATAGATCAATTAGTTATAAAACTTAGAATAATAAGATTTTTGAGAACTCCAGACTACAATACACTTTTTTCCGGGGACCCTACTTGGGTAACAGAATCTATTGGAGGAATGGGAACTGATGGAAGATCTCTAGTTACAAAAAGTTCATTTAGAATACTACATACACTCTATAATCTAGGTCCAGCACCAGAACCTAATTTAACTGTTTTATGGTCTAAAAATTTACCGATAGATTTCAAAAATTTCTGTTCTAAGGTTTCGATTGATACTTCATCTATCCAATATGAAAATGATGATTTAATGAGACCTGAATACGGTGATGACTATGGAATTGCTTGTTGCGTATCTCCTATGAAAATAGGAAAAGGGATGCAGTTTTTTGGTGCTCGTGTTAACTTACCTAAAGCACTTTTATATGCTATTAATGGTGGAAAAGATGAAAAATCAGGAAAACAAGTTGCCCCAGAATCTGGTGCAATAACAGCAGATGTTCTAAATTATGAAGAAGTTTATGAAAAGTTTGATGCTATTATGAAATGGTTATCTGGAGTTTATGTGAACTCCCTTAAGATGATCCACTATATGCATGATAAATACTCATATGAAAGTTTTGAAATGGCTCTTCACGACCTAGAAATAGATAGAACTCAAGCAACAGGAATTGCTGGAATTTCAATTGTTGTAGACTCCTTAATAGCTATAAAAAATGCTAAAGTAAAAGTAATTAGAGATGAAAATGGATTAGCTACTGACTATGAAATTATTGGAAACTACGTACCATTTGGAAATAACAATGAAGAAACTGATGAACTTGCTGTAAAAGTAGTTAAAAGATTTATGCAGCATATAAGAAGTCATACAACTTATAGAGATTCAAGAGCTACACAATCTCTACTTACAATAACATCAAATGTAGTATACGGAAAAAAGACTGGAAATACACCTTGTGGAAGAAGAGCAGGAACACCTTTTTCTCCAGGAGCAAACCCAATGAACGGTCGAGATACAAAAGGAGCTTTAGCCTCACTTTTATCAGTGGCAAAATTACCATTTGAAGATTCCAATGATGGTATTTCATATACATTTGCCATAGCTCCTGCTGCTCTTGGAAAAACACGTGAGGAGAGAGTTATTAATTTAACTACTTTACTAGATGGATATTTTACTCCAAATGGTGGGCAACATTTAAATGTTAATGTATTTGATAGAGAATTATTAGAAGATGCTATGAAAAATCCAGAAAATTATCCTCAACTTACGATTAGAGTTTCAGGTTACGCTGTTAACTTTACAAAATTAACTACTGAACAGCAATTAGATGTTTTATCTAGAACTATTAGTAGTAGAATATAAGGAGCTAATAATGTCTAAAGATATAAAAGGATTTATTCAAAGTATCGAAACTTTTGGAACTGTAGATGGTCCTGGTGTCAGATATGTTATCTTTCTTCAAGGGTGCCCTTTAAGATGTGAATATTGTCACAATCCTGAAACTTGGGACTCTAATAATTATAATTTAGCTTTGACTCCAACTGAAGTTTTTGAAGATTTTATGAAATATAAAAGTTTTTATGAAGAAAATGGTGGGATAACAGTATCAGGTGGGGAACCACTTGGACAGGGAAAGTTTATTACAGAACTTTTTAAAATTTGCAAAAATAATAATATTCATACTACTTTAGATACTTCAGGATATTTTCTAAATGACGATATTAAATTATTGCTAGAATATACAGATCTTGTTTTAATGGATATAAAATCTCTAGATAAAGATATCTACAAGAAAATAACAACTCAAGAAATAGATAACTCTCTGATTTTTCTTGATTATTTAAATAATTTGAATAAAGATATTTGGGTTCGACAAGTTATAATTCCAGAAGTTAATGATAATGTAGAAGGAATAAAAAAACTAGTTAAATTCTGTTCTAATATGAAGAATATAAAGAAAGTTGAATTACTGCCTTTTCATAAACTTGCTAATGAAAAATATAAAATTTTAAAAATAATTAATCCTATGGAAAATGTTGCCCCTCCATCAAAAGAGGTTATGAATAAACTTAATGGTGTTGTTGAAGAAGTTTATCAGTAATTTAATAAATGAGGTGAATAAAATTATTATTCAAATTTTTGGTAAAAAAAATTGTAATCTTACAAAAAAGGCTGAAAGATATTTCAAAGAAAGAAATATAAAAGTTCAAATTATAAATATATTAGAAAAATTACCTTCAAAGGGAGAATTTTCAGTTATAACTAAGAAAATTTCCCTTGAGGATCTTCTAGATATAGATGGAAATGAATATAAAAAAAGAAATTTAAAGTATATGGTCTATGATATTGAAGAACTTCTTCTAGAAAATCCTATACTTCTAAAAACTCCTATTGTGAGAAATAATGATGAAATTACTTTAGGATATTGTCCTGAAATTTGGGAAACATTTATAAAAATCTAAAAAAGAGTCTCTATCAAAATAAAGATAGAGACTTTTTTTTAAACAAATAATATTAGACTATATTTATAGTTATAAAAAAAAGAGCTAGATTTCTCTAACTCTTTTAAATAACTAATTACTTAGTTTGAATGTTTGAAGCTTGTGGTCCTTTTGGTCCTTGAGTTAAGTCGAAAGTTACTTCTTCTCCCTCGTTTAAAGTTTTGAAACCATCTTTTTGAATTTCAGAGAAATGTGCGAATACATCTTTC
>JBOFOQ010000028.1:0-24806 GCA_051659505.1 Fusobacteriaceae bacterium
ATAGGGCTTTTTGTCTTTCTTAAATTTTCTAAATTTATATAATTTTTAAAAAAAATTTAGAAATTAAGACTTCATGTTCTTAAATTTAAAAATTTGAATTTTTTCATCTTAAAAAACATGACTTTTACAATTGGCTACATTTATTTCATCATTCTAACTTTTGCTTTTCCTAATTTAATTGATTCTGTTAAAGGTCTATTAGAGGGGCATATATAAGCACAAGAACCGCATTCTATACAATCCATTATATTGTATTTCTTAAACTCTTCCCATATATTAGCTTCTCCTAGTCTTGCATACATTATTGGCATAAGTCCCATAGGGCAAGCATCTACACATTTACCACATCCTATACAAGGTCTTGCTTTACAAGTATTAGTTTCTTTTTTAGTAAGAGCTAAAACACCAGAACTTCCCTTTATTACTGGTACATCAGAAGTATACTGAGCCATTCCCATCATAGGTCCACCCATTACTAATCTGTCTATCTCCTCATTTTTAGCACCACAAATTTCTAATAAATGTGAAATAGGAGTTCCTATTAGGGTTATTAAATTTTTAGGTTTTTCAACTGCTAACCCTGAAACTGTTACAACTTTTTCTATAAGAGGTTTTCCTTCTACTATAGCAGAAAATACTGCTGCTGCTGTTCCTGTATTTTGAACTACTACTCCAACATTAAGAGGTAATTTTCCTGAAGGGACTTCTCTCCCTAAAACTGCCTTTATTAGCTGTTTTTCTCCACCTTGTGGATATAAAGTTTTTAGTACAACAAGGTCTATCCCGGTCCCTTTTAAAGCAATCTCTAATTTTCCAATAGCTTCTTTTTTATTATCTTCTATTCCAATTACAACATTTTCAACAGATAATATTTTTTTTAATATTTTAATTCCTGATATTACTTTTTCTGTATTTTCAATTAAAAGTCTATTATCCGAATTTAAATATGGTTCACACTCAGCTGCATTTAATAACAAAGTATCTATTTTGGATTCTGCTGGGGGATTAAGCTTTATGTGTGTTGGAAAACTTGCACCACCTATACCTACAATTCCATTTTCTCTAATTTTTTCTAATAATTCTTCTTTTGTAGCCGTTTCCCAATTCTTTATAGGATGAAGTTCACACCACGTTTCTTCCCCATCAGGTTCTATAAAAATTGTTTTGGTTTTTCCCATAAGAGGAAAATCATAGTTATCAATTTTTTTTACTATTCCACTTGTTGAAGAATGAATTGGTGAACTCAAAAAAGCTTTTGAGTCTCCAATCTTTTGTCCCTTTAAAACTTTTTCTCCTATAGCAACCGTTGGTTCAAGAGGAGTTCCTATATGCTGTATCAATGGTATATACAGCATTTTAGGAAGGGATATTTTCTCTGTTTGCATATTTTCAGTTTGACTCTTATTTTCAGTTGGATGAACTCCACCTTTAAAACCAAAAATTTTCATTTATTACACCTCGCTTCTTTTTATTATTACTTTTCTATGTTATAAATGTTAATTTTTTGATATGGAATCTCTATTCCATGTTTATCAAACTCTTTTTTGACAATTTCATTACAATCAAAAAATACATCCCAGTAATCCTCTTTTTTCGTCCAGACTCTAAATGCATAATCTAAAGAACTTGTATTATGCTTAAGTAACCTTATTCTCTTATCTTTTTCTTGAAGAATTTTAGGATGTTCATTGGATATTTTTGTTAATAATTCTATTGTTTTTTCAATTGGTGTATCATATGATGTTGAAAAAATATGATCCACTCTTCTTTCTAAACTTTTTGAAAAGTTAATAACAGAATTATTAGCTAATTGAGCATTTGGAACTGTTATAACTTTATTGTCTGGTGTTGATAGTTGTGTATATAAAATTCCTATTTTTTTAACACTTCCATCTATTCCACCATTACTTGAAATAAAATCATCTTTTCCAAAAGGTTTAAAAAAAAGTATTAAAAGCCCTCCTGCAAGGTTAGAAAGACTTCCCTGAAGACCTAGAGCTATTGCAAGTCCCGCTGCTGCTAAAACTGCTGTAAATGTTGCTGCAGGAACACCTACTAATGCTATAATATAACCAAAAATACACATATAATAAATAGCTCTTATTGCTGATACTGTAAAACTTACAAATAAAGAATCCACATTTTTTTTTCTTAAAACTCGTTTATATATTTTTAAGAAAAACTCTATTATTTTCTTAGAAAACATTGCTATAAAAATAATAATAAGTATTTTTAATTCTAAATCTTTCGGCAATTTATCTATAAACTGTAATTTTAATTTTTCAAAATTAAAAAAATTAAACATATTTTCTACTTTAGTTAACATTCTATTTCCTCCAGATAAAATTTATTTTAAGTTATCCTTTAATATTACTATTTTGTTATATTATAAATATCTATCTTTTGATAAGGTATTTCTATTCCATGTTTATCAAATTCTTTTTTTACAATTTCGTTACAATCAAAAAATACGTCCCAGTAATCTTCTTTATTAACCCAAACTCTAAATGCATAATCTAAAGAACTGGCATTGTGTTTAAATAACCTAATTCTATTTTCAGTAGTTTTTTTAATTTTAGGGTGCTCATTAGCTATTTTAGTTAATAAATCTATTGTTTTATCAATTGGTGTATCATATGATGTTGAAAAGATAAGATCTACTCTTCTTTCTAAACTTTTTGAAAAATTAATAATAGAATTATTTGCTAGCTGACCATTAGGAACTATTATAACTTTATTATCTATTGTTATAAGTTCTGTATATAAAATACGAATTTTATTAACACTTCCATCTATTCCATTGTTATTAGAAATGTAATCATCTTTGCCAAAAGGTTTGAAAAAAAGTATTAAAAGACCCCCTGCAAGATTAGAAAGACTTCCTTGAAGACCTAATCCTATTGCTAGTCCCGCAGCTCCTAAAATCGTTGCAAAAGAAGCTGCTGGAACACCTATTAGTGATATAATAAAACCTAAAATACCTATATAGTAAATAGCTCTTATTGCTGATACTGTAAAACTTTCCAGTAAAGAGTCGACTCCTTTTTTTCGTAAAGCTTTTTTATAAATATTCAATAAATACTCTATTATTCTTTTAGAAAAAATTACTATTAAAATAACTGTAATAAATTTTCCTGCAAATGTTGGTAAACTATTTGCTAATTTTTCTTTATAACCATCTAATATTTTAGGAGTAAATATTCCATTTACTATTCCATTTATCTTATCTAACATATAATAATTGCCTCCATATTATTGTTCGTATACATAATTTATTTTTTATTATATTTTTGCATAATTTTTTCTAATGAAATTTCTTTTAATAAATCTATTAAGCATAAAACAGATAAATTTGACATCTCATTTACTAAACTCTGCTCTTCTTTTGTAAAGCTACTAGTAACAAAATTAATATTAGCATCTTTTTGTATAGGTTTTCCTATTCCACACTTTAGCCTTAAAAAATTTTCACCAATGTAACTTATTATAGATTTTATCCCATTGTGACCACCAGAGCTACCTTTATCCTTTATTCTTAATTTTCCCAAAGGTAAATCCATATCGTCATATACAACAATTATATCTTCAAAGGTTAATTTATAAAAATTCATAATAGAAATAACTGATTCACCACTTAAATTCATATATGTTTGGGGTTTTAATATTAAAACTTTTTCACCATTATAATTTATTTCAGCTACATGACCTTGAAATTTATCTTTATAATCTTTTACTCCTAACTCTTTTCCTAAATCCTCAACAATACTAAATCCTATGTTATGTCTAGTTTTTTCATATTTTTTCCCTGGATTCCCAAGACCTACTATTAATTTCATTTTAAACTCCTAATATTTCGTTAAAATAAAAGAAAATTTTACTAACATTCTGTTTGAAGTCTTGCTAATCCTCCTAAAGATGTTTCTCTATACTCTTCTTTTAAATCTCTACCTGTTATTCTCATTGTTTCTACAACTTGATCAAAAGTTATTGTATGTTGCCCATCTGTATATAAAGAATAGATAGCAGAATCTAAAGCTCTTGTTGCTGCAACTGCATTTCTTTCAATACATGGTATTTGAACATAACCACCAACAGGGTCACACGTTAGTCCTAAATGATGCTCTAGTCCCACCTCTGCAGCATACTCTATTTGCTCTAGAGAACCTCCCATAAGAAAACAACTCATTGCTGAGGCCATTGCACAAGCACTTCCTACTTCTGCTTGACACCCACCTTCTGCTCCTGATATTGTTGCATTTTCCTTTATAATATTACCTATTATTCCTGCTACTGCTAATCCTTTTAATGTTTCCTCTACTGAAAGTTTATATTCTTCTTTCAAAGCATATAAAAGACCAGGAATGACTCCAGCAGCACCACAAGTTGGAGCTGTTACAACAGTTCCTCCACCGCCGTTTTCTTCAGATACTGCTAGTGTATAGGCAAAAATTCTCCCTGTAAAACCATTTTTAGAACTATTTTGTCTTGCTTTTCTATAAAATGTTTGAGCTCTTCTAGGAAGTTTTAAAGTTCCTGGTAAAACACCACTTTTATTTATTCCTCTTTCAACAGAAGACTCCATTGCAAGCCAAATCGTTTCTAAAAACCCCCATATTTCTTTCCCTTCATTCATTTCAACATATTCCCAAAGTTCTTTTTTTTCTTTTACACACCAAGCTTTAACTTCACTCATATTTTTTTCTTTATATACTTTTGAAGCTCCTTGTCTAGCTTGATTTTCTTCCATTAAAGTTCCACCACCTACTGAAAAAACTAGCCAAGAATCAATTTCTTTTCCTGTATCATTCATTGCTGTAAACTTCATTGCATTTGTATGATAAGGATGTACTATTTCAGGAGACCAAACAAACTCTATTTTAGCTGGTTTTAAACTTTCTTCTATAATCCAGTCTGTTAAATGACCTTTTCCTGTTAAAGCTAAAGATCCATAAAGTTCAACAATAAAATGATTAATGTTTTTATGCTTTGCTCTAAATATTTTTGATGCTCTTTCAGGTCCTATAGTATGTGAACTAGAAGGACCATTTCCTATTTTAAATAATTCTTTTAGCGAATCCATTTTTTCTCCTAAGTACTAGTATTTTTATCTTAATTAAAATTTAACAACTATACTTGTCTTATTTGTCCACCATATGTTTTTTCTAATAATGTCAAAATTTTATTTGTAACTTCTTGAATATCTTTTTCTTCTAAAGTTCCTATTTTATTTCTTAAAACAAAGGATATAGCAACTGATTTTTTTCCATTTTGAATATTTTCACCTTTATAAATATCAAATATATCGACATTTTCCACTAAAGATGAAACTTTTTTTATTTCATTTATCATATTTCCCACTAAAACTGAATCATCTAAAATAATTGCTAAATCCCTAGTAACTTCTGGATACTTAACTATTTTTTCATATTTTATTTTTGTTTTCATATATTTTTCCATAAGGGTTAAATTAAATTCTGCAACATAAGCTCTGTCTTTTTTTATATCCATTTTTTCTGATAGACTAGGGTGTATTTCTCCAAATGTGCCTATATATTCTTTTCCTATATAGACGTCTCCTGATCTTCCAGGATGAAAATTCTGATTTTCAGATTTATTTATTTGGTATTTATTAACACCTAACTTCTCAAATAATTTCTCTATATAACCTTTAAGTGAATAAAAATCATAAGATTCAGGTTTTCCATTCCATAAACTTCTACTGTTTTTTCCTGAAATAGCTATTCCAATTCTATACTCTTCTCTAGCTAAGTTTTCTTCTGGAAAAAAAACTTTAGAAACTTCATAAAATTTTAAACTATCTTGATTTCTATTAAAATTATCTCTTATATTACTAAGTAAACTATAAATTAAAGTTGGTCTCATAACTCTAAAATCATCATTTATTGGATTTAAAATTTCAATAGTTTTTTCTTTAATCCCCATTATTTCTATAGCTTTTTTTGAAATAAAACTATAATTTATTACTTCTTGTAAACCACAATTTTTTAAAGTATTTTTTACATTATCTGTTAATTCAACTGCTTTATCTTTTTTTCCAGAAGTAATCTTTTCAACAGGCATTTTATCTTCAATATTTTCAAAACCATACATTCTAATAACTTCTTCATATAAATCTTGTGTTCTTGTTAAGTCATTTCTATATGTTGGTGGAATTACTAATATATCTGTTTTATTTATTATTTTTATTTCAAGGTTTAAGTTTGTTAAAATAAGACCAATATCTTCAAATTTAATCTCTTTTCCTATAAATTTATTAAGTTTTTCTATATTTAAAGGAATTTCCACTTTTTCCACTTTCTCTACAGATTCATTTATTATACCTTTTAATACTTCTCCACCTGCAATTTCATTTATGAGATAAGCAGCTCTATCTGCTACTGTAATTAGATTTCCACGGTCAAGACCTCTTTCAAATCTATAAGATGCCTCTGTTGATACTCCTAAAGATTTTGAAGTTTTTCTTATATTTTCTGGTGTATAATAAGCTACTTCTATTAAAATATTTTTTGTATTTTCATCAACGCCACTGTTCTCATCACCTAATACTCCTGCTATTGCTAGTGGTTTTTGAGAATCTGCAACTACTAACTCTCCATCTAACTCTCTTTCTACCCCATCTAAGGTTACTATTTTTTCACCTTTTTTAGCTTCCCTTATAACAATTGTTGCATCATGTATTTTATCAGCATCAAAAATATGAATAGGTTGGTTATACTCAAACATAACAAAATTCGATATATCCACTATGTTATTAATAGGTTTTAACCCCATAGAGATTATTCGCTTTTTTAGCCACTCAGGAGATTCTTTTACAGATACATTTTTTATGTATCTTGCAACATAATCTTTACATCTCAATTTATCCTCTAATTTAATAGCAATATTGTTTCCAATATGCTCAACTACTTCTCTTACAGCTATTTTAGGATATTTTATTTTTCTTTTATAGTAAGCTGCTATTTCCCTTGCTATTCCTATGTGAGATAAGCAATCTGGTCTATTTGGAGTTATTTCAAGTTTAAATACAACATCATTTAAACCTATATATTCTCTATATCCTTTACCTATCTCTGTATTTTTTGGAAGTATTATTATTCCGTCACCTTCAGTTCCAAGTCCTAACTCAACCTCAGAACAAAGCATTCCACAAGATTCTATCCCTCTTATTTTATTTTTCTTTATTTTAAAATCGCCAGGTAAAATAGCTCCTATTTTAGCAACAACAACATTATCATTTAATTTATGGTTAGTCGCTCCACAAACTATTTGTAAAATTTCTTCATTTCCAATATCAACTTTTAAAAGAGTTAGTTTATCTGCTTCAGGATGTTTATCAAACTCAACAATTTTTCCTATAACAACATTCTTCAAATCTCTTCCTTGTTCTTCTCTTCCTTCAACTTCTTGACCTATCATAGTCAAACTGTTTTCTAACTCACTTATCTCTTCTTGTATATCTACATATTGTTTTAACCAATCTAATGATATTAACATTTTTGTCACTACTCCCGTTATTAAAAATTCCTATTTTTAAACTTTATTTTTGTTTGTATACATATTTTTTTATTTTATTTATTTAAATTGTCTTAGGAATCTAACATCATTTTCAAAAAAAGCTCTCAAGTCGTCTATTCCATGTCTTAGCATAGTTATTCGCTCTAGCCCCATTCCAAAGGCAAATCCTGTGTATTTGTCAGTATCATAATTCACAGCTTTTAGTACTGCTGGATCAACCATACCGCACCCCATTATCTCTAGCCATCCACTATTTTTACATAGTCTACATCCCTCACCTTTGCATATCACGCACTGTACATCCATTTCTGCACTAGGTTCTGTAAATGGAAAAAAATGAGGTCTAAATCTCACTTTAGTTTCTCCAAAAACTTTTTTAACAAATTCTGTCATTATCCCTTTTAAATTGGCAAATGATACATTATCTCCAACCATAAGTCCCTCTAATTGATGGAACATAGGTGTGTGTGAAATATCATAGTCTGAACGATATACTTTTCCTGGGCAAATCATTCTAAAAGGTGGTTTATTTTCCAACATATATCTCACCTGAACTGGAGATGTGTGAGTTCTAAGTACCTCATTTTCTTTAATGTAAAACGTATCTTGCCAATTTCTAGAAGGATGAGATTCTGGAATATTTAAAGCATCGAAGTTATATTCTGTTTTTTCTATTTCAGGACCTTCTGATACGTCAAATCCCATATTCATAAAAATTTCTTTTAAAAATGTCATTGTTTCTGTAATTGGATGTTCTCTTCCTATTTCTATTTCTCTACCAGGTAAAGTAATATCCAATACTTCTTTGGAAAGTCTTAGATTGCTTTCCATAGCTTTTAATTCCTCTTTTTTTATTTCTAAATTAGCAGTTATAGTATCTCTAAGTTCATTTAAAGTTTGTCCAAATAAAGGTCTTTCTTCTTGAGATAATTCTTTCATTTTTTTCGAAAGTTCTGTTATCTCCCCTTTTTTTCCTAGAAGTTTTATTCGAATATCTTCTATTTCTTGCATGGAAGTAGCTTTTTCTATGCCTTCTAACGAAGTTTTTCTTATTGTTGCTACTATTTCTTTCATTGATTTCCTCCAATATTTACTGCATTAATAACTTATATATTTATGTTCAATTTTAATATTTTTATTTTCAATAATTATTATTCCGTAACTATCATCTTTTAGAGCTCCTGGATTAAAGTAATAAATCTCATCCTTTATAAATAACTCTTTAATGTGTGTATGTCCAAATATAACTATATTAGCTTTTATCTCTTGAGATTTTTTTATTAAACTCTCATAAGTATTTTTCACATTATATAAATGACCATGAGTTAGAAAAAAAACTATATTTTCTAACTTATGTGTCACCTCTTCTTCATTTTTAGTGTCATAAAAATCACAATTTCCTCGAACTGCAATTTTTTTTATATTACTGTGCGTATACATTAAATTTTCTATATCTTCTGTACAGTCTCCTAGAAAAATAAGCGTATCTGGTTGTTCTTTTTCACAAAGATTTATTATTGAATCCTCTCTTCCATGAGAGTCTGATAAAACTAATATTTTCATAAATTAACCTATGTATATTGACATTTTAACTTTCTCTAGTAATTTAAGCCCCATTTTTCTTGTTATTTTCTCGAAAAAATAAGAACGACTTAAATTTCCCATAATGAGAAGGCCTTTTTTATCTTCCAGTGTCTCTAGTAAATTTTCTTTAGTTTTTATAGTTATTTCATTAATATTTTTACCTTTTTCAGTTAAATATTTATTTAAAATATTTGTTTTTTCTTCTGACATTACAGAAACAGAATTAAAATCATTGAAACTTGGGAAAATATTTGTAAAACTATAGCAACTTCTATTTACTTTTATTCCATCATCATTAGCTATATACAAATTAGAAAAATCTAATTTGTCATTACCTAAAATTATAAGGGATTTATAATTTTCTTTTAAAACTTCAATTAAAACATCTGAAGCTAAATTCATTTTTCCTAATATCAATAAATCATTTGATTTCATATACTCTCTTATTGTTTCTCCTGTTATACCAATTTCATGGACTATCTCTATTTTAAGATTATTTTCTTTTAATTTTTTCTTAATATTCTCCATTCCTTCTTGCTCAAAATAAACCCAATCTTCTGTTAAACTATTTCTCGTTGAATCCATAATCATTCCATCAATTCCTTGACCTAAAATAGCTTCTGCTCTTATATCACTAAGATAAAGTCCTGAGAGTGATAAATTAAATTGCTCTTTTAAATATTTACAACTTTCTGTAACATTTTCTATATTTTCTCCATTTCCAAATAAAACCAAAGCTTTTTTCACAAAACCTCCCTCATTTTAATTAAAAATTAATCATTATTACTTTCTGATGATATTTCCATTTCAAATTCTTCATCTTCCTTATTACTCTCAAGGACAACTATATCTTCTTTTTTTATTTCTGAATTATTTAAGTTTTCTAGCTCATCCAATAGTTCTTCTTCAAGTTCCGCTTGTACTTTAGCAATTGAAACAAGTTTTTCATCCTCAGCTATTCTCATTATTTTTATACCTTGGGTTGCTCTTCCATAAATAGAAATTTTTTCAGCAGGTGTTCTAATTACTACACCTGATGAAGTTATTGCCATTATTTCTTCGTCTCCTTCTACTGGAGTAACTGAAACTACATCTCCTGTTTTCTCATTACATCTTATATTTATAACTCCTTTTCCTGCTCTACCTTGAAGAGGATATTCGCCCATATTAGTACGCTTTCCAAATCCTTTTTCTGTAACAGTTAAAATAGTTTTCTGCTCTTTTAAAATAGAGGCAGTAACTATTTCATCATTAGTTTTAAGAGAAATTCCTTTAACTCCTGAAGCATTTCTACCAATCTCTCTAATTTCTCCCATACAGAATCTTATTGCATGACCATGTTTTGTAGCCATGAACATTTGGTCTTGTTCGTTATCCATAAGTCCAACATAGATTATATCATCATCTTCTCGAAGTTTTATTGCTTTTATTCCATTACTTCTTAAGTTTTTAAATGCATCTAAGCTCGTTTTCTTTATTGTTCCTTTTTTAGTAGCAAATACAACACTTCTATGCTCTGAAAATTCTGTAACTTTAATTATTGAACGAACTTTTTCATTTTCATCTAATTTGATTATGTTAGCAATAAGTTTACCTCTAGATTGCTTTGAAAAATCTGGAATTTCATAAACTTTTAGGTTAAATACTCTTCCTTTATCAGTGAAAATCATTAAGCTATTTAAGTTTGAAGCTGAGTATATACTCTCAACAAAATCATCTTCTACTGTATTTTGAGTCGAGACTCCTTTTCCACCTCTTTTTTGTGCTCTATACTTATTCACTTCCATTCTTTTTACATAACCTTTTCTTGTAATGGTTATTATAACATCTTCGTCCTTTATTAAATCTTCAGCATTTATATCTAGTCTTTCTTGCTCTATTTGTGTTCTTCTCTCATCTGAATATTTTTCTTTTATCTCTATAAGGTCTGTTTTTATTATGTCATAAACTCTTGACTCGTTGGCTAATATATCTTTTAAATCTATTATAATCTTTTGAATCTCATTATATTCATTATCAATTTTAGCTTTTTCCATTCCAGTAAGTCTTTGTAATCTTAATTCTAGTATAGCTTTAGCTTGAACTTCACTAAAAGAATATTTAGATATTAAATTTTCTTTTGCTACATTTGCATCTGTTGATGCTCTAATCATCTCAATTATTCTGTCTATATTTTCTAAAGCAATTTTAAATCCTAATAAAATATGAGATCTTTTTTCTGCTTTATCTAAATCAAATTGTGTTCTTCTAACAATAACATTAACTCTATGCTTTAAGTATTCTTCTAAAATTTCTTTTAAAGTCATTACTTTAGGTACATTGTTACAAAGTGCTAATAATATTATTCCAAATGTATTTTGAAGTTCTGTAAACTTATAAAGTTTATTTAGCACTAGTTCAGGTTCTTCACCTTTTTTTAATTCTATTACAACTCTAATTCCATCTCTATCTGATTCATCTCTTAAATCAGTTATCCCTGTAAGTTTTTTTTCTTTTACAAGTTCAGCTATTTTTTCTATAAGTGAAGACTTATTAAGTTGATAAGGTATTTCTTTTATTATTATTGCAGTTTTTCCAGATTTAGCTTCTTCTATTTCAACTTTTCCTCTAACCCTAACTCTTCCTCTACCAGTTAGGTAGGCATCATAAATACCTTTAGTTCCATCTATTATTCCACCAGTTGGGAAATCAGGTCCTTTTATATAATGAATAAGTTCTCTAGGGTCAATATCTTTATTGTCCACAAGGGCTAAAACTCCATCACAAATCTCTCTTAAATTATGAGGGGGAATGTTTGTAGCCATTCCTACTGCTATTCCTGTAGCACCGTTTAGTAACAAATGAGGAATTCGTGCTGGTAGTACTGTTGGTTCGTCTAATGAGTCATCAAAGTTTTTTCTCCACTCAACTGTATTTTTATCTATATCATCTAAAAGCTCACTTGTTATTTTTGACATTCTAGCTTCTGTATATCTCATTGCTGCTGCAGAATCTCCGTCTATTGAACCGAAGTTTCCGTGACCATCAACTAATGGGTATCTATAACTAAATTCTTGTGCCATTCTTACCATTGTATTATAAACTGAAGAATCTCCATGGGGATGATACTTACCTAAAACTTCTCCAACTATTCTAGCTGATTTTTTATGTGGTTTATCATGAGTCATTCCCATTTCATTCATAGCAAACAAAACTCTTCTATGAACTGGTTTTAATCCATCTCTTACATCAGGAAGAGCTCTACTTACAATAACACTCATGGAATAATCTAAATAAGATTCTTTCATTTCATCTTCTATATATCTATTACTTATTGCATCTAAAGTATTTTCAATACTACTTGACATTAATTTTCCTCCAAAGCTAAACTATTTTTGTATAAATTATTATTGATTATATACATATATAATTATATATTTTTTTATATATCTAAATTTTTAACATACTCAGCATGTTCCTCTATAAACTCTCTTCTAGGTTCAACTTTATCCCCCATAAGTTTATCAAATAAAATATCTGCAGCTCTTACATCGTCTACTGATACTTTTAATAAGGTTCTTGAGTCTGGATTCATAGTTGTACTCCAAAGTTGCTCTGGGTTCATCTCTCCTAGTCCTTTATATCTTTGAAGAGTATATTTTTTATTCTCACTTTCCATTTTTATAGCAACATCTTTCATTTGTTTTTCTGTATAAGCATAAACTACTGATTTTCCAGAACTTACTTTATAAAGTGGAGGTTGAGCTATGAAAACATTACCATTTTGAATTAAATCAATCATGTATCGATAAAAGAATGTTAAAATAAGTGTTCTAATATGAGCTCCGTCTACGTCGGCATCGGTCATTATTATTATTTTTCCATATCTTAATTTTTCTAAAGTAAAATTATCTCCAATACTTGTTCCAAATGCTGTTATAAGAGATCTTATTTCAGTATTTTCAAGAGCTCTGTGAAGTCCAGATTTTTCAACATTTATTATTTTTCCTCTTAGAGGTAGTATCGCTTGGAATGCTCTATCTCGTCCTTGTTTTGCTGACCCACCAGCTGACTCTCCCTCAACTATGTATACTTCACATTCATCAGGATTTTTAGATGAACAATCTGCTAATTTTCCTGGAAGTGAACCTATATCTAAAGCTGATTTTCTAAGAACTAATTCCCTTGCTCTTTGAGCTGCTTCTCTAGCTTTTTTAGAAAACATAATTTTTTCTATAATATTTTTTGCTACATTTGGATTATCCTCTAAAAACATTTTTAAATAGCTTCCAACAATATTTGAAGCTATTCCTGTAACTTCTGAATTTCCAAGTTTTGTTTTAGTTTGACCTTCAAACTGTGGCTCAGGGATTTTAACAGAGATTATGGCTACTAATCCTTCTCTTACATCCCCCCCTTGGAGCTTTCCATCTTTATCTTTTAAAAAACCTAGAGTTTTTCCTAGATCATTTATAACTCTTGTAAGTGCAGTTCTAAATCCACTTACATGGGTTCCCCCTTCATGGGTATTGATATTATTTACAAATGAGTAGACAACTTCAGTTTGGTTAACAGTATAAAGCATTGAAATTTCAACAGAAACTCCATCTTGTTCACCCATCATATATATAGGTTCTTTCACTATTCGCATACTATCTTTTCCTACTATTTCATCTAAGAAATCAATTATTCCACCATCAAATTTCAGTGATTCGTGTTTTTGTTTTTCAATTTCTGTTTTTCTTAAATCACTTATCTCAATTGTTAATCCTTTATTTAAATAAGCAAGTTCTTTTAATCTTGTGTGTAAAATACTGTAACTATAAATTAATGTTTCAAAAATCTCTTTATCTGGTTTAAATTTTACTGTTGTTCCTGTTTCATCATCTACCATTTTTCCTATTATTTTAACATCTTCAACTGGAACACCTTTATTATATTTTTGATACCATATTTTTCCGTCTCTTCTAACTGTAATTTCTAGCCACTCAGAAAGAGCATTTACTACAGATATACCAACACCATGTAAACCACCAGAAACTTTGTAATTATTATTCTCAAATTTTCCACCAGCATGAAGAACTGTTAACACTATTTCCATTGCAGATTTTCCGTATTTAGGGTGTATTCCTGTTGGAATTCCTCTACCATTATCTGTAACTTCTATTATATTATCTGGAAGTATACTAACTAATATTTTGTTACACTCTCCTGCTAATGCCTCATCTACTGAATTATCTACAACTTCCCATACAAGGTGGTGTAAACCTCTTTCTGACGTAGTTCCAATATACATTCCAGGCCTTTTTCTAACTGCTTCTAATCCTTCTAGTACTGTTATATTTTCCGCTTGATAGTTACTCATTATTTCCTCCACAAATTTTCTTCACTGCTAATTCTAAATTCCCTATTTTATATCTTATTTCTTTTATGTAATCTTCATTTATTAATTCATTGCATTTTTTTATATATTTTTCTTCATTTAAAATCATATGGTGCATAACTGTACTACTTTCCACAATAACATGAAGAGTTCTCTCTTTTATATAATTTGGAAAACTTTTTTTTTCTAAATTTCCAACAATATTAACCCAATTTATTTTTATGTAAGTTTCTTTTAATTTTCTACTTTTTTTCAGCGCTTCATCTATAAGATTTTTTATACTTAATGTTTTTAGCATAATATTTCTCCATTTTTAATTTCAAAATTTTCACTCTCTATATCTAGCTGGTTCGTTGAACTTATAAAAAGTTGAATTTTTCTTTTTTTTAGATAATCTAAAATATTATTTTTTCTTGAATTATCAAAATAAGATGAAATGTCATCTATTATAAAAATTGGATTTTCTCTTTTTTCTTTATAGATCATATCAATTTCTGAAAGTTTTAATGCAAATATTATAGATTTTTTTTCACCTTGAGATGAATAAGATTTAGAATCTTTTTCATTTAACAAAAATTTGAATTCGTCCCTTTGAGGACCTACAAGTGAATGTCCATACCTTATCTCACTAAACCTTTGTTTGATTATTTCATTTTTCACTTTTTCTTTTATTATTTCCAAAGAATCTTTTTTATCATAATTAATTTCTGATACGTATTTTATATTTAACTCTTTTTTACTATCAAAAATTTTCCTATAATTTAGATTTAATAAAATTGAAATTCTATTTATGTATTCTATTCTTCTTTTTATAATATTAGAGGCTAAAAATATAAATTCCTCTTCGTATACTTCATAAATCTCATCTTTAGTTTTTTTCTCTTTTAAATACTGATTTCTTACTTTTAAAACTTTTGTAAAATTTTTCAAAAGTTTATAATATTCTTCATTACTTTGAGATATTTCCTCATCGAAAAACTTTCTTCTTATACTGGGAGACCCTGTTATTAACTCTATATCTTCTGGAATAAAAATAACAGCATTAATTTTACCATAAAATTCCTCATGATTTACCTTTTTCCCGTTAAAGTTATATTCTTTTTTTCTATCAGAAAATTTTACTGATATGTTTTTTTCACCTAATTTATCTTCGTATTCTAAATAACTTCCACATTTATCTTTTTCATATTTTATTAGTTCTTGAATTTTATTACTTCTAAAACTTTTCCCTGTTGCTGTAAAATATATAGATTCTAGTATACTTGTCTTACCTTGACCATTTTTACCATGAAAAAGATTGAAATTATCATTAAACTTTATACTTGAATCTTTTAAGTTTCTGAAATTTATAAAGTTTATTTTTTTTAATTTCAAATTTTTCACCGCCATTTTAGAATGTTACATTTCTATTTTTTTTATCTCAAATTCCTTTTCCTGAAATTTAACTTTATCTCCATTATAAAGTTTCTTTCCTCTTCTAATTTCCACTTCATTATTAACAAGAACAACCCCTTCTTGTATAAAATATTTAGCATCAACACCACTACTTACAACTCCAACCCATTTTAAAAATTGGTCTAACTTTATAAATTCACTAGTTATTGTAATTATCTCCATTCCACTATCTCCTATAAATAAATTTCATTAATAAATATCTATTATTTTCCTCTTTAAATAGTACCATAAATTTTAGATTATGTATAGTAAATAGGCAATAATTTATATGTATACAAACAATAATAAATAGACCTAACCTAGGCTTTAACTTTCACCTTTTACAACTCTTTCTAGATATATTTTTATTGCGTTTGTATAGGCTGGTTTTAATTTTGATTTCATTGTTAAAAGAATTTTTTCAGTCATTCCAGTTTCTTTACAACATAGCTTTATAGCTTTTTCCTCTATTTTAAGTTTTTCAAACTCATCTAACTGCTCGTATGTTGAAATTAACTCATTAACTGAACCTTCTCCAACTAGTTCTTTTATATTCTTTACAACTAAAGGAGGTAAGGGTACTATAGGTTTATTAAGGGCTTTCCCTGCTCTTTTTATACCTGTTTTTGTAAGTTTATTCAAATTTCCATTATCCACAGTTCCAAAAAGAGTCTTCTGTTTTATTCCACCTTTATTTTCAAACTCCATATTATTTAAAACACCGTTTATATATTGTACTAAAGTTGTTTTTATTGGAGCATTTAGATTTTTATAAATGTTAACTAATAATTTTTTAGTAAACTCTATTCCGTACTCTTTTTCAATTTTATGAACTTTATTTTCTGCTCTTTTATCCCAAGTTTTACTTACATAAATATTTTTTTTAACTTTTATTACCTTTGTTAAAACCTCATCAGAAAATTCTAAAGTTGATTTTCTTTTAACTTCTATTGCTTTACTATTGGTTTTTACTATGGTTTTTATAGGTTTCTTAACTTCCTCAAGTTTTTTTTCCTGTTGAGGTTTAATATTTTTATCAAGATTTTTTAAATTAACATTTACATTATTTTTACCTAATTGAGTTATTGGTTTATTTTCTAAATATGTTGAGATGTGACAAGTTCCGTCTTTTTCTTTATTAAATTTATATGTTATAAAATAAGTATTAATTAATTTATCATATTCATCTGTATAAAACTCTATATATCCAAGATTTTTTAATACATCAAAAGCTTTTTGAATTCGACTTAGAACTTGCTTCATTCTACAAAGTATGTATTTTTTTATAATTCCTTCTTTTCCTGCTCTTTCTGTTATTTGTTCTGTTTTTAAGGGAATTATTGCAGCTAAAGTTCTTATATTTATTCTATTCATATTTTGCTCAAATCTCATTTGACTTATATACTTGTAAATTCTAGAGGCTATTGGGTCTAAATTCATTATTTCCACAAGAGTTTTTGAGTTATATTTTACATATCTTTTTTCTTTTATTTTTTTTCTAATATTTTTATTTAAAGTAACTCTATAATAAACTTTTTTACCTGTTTTTAATTTCTGATATGTTAGTAGTTTAAATTCTTCGTCTTCAAATTTGTATTTACCTAATTTAGAATGATTAGATACAGTAAATTGATACTCTGTATTTTTTAAGTTCTTTAAAGCTTGTTCAACTTTAGTATAATAAGTTCTATTCATTTTATTACCTAAAAAATTTTCTATAAAATTAGAAATTTCAAAATCAATATACTCATCACTTTCAAGGTCATCTTTTTGTGCTTCGTACATTGATATTAAATAAGTGTATATTTTCTCTTCAAATATAGAAGGTTGAAAAACTTTATCAGCTGCATTTTTAGCAATTAAAGTACTCATCATAGTAACACCCATATCTTCAAATTTATATTGGAAGTTTATTCTTTTATTTTGTTTTTGAGGTGTGAAAAATGGAAAAATTAACATTTCTAGAGGAATATTTATAATATTATCCTTTAAATTTAAAAAATTTCCTGTTTCTTTTATTATAACTTCCCTTACTTCTATATCAGGAACTTCATTTAAAACTATTTCAAATTTTTTTACATCTTCGATTAATGACCCTGCTGAAGATAAATCAAAAAAATCAAGAGAAGATTCCTCTTTTTCATTAATTTCTTTTGTTTTTTTACTATCTTTGAGCTCAATGGAATTACTGACTTCTTTTAAATTTTTCATAAATCTCCCTCTTTCAAAAATCAAATTAAAACATAATAAAAACAAAAAAAGTGTTTCTTTTTTTTATGTATACACACAATAATATTTTTTTAATATTCATAAATATTATACTATTTTTTATGTATATACGCAATAATATTTTTTTCTTTTTTTTACTTTTATTTTATTTTTTTCTATTAAAATTACCCTAATACCTAGAAGAGATTCTAAGTGAAAAAAGCTATATAATTCAGAAAAATTCACTTTTTTCCTTTTGTCTATGAGCAATAATATAATATTGTTTTATATTTTATTGATAGATATAAGGTTTAAGTTTTAACTAAAATAAAAATTTCAAAATTAAACAATAAGAACTTACTTTTTTTCTTTTGTCTATGAACAGTAATATAAAAATATTCTTCATTTTATTGTAAACATTAGATAAAATATTCTTAGCTAATAAAAATATTGTAAAATAAGTAATAAAATAATAGGATGTTTTATTTGTATATAGACATAAATAAAAATATAGTTTAGCCTTTATCTTTTCTTTACTCTCCTCTTGCTTTTTATAAGAACTCAAAATATGTTTGGTCACTACATTATACATCAATACATTACATAACCTTAAAATTGTTGTTGTTTTTTTTTTTTTTTAATATTAAAACAATCAATAAAAATTTCTTGACAAAATCATTGTTTTACTATAAAATTATAATCTGAAATACATGAACAATTTAGGAGGTGAAATATTTATGAAAAGAACGTTCCAACCTAACAACAGAAAGAGAAAAAAAGACCATGGTTTTAGATTAAGAATGAAAACTAAAAATGGTAGAAAAGTATTAAAAAGAAGAAGAGATAAAGGTAGAGCAGTTTTATCAGCATAAAACCCGGTGAATTAAACACCGGGTTTTTCAAAAGTTTTAATTCTAGAATACTATTTTTATGAAAATAGAAATAAAGGAAGTTTTATGAAACTAATAAATTTAAAAAAAGATAGAGAGTTTCAAATTGTTTATAATTTAGGAAAAAAAGAATTTGGATATTACTCTCTAGTTTTTTTTAAAAAAAATGACGAAAATATATTAAAATTAGGATATGTAACCAGTAAAAAAACTGGAAATGCCGTTTGTAGGAATCGTTTGAGACGATTATTTAGAGAATATTTTAGGAATAATCATGATAAAATTGAAAAAGGTTATAATATTGTTTGTGTTGCAAAGAAAAAGGCTGGAGAAAATATAGAAACTATTTTATATAAAGATATAGAAAAAGATCTTAATAAAATTTTGTTAAGAGCTAATTTATTAAAAAAATAAAATTCTCCAGTTACATATGAAATTGGAGAAACTATAACTATGAAAAAAATTATAATGTTAATGATAAAATTTTATCAAAAATATATTTCAAGAATTTTTGGTAAGAAGTGTAGATTCTATCCAAGTTGTTCTCAGTATACATACGAAGCTATAGATAAATACGGAGCAGTTAAAGGAACTTATTTAGGCATGAAAAGAATAATAAAGTGTCATCCATTTCATCCTGGAGGATTTGATCCACTGAAATAGTTTTTTAATTTTTTGAGAATAAATATTAAAAATTTTTTATTGAAATTGAAAAAAAAGATTAAAATTGAATATAAAGCTAAGAAAAAAAATAAAATTATAAATTTAGATACAATACGGAGGAATAAAAAATGGCTTTTTTATATGACTTACTAGCAAAAATATTAACAGGATTATATGATTTAACAGGAAACTTTGGTTTGGCTATTATAGGAATTACGATTTTAACGAAAATAGTAACACTGCCTTTAACATTAAAACAAGATAAATCTATGAGGGGAATGAAAGAGATTCAACCAGAAATAGAAAAGTTAAAAGCTAAATATAAAGATGATCCCAAAGCTATGCAACAAAAAACCATGGAACTATATAAAGAGAAAAAAGTAAATCCTGTAGGTGGTTGTTTACCTTTATTAATTCAAATGCCAATTTTATTTGCTTTATTTGGAGTATTAAGAACTAACCCAGATATTGTATCAACAGCTGGAGAAGTTGTATATCCATTTATTTATTTACCTACAATACCATCAACTTCATCATTTTTATGGTTGTCCCTTGGAACGCCAGATCCTTATTATGTATTTCCATTACTAAATGGTGCTTTATCATTTTTACAACAAAAACTAACAGGTTCAGGAGATTCAAATCCTCAAATGAAAAACATGATGTATATGTTTCCTATAATGATGATTTTTATTTCTTATAAGATGCCTGGGGGGTTACAACTGTACTGGGTTGTTTCAAGTTTAGCTGGTATAATTCAACAATACTGGATTATTAAAAGAGGGGAGAGAATGATTTAATATGCAAAATACAATTGAAATAAAAGCAATGACAAAAGAAGCAGCAGTATTAAGAGCTTTAAATATATTAGAAGCTAGCTCTGAACACGTTGTTAAAGTTGTAGAAAAGCAAAAAAGTAGATCTTTTTTAGGTTTTTTTAGTAAAGAAGGAATCTATGAAATAACAGTGGATAAAAATAGAAAAATAGAAAATATAATAAAAGAAAAAATAAGAAAAGATGAACCTAAAAAAATAATAAAAGAAAATTTATCAAAAGAGTTTAAAGAAAATTATAATGAAAAAATAGATATTGGAAAAGAAAATCAAGGACTAAAAAAAGAATTTTCAGAAGATATCAAAATTCTAAGAAAGACTAAAACTAACTTAATATCAGAGAAAACACAAACATTACTTTCTAATATGAACTTAGATTTAAAATGTGATGTAACAACAAAAGATGGAAAATATTATGTAGTTAATCTTTATGGAAATGATAATGGAATTATTATTGGAAAAAAAGGAAAAACACTAAATAGTTTTGAGTATCTTCTTAACTCAATGATAAAAGAATGCAGAATAGAAGTTGATGTTGAAGGGTTCAAAGAGAAAAGAAATGAGACATTAAGAGACTTAGCGAGAAAAATGGCAGAAAAAGCTATAAGTACTAACAAAGTTATAAGATTAAATAGTATGCCACCAAAAGAAAGAAAAATAATTCATGAAATAATTAATCAGTACTCAGAATTAGATACTTTTAGTGAGGGGAAAGACCCGAAGAGATATATAGTTATAAAAAGAAAAAAAGCAGGAGAATAATATGTTCGATACAATTGCAGCAATTTCAACTCCAAGAGGTGAAGGTGGAATAGGTATTGTTAGAATTTCAGGCAAAAATTCGATTGAAATTTTAAGTAAAATATTTATGCCTAAATCAGGAAAAAATGTAAAGGACATAAAAGGATTTACAATTAACTACGGTCATATACACAATAATAATGAAATTATTGATGAAGTTATGGTTTCCATATTAAAAGGACCGAAAACCTATACAAGAGAAGATATTGTTGAGATTAATTGTCACGGTGGATTTGTTATAACTGAGAGAGTATTAGAAGTTGTATTAAGACACGGTGCAAGACATGCTGAGCTAGGTGAATTTACAAGAAGAGCTTTTTTAAATGGAAGAATAGACCTAACTCAAGCTGAAGCTGTTATAGACCTTATCCATGGAAAAACAGAGAAAAGTGTATCGTTGTCCTTAAATCAACTAAGAGGTGACTTGAAAGAGCAGATAGCTTGTTTAAAGCTCTTACTATTAGATGTTGCAGCTCATATAAATGTAGTTCTTGATTATCCAGAGGAAGGCATTGACGATCCTTTACCTGTTAATTTAGTTGATAATTTAAAAGTAGTAATGGAAACTGCAAATAAATTAATTTTATCTTATAATAAAGGTAAAATGATAAAAGAGGGAATAAAAACAGCTATTGTAGGAAAACCTAATGTAGGAAAATCTAGTCTTTTAAACTCTGTATTAAGGGAAGAAAGAGCAATAGTAACTCATGTACCAGGAACAACAAGAGATGTAATAGAAGAGGTTATAAATTTAAAAGGAATCCCTCTTATATTAGTAGATACTGCAGGAATAAGAAAAACTACTGATATAGTAGAGCATATAGGTGTTGAAAAATCTAAAAAATTAATAGATGATGCTGATTTAATTTTATTTGTAATAGATGGTTCTTCTGAATTAACCGAAGAGGATTTTAAAATTCATGAACAAATAAAAGCAAGTAATGTAATTGGTATTGTTAATAAAATTGATTTAGATAAAGTTGCAGATTTAAAAGCTTTAAATAAAGTTACAAATTGGATAGAAATATCTGCTAAGGAAAATTTAGGAATAGAAGAAATGGAAAATAAAATATATTCTTATGTTATTAAAGGTGATATAGAAGATAATTCTCAAAAATTAATAATAACTAATGTAAGGCATAAATCAGCTTTAGAAAAAACAAAAGATGCTATTATAAGCATATTTGAAACAATTGAAGCTGGTCTTCCGATGGATTTAATAGCTGTGGATTTAAAAGAAGCACTGGATTCTTTGTCAGAAGTAACAGGGGAAATAAGTAGCGAAGATTTACTTGACCATATTTTTAAAAACTTTTGTGTAGGTAAATAAAAATTATATGATAAAAATAGGATAGTTATATTTTAGATAATTTAATCTAAAACTAACTCTCCTATTTTTTTGTAAATAACATATTAAATAATAGTTTATATTTTTAATATTTTTCTAAAATCTCTTTTACCTCTTTTTTATCTGCCATTCTTCCAGAGAAAATAACTTTCCCATCAATAACTATTCCAGGAGTTTTCATTACACCTAATTTAGCAAGTTGAATAAAATCTGTTACTTTTTCCACAGTAGCCTCTTTCCCTAGTTCAACTAGAGATTCATTAACATAATCTAATAAAATATCACATTTTTTACAACATCCACCTAAAACTTTAATATCCATAATTTCCTCCTCCAATCTATATATTAATAAAATTAAATAAGTAACCAATAATTAATATTCCAACAGTAACATACCCAATAAAAAGAGCGAGCAGTTTAGGTTTGATAACTTTACTAAGCATGACCATAGCAGGGAAAGACAAGGCTGTTACAGACATCATAAAAGCTAAAATAGTTCCAATTCCTACACCTTTTAAGTATAAAGCTTCTGCTATAGGTAGAGTTCCAAAAATATCAGCATACATTGGAACACCAATAACTGTAGCAATAAGTACAGCAAAAGGATTATTTTGTCCTAAAACTTTTTCAACAATTTCAACAGGTATAACATTATGAATAGCGGCGCCAATTCCTACTCCAATAACAACAGGAAGCCAAACTTTACTAAAAATATCTTTTACTTGATTTTTAGAAAATAAATATCTATCTTTGTAAGATAATTGTTGTAGTTCCATGTCTACATTTTCAATATTTAATACGTATTCTTCGACATATTTTTCCATTTTCATTTTATCGATAAGAAGTCCTCCAACAACAGCAAGGATAATACCAAGGATAACATAAATAAGAGCAATTTTAAATCCAAAGAATGAACTTACAAGTAGAAAAGAAGCTAAATCAACAAGAGGCGATGAAATTAAAAAAGAAAATGTAACTCCTAAAGGTAATCCTGCTGATGTAAAACCAATAAACAAAGGAATACTAGAACAAGAACAAAAAGGAGTAATAGTTCCAAGTAAAGCTCCTAATAAATTACCTTTCCATCCTTTAACTCTTCCTAAAATCTTCTTAGTACGCTCAGGAGGAAAAAAACTTTGAATATAACTAATACTAAAAATTAAAACACCTAAAAGAAGAAATATTTTAATAATATCATAGATAAAAAATTGTAATGCTCCCCCAATTTTTGTATTTAGAGGGAGACCAAATACATTAGCGACTAGGTATTCGCTCCAGTTGTAAAGCCAAGTCATTTTAAGTAAGTAGTACTCTATAAAATTCATAATTTCATCTCCTTTAATTCATTTAGTATTTTTAAAATATCATTATTGCTTAAACTATAATGAACCCATCCCCCAATTTTTTCTGATTTTACAATTCCTGCATCTCTTAATATTTTTAAATGTTGAGAGAGACTTGACTGGGAAGTGTCCCACATCTCTTGTAATTCACAAACACAATGAGTTTTAGAGTCTTTTAAAGCATAAATCACATTAAGTCTAACTGGGTGTGCTAAAGCTTTTAATATTTCTAGTTGTTTATCCATGTAGTCTCCTTTATAGAAAGTATATTAGTTTTTATTAAATTAGTTTTATCTAATATCATTATACATATATTTTTTTTTAATGTCAATAAAAAAATTAGCCCTAAATATAATGCTAAATTGCAAGTTTAATTGTCCCAAATTTTCAAAAAAATTAATTCATTCAATATGCTAGTTTTTAAAGTAATTTTTAATTCTAGTTATTATTGGATAATTTTACTGTAATATGGATTCATAAATTAGTTATACTTTACTACTTAGCAATGCCTAAACATGGAGTTTTACCATATCATTTGCTGTTTTATAATTAAATATTCCTCGTGGATAATTATTCATCCAATGTTCTATTCTTTTTATCTCTTTCTTTGTTACTTTTTTTAGATCCGTTCCTTTTGGAAGAAATCTTCTTATTAATTTATTTGCATTCTCATTACTGCCTCTCTCATGTGAACTAAATGGATGCGCATAGTATACTTTAGTTCGCTCTGTTCCTGGCTCCAATAGCGATGCTTCCATTGAGGGCTGATCTAAAAATTCTACTCCATTATCTACGGTTATTGT
>JBOFOQ010000029.1:0-1974 GCA_051659505.1 Fusobacteriaceae bacterium
ATTCAATTCAATTCTTTATTTACACGATATGCAAAAACAATGCATTTACGGAAATGTAAAATAAAGCTAATAAAAAAGATACATGATAAAGACAGCAAAAATAATGACATGAAATACAAGAGTGCTACAAATATGTAAACACATAGGAATAAAAATAAAAAAAAAGAAGATAAAAAAAAAATTTTTATTTTATACAAGACATATGCATACATGAGTAGATGAAAATAGAAGATGATAATAAAAGAGAAAAAAAAAGAAAAAATTGAAAAAATTCCAGACAAGACGAAGGCTCACATGAAAAATTTATCAATAAATATACAGAGAATTAGTTTATAAGTTAAAAAAGGGTTAAAAAGAAAAGTAAGAAAATACCCGTAATAAATAAATATAATACAAGAAGATATATACACATCAAATACCCGTAATACATAAATATAATATAAATTAATTAATAAACAGAAGAATTAAGATGGTTGGGTACACGGTATTCAATAGATTTAGCACCTGAACAATTAGAAATAGATTTTATTTTGTAAAAAGAGTGGCGAGTTTTACCATGATTAGTGTTTTCTAAAATATTATTTAAATAATCACTACTTTCCTTTCTTTTTATTTTTGTGGTAAGTTTTGAAAAGTCAATTCTAGCAATATTATCAAAATCTGCCCATTGATGAAGCGTTCTAAAATAAGAAATATGATCATACTTTTTTTTATTATGAATAATTCTAATACAAAAATTCAAAATTGATTCAAAAATTTTTTTAGTTTTAATAGGGGCAGTCATGGTTATGGAACTAAGGAGCCTAATATGTGGGATTATTAGAGTTTTAATAATGGTTTCGGTTAGTTTCATAGAAATATTTTTACGTAAAGATTTAATGTAAAAAAGAGTTAAAAAACATTTATTTGAAATAGAAACAAAATGATTTTCAAAAGAAAGGTTAGTATCAAGGATAAGACCTAAGTTTTTTACATCATTTTCAATGATTATGGTTTTACCATTTAAAATTAAAGAATTAGAGATTAAATTTTTAGATGCTAGTTGTTTTGAACAATAATAACTAATAATAGTTTTAGTGTCATTAAGAGATAAATGTAAGTTGTTAAAAAAAGAATTGATTTTTAAAAAATCATCATTAATATGATTTTCAATCAAGTTAGTCTCATTAGATGAGAAATTATACAAAATTTGTAAATCATCAGCATACAAAATAGGTTTACCTTTAAGGTTAAGGTTAATGATATCTGAGATAAAAATTGAAAAGAAAATAGGTGCTAGTACGCTACCTTGAGGTAACCCAATAAGTAATTTAGATTCGTTTGAGAACGAATTATTAACAAAAGAACAACAATTTCTACCCGTAAAAAAATTAACAAATAAATTACATGAATTAGTATCTAAATTGAGTTTAGAAGTTAGTATATTAGTCAACAAATAATGATTAACAGAATCATAAGCTTTTTTAATGTCAAATTGGATTATAAATGCAAATTTTTTATTATCAATTGAATTATATATAAAATCTGTTATTTCTGTTAAGGCAGTTAAAATTGAATGGTTTTTTCTAAAGCCATGTTGAAATTTAGGTATGATATCATCTAACAAAGGGTTAATTTGTGTTAAAATACATTTTTCAAAAAGTTTAGAGACACAAGATAATAGTGATATTGGTCTATAATTAGAGGGGTTGTTTTTATCCCCTTTATTTTTATAAATCCAAATAATTTTTGCTTTCTTCCATGAATAGGGGATTACACCATTTTTAATGATCAAATTAAATAAATCAGTAAGTTTAGGGACCAAAATAATTTTGCCAAAATTAATCATTTTATATGTTACACCATCTAAACCACTGGCAGAATTCATTTTCATTGTTTTAATAGAATCAAAAACCGTTTGACGGTTAATATCTTTAAAAGAAAATAAATTATTATAAATACAATTGTTAGGTTGGGTTAAGTATGCTGATGATC
>JBOFOQ010000030.1:0-3524 GCA_051659505.1 Fusobacteriaceae bacterium
AAATAGAAGATAATATCCTTTCTAATAGTATTGAAGCAGAAAGAGAATTATTTAATTATAATGAATTAAATGATGTTGAAAATATAAATATGAATAATTTATTAGAAGAAGAAAATGAAGCATATTTAGAAAAATTAGAAAAAGAAAATCTTCCTAATCTTAACAGATATTTTGAACTAGAAAAAAACAAAAGTAGAATTAAACTTTTTAGTTTAGAAAATGAAAAAAGATTGAACTATAATCTTAATCCTGAAAATCAAGAAAAAATAAAATTTGAAAAAAAACAGAATTATTTAAAGTCTGTTGCAGAATTGGTAAATCCTGAAACAGCTCAAGAAACTAAAGAAGAAATTAATAAAGAAGGAATACCAAATGAAACTGTAAATAATGAAATAGACAAGAGTGTTGAAAAACAAAAACAAACACATTCAACAAGTATTCCAGAAGTTATCACAAAAGAAGATAATTTAAATGAGTTGGTTTCACAAGAAGGTACAGTTTTAGATTTTAGTGAAAATGATTTTTTATCAGACACTCCTATAACAAATAATCAACCTTTACATGATGATGAAGTTGTTGATGATGATTATATATCAAAAGAGTTTGAAGAAAATGATTTTTCACATCTTAATGTATTTAATTTTGCAGAAATTGATATTGAAGAGGCTAAAAAAATAATAACAAATTCTTTTATAAATGCTACACAAGAAGAAGCTAAATTAATTTATAGAAAATTTGCAATACAATATCATCCAGACAAGAAAGGCTCAGAAGAATTAATGAAATATTTAAACAATGTTAATGATGCTTTAAAGTCAGGTAAATTTAAAAAACAAAAAGAAAATATAGATAAAGAAAAAGTAAGAAAATTTTATGAAGAAATAGAAAATAACCTTGAAAAACATAGAGCAGGCGTTTCTCGTAGTGGTTCTTTTGAGTATTATAATAATATAAAGCTAGAAGCAAAAGATTTTATTGGTGGAATACTGTCTGATAAAGGATATTTTAAAGTTAGTAACTTTATTAGATATGCTTTACAAAATCCACAATTGTTTGATGCAGACAGTTTACAAATTCTTAAAAATTTAACTAAGAACCGATATTATAATGCAACAAATACTCTATCAAAAACAAGTATAAGAGTTGGCAAACCTGGGTCTTTTGATTCAACAAATTCATTAGGGGCAATTTTTATTACAAAATCTTCAACGAGAGGATATGCAGACATATCTGAAATACATATAAATCCTGCATATTTTGATGTACAATTCTTTGAAAATAATCTTAATAATGATAAGTTTAAAGAATTTGTAAATACTATTGGGCATGAATTAGTCCATAAATTAACTATACCAGATTTATTAGAAGATACTATTGCAAGAAAAGAAATTGAAGAAATATATAAAACTGCAAAAGAGGCTTATAAAACATATTCAGGCATTAAAAATAACATAACTGATTATGCTCTTTCTAATTTATCTGAATTTGCAGCTAATTACTTTAATAGTAAAGAGTTTAAAGATTTTTTAAAAACAGTAGTTGTAAAATCTGAAAATAATAAAAAACAAAACCTTTTAGAAAAATTAATAACCGTTATTGCAAGATTTTTTAATAAAAATTATGGGATTTCTGAAAAAAACGCGTATAATTATCTCACTAATATTATAAATATAAATACTTTTTATAATGTCCCAAATAAAGTATTTGTTAGAAAAGCTAATTATTCAGCTTATAATGCGAGTAAAAAACAGGAGGAAATAAAACAAAAAACTAAAAATGAAAAGTTTTCAATAACTAATTTTGCACCTATTGTTGTAGATTATAATAATCCAGGGCATATTCAAACTATAAACAATTTTGCAGAAAAATTTAAAAAAGCTTTATCTAAACAACCTCATTTATACTTAGATAATGTATTAGCTAGTTTAGTGGGAAGTTTTTCTCCTGAAAGAATAGAAAAACATTTTGACATCATACTAAAAGCCTGGGAAATTGCTACAGGAAAAAGTGTTACAGAAGAACAAAGAAAATCTTCTTATGGTTTATTATTTGGAGACTTGTTAGATGTAGATGATTCTTTGTTTGCTGAAAGTTCTGATACATCTTTGTCAAAAAAAGATATTGTTTCTGAACCTATTACAGAAAGTGGAGTAAAAATAACAGAAAAAGTAAATGCTCCAGTAATTATTACTAAACCAAATCCTATTACTGATAATTTAGAAGTACAGTATAAAGGATATAAAATAGCAGACCCTTCTGTTAAAGCAGCTTTTCTTGGATTAGATTATGAAATTTCAGCAGATGGTTTAGAATATTACACTATATCTAATAGTATAAATGAAAGCGCATATCCTGCAATAAACTGGAATAACTTTAAACCTGGAGATAAAGTAACTCTCCAATTTAATTTTGATTATTTTAAAAACCCAAACAATACTATGAGGGTTTGGGAAAACTTTGATGGAGAAAAACCTGTAGGTAAAAAAGTAACTGTTGAACAATTTTTAAAAAGTATTTTTAATGCTTCTTATAAAGATATTTTATCTCTAATGGATACAGAAGAAGGCAAAAAGAAATTGTTGTCTGACACAGAATTTTTAAAAAGAATACCAACTAATTTTATATTAAATGGCAAGCCTACTTCTATTGGGATAAATGATTATTATTGGTGGAATGCTGCTAATGTAGCTTTATGTAAAGACTCAAATAAAGTTTCTTTAGATAAAATACAAAAAGACACCATAAAAGAAGCTAGAACATTTAATATTGAAACAAGAAAAAAAATGGCTTCTAATAATTTTTCTACTGAATTAGAAGTATTAGATAGAAGGAGTGGTTTTCAAAACAGACAAGTACTTACTCAAGAAGAAAAAGAATCTGGAAAAAGTAAAGCTTTTCAGTCTATTGCCATGTCTTTTAAGAATAATAGAGAAGCTGCAAAGGACAATATTGGATTTGCTGTACTAGGTAACAATAGAATTTTACTATCAGAAACAGAAGATGGAAAACCAATATTAAAAGTAGGTAATAAAAAAATATCTATTAATCAAATTATAAATTTTGAAAAATGGGTAGATGCTATTGAAAGCACTGGTGTTAGTGCTTCTGGAAAAGCTGTAATGATAAAGCAAATAAATAAGGATGAATATGTTATTAACGGAGTAATTACAAATCATTCTACACAAATAGCAAGATTTAGTACTTATAATGATATTTTTAACAGACTTCAATACTATGGAAAAATATTAATAGGACAAGAGAAAGTCAGTGAGAATACAATGCAAAAAGCATTGAAATTTCAAAAAGTTTTTATTGATGAATTTGGTTTTGATATAGCTGATGATTCCAGTGCATTTAAAAAATTTAAAGTTTTTTATCCTATAAAAAAAGCTACTACTAACAGCAAAGGTGAGAAAGAATATAAATTTTACCAAGATTACCACCCATTTAGAATGACAGAAACTACTGCTAATAACATACCAGATATTAGTAAGTTTACTTCTGTAGAAGAGTTTGAAGAATAT
>JBOFOQ010000031.1:0-3126 GCA_051659505.1 Fusobacteriaceae bacterium
TTGCTCCTTCTATCTTTTTATTCTCATGATTTTTGAACACATGAGCAGCTAAAAAGGTTTTATAATTCTTTATTAGCTGAGCTTCTGGAAAGAAGTCATTGTTCTTGTTGGAACCCCAAAACTCTCCTGCGCTAACTGCCTTCACTCTCATGTAAAGATAATCAGGGTCGTAATCTATTCCGTCTGGAAGTTTGACTGATGCAGTCTTTATTAGGTCATTATCTATTATTTCTAAGTCATCTCCAGCTACTGAGAAAGTGGTAATCTTATTAAAAGACAATTGAGTTCATCCCCTTTCTATATAATTTTTATATAAATAAAGTATAACACCAAGAAGTTTACTTTTAAAGTGCCCTTAAAACTTAGTAATGGCTTTTAGGTATAAGACAGAAAAAGAAAAAGGGAGATTTAAAGATGAGAACTTATAATAAGGAATTAGAATTATTAAAGAGAGAGAGAAAAGCAAGTGTAGAAAAGCAAATAAAAAAATATACAAGATGGATAGATGAAGAAAGAGAACATTTGGAAATGGATGACAAAATGGTAAATTATTTTAAAGATTTAAATGAAGAAGATCAAGTTATATTTTATAAAAAAGTTATAGCAGAAAGAAACAGATACATAAATAGTTTAAAAGAATTAATAATGGGATGTGAGTATGAATTAAACAGTATGGCGTAAGCCATGCTGTTTTTATTGGTATAAGAAATAAAAAAGGAAGGAATAGTGAGATGATAATTAATTTTGAGGATAAGAAAAAGAACAAGAAGATTTTTGAAAAAGAAGAGGATATGAGACAGTTTAAGCAAGAAAGTATGAATATATACGGGATAGAAATAAGCAAAACTACAAAGGTAGTTGATTATTACAAAGAAGAAATAGGAGTATACAAGCAACATATAATGATGCGTAGAAAAATGGCAATGGCAACAACAGATGAAGTGGAAATAAATAAACACAATGAGTTTATAGCATATTGTAAGGAAAGAATAGAAATTTGTGAGAATGAAATAGATAAAATGGAAAGTGATATGGATTTTTACAGAGAGATGATTGATAAGCATAGGAACAAATAAAATAATGTGGGGTAACCCACATTATTTTTTCGTATAAGATATAAAAGAATATAATAACAAAGGAGAAAAGAAATATGAGCATGGCAGAGACTAGAGACAGGATACTTTTAAATGGTATTTATTTACGTAATATAACAAGGATATATAGAGAGACAACAGAATTAATAACAAAGTATAAAGAGGTAGAAAAGGAAGTGGTAGAGATTAAAAGCAAAAAAAATATGGATTACAAAGCGTTTTATAATTTGAATAAAATAGTATTGATGTGCTCGGGCGCGAAGGAAACATGTGATAATAATATATCTATATGTATAAATGAGATAAAAACGTATGAGGACAGATTATTTTTTAAGGTAGTAGCGAATAGTATTTTAGAAAAAATTATGGCGAGATCGTATGATCTTAGAGATATGGTAACAAGTATAACACAAGAAGCAGAGCAAATATTAAACAACATGGCGTAAGTCATGTTGTTTTTTCAGTATAAGATATAAAAAATAAAGGAGTGATTAAGGTGGAAGAAAGTAGAAGTTTTGAAGAAATAGAAAAAGATATTGAGAATTCAATCCAGGCACAAAAAGAACGTATTGGTGATGAAGGTAAATTGAAAATATTTTTAGAACGCAAAATTAAAGAAGCTGAAGATGAGATAAAAGAAAATGATGAAGAAATATTAAAAACAGTGAAATCATTAGAGCAGAGAAAAATATATATAGAAAAAAGAAAAGGATATATAGTAGATTGCATAAAGGCAAACAAAATCATTAAAGATAGAAAAGAAAAATTTGAGCAAGAATTAAACAGCATGGCGTAAGCCATGCTGTTTTTAGTATAAGGAATAAAAAGAATAAAGGAGTGGTTAGAATGGAAAGTACAGTAAAGGATTTAAGAAATAGTAATTTTGGCAACATAAAGTTTTTAGTAGAGATGGAGAATAGAGAATCAGAGTTATTAAAGGAAGTATTAGATGAAAATAACGATATAAGTTATATGACAGAGCAAATAATGATATGTATGGATAAGATTTGTAGATACGATAAAGTATTATCAAGTTGTAAAGCACACATGGAGAAAATAGATGAGTTCATAAAGGAACGCAATGAAAACATGGATATTTCTAAAGGTAAAATGGAAACAGTTAGAATTATGGCAAAATCAAGTGGAGAATTTGATATGCACAAAGGATTAATAAGTGATTTAGAAAAAGTGATTGAAGTTATGGAGGATCAAACAAGAGACTTTGAAAATGAAAAACAATTAATAGCAAAGGAGTTAGCTAAGCTAGAGGAGTTGATTTCAATAGTAACAAAAAGAAAAAGTAATTTAATATATAGGATATACAAAGCAGATATAGAAGAATGGGATATTTAAAAACAACATGGCGTAAGCCATGTTGTTTTTAGTATAAGGGATAAAAAGAGTGAGGGAGTGGTTAGAATGGAAGCATTAAAAAAGGAAAGATGTATAGAAATAGAGAAGTTCAGTATTAAAAGGTTAGAATGGGCAATAGATCTTGAAAATAGAATGATGAAGGTTGTTAATCCAAAAAAAGGAACAATGGAATACACACCAGGAGAGACTAAGTGTGAAGTTATAAGAGTTAGCAATATAATGATTAATGATGTAGTTGAGCAAATAAGGGATCATGAGGAAAGTTTATTATATTACAATGATGAGCTTGATATCCTAAAAGGAAAAATAATTAAAAGCAGGAGCAAAATAATGCATATTGAGAAAGCAATTAAAAATGTTGAGGATGCAATAGGGAGATACAATAAGGTACTTTTACTAGTGAAGAGCAAGCTAGAAGAAGTAAACAACATGGCGTAAGCCATGTTGTTTTTTATCTCTGATGTCCATTTTACAAACGGACATCAGACAATATCCCCTAATGTCCACTCTGATGTCCATACACTTTTCTTTTAGGTAAAAGGATTAAATGTAAAAAATGGTCAAATGGACATCAGGACATCAGATTTCGCACATAAGTAGGGGGGTAGTAAAAAATTTTTCTTAAAAAATGTAAAAATATCCTAAAAATTAAATTTTT
>JBOFOQ010000032.1:0-3018 GCA_051659505.1 Fusobacteriaceae bacterium
TAAAAAATGCTTTAGGAAGAGTTGAAGAAACAAATGCTATTGAAGAACAACAAGATTTGGACATACAAACTTTTATTAATCAAACTAAAGAGGCAATTAATGGAAAACCTAAGTTAGGTTGGGGAGAAGAAAACTTAGGAAAAGGGCTTAAATCAGTTTTTTCTGGTATTACAGCAGGAGATTTATTAGCTGGCTATGGTGGAATAAGTTCTACTTTAGATGCAGAAAAAAACATATATCAAAATAGAGCAGGAGATTTACCTAATATAAACGCTTATAAAAATTATGGTAAAGACAGTTTAAAAACTCTTGAAGGAAGCAAAGACTACTTAACAACACTAAAAAATGAACAATTAAGAAATCTTGAATTAAGTAAAAATTCTTTGTCAAAAAGAAATAGAAATTCAGCAAGAGGAATTAACACTCTTAGGGCTTTAGACATAACTGGAGAGGCAAGTGCAAGAGATGCAGAGGCGAGTATATATGCAAATAATGCAAGTCAAATGATAAACAACTTAAACCAAAAAGCTAATATGGAAGGAAGGAGAGATGAAATAGTAATGAGAGGAGAAGAAGGAAAGAATTTAGCTGATACAATGGACAGAGATAATTTTTATACTCAACTAGGAGAAAATATAAGAAATAAAGGAGATATGTTTCAAAAAATTGGAGCAGTACTAAATAATAAACAAAGAAATAAACTAATTGAAAAACTAATTAATAGTAGATATAAAGATGTTGAAATAGATACTGATAAAGGAGTTAGCCTTAAAAAAATAAAAAAAACTAATTAACAAAGTAATATGGCAAGATTCTTTAAAACTACAGCAACCCCTATTGACCCTAATAGTTTTTATGCACCTCCTCTTGAATTTATGAATGATACATTAAAATCTATACAAACTCAAAGAGATAAAGATTATACTGAATTAGAGTCTTTATCTGATACATTACCTAATGCAGAAGTTTTACTTGCAGATGAACCTGCATACTTAGATTGGAGGACTAAAAGACAATCAGAAATTGATGCTGTAGTTGAAGAAGCAAATAAAGAATTATCTATTAATCCTAGTAAAATAAAAGCATTACAAAGAGGGATAAAAGATGACATGACTGTCGGTAATGTTGGTATAATGCAAAAAAATGCTAAGAAGAGAAAAGAATATGAAGAAAATATAATAAAAAGAGTAGAAAAAGGAGATGTACTTTCAGAAGAAGCTCAATATGTTTTAGAAAAAGCTGACTTAGAATATACAACTAAAGGTGGTGCGAAATATGTAAACCCTACTCAATATAACAAGTGGTCTCAAGAAACATTATCAAATACTGTTGATTTAAATAAGTTGGGAGAAGATGCAGCAATAGGTTTTGAAGCAGATGTTATAGACAAAGGAATTATGTATAAAGGAAATGATGGTTATTTATATCACGATAGTAATAGAACTGAAAGAGTGAGCAGAGAGGAAATTATAAATGGTGTAAAAGCTAGTATTATGAATAATGAACGTGCTATGGACTATGTTAATCAGAGAATAAGATTGGGATATACAACACCAGAAAAAGTTCAAAAACAAATAAATGATATAGCTGAAATAATGGCTAATAAACGTGCTTATACTAAAAAGAAAACAGATAGGGATATGGATACAAATCAATATACACTTAAAGACTATGGGAAAAAATTTGAAAAAATAATTCCTCCTGATGTTTCTATTGCTATGGAGAGTGGTAATTTCATTAATCTTTTTAGAGATGATATTGCAAAAGAATATGCTAAATTAACAAGCAAAAACCCAATTGAGAATGATATACTTGGTGCATATAGAATGAAAGATATAAATGATGAGATTGCAACTATAAAAGCAGCCCCTGCACTATACCCTAAACATTATGCAATAATACTAGATTTAGAGAAACAATATGATAAAAGAGCTGTAGCAACTTTTCAGCCTTATTATGATACTGTAGGTAAGAAAGCAACAGATGATTATTTTAAACAAATCGAAGAACAAATAAGTTTTGATACAGAAATTTATTTGGATAACCCTGACACAGGTAAAGTAGATGGTACACCTATAAGATTAAATGACTTAATTGATATAGATAAAGATTCAGAAAATGTCCCTTCTTCTGTACAAGATTTAGTAGGTATAAGGGATATAAATATAATAAGGAAAATAATCCCAGCTGCTGTTACAAAGGGAGATTTAAAAGATATTAGAAATGATATTGGACAATTTGAAATTGAGTATAGGGATTCAGAGGGTAATATCAGAAGAAAAACAGCATATATAAAACTAGGACAATTTGCTATAGAACAAGAATAATATGAAAGATATAAAAATAAATAACTCAGAAACTGACCCTTTAAAAGATTTTATCAATAAAGTTAATAAGGGACAAAAACCTGTTGATAAAAAACAAGAGGATTTTTCATTTGCAATAGAAAATGAAAAACTTAAAAAAGACATAAAAGTAAAAAGGAACTTACTTGAAAAAGAAAATCTTTTAGCGCAACAAGAAGAAGAGGAAAAATTTAAACCTTCCGACTATGTTGAAGAACAACTTTTTCAAACTGACCCTATTGTGTATAAAGAGTATAAAGAAAAAAAAGAGAAATATGAACAATTAGAAAAGAAAACTTTTGGTTATGAACAAAAAAAGGAAAATGAAGTTTTAAATGCAGTTGATAAACAATTTTATGAAGAGAATGATGCGTGGTATGAAGCAGCAGGAAAAACTGTCTGGAATGTTGGTACAACTCTTTATAACTTAGGTAAGTCTTCTTTTATTGCTGGTGTACATCAAGCTACAGACAAAGATAAGACGTTTTCTGCAAGAGAAAAAGCAGAGCATACTATGCTTGAAAAACAAATAACAGCTTATAGAAAACCTATATTAGAAAGGGATAGAGACAATCTAGTAAAAAAAAGAGATGAAATTAAGAAGAGTTTAGGTGGTGAGTTACCTATGGTAGATTGGAACAGTATGTCTGTTTCTTCTAAGCACAAAGAGAAG
>JBOFOQ010000033.1:0-68572 GCA_051659505.1 Fusobacteriaceae bacterium
TTTTTTCTAATCACATTATTAACCTCTTATTCCTTGCATAGTTTTATATAATTGATTTACGTTTCCTGAAGATAGCACTGGAATATTATTTAAAGTTTCATTTGCTACTTTTTTTATTCGCTTAATATTTTGTATTGAGTCTTTTCTCTCTTCTGCTATTTTTTTATTTGCTCTTTCTAATGTTGTTATTAATTCTTCTCTAGTCATTCCATTTGAAAAACTTACTTTTAGCTGCGTTATAGCTTCTAAACCATCTCTGCTCCACCCTGATGGTCTACTACTCATTCTTGAGGCTAATATGTGACTTACTTGTCCTTCTGCACTACAACCTAGCTTATACTTGTCCTTATTATCCAGTCCTGCTACTATTCCTCGCCACTGATTCTTTACATATTTCATGTGCTTCAATTTTCTTTCTTTTAATGTTTCTATTTCTTCTTTTTCTATTAATTCTTCTGCTTTTTTGATAAAGTTTTTCTTATCTTTTTGCTCAACTAATTTCTTTAATTCGTCATATTCTTCTTTTTTCTTTTTTCCTCCCGCTACAACTAATATTGCTTTATTTAAATGAAAATCATCTATTACATAAGTGGATTTTTCTATCCATTCTAAACCTGTTTTTATCCATCTTGCGCCGTCGCCCATTATGAATACTTTTTCTAGTTTTTCTCCAGAATATGTTTCTTCTATATATGCGGATACTTCGCTCCATAAATCATCTGTGGACTTCTTATTGCTAGCAAATGTGCGCTTATTTACTAAAAAGGTTCTTCCCTTACTTACTTCCACTTTGTCTTCATAAACACAGATAATTTTGTTCAATACATTTCTTTTCTTGTCTTTTTGCAATGCTACATGATCTTCGTCTGCTATTATATACAAAATTTTTCTCTCTTTTTTTTCTTCTTTTGGTGCCTGAATTATATCTTTTCTCTCAGTTTGGGAGAATTTCGAAACTAACTTTTTAACTGTTTGTTTACTTAGTTTGACTCCTTCTGACGCCAGTTTCCCACTCTTTTCATAGGATAAATGCTCCACATATTCTAAAACTTTTGTCTCTAAAAGAGTTTCTATTCTTTGATATTTTATTATTCCCATACTCTGATCTAGTAGATAGGCATACTTTTCTGTATGTCTATTTCTATAGTATGTTCTTCTAAATTTTAATTCTCCAAACACTGTTTTTAATTTTCTTTCGTCTATTCTTATTATCTCCCAATTTTTTTTTCTTGATTTTGATTTCTTTATCTCTTCATCTGTTTTTTCTAATATTATCTGGATTATCTCTAGACATATTTTATTTATATTTTCATAGAACATCTTACTTATTTCTAATAATTTCATTCCTGATGAAATTTTGATGCTTTTTTTTATTATTTGTAGTATAATATCTTCCATAGAGTCTTTCTCCTTTTTGATGTGGTTTCTGTTAAACTATTATATCATATTAGGGGAAATTCTCTTCTTTTTTTACCTACAAATATTATACACTATCGTTGGCTATATGAAAATATAAACTATATATTTCAACCTGTATCTCCACCTGAAATTATAAAAAATAATGCAATTTATAAATCTGATAAAATAAAAAAGGTTCAAGGAAGTACAGATTTATATTCATATAAAGGAAGACAAGTTCAATTTTTAAATAAAATTTTAAAAGAGACAATTGATGGGAAAAAAATAGCAAAATTAGCTGGGGATTTTTGGAGTGACATACCATTTAATAACCTTTTTCAAGAAGGAGGTATAGAATTAAAAGCAGGAAAAAAACCAGAGAAGCTGATACATAGAATTATAGAATTAACGACAAGAGAAGGTGATATTATTTTAGATTATCATCTTGGAAGTGGTACAACAACAGCGGTTGCTCATAAATTAGAAAGACAATACATAGGGATAGAACAAATGAACTATATAGAAGAACTGTCGTGTAAAAGAATGCAAGGAGTAATTGATGGAGAACAAGGTGGAATTTCAAAATCTACTAATTGGCAAGGTGGAGGAGAATTCATATATTGTGAACTAGCAAAATGGAATGAAACTGCAAAAGAAATGATATTAGAGTGTGATTCTGTAAACAAATTAATTTCATTATTTGATGAATTATATGATAAATATTTTTTAAATTATAACTTAAAGATAAAAGAATTTAAGGAGAAAATAATAAGAGAAGATAATTTCTTAAAGCTAGATTTAGATGATCAGAAAAAAATGTTTATAACTATGCTTGATTTAAATCAGATGTATATAAATAAAGATGATATGGATGATGTAAAATTTCAATTATCAAAAAATGATAGAGAGATTACAGAAAAATTTTACGAGTAAAAGTTTGAATTTTTAGGAGAATAATATGCCAGAAATAAATTTATTTAAAATATCAAATAAAGATACAGTCGAAGAAATTCAAGCAAAGCCAGTTTTATTAGAGAAAGACTTGCAAAACTTAATCGAATTGAATATGGAACAGTTTTTTGGAGTTACTTTTGTAAAAAGTGAATACACAATGACAAATGGAAGAATAGATAGTCTTGGTCTTGATGAAAATAATTGTCCTGTTATTTTTGAATATAAAAGACACTCAAATGAAAATGTTATAAATCAAGATCTATTTTATTTGGACTGGTTACTTGACCATAAAGCTGATTTTAGATACCTGGTAGAAACAATATTAGGTAAAGAAAAGGCAGATAAAATAGATTGGGGAGTACCGTGTGTAATGTGTATAGCCAATGATTTTACAAAATATGATGAGCATGCTGTAAATCAAATGCAAAAGAATATAAAATTAATAAGGTATAAAAAGTTTGATGATGAATTAATTTTGTTCGAACACATTAACACTCCTAAAGTAAATTTTAAATCAATATCAAGAGATAAATCAGTAACTAATAATGAAAATTGTGAAAAAATGGAAAATAAGTATTCTAATGAGAATATATTAAAACAAATAGAAACATCCCCTAAATATATAAAAGATTTACTTACAGAAATATCAGATTACATTCTTTCAAAAGGAGAGGAGGTAACAGAAGATTTTTTAAAACACTATATTGCATATAAAAAAGTCAAGAATATTGTTTGCCTTCAAATTTCAAAAAAAAATATATTGTTATATTTAAAACTTAATCCAAACAATATTGAAAAGGAAGAAGGTTTTTCTAGAGACATGACAGGAGTTGGTCACTATGGAACAGGGAACTTACAAGTTACAATAAATAGAAAAGAAGACTTTGAAAAAGCTAAGAAATATATTGATATGGTTTATGAAAGCAATTAAAAAATTTTTAAAGGAGAAATTAATGATATATCATTATAGGGGAGAAGAAGATACACTAAGTAATCCCTCTTTTTCAGATGAAGAAAGAAAAAAGAGAGTATCAAGTGAATTGAAAAAACAAATAACTTCAGTAAATTTATCATTTTTAGTAGGATCAGGTTGCTCAGTAGGAGCGATAGAGCTAATGAAAAAAATTTTTGAAGGAGTTAAAGAAGGAATAAAAGAAATAGCAGAAAAAGGTATAATAGCAGAAGAAGGTGCTAAGTTATATAAAAAAATAATAGGGAAGTACTCAGACCTTGATGATATCGAAGGTTATTTAAATTGGATAAACAAAGCAAAATCTGTATATCAAAGTGACGACTTAGATAAACTGGAAATAGCAGAAAAGAAAGTAAAAGAAGAGTTAATAAAAGCTATTAATATTAATTATGAAGAAGATAAATCTAAAGAAACATTATCAGTATATAAGAAGTTTTATGAAAAAGTATTTAAAAATAGATTAAAAAATATAGAACCAATAGATATATTCACTACGAACTACGACTTATTTAATGAAATAGCACTTGAAGAAATTGGAGTTCTATATACAAATGGATTTAAAGGCAGTGTAAATAGAGAGTTTGATATAAATAGTTATTGCTACAGGATTGTAGACGAAGAGAATAAATATAAAGAGAAATGGTCACCAATAAGAAAATATGCCAGATTATATAAATTACATGGATCTATTGATTGGCAATTTAAAGATAATAATAAAATACATCAAAAAGGTATAGGTGAGAATCCCGAAGTTAATGCTGTTGTAATCTATCCAACATTAGATAAACATTATCAAACTCAACAAAGTCCTTATTCAGAGCTTTTTAGAGAATTTAGTATAAAATTGCAAAAGCCAAATACAACTTTAATTGTTATAGGTTATGGATTTCCAGATCAACATATAAATAATATGATTTCACAGTCATTAAATCAAGAAAACTTTAATTTAATAATATTCTCTAATAAAGAGGAAGAAAAAGTTAAGAAATTTTATATTCAAAATAAAAATAAAAAAAATTTACATTTAATAGGAGGAGACTTAGACAATAAAAATTATTTGCATTATTTTGAAAATATTATAAGCTTATTAGATGAATAAAAAGGAGTTTAGATGAATCAACCATTAGGAATAATAAAAAAAGTTTTTATTAATAAAATAATAGTAGAGATATACAACTTGAATTCACTAAACCAGAATTATGAAGGAGATATTTATGTTTGTGGTGGCATAGATAATTATATATCAATAGATATAGGAGCAGCGATAAAAGTAATTTATCAAATTGTAGGTATATATGAGGAAGAAAAACCAATACTCAAAGATACTAATTCAAAATTTTTAAACATTGCATATTTTGAAGCGATTCCTATAGGAACTCTTGAAAAAAATAAATTTGAATTTGGGATAACATCATATCCTATGATATCTGATAATGTCTTTATGATTTCCAATAAAGAATTTGATATAATTTTAGAGATAGAAAAATTAAACAAGTTTTCTATAAAAATTGGAGAATTATCAAATAGAGAAGGGTATTCTCCAGAACTTAAAATAGATAATTTTTTAACAACTCATTGCAGCATATTGGGAAATACTGGCTCAGGAAAATCAACAACAATAAAAAGAATTTTATTGGAAATTGAAAAAAAAATAGAAACAAAATTATTAGATGTTAAAAAGATAAATTTCTATATTTTTGATGTTCATGGAGAATACAAAGAACTTTTAAAGGAGGAGTATTGTAATTACACAAATGTACAAGAGATGGCAATTCCATTAGAAGAATTAGAGCTTTTAGATTGGATAAATCTAATTATTCCGTCCTTAGGTGTACAGCTACCAGTGATAATAAATGCTTTAAGACTAGGAGAACTATTAGAAAATAAAGCTGATTCGGGAGAAATTACTTTTAGAAAAAAAATATTAGTTTTTTGTGCCTTAACATTATACAAAAGTCAGCAGATAGATGCAGGGACCAAAAGACAAAAAATAATGGGTCTATTGGGTGAGGTTAATGATCTAGATATAAATGCACAGTTAAAAAATTATAGTTCACAGTATGCAAATTTTTCTCAACCTAAAGAGGAAGCTGAGTTTTTAGAGAGTACAAAGAATTATATAGAAAAAGATTCAACTAATTTAGAAAACTTTATGACTGAAATATATGAAAAGATGGCAGATAATTTAGGAAGAGTAAAAAAAATAAGCACTTTAGAAAAAGCAGTAGATTTAATTTTTTATCTTGAAGAATCTAAAGGAAACAATCAGATAAGAGGTCATTGCGCAACACTAATGACCAGACTTAATTCTTTAAAAATAAAGTATGATCGTACATTGTTTTCAGATGATGAAACTAAAAAAACAAAATTTCAAAAATTTCAAAAAAATACAGAAAAATCTTTTGAAATACTAGATTGCTCATCTTTTGATGATATGGATTTATTGTTTTTTACTAGTTTTATTTTAAGAAAAACACTTGATGATGAAAAAAAAAATAGAACAGAAAATATGAAGCATTTTATTTTTGATGAAGCTCATAGATATATAAGTGAAGAAAAAAATTCGCTATATAATGCAGCAGAGATATTTGAGAAAATATCAAAAGAAGGAAGAAAATTTGGAGTTTTTATGATTTTAGCAAGTCAACGTGTATCAGAACTTTCAAAAACAGTTCTTTCACAATGCAACAACTTTTTTTTGCATAGAATGAGAAGTAATGTAGATTTAGAACAAATAAGAAAAAGTGTTCCTTTTGTAACTGATTCACAAATTCAGCGTCTATCATTTTTGAGAACAGGTCATGTATTAGCAGTTGGTGAAGCATTTAATATTCCATTAGAGATAAAAGTAACAGGAGAAAAAGCCTGTCATTCCTCATCAACACTAAAACCTAGTGAAGTATGGTTAAAAAAAGAGATGGAAGAATAAAAAAATCAAATTGACGTATTGATAAATTTAAGAATTATAAAAATATAGACTTTTCAATTAATAAAATAGTAATTTATTCGACAAAATTATCAAAAAAATAAAAAAATCATACAAAAATAGAGGGAATTTCTGAAATAAGATTTCCCTCTTTTTTATGGCATGATTATTTTTTTATCACTAATCCGTTTTTAATTTAGGTTTAAAAGATAAATGTAATTCCAAACCTAATCCATCAGCAATTCTTTTGATAAAATCTAAACTAGGGTTTAAAGTCCCTTTTCCATTCGTGATTTTATTACTGCTGATATAAGTTCATACTCAGGTGTTATTTTATCATATTCAGCTTTCAATTCAGGTTTTTTTAATTGTTCTTCTAAATAATTTTCAAATTTCATTTTGAAACCTCCTTCCATAACTTTTACTGTATTCAATAGCTTTTTCTAATTCTTTCATAGGAGTTTTTTTGATAAATCTATTTGTTAATATAATTTTCTTTCTCATAAAAATTTGTTTCAAACATATAGAATCTGCTCCTTTCAATTATATGTCATATAAGACATACAAGTAAAGCTTATTTTTTATTTTTTAAATAAACGATAAATTGGGTTCAGAACTAATAAAATATATATACGGAAAAAAATAATATAGAACAACATAAAAAAATGGATAAAATTAAACTAACTAAATTTTATCCATTTTTATATTTCACTTCTAAAACCTCCTAAAATAAGTAATTTTTACAATACTACTCTATAAATAAGGGGTTTATCAATAAATTTAAAAAATAAATCTATAAATTTTTTTTAGTTTATCTAAAAGTGACTTAAGTAATTTACATCTTGCAATTTATTCTTTCACTGCCCCTGCTGAAACGCTGGTAATTATATATTTAGAAAAGAAAATATATGCTAGCATAATTGGTAAAATTGAAGTTGCAATTGCTAGATATGATGCCCCCATATTTAGAGTAATATCTACTGCCCCTTTTAAATACCCCATAAGAAGAGGTAAAGTAAATTTTTCTGGAGATAATAGAATTACAAGTGGAAGAAGATAACTATTCCAAGAGCCTATAAATGTAAAGATTCCATTTGTTGCTATTCCTGGAAGCATTATAGGAACTACAATTTTATGAAATATTTGTAATTCACTAGCTCCGTCTATTCTTGCGGCTTCTACTATAGACATAGATAATACAGAGATTAAATATTGTCTAAGAAAAAATACGGCAAATGGACTAGCTATTGCGGGAATTATTAAAGGTAAATAAGAATCCACCAATCCCATTGCTGTTATAAGTTCATAAAACCCTATTAATCCAAGTTGTCCAGGAACCATCATTAAAGACAGTATTGTTCCTAGGATTATTTTTTTACCTTTAAAATTATAAACAACAAATGAATATGCTGTTAAGGCTGAAAAATAAGATGATAAAAGTGTTACTGACACTGATATAAATATACTATTTCTCAGACCTTTAAAAAGGTCAAAATAAACTTTTATTTGTTTCCAATTGCTCATAAGGGAGTCTCCTGGAACAAATGAAAATCCTGTTATAATCTCTAGACTTGAACGAGTAGAATTAATCATAACCATATAAAATGGGAGAATACAAATAACTACTAGCAATGCTAAAGCTATGTATAATAAAATTTTATTTATTTTATCTTTTTTCATTTTAATTTCTACCTTCCTTCTCTTTTTTATTCATAAATCTGAATAATAATAATGAGAATCCTATGATTATAAAGAATATTCCATATGCTATTGCAGCAGCATATCCAACATTATTATATTTAAACATTGTATTATACAGGTACATAACCATTGTATTTAAAGAACCACTTGGTGCTCCTATTCCATCTGTTATTAAGAATGGAAGATCAAATATCTGTAATCCTCCGATCAAAGATGTAACTCCAACATAGATTAGAACTGGTTTAAGTAAAGGGATAGTTATATATCTTAAAACTTGCCATCTAGAGGCTCCGTCAATATCTGCAGCTTCAAAGTAATCTTTAGATATTCCTTGAACTCCAGCCATTAAAACTATAAATGAATTACCAAACCACATCCATGCACCTATAAGAGATACGATAACTATAGCACTGGTAGGTTCTCCAAACCAATTAACAGGTTGATTTATTAAGCCTAATTTTAAAAGCATTTGATTAATTGGACCATATTGCCAATCTAATAATCTTTGAAATAATAATGCAACTGATGCAGTTGCTATTAAATTAGGTAAAAAGAAAATAGCACGATAAAAACTTAATCCTCTTACCTTATAACGAATATCACTAAAAATTATTGTTAAACCAAGTGCCATTCCAAGCTGAATAACGATATTTAGTCCCCACATCTTTAAAGTGTTAAAAAATGATTGAATAAACATATTATCCGAAGTTAATCTTGAATAATTTTGGAATCCTATAAATGTAGCTTCCCCATAACCTCTAAAGTTTGTAAAACTTAGATATAGTGTTCTTAATATTGGATAGATATTAAACATTAGATAAACTATTAAGAATGGCAGTATAAATAAAATTCCATATTTACTTAATTTTTTATTGCATTCCATGAACCAGTTCCCCCTGTTAAAAATTTCTTATTTGTTTTCTGGAACTTTTAATTCAGGATAAATTGTTTTAACATTACGATAAAACTCTTTTATAGCTAAATCTTTGCTCATTTTTCCTTCTTGATAAGCTCCTACTGCTTGTATGAAATACTTCTCTATTTCTCTGTCATATTTTGAAACTTTAGAATAATCAACTTTTTTAGCTTGCTCTGCCCAAAATTCAAAAGTTTTTTGTCCGCCTAAATATTCATTTTTTTTATCTTTCATTTTTTCTAAAACAGGTAAATAAGCAACAACATCTCCTCTTGATTCAGCCCACCAAGTAAGTGTCTCTTCATTTAAAGTTGTGAATTTCAAGAATTCCCATGCTGAAATTTTATTTTTACTGTTTTTATTTATTCCTACAAAAGTTCCACCCCAAACATATGGATTAGGACCTGTTGTTACGCCCCAGTTTCCAGCCATGTCCTTTCCACTATTACGGAAGAATATCATTCCCCAAGTAGGAAGGGTATAACTAAATATTTCAACTGTTTCATCTTTTTTTTCAGCATTATATGGAATTGGTCCGTTCATACCAGCAAACCATCCTGGACTCCATTCACTTGCAAATGCAACTTCCTTATTGTCATATATTTGTTTTGTAATATCAAAATAATCGATTCTATTTTTACTTAGTGTTACATCATTATTTATTACCCAAGGTGTCATCTCTTCACCCATTGAAAAATATCTTAAGCTTCCTGTATCTGGAAATATTTTTATTCCATGTTTGTTTAGTTCAGTTGCTGTTTCTTTTATTTTAGTGAGAGATGAAAACTTTTCACCTACAAATGCAGAATCATCATTTCCCCAAATCTTTTTAGCTAAATCACGACGATAGTATATTCCACCAGGAGTTGTTTGATAAGCTAACATTCTCAAAACTTTATTCTGATCTAATCCTACTTCATAAACATAATCAACAATTTTATCTTTATGCTCATCTGCGTTATAAGGATCTTGAGAAAGGTCTTCAAGATATCCTGCTTCATAAAATGGAATTATCCAATCTGCTTCTCCTACTAAAATATCAGGAACGGCTGATTTACCTCTTAAAGCACTGTTTGCTTTTACCGCGTAATCACTTGCTTCTATGATAACAACCTCTACTTCTCTATCTTTGTATAATTCTTTATATTTTTCTGCCATAAACTTTAAATCCTCGTTAAAAGTCCATACAATTATTTTATTATTTCCATCATCATTTGAAACAACAGTTTTATCTTTTCCGCCACAAGCTGTAAAAATAAATATCATTAATGTTAAAGTTAGTGTTGAGAATATTTTATTAAATTTCATTTTATTATCTCCTTTAATTTAATTTATGAGAATAGTATATTTAAAAACCGGTTTCTATTCTTTATTAAGAACATTAAAACCAAATTGACATTTGAAATCCTGCAACGATATCATCTTCTATTACACTCTTTGCCTCATTACTTTTTTCTTTTTTTGATAGATCTTCATTGTAATAAGTAACATAAGCTCTTATAGCTGTTTCAGCAACTCCAAAGTTTAATTTCAACTGAGGTCCTGCTGATATTTTCCAGATTGTTTTTTCTATTTCATTCTCGTTATAATTCTTTGCGTTTACGAAAGCTATACCAGATTCAAGCCAAAGATCTAAATATGGATTTACAGCATATGAAGGTCTCACTGAGAATCCTAATTCACTTTGTTCTTTTAAATGATCAGATTTTTTTACAGCTGCTAAATTTGTTATATTGTGTTCTCTTGCATCTATATTATCTGATGCTGCAAATCTTAATGCGGTCATGATAGATAACTTTTCTGTTATATTAGTTCCGCCTCCTGTACCTATTTGAAATGCTTTTGAGTCTTCGTGTGCTAGCATATTTCCATAAGTATTTAATCTTCCTAATCCAGAACCACCTAAAAGACCAGTACCAAACTGAACATAGTGTTGTCCCCAACCTTTTATTCCATAATAATTTTTAGGATTAAAATACAAACCTAAATATATTCCGTCGTTAGCTGTTTCTCTACTATAAATTTCTTTTGCACTATTATCAGGGTCAAGACCAAATAACTTATCTGAATCATGATCTGCTGCATTTGCATACATAGTTTCAAAAGTAAAGTTATTAATTTCATATGTAATTTTTAGTGCTCTTACAGAATCAGAGCTTTCTGTATCTGCGTTTGATACAGGGATAAAACCAAAGCTATCTAGAGATGGTCTATAATAACTATCTTGTTTATCTTCAAATTCTGCAGTTAAATAAGCTAGTCCTAATTTTCCAGTTCCTAATTTAATTTTATCAATTCCTAATCCTACTGCATCTATATCTTGATAGAAATAATCCGTCATATCTACAGCTCTGTTTCCCCATCCTTGTTTTCCTGCTGTTATTACAGAATCTTTAAATATCCCTGAAAAACCTGGGATTTTACCCATTTCTATTTTAGCTTGTGTTAAATTTATATCAGAACTAATATCTAAAGAATTATTCCAGTTATCTAATCCGATAACAAATTTTGCCCATGCACCGTTATCTAATCTAAATGTATTTGAAAAATTAAATTCTGTAAATGAATCGTACTCATTTCCCAACCTACCTATAAGATTTTTATTTTTATCTCCAACTTTTTTAAAGCTTTCGTCTAAGTTTCCATCAGAACCTGTTCTAAAATATCCATGAAACTCAAAAGAATCAAATTGCTTACCTATATTTGTAGGTTCGACTTTTACTTCTTTAACCTCTAATTCTGAATTAGCGAAAACTGTTGAACCAAAAATAAGAATGCTAAATAAACCAAACATTATTTTTTTCATTTTAAAATCCCCCTGAATATTTATTAAGAAACCGGTTTCTAAAAACTGCATATTTTATATTACAATTTTTATTCTCTTTTGTCAATTTATTTTTATGTTTCATTTGAAAACTTTTAAATCTATTTCTAAACCTTTTTCATAAAATTAATTCAAAGTTCTTATTGTTTACTACGTTAGAACTAGTTCCTACAAAAACTTTGAACATACCTAATTCAGAATCAACTATATTTTTAATTGTATAAAACTTTAACATATCTTCTGTTATAGTAAAACTAACTCTCTTCTCTTCATTTTGTAAAAGAGAGATCTTTTTAAATCCTTTAAGCTCTTTTACAGGTCTGACTCTGCTTCCAAATTCATCTTGTATATAAAGCTGAACAACTTCTTCACCTTTATATGAACCGACATTTTTAACGTTTACTGAAACTTCAATAAAATCTTCTTTTCCTTTAATCATTTTATTTTTTGATAATTCTAATTCTGAATATTGAAACTCAGTGTAACTTAGTCCAAAACCAAAAGGTAACATAGCCCAGTGAGGTGAATCTAAATAACTTGATTTATAAAGAGCGTGAGCGTCTTCTGAAGGTCTTCCTGTTTTAAAATGGTTATAGTGAATTGGTGTTTGTCCAACACTATAAGGGAATGACATTGTTATTTTTCCACTAGGATTATAATCTCCAAATAAGATATCTAAAACTGCATTTCCACCTTCTACTCCAGGGAACCAAGCTTCTAAAACTGCATCTGAATTTTCAAAAACTGCTCTTAAATCTAATGGTCGACCATTGAATAATACAACTACTATTTTTTTTCCTGTTTTATATAATTCCTTTAAAAACTCTTCTTGCAACCCAGGTAGTTTTATATCCGTTTGGCATCTACCTTCCCCAGAACTATTTTGATCTTCTCCTAAAGCAACAACAATAATATCTGATGTTTGTATTTTTTTTACAGTAGCTTTTATTTCCTCAAAGTTATCAATCTCTATTTTATGATTGCTATGAATAACAAACTTTTCTTTTTCTTTAAATCTATTTTCTAAAGCTTCCTCTATTGTTACAGAATCTTTATCAAATCCTAAATCAGACCAAAAACCTCTTATTGATTTATTTGAAATGAATGGACCAACAAATGCTATTTTTTGCTTGGAGTTTAAAGGTAAAACCTGTTCATTGTTTTTTAGTAAAACCATTGATTTTCTAGCGACTTCTCTTGCTGAGTCTCTGTGATTTTTACATAACAACAATTTTTTTTCATCAAGAATATTAGCCCCTCTAAATGGATTTTCAAATAATCCTAAATCATCTTTTAATTTCAAGATTCGATACACAGCATCATCTATTTCTTTTTCATCTATTTTTTTCTCTAGCACAAGAGATTCTAAATGTTTAAAATATTCTACACTCATCATATCTATATCAACTGTAGCTTTCATAGCTTTATAAGCTGCATCTTTTCCATTTTCAGAGCAACCGTGAACAATTGTTTCTCCTATAGCTCCCCAATCAGAAAAAAGAACTCCATCAAAAGATAATTCCTTTCTCAAAACATCCTTCATTAGCCATTGATTAACAGTTGCAGGAACACCATCTATTGTGTTAAAAGATGTCATAACTGTTTTTGCACCTGCATCAATACAAGCTTTATAAGCAGGTAAATGCATGTCATAAAATGATGATATTCCTATATCCACAGTGTTGTAATCTCTTCCACCTTCTGCTCCACCGTAAGCTGCAAAGTGTTTTACACAAGCTGCAACTCTGTTCACATCTCCTTTTAGATTTTCTCCTTGATACCCTTTAACAAAAGCTTTGCCCATGATACTGTTTAAATAAGGGTCTTCTCCTGTAGACTCCATAACTCTTCCCCATCGAGGGTCTCGAACTAAATCAACCATGGGAGAAAAATTGCAATGAATACCGCTTATTGAGGCTTCAAGCCCTGAAATCTGAGCTACTTTCTCTACTATTTCAGGCTCCCAAGAGCTTCCTAGAGCAAGAGGGATAGGAAAAGTAGTTCTATGTCCGTGAATTACATCATGACATATAAGAAGTGGTATTTTATGTTTGTTTTTTTCTAAATATTTTTTTTGAATTTCAATAGCCTTTTCTGCACCAGAAATACCGAGAATAGACCCCATATTATCAATAATATCCTCTGTTAAATTCATCTCCTCCATAGGACCAGAAATAACAGCATCATCTGTAAACATAGCTCCATTTAATTGGAATAATTGAAACACTTTTTCTTTAAGTGTCATTTTTTTTATTATATCAAAAAGTTTATTTTTTTCCATTTTCAACCTCGTTTTCTTTTATAAAATTATAAACGGCACCAATTATTCCTGAATCATTGTTGAATTTACATGCTTCGATTTTAGCTAACTCTAAATTTTTTAAATCTAAATTCATACTTTTTATTTCATTTATTCTGTTTTTAATTCCAGACATTACCATCTCATTAGAGCTTATTGCTCCACCTATAAGAACTTTTCCAGGATCAAGTGCAAAGATTAAATTGAAAATTCCTGAAGCTATATAGTTGTAAAAATCATCAAAAACTTTAATAGCATTTTCATCTTTGTTTTTACAAAGGTTAGATATCTCCTCGCCACTTAAATTTTTACCTGTAAGGTGTCTATAGGCTTGAACTATTCCTGTTTGTGTAGATGCGATTAAACTCAATGTAGACATTCTACTATTATTGTTTTCTATATTTTTACCTAACATGAAACCAAATTCTCCTGCCATATATTTAGAACCTCTATACAGTGAATTGTTAATAACAATCGCACCCCCTATTCCTGTTCCTATTGCTATACAAATAAAGTTTTTTTCATCTTTACCATTTCCAATCCATTTTTCAGCTAAGGCAACACAATTCACATCATTTTCCAGAGTAACTTTTAGTCCTGTAAGTTCTTCTAACTCATCTCTCATGTAACAATTATATAGATTAAATAAAGCTCCTGAAGTTATAGTATATCCCTTTTCAACATCTATTATTCCAGGCATACTAAAAGCTATTCCTTGAATGTCAAATTCATTTTTATATTGAAATACAATTTCTTTTATTTTGTTAAAAAACTCTTTTTTTTCTTTAGGTGTAGGCATTTTATCTTTTAAAATTATTTCACCCTTTTCATTTAAAACTCCAAATTTTGTATTAGTTCCACCAACGTCAAAAGATAAGTAATTTTTCAATTAAATTTCCTCCGTAATTTTATTATTTTTAGCTACTTCTGCCATCCAATAACCACTTTTTTTTATTTTTCTTTTCAAGGCATTTTCTCTATCTACAAATAAAAAACCATATCTATTTTTGTAAGCATTTCCCATTGACCAGTTATCCATTAAACTCCACATATGGTAACCTACACAATTTGCCCCTTCCTCTATTGCATTGTTTATCATGATTAAATGATCCTTAACAAATTCAATTCTAACATTATCATTAATAGCACCATTTTCATCAGTATCTCTTTCATCTCCACCATGTCTACCCATTCCATTTTCAGAAATATATGACTTAATGTTTCCGTAGTTATCTTTTATGTCGACTAAAATATCATAAATTCCTTTTTCAAATATCTCCCAACCTCTATCGTGGTTAAATTTTCTTCCTGGCATTTCATAATCATCATAAAAAGAATGAGGTCCTGTTATTTTTTCATCTTTAACATCTTTAGCTTTTACTCTTCTAGGGAAATAGTAATTAAAGCCTAAGAAATCAATTTTATTTTCTTTAATTAATAATAAGTCTTCCTCTTTATAATCAGGCATAAGGTCATGTTCTTTTAAAATTTCATTTAAATCTTTATTAAATTCTCCTAAAACACATGGGTCTAAGAAACTTCTAACAAAGAAATCGTGGCATATTTTAGAAGCCTTAACATCTTCAGGATTATTCGCATCTCTTGGATATGATGGAGTTAAACTTAGTATTATCCCAATCTCTCTATTGTTTTTAAGAGTACCTGCAGTTTTCATCTCTTTAAATGTTTTTATTACAATTGCATTTGAAAGAATTGTGTTGTAAGCTGCAGCTATTCCTCTTTTAAAGTCATTGATAAATGGGTAATGAAAATTGTATAAATAACATCCTTCTATTGGAACGATAGGTTCGTTGTGAGTGAACCAATATTTTACACGATCACCGAATAGCTCAAAACATTTTTTAGCATAGATGTTGAAATGATTTACAACTTCTAATGACTCCCAACCACCTAGTTCTTGCATATCCCAAGGCATATCGAAATGAAATAAACAAACAAATGGCTCTATTTTATTAGCTAAAAGTTCATTAATTAAATCGTTGTAAAATTGAACTGCTTTTTGATTGATTTCTCCTGTTAGAGGATTTGGCATAAGTCTGCTCCAAGCTATTGAAAATCTAAAAGAATTATGTCCGATTTGCTTCATCATTTTTATATCTTCTTTGTAAAAATTGATGAAATCAACAGCAACAGCATTTCCTTCCCCGCCAAAAAATCTATTGGGGTCTTTTTCCATCCAAATATCCCAAGTGGTCTTTCCTTTTCCCATTTCTAAATGAGCTCCTTCTGTTTGCAAAGCTGAAATAGCACTTCCCCAAAAAAAATCATTTTTAAATTTGTACTCTTTTTTCATTTTTATCCCTCCATTTTTTTAACTTTCTCTTTCTATTAACTCTATTTTTGATTCGTACTTATAAATGTTATTGTTGTCTTTTTCTTCTATTTTTTTTATTAAAAAATTAATAGTTTGGATGGCCATAGTCCTTAAATCTACATCTATAGTTGTCAACTTTGGTGAAATATAAGTTGATAAATCTATATTGTCAAAACCTATAATTTTCAAAAAAAATCCTGGTTTTATACCAATTTCATCTAAAAAGTTTATAATATTTATTGCTGTTTCATCATTTGCACAAAATATTCCATCAGAAATATTTTCAGTTTCTTCAAAATATTTCTTAAATATTCCTTTTGAAATAAATCCGTTAAAACTTGCTTCTAAAATTTTATAATTTATATTATTGTTTAAACAGAAATTTTCAAATCCTTCAGCACGTTTTTTTCCTGCAAATTTGTCAAAATCCCCAGATATATGCAATAAATTTTTACACCCCTTCTGTACTAGGTGTTTTGCTGCTAACTCACCACCTAAATAATTGTTTGAGTTTATTAATATTGTATTCTTGTTTAAAGAAATATCTGAATAGTCTATTAATGCTATCTTATAATTACGATTTATAAGTTCGTCTAATTCTTTTATATTTCTGGTCATTCCTATTATTATGGCACCGTTTATAATGCTGCTGTCATAAAAGTGTTTTACTTTCTCAAATGTTTCATTTGATTTTATTATTGATACTAGCACACTATATCCTTTTTTTTCAGCTTCATCTACTGCTATTCCAACAAAAGTTTGGAAAAATGCAGATGTTTTTAATTCACCTTTATCATAGATAAAAAGTCCGAGGACTTTATTTTTTTTTCCTGCTAAATTTCTTGCAGAATTATTTGGAACAAAATTATTTTTTTTTATTATTTCGTTAACTTTATTTTTTAATTTTTCAGAAATGTTAGGATATTCATTTATTACTTTAGAAACAGTTCCTTTTGAAACTCCTGCTTCTTTTGCGATATCTTCTATTTTCACTAAATCACCCCTTTAAGGAAACCGTTTTCCTATTTTTTTTATTATATTACTTTTAGCTAACACTGTCAATAAAAAGTACTAAACATTTTAAATCAGGGTTAAAAGTATTGATTATAGTTCAATTTAATGTGTTGTTTAATTAGGGATTGCATAATGCTAAGTTGTATAATGAATTATTTCAAAAGTAAGTCAAAATAAAATGGGCAAAAGAATCTGCAGAAAAAAGAAGAGAGTTACAAGTTTCACAACTAATGGAATATATATACGGAAAAAATAATACAGAACAAAATTAAAAAAATAGAATATAATAGGACAGTTTCCATATGGAGCTGTCCTATTATTAATATAAATTTTACTCATAACTCAAATAAACTTTGCATAACTATTTCAATAAAGTGTAAAATATACTACAACTTATTTTTTATATATTTAAAATATTTATCAATTAAAACTTCCTGATACCCAGCCATTTTATCTTTTTTCATAGCGGTTACAACCTCTTCAAATTCTTTTATCTCAATTGACTCTAATTTATTTAAACGTGTTTCAATGCTATTATTTCCTATACAATAATAGTAATCCTCCACAGTCATATTAAAAAAAGAGATATTATCTTTATATCTAAATTTTAATTTTTGTGCTATTTGAAGTCCTTCAGGGTCAAAATCACCGGAATAATAGAGATGACTATTACTTTCAACTAGTCTATCAAGTATAACTAATGATGAAACGTTAAGTTGACCACTGGTGCACAGGAGAGTTCTTTTAATTTTTGATTGTTCTAATTTTTCAAGAATATCTCTAAAGACTGCTGGATTTTCAAAGATAAACACTTTTTGCTCTATACTTGTTATCTTTTTTACATCTCTTAGGTTATATAAAGATATATTTAATGGTTGTTTTTCTTTCCAAATAAAAGTCCAACTTTCTCTCCCGAAAAGATTATATGCTAAAGTGAAGTTAAAAAATTCATCTTTAACAATATAAAAACTAAGTAATAGTTCAGAGACATCTTCAATTTTTTTAGATTTTTTACTTTTTGAAAGAAACCAAAGATAATCTAAAAGTAACTTTCCAGGTATTGTATCACTGTCAAAATAATGGGAATCTCTTGTTATTTGTGCTGAAATTACAGAGAGAGGAGTATACTTAATTTTATGTTCTTCCATCTCTTTTTTTATATATTCTAAAGCTTTTTCTATGTTAGAGACATATTCTAAAAGTTTTTGTGGCGACTCATTGTAAGTTGATTTTATTAAAGTACTATCGCTATTTTCCCACCATTCTCTAAGTGGTAAAGTAGAGAAAAAAATTTCTTTCTTTTCAACCTCTCTTTTTTTTATATCACCTAAATAGAAAAAATTATCTTTATAGATTTCTTTCATAAGAGTTTCAGAATTTAATTTTTTATATTTTTCACTTTTAAAATAACTAAAAAAATTCTCTACTTTAAAAGAAATTATATTATTGTTATTTTTAGAAATAGATGATAAAAATACTTCACACTTTTTAGAAATATTTTCTAGACGTATTATCCCTGTAAGTTTTCCTGTTTTATTATAATGTTTTAATATTTTATCGAATATCTCTTTATAGCAAGGGTCTTTTTTTATTAGAGTTATAATTTCTTTATACATAAGTATTATTCTCCATTTTTTTTCCATTCCACTTGTAGTTAATAAGTGCTATATTATCATCATTTTCATCTCTTAATATTTCACATATTGCAAGTTCAGGGACAGTTTCATAATCTCCCCACAATATTTGTGAGTTTAAGATATAATCTAAATCTAAATTTTCTAAATGAGAAAAAAGCATACCTATATTTTTTTCGTCTACTCCAGCAAATGCCTCATCCATAGCAACAATTCTAGGAGCTCTTTCAGAAGCATATTCATATCGAACGTAAAGAGCTGCAAGTAGTGGAAGATACATTGATATAGCTTTTTCTCCACCTGAAAGCTGATAAAAATTATTATTAGTCATCTCTCTTCTTTTTTCGTTTCTTTTTACATAAAATAATCTAAATTCATACCATTTTCTAAAATCTAAAACTTCACTGATAATATTATAATAATTTGTATTTTCTTCATTTTTTTGAGAACGATTAATAACTTTTTTAATCTTATGAAGAAAATGATTACTGAATTTTTTTTTCTCATTCTCAGTTAAACGACCTTTTCCATTAAGGAGTTGGAGCAGTTCCACAGTACTTAATTCCTCTTCTGATTCAGATTTTTTAGGTTCCCATTTTAAATCTAATTTTAAAGAACTTGAGCTTTCCATGTTATTCATTAACTCGTTGATTTGCTTTATCCATTTTTGAGAATTATAAATGATAGCTAATACTTTTTGGCTTAAATTTTCTAATAAAATTTCTTCAAATATTTTTCTGTCTCCCTCTGTTATTAGAAGTTCTAATTCCTGTATTTGATTCTCTAAATATAATTCTAAATTGAAAAGTGGTTCTTCATTTCGATTAGCAGTAAAAATATAGTCAACTCTTTCACTGTCCTCACTATCTGAAAATAGAAGTTTAGATTTTATTTTATAAGAACTAAGAGCATTACTATGTTTTGAAATTATTTCACTTAAGCTAATTTGAAGCTTTTTACTACTTACCCCTTCGTGCTTAAAATCTTGAATTTCTATTTCGGTAATATATCCTAGGCTTAATTCCTCTTTATAAAATTTTCTAGACTCTTCTAGTTTAAATTTATTTTCTTTAATAATTGTTTCATTATATTCCTTAAGTTTTATGGTGTTTTCTTTTGTACTTTCAAGTTTTCCAAGTTGAATACAGCATTTCTCAAGTTGAGTGGGTAAATTTAATGATTTCTCATTAAGAATTCTTAATTCATTTTGAATACTTTCTATATCTATTTCTTTAAAAAATTCTAAAAAAGTTTCTAAAGTTGATTTTTTAAGATTAATATTTTTATTCTCAATTTTAATTTCGTCATAAAGTTCTTCTATTTCTTCCTCGAGAGAGTCAATATTTTCATTTAAATTGTTAATTATAGAGGTTGAAATTTCTTTTTCTTTTTGTAAACTGATTAACTCAACTACAAAACTAAAAGCAGTTTCTCTACTTTCCCCTAGGTCGCTTAAAGATTCTACAGTTTTTTCTATGGGGGTATCTTTAAGTATTGAAAAAAGTTTTACATCTAGTTTTTCTATTTCTTTATTAAGTGTTGTTAAGTTATCTCTTATCTCTTCTTTTTTTGATTCTAAGTAGGAGAGTTTTTTTTCAAATTCTTCTAAAGTTTCTTTTCCAGTTTCTAAATTTTCAAAAGTTGGTATTGTTTTGTTTTCATTCTCCAGTTGTTTTAGTAATTCTTCTAACTGAAGTTTTGAAAATTTCTCTTCTTCTGAATTAGTTTTTCCTGATAAAGGTCCTATTTTATAGTAGCCATCGTTATTTTTTTGAAATAATTCTTCAGAAAAAAGAAAATTACCGTATTCTTTTCCTCTAAAATCTAAAGCGTCGCTTTTATATTTTTCTGAAACTAAAATAATGTCTAAACCTGTAAGAGTATGAAGCTCTTTAAATGGAATTTCTTTTTTTTCTAATCTTTCAATAGTTTTTTCTCTAGAATTATTTAAAGTTAGTCTTTCCAATCTTAGTTTTATACTTCTTTCGTGATTATAGTAGATTTCATTCATGTAAATTCTTAGTTTTTCAATTTCACCTTGAACCATGGAAACATTGAGTAATTCATTTATTTGAATAATTTCTTTATTGGAGAATTTCAAAACTTCACATTTATCTTGCCATTGAATTATTTTTTCTTTATAGTCTTCTACTATTTCCACAAGAAGATTTTCCAATCTTAAACTTTCTTTTTTTTCTGATTCTATCTTTAATTCATTTTCTTCTAGCTTCACTTCTAGATTTTTGAAAGTATTTTTTAATATTTCATATTTTTCAATATCTTTTCTTACATTTTTTAAAAGTTGTTTGAATTTTTCTAAATTAATTTTTAATTGTTCAGGTGTGTATAATTCTGAAATTTTAAGATTTCTTAGTTCAACTGTTAACTCAGATAATATATTTTGTTCTTTTTCTTGAACTGATTTAAATATTTCTTGCTCTTTAGAACAAAGATGTATTTTACTATTTAAAAGGTGTTTTTTATCATTTAGTTTTTCATTTTTTTTATTAAATCGCTCTTCATATTTAGAAAAATTATCTTCTTTTTTTAAGAGTTCTTTTCTTTCCTCTATTCTTTGTTTTTCTATTTCTAAGTAATTTTTTTCTTCTTGAAATTCTTCTAACTTTCTTTCAATATCTAACATTTCATCTTCCAAAGCTTGAAATTTGTTTAAATTTTTATCTAATTCAACTGACTTTTCATCTTGATTTTTCTTTTTATTAAAAAGATTTATTTTATTGTATTCTTGAAATATGACACCTATTTCTCTTGCTAATATTTGTGCATTTTTACTATCTTCAATTTTATTTTTTATAATATCCATTTCTTCCATAGCTTCAGTTATACCTTTTAAATCATCTTTATCTAGTGTTTTCAAAGAATCATTTAAGATTTCATACATTTTTGTTGGTTTAAAATCTTTTGAAAGCTTTGGGGATCTTATATTTATTATAAGAGAAAGAAGATCTTCATAGTATTCTACACTATCAAAACCAAAAAAAATATCGTTCATAGCAGTCATATATTCTCTTTGAGATTGAAAAAAATATCCACTTTCCTCCATAATATTCTTCATCTGTTTTTTCTGCAAAACAATTTCTTCACCAAGTTCTTTTCTTTTTAATTTTATATCTTGTCCAATTCTTTTTCCATCTCTAACAATAAAATACCAGATATCTGTATTTTTATCTTTTTGAGCTTTAATTCCCATTCCAACTGTTATATAATTTTCTATTCCACTTTTTTTAAGCTCCATAAAAAGATATGCAGTACGTTCTGTTTCCCCTTCTCTTACAAGCATATAGTTATCTAATTTTCTAGAAATAGTTCCAAAAGGGTCTAATCTTCCAGGAGCTCTATTTCCATCTAGAAGTAAAGGAATAAAACTTTGTAAAGTTACAGATTTTCCAGAACCATTACCACCTCTAAGGAGAAGTTTCCCGTTATGTAAAGGAATTTCTTCATAGTCATAATACCAAAAATTTACTATTCCTAATTTATTTATTTGCCACCTATCTTTCCTCTTCTTTTCCATATTCACCAACTACCTTCCCACATAAAGGATAAATTTTTATCTCGTTTTCTTCATTTTTTATAAAACTAAAAAATTCTAAAATTTGAAGTATATCTTTTTTTAAATTTTGATTTTTTTTCTCTCTAGAAAGTTTTGTCCATTTTTTTTCATTTTTGTCTCTCAGTTCTTCTATTAATAAATCAACTTGAGAATGCTCTAATATAAGAGTATCGTCAGCTTTTAATAAAAATTGCCCATTTAAAATTTTATCTCTTATTAGTTTGTTAAATTGTAAGGCTATTTTATCGTCATCACTTTTTCCTGGAAAACTTTTAAAAATTCCTGAAGTGTCACTAACAACAGTGATTATCATATTTTTATGTATTTGAATACTCCAGTTAAGAAACTTATTTAGTGTTTCATCTATCTCATCTTTATATTTTTTGCAATATTCATATTCTTTTTCATAGTCGCTATAAATGACATTATTCATAACTAAATCTCTATAAATTTTAGTTTTTAAATCTATTTTTTCAGGTTCTTCATGAGTATAGCTAGAAGATATAACGTATCTAGAGTTTCCTAAACTTTCTAAAAGCATCTCTTTTTCTTCTATATCTCCCTCAATTTTATCGATTTCTTTTAATATAGGAATATCTAATGCAAATTTTAGAACTCTTACAAGTGATATTCTATTTTTGCCATCTAACCAATTAAGTTTTATAGAGTCTTTTAGTTCAGTGAAAAGAAATTGTTTTCCTTTTTCCATATTGTCTAAAAAATATAACAATTTAAAGAAAATAATATAATCAAGAACAGAGGTAAAGCACTGTATTCCCATAGAAAAATGAGGTGTTCCAGGACTTTTTTCTAGTTTTAAAAAATCTGGTCGAATAATAAGTTTATATTTAAGAAACTCTTCAAGAAACTCTTTATAGTTGTGAGCGTTATCTTTTATCTCATAAAATATATCTTCATCTCTATTTTTATAAATCATATAGTTATTAAGTAGATATTTAAGTTTTTCCATTATTTCACCTCTATTTTAAAATCAGGTAGCTGTAAATCACCATCAGTGGATTTTAAAATAACCTTATCATTTGAAAGAGTATTTTTACGAGATAAATACTTTAATATCATTTTTCTTTCTTCAGGTGAAAGAATAGGAAGTTTTTTTAATTCTAAAGTGTAGTTTTCACTAAGTTCAATTAATCTAGATTTTTCTTTTTCTCTTTGAGCTAATTTAATTTTTATTTTTTCTAATTTAGCTTCAGTATTCATTTTAAGAGGGTTTTTAACTAACGTATTCATAGCTCCTCTTCGTCCTTCAGTTAAAAGAAGCCTCATGGGTTTTTCTTCATAGACTGAAGAGTTTGTGTTTTCTGTTTCTCTATCTTCAATTCCTTTAATATGTATAGTACCTTCAATTCCTAAAATTTCTGTAGAGAGTATATGTGCCTCTTTAATATTTTTGCAATTTTTAAATTTTTCAATTATATATAAATACTCATCTCTCCTATAGCTTATACTTCTATCTTCATAAATTTTCATTGCATATTTAATTATTTTATTTATTATTTCATTTGTATGGTCAAAAAGAGATTTTATTAAAGGGTCTTTTCCATGTGATTCTACAAACCAATTAATCATACCTTTTAATCTTTCAGAGTTCACTTTCATATACTCTATTTTATCTGCTTTTTTTATTCCAGGAATACTCATTTCATATTCATAAACAATTTCTAAAAAATCATTTTGCTCTACCATAATTTCATCTCTTAGAACACTGCTAATATCAGAGTGGTTTAGCTGCATATCTTTAATAAAATCATTTAAATATTTAAGGAATTTTTCTTTAAATATTAAAAATTCTTCAATTTTTAGTATTTCCTCTATTTTCTCAGAGGAAAACTGACTTATAAAATTTGTATAGTTACTACTAAGAGTTTTGAAACTTAATTTCAGCTCATTCCACCATTCGTAAATCTCCTTTTCACTGCCTTCTTTCACTTTTTTATATTCCCTAAGAATTTGAGTGAATTTAATCATGAAAGTAGAGTTTAAGTGAGCTTCAGATTCTACATTAAGATTTTCGAGAACAACTAACATTTTTTCGATTTCTACTGAATTTTTTGAAATTTGATATTTAAATTCACGATTTTTAAATTCAAGAATAGTTTTTGTATTTTTAGTATCAGCATCTGCAATTAAATTTTTCCATTCTAAGAGAGATGCTAAATCAGATTTTAATTGATCCATACTATATTCTTCAAAGTCATCATAAGAATTTAAAACATCTAAAATCTCCTCTTTGTAACACCAATATCTCATTTCATTGAAAGAGTCAAACATACATTTCATAATAGCCCTGTATCTTTCACTATTTTCAACAGTTAAATATTTAACTTCATCTATTTTTCTTCTAAAATTCATCTAGTCACCTACTTTTTTTATATATTATATCATATCAGTTTTTTTATAGAAGATAAATGTAGAAATCTCCCAGTAAAAATGTGAACAAAAAAGTGTAACACCTCTTTAATATAAGGAAATTACACTTTTTTATTATATAAGTTCTAGATGTTTTTTAGCCCATTCTTCAATCATTTCTAATATAGGTAAAAGAGCTAATCCTTTTTCTGTAAGCCTATATTCTACTCGAGGTGAAGGTTCAGAATAAGCAATTCTCTTTACTATCTCCTCCTCCTCTAAAGCTTTTAATTGTTCTGTTAGTATCTTATGAGTAATTCCATTTATTCTTCTTTGAAGTTCTAAAAACCTAACAGGTTCGTCTTTCAAATGACATAGAATTAATCCTTTCCATTTTCCACGGATAAATTCTAATCCTAAATCAAGATGGCAAAGATAGTTTTTCTCTTTATAATTTAGCATTTTATCTCCCTTTTAATAAAAAAATAGTACCTTTATTTTAACATTTTAACTATTAATGTCAAACAATAAAAAAATTGAAAATATTTCAATGACAAAAACTTGATGAGATTAAATCACTAGAAAAAATTAAATGACCTTACAAAAAAGTGCGTACTTGTAAAAAAAAATAGAATAGAATATAATTTTAATTATAAGATAAATAAAGGAGAATAACAATGAAAAGAATTTTTGACAAAGTGAAACTAGGTAATTTAGAAATGAAAAATAGAATAATAAGAGGAGCACTTTGGGAAGATTTAGCTGATGAAAAAGGACATATGACTCCAGAACTTTCTGCCATTTATGAGGAATTAGCTCAAGGTGGAGCTGGAACTCTTATTACAGGATATGCTTTTGTTACTAAAGATGAACAACCAAATCCTGGGATGTTAGGTATTTATGATGATAGTTTTATAGAAGAGTATCAAGAGTTTACTAATAAAATTCATAAATACAAAACTAATATTATAATGCAAATAGTTTATGGTGGGTTTATGACAGAATTTAATGTAGGTGAGAGAATTATTTGGGGACCTTCAACTATGCAAAATGAGAATACAGGTACATGGGCTAAAGAAATAACAAAAGAGGAGATAAAGATTTTAGTTAAAGCCTATGCAGATGCAGCATTAAGAGTAAAAAAATCAGGATTTGATGGAGTTGAAATACATTGTGGTCATGGTTATTTACTAAGTCAGTTTCTATCTCCTTATTACAATAAAAGAAATGATGAATATGGTGGAAGTATAGAAAATAGAGGAAGAATTATATTTGAAATTTTTACTGCTATGAGAGAAGCAGTAGGCAATGATTTTTCTATTTGGATAAAATTGAATTCTGCTGATTATGTAAAAGAGGGTGGGCTTACAGAAAATGATAGTATGTATGTAGCGAAAAAACTTTCACAATTAGGAATTGATGCTATTGAAGTTACTGGTGGAAATGAATCAATAAAAGAGGTTGGAGAAAATAATTTAGGTGCTGCGAGACAAAAGGTTATTGTTTCAAAAGATAAGGAATCATATTTTAGAGATTATGCTAAAAAAATAGCAGAAATAGTAGAAACACCAATTATTTTAATAGGTGGAAATAGGCATATAGATGTAATGGAGGATATTTTAAATAGTTCTAAAGTAAGTTTCTTTTCAATGTCTAGACCACTTACTTGTGAACCTAACTTAGTAAATATTTGGATGTCTGGAAATTTAAAAAAACCAAAATGTGTATCTTGTAATAAGTGTTATTTTACAGAGGGTAAGAGATGTATTTTTAATTAAAAATAGTGGGGATTTCTAAAAAAGATTTCCCCATTTTTTATGTGCTAATATTTGCATTATATTATAAATGTAAAAAGACGTGAACATCTCCAGTAAAAATAGTGTAAATATTAAGTGAAAAACAAGTTATTAACACTTTACAATTTATTTACTAAAAAGAAATAACTGCTTTACTTTAAATTGATACACTGAACTATAGGAACTAATTAATTGTAAAATAAAGCACAAAGGGGAGAAGCATAGTGAGAAATAAAAAAAAAATGAAGTTAATAAAAGGATTTTTTGTAATAGTAATGATAATTTTAGGTTTAAACTTAGGACTAGAAAAAGCGATAGCAGAAAATGGAAGAGTTCTTATTTATTCAAATGCAGAAGATGAATACATAGATATAATTAATAATGAATTGAGTAAAAAAGGGTTAGATACAGAAGTTGAAATTGTAAAATTTAGTACTTCAGATTTAGCAGGAAAAATGGCGATAGAAAATAAAAATACTGAGGCAGATATACTTATTTTTTCATCATTTTACTTAGAAACTTATAAAGAAAAATATAACATGATAAAAAAACATGGTTTTGATGAAACAAAAATTGTAAAAGAGTTTAGAAATGAATACTATATTCCTTTCCTAGCTTTTTCAGGAAGTATTTTCTATAATACGATTGAGTTAGAAAAAAGAAAATTACCAATTCCCAAAAGTTATAAAGATTTAGCTAATCCAGTATATAAAGGGCAAATTAGTTTTCCAAATTTAGAATTATCAACAACAGGATGGTTAATGGTTCAATCAATTATAGACAATTATACTGAAGAAGAAGCTAAAGAGATAATAGAAGGAATAAAAATAAATGCTGGACCCCATATTGAGTCTAGTGGTTCTGCTCCAATAAAAAAAGTTCAATCTGGGGAAATAGCAATTGGTGTTGGAATAAGACATCAAGCTATAATTAGAAAAGAACAAGGTATACCTGTCGAAATTATAGATCCAAAAGAGGGTAATTACACAATAACAGAATCAGTTGCTCTTATAAATGATAACCCTCATTCAAGAAAAGTTTTAGAGATAATAACATCAAAAGAAGTTCATGAAAAAATATTATTAGTAAATGCATTTAAAATTTATGAGGAAGATGTTGTGCCAACAAATTCTACAATGAATCCTAAAATTTTCTCAAAACATTTAACAGAAAATTTATTAAATGAGCATATAAAAATATTTAAAAATAAAAAATAAATAGAAAGAGAAAAAAAGGAGTTTGAAATGCTTGAAATAAAAAATATAACTAAAAAATACGATGATAAAACAATATTAAATAATATCTCTTTAAGTATAAAAGAAAATGATTTTATTTCAATACTAGGTCCTAGTGGTTGCGGGAAAACAACTCTTTTAAAAATATTATTAGGTATAGAAATACCTTGTGAGGGCGAACTTCTTCTAGATAAAAAAAATATTATTCATACAAAACCTAGTGAGAGAAAATTCAGCATAGCTTTTCAAAATTATGCACTTTTTCCACATCTTAATGCAATGGAAAATATAAGGTATGGTATAAAAAATCAGGAGGAGCCAATATGCGAATCTGAGCTAGAAAATATAATAGATATAATGGATTTAAAGGAACATATAAAAAAACCTATTTCAAGTTTAAGTGGTGGGCAAAAGCAAAGAGTGAGTTTAGCAAGAGCTTTAGCGGTAAAACCAAGAGTTCTTCTATTAGATGAACCTATAAGTGCACTTGATGGAATGGTGAAAGAAAAAGTAAAAAAATTAATAATGGCAAGTGCTAAAAAGCTAGGAATAACAATAATAATGGTTACTCATGACCCAGAAGAAGCTTTAACAATGGGAAATAAAGTATTAATTTTAAACGAGGGGTGTATAGTACAGTTTGATACTCCTGCTAACATAATAAAAAATCCTAAATCTGATTTTGTTGATAAGTTTATAAATGATCTTTTAATATTAAAATTTAATAATATAAAAGAGGTATTAGATGCAGAATAGAAAATTAAATTTCATAAGCTCATTTGTTATTACTTATTTAATATTATTTTTACTGATTCCTTTTACACTTTTAGTAACTTATGGTTTTGTTAAGAATAGTGGTTTTTCTTTAGATAATTTAATTAGTGTTTTAAAAGATAAAGATTTTTATGATTCCTTTCTTAAAAGTATATTTTTAGCAGGTATAAGTTCCGCTTTAGCAACATCTTTGGCCCTTGCAATAGTATACTTAATAAGAAAAACAAAAGTTTTTAGTTGGTATAAAGTGGTATTGAAAAATTTGGTGGTTCTTCCGATGTTACTCCCGTCTATAAGTTATGGTTTTTCTATAATTTATGTGTTTGGAGCTAATGGAATAGTAAAAAAAATTATAGGAACTCCAATAATTGATATATATTCATATCAAGGTCTTATTTTAGGATACGTAATTTACATAATTGGACCTGTATTTATGATTGTAAATAATAGTTTTAGATACTTAGATGGAAATTTATATACTATATCAAAAGTTTTGAATGATACGAAATGGCAAACCTTTAAAAATGTAACTTTTCAAGGAATGAAATCAAGCCTTATAAATGCATTCATAGTAGGTTTTACACTAGCTTTCTCAGATTTTGGTCTACCAATGGCACTAAACTATGATACCTTAGCAAAGTATCTTTATAGAACAACACTAGGTTCAGTTCCTCAAATAGGAAAAGGAGCAATAGTTGGAGTTATATTATTAATGATTCCTCTTATTAATTATTTAATAATTATTTACTATCAAAAGAAATATAATAATTTTGAAAATACACAACAAGTTCAGCCTAGTGAGAATAAAAAAAGAGATTTTTTGTTATGTGGAATAACTTTAATTTATATGTTGATAATCGTATTGATATTTGCAGTAATATTTATAGTTCCATTTGTAAAAAACTGGCCTTATGACCTAAATTTTAGCTTAGATATTTGGAATGCAAATAATTTAAAACGAATAAATTTTTATAGAAATATAGTGTCGACATTTAAAGTAGCTATTTATACAGTAATAATAGGCACAACAATGACATTTTTAACTGCTCTTGTAACAACTAGGTCAAATAATAAGTTAAAAAAAGTTATAGATACAGTGTGTTTAATGCCTAATATAATTCCAGGAATGAGTTTAGGATTAGGTTATTTACTAATAGTAAGTAATTATAAGTTGTCAAAATATGCACTTATAACGATGATTATATTAAATAGTATACATTTTTTTACATCACCGTATTTATTGTTTAAAAATTCATTGGAAAAAATAAATAGTAATTTAGAAGATATTTCATATGTGTTAGGAGATTCCTATTTAAAAACTATAATAAAAGTTCTAATCCCTAATTTGAAAGGAGCTTTTATAGATGTAATAAGTTATCTTTTTATGAGTTCATTTACAACTATAAGTGCACTTATATTTGTTTCAACATACAGAGTTCAAACTTTACCTTTAAGTATAAAAACTTTAGAACAAAATAATCAGTTTAATCTAATTTTTGCACTCTCAATTATAATATTAATTATAAATTTAATAATTAACAATTTAAAAAATTATTATCATAAAAAAATAGAAAAATAAATAGAAAGAAAAATAGAAAGAAAAATAGAAAAATAAAAATAAAAAAATGGAGGTAACATTATGAAGAAAGTAGAAGGAATTATATTTGACTGGGCAGGAACAACAGTAGATTATGGATGTTTTGCACCGGTGCAAGTATTTTTAGATGTCTTTAAAAATCAAGGTATTGAAGCAACGATGGAGGAAGCTAGAAAACCTATGGGAATGCTTAAAATTGAACACGTAAAAGCAATGCTTTCTATGGAGAGAATATCAAAACTTTGGAATGAAAAATATGGAAGAAATTGGAATGAGGATGATGTTAACTTACTATATTCAAATTTTGAGGAACACCTCTTTAAAATTTTATCAGATTATACAACTCCAATTAAAGGTATAGTAGAATTAGTAAAAAATCTTAGAGAGAAAGGTTTAAAAATAGGTTCTACAACAGGTTACACAAGAGAAATGATGAATATTGTGGAAAAGTGTGCAAAGGAAAAAGGATACGCACCAGACTTTCTATCAACTCCAACTAGTCATCCAGCAGGAAGACCACATCCGTATATGATATTGGAAAATATGAAGGTATTAGATATAGAATTTCCTTATCACATAATAAAAGTTGGAGATACTATTTCTGATATAAAAGAAGCTATAAATGCCAAATGTTGGTCTGTTGGAATATTAAAAGGTTCTTCAGAATTGGGGCTAACAGAAAAAGAAGTAAAAGAAATGAATAAAAAGGAGTTAGATGCAAGGTTAGAAATAGTGAAAAAAAGATATTTTGAAAATGGAGCTCATTTTATAGTTGAAGAGGTTGGAGAGTTAGAAAAAGTGATAGATGAAGTAAATGATAAATTAGCAAGAGGTGAAAGACCGTAATGAATACAAATAAAGAAAATAGACCTTATATACTTTTAACACCTGGACCGTTAACAACAAGTGACACAGTAAAAGAAGTAATGTTGAAAGATTGGTGCACTTGGGATAAAGAATATAACAATTTAGTTCAAAGCATGAGAGAGAAAATACTAAATATAGGTGTAAAAAATAAAAAAGATTATACAACGATATTAATGCAAGGAAGCGGTACTTTTATAGTTGAATCTGTAATTGGAAGTTCAATGAGAGTAGATAAAGACAAGATTTTAGTAATTATAAATGGAACTTACGGAAAAAGAATAGTAGAAATTGCAAATATTTTGAAACTTTCAAATGTTGAAATGAATTTTGGTGAAACATCAGAAGTGAATTTAGAAACTTTAAATCAAACATTAGAAGAAGATAATTCTATTACCCATGTTGCAGTTGTACACTGTGAAACAACAACAGGAAGATTAAATCCAATTAAAGAGATAGGTGAAATAGTAAAAAAACATAATAAACTGTTTATCGTAGATGCAATGAGTAGCTTTGGAGGAATTGATATAAAAGTTGATGATTTAAAAATAGATTTTTTAATTAGTTCAGCAAATAAATGTATTCAAGGTGTTCCAGGTTTTGGATTTGCTATTGCTAATAGAAAAAGCTTGGAAATATGTAAAGGAAATGCAAAATCGTTATCCTTAGATCTGTATTCACAGTGGGATACAATGGAAAATAACAACGGAAAATGGAGATTTACCTCACCAACTCATGTTGTAAGAGCATTTTATCAGGCGTTGCTAGAACTGGAAGATGAAGGTGGAGTTAAAGCAAGGGAAAAAAGGTATACAAAAAGCCATGATATTCTGGTAAATGGAATGAGAAGTTTAGGATTTAAAACACTACTTCAAGATAGTGAAATGTCTCCAATAATAACAACTTTTTACTCTCCAGAATCACCAAAATTTAACTTTGGTGAATTCTATGAATTATTAAAGGAAAAAGGATTTGTAATTTATCCTGGTAAAATATCAGAAGCTGATACTTTTAGAATAGGAAACATTGGTGACATTAATGGAGAAGATATGGAAAGATTAATTCGAAGTATTTCTGAGTGCATATTTTGGTAAGAGATTGCTTGAAAAGTGTGCAAGGAAAAAAATAGCATAAAAAAATAAAAAAATAGGTAAAATTTTAGCTAAAGTTTAATTTTACCTATTTTTTATTTTAACTTAGTTTTTGCAATTTAATTATTTATTTGTTTGTTCTAACTCTTTTTCAACAATTTCTTTTATTTCCATAGTAATTTTATTAGCTTTGTTGGATTTTAAATCAATAATTTTCTACTACATTGAATACATCACTTAACTACATAGTCCATAGCATCAGCAAAACTATCTCTAATAACAAGAGTTGCGTATTTATCATATTTAGTTTCATCAGCATTAATAATTACAAGGTTTGCGCCTTTAAAGTATTGAAGATAATATGCAGCAGGGTAAACAGTAAGACTTGTACCAGCAACAATAAGGGTATCAGCTTTTTCAATAGTGGCGATTGCTAAGGTGGTTATATTGTCATCAAGATTTTCTCCGTAGAGAGTAACAGGAGGGCGAGTAATTCCACCGCAAGAACAATTAAAATTTTCATTTTCTTTTTTACCACAAGATAAACAGTAGAAGTATGCAATATTTCCATGTAATTCTAAAACAATTTTTGAACCAGCTTTTTGATGTAAATCATCTATATTTTGAGTGATTATAGTTTTTAATTTTTCTAATCGTTCTAGTTCTAAAAGAGCGTAATGCCCCTTGTGAGGTTTAACATTTTTAAAATCCATTTTTTCTTTTAAAAATTGATTAAAAATATTTCTGTTTTTCAAGAAAAAATCTATATGTAATATATCTTCAGGATTATATCCCATATATTCACGGTTGTAAAGACCACCTTTACCTCTAAAGTCTTGAATCCCACTTTCTGTAGATGTTCCTGCTCCGCCGAAAAATACAATGTTATTACTATTTTTAATAATTTCTTTAAATAGGTTTAGTTTTTCATTCATATTCTCTCCTCGTATAATGAAGATATAAAAATCTTCATTAATTCACCTATACTGTTATAACTTGCTAGAGTACTTGAAATCATTATTCTACACTAATCACAGTTTATTTTTTTCGATAAACCATCCTCTACTTTTATTATTCCTCCTACCGTACACTCACATTCTGATGACTCCAATATTAAGTTATTGCCTCCCACTGTATTTTTACTTGCCTTTTCCCATGGTATTGTAGATATACAATTTGTACACAAGTTGTATATCTCAGTCCCTATTGGACTTAGTAAACATTCTCCAAATCCTAATATATTCTTATTACCTACATAGTCTTCTACTGTTCCTTGTAGCTTCCCTTCTGTATAAATTTTATTTTGACTTGTAACTTTTAATTCACCCTGAAGAGTTCCGGCACTGCACTTTAATTTTGCTTCATTCAGAACCGGTAACCCTGTTGCTTTTTTTGCTTTGGTTGAATTTATCTTTAATATTAGAGGATAGGTTCCTTTTATTCCTAATACATTTTCATAATTATTAAATTTTCCTATTTCTATTTCATCAGTGTTATTCTCTTGACTCTCTCTGTATATACAGTGGTAATTATTATCTTTTAATTCTTCTATTTGCGATTTTATTAATAGTTTAAAATTATCTTTATTTTTATTATTATTTTTAAAATATTTTTTTACTGAGTTTTCTATTGAAGTCTTTAAATACTCCATTACTTCGAGTTCTCGAATACATTTCTCATTCAACTCTTTTTCTAACACTAGTCCACCTTTTCCATATTTATCTTCCAAGCCACTTTTTATTGCATTTTGAACATGTATCTCTTTAATTACATTTTCTAATTTCTCTATTTCTGACCTTTTACCACCTTTATTATTAGGAAAATTTCCATCATCATTTAAGTAAGGAAAAAATGCATATAGTGAGTGGTAATCAGACATAGAAACTATGAGTTTCTTTAATTTATTTTTATCTACTGCTAATCTCATCACATTCTTTTTCAAATTTCCTACTTTATCATCCATTAGAATATAGTTTTTTGTTATTACCTCTTTATTATCTACATCATCATCACTTATTCCTAAGCCATTAAATGTTACTAAACTTCTTAGATTTGACTTCAAATTTTCTTTTTTTTTCTTTATAAGAACATCTTTTACCGCATAATTTGCTAATGCTCCTCCTAAACTGTGTCCTACAACATGTATATTACAGTTTTTATATTTTTCAGCTATTTTCATCAAAATTTCACATGCCAATTTTCTTTGTTCGCTTTTGTCTGAAGCAAATAAACTTATATCAGTTAACCAATCACTTGCACTTTCCGTTCCTCTATATGACACTATTATGTCGTTTCCTTTTTTAAATACTGTTGCTTGAAATGAGTTTATGCTTTCTGAATCTATTACTTTCCACTCTGATAATACATCTTTATAGAGTCCATTATCGTTTTCAGCTTTTTCTGAATAAAAGAAAAATATTGCTTTATTTGACTCTTGATACATTTCTATTTCTATTTCTTTATCTTTATCTTTATCTTTATCTTTATCTATTTCTTTATCACTTAATTTATTTTTTAATGGTTTAGCCATATATGTGTCTTTAGCTTCCCTTGGCAGTATACTTAGTAGCGCTTGTTTTGTATCACCGCCAAATTGCTTTTCTACCTCTAAGCTCTTCTCACTTTTTTTCAAAATTTCATTAATTTTTGATACGTCATTTTCTGATAAGTCATTCTTTTTGATATTTTTTTTATATAACTTTCTTAGTTCTTTTTCTTTTTTTTCGTTTTCAGCTATCTTTTTTTTTAGTTCTTTTTCTTTTTGTTTGTTTTCAGCTATCTTCTTTTCGTTATCCTTGTATTCTTTTGTCTCTTTTGAAAGCTCAGTATTTCCTTCATCAACTTTTCTCCCCATTTTATGAACAATTTCTTTTTCAGTTGCTTTTAGACTTTCTCTTTCTTCACTTAACAATACTAATTCTCTCCCTAATGGGTTTAGCATATCTTTTAGGTTCTTTAATATTTCATAAACAGTCATACCTTCAATAATTTCTATTCCTTTCTTACTCTTATATAGATTATGCCAATCGTAATAGGCTAAATTTGTAAAAGCTAAGTACTCTACGTCTTTTAATATCATTTTTTTCTCTCCCATTTTATATCCCATTTTATCATTTCTCCATTATTAGCATCCATAGTACTTTTTCGGTTATCATTATATCGACCTCTAACTCCTTTTTCCATGTTATCTATCGAATCATTACTATACCTAAAACTATACTCCCTCCCATCATTTGCTGGTGCCATATATTGTGCTAAATAATCTAAGTCTTTTGTTATTGGATTATCCCAGTTTTTTACTATTTCTCTCACCTTTGGTGCACCTAAAAGTGATGCTTCTACCCACTTATATAACTTCTCTTTAGGGAAGTTATAATTTCCTTTATCTAATATCTTCAAATCTATATCTCCTGCCATTTTCGCTTCTTCTCTCTGTCTTTCTCCAAATATGATTAACTTATCTCCTATTTCCTGTTCATTTACTTTTTCTATGTCGTCAACTATTAAGGTTATATATGTAGTTATATACCGTGCATCTGGAGAATCTTCTGAATCTGGTCTTTCTTCTCTCCTAAATGTATTTTCTCCTGTTAGTACCCATCTATAGTGTTTTTTACTTGTTGCTCCATTGAATAAAATGCTGAAACGACCTTTTTGACCAAATACTTCTTCTACTAGTCCCCCTACTTTTCCGTAAAGTGCAATCATATCTTGTTCTTTTTCATATCTTGATGTATCTATCTCAAAATCATCTTCACTTTTTGCATATGCTCCAATTATTGAATACCCACGTCCTCCATTCATCTTTGGTGTTCCTAAATATGCTTCATATTGACTCCCTTTATATATCCTTTGAACAATAGCAAATGCATTTTTTTCTGTCATTAATCTTGGCTCGGTTATATAATAAAACTCCTCTCCTGGAAAACTCTCTATATATGTTCGCAGTATTCTTTCTTTCAATTTTTCTGATATCTTTGGTTGGAATTCTTCACTCATTATATAATCATATTCTTTTTTTTCTTCTGATTTTAAATATTCTTTTGCGTTTTGACTCTTTTCTTTATATCTTTGTTCTTGTTCCTGATTTAGTTCTTGCTTTTTTTTTTCTTGCTTTTGTTTTTCTTTTTTTTCCTCTTCTTGTTTTTGCTTCCCTGCTTTATGTCTTTTTTTCTTTTTTAGTTTTCCATTTTCATTATATATTTTCTCTATTCCACCTTTTTCTCCTACTTTATAATTTCGTTCCCATTCTAATTGACCACTCTCATAATAGTACTTTTCTACTCCTTCTAGTTCATCTGCCTTATAATTTCGTTCCCATTCTAATTGACCATTCTCATAATAGAACTTTACTACTCCTTCTAGTTTATCTGCCTTATAATTTCGTTCCCATTTTAATTGACCATTCTTATAGTATCCTTTAAAAACCCCTTCTTTTTCCTCTAATTTATAATTTTCTATTCTTTCTAATTGACCATGTTCATAATATTCTGTACTTTGACCATCTAGTTTTCCTTCTACATAACTTCTATCAAATTTTAATTGACCATTTTCGTAGTATTCTATTTCTTGACCGTCTAATTTTTTCCCTTTATATGTTCTTTTCTCTTTTAAGTTACCATTTGCATAATATGTTTGAACTCCTTCTAATTCACCAAAATTATAATTTTTGCTCTCTTTTAATTGACCATTTTTATAATAGGTTCTTCTTAACCCATCTCTGTTTCCCATTTTATAACTTTCTTCTATTTCTATTTGGACTTCTTCTGTATCATAATAATATATTACCCTTTTCCCTTCTCGTTTACCGCCTTTATAGTTTTCTTTCATCCTTAATTTTCCCGTTGATCTATATGTTTTTTTTATACCCTCACGTTGGTCTCCTCTATAATTTTCTTCACTCTCTAATTGACCTGTTTCATAGTATAATTTTGACAACCCTTCTCGTTTGTCATCTTTATAGTTTTCTTCCTTTCTTAGCTTTCCATATTCATTATATAATTTGAATAACCCCTCTTTTTTTCCTGCTTTATAGTTCCTTTCTGCACTTACTCGACCATATTCTGTATATACTAATACTGAACCTTCTAGTTTTCCTTCTCTATAGTTCCCTACCCAGCTTATCTTCCCTAACATATCGTATTTTTTATACACTCCATCTAGTTTTCCTGATTTGTAATTCACTTCCCATTTTAGCTCCCCACCCTCATGATAGCTTTTTGATGGACCTTCTAGTTTTCCTTCTTTATAGTTTCCCTCCCAGCTTAATCCTCCTGTTCCTGTTATATATCTTCTCTTTTCTTCATCCCAATCGTAATCTCCCTTTTCTGAATATCTTTTTATTATTCCATCTAGTTTCCCTGATTTGTAATTTTCTATTAGTTTTAGCTGACCTTTTTTTGAATATCCTTTTGACGTCCCGTCTAATTTTCCCTCTTTATATCTTTTTTCCCACTTTACTTGACCTTTTTCGTCCTTTGAAATACTTGTCCCTGTAAATCCAAAGAGTTTATTCCACCAACTTAAACTTTCTTTTTCATACCTTGAAATACTTGTCCCTGTAAATCCTTTTGATTCATTTTTTTTATAATAAACTCCATCTCTTTCTTCTAATTGTGAATATTCTATTGCTCCTTCTATCTCTTGAAAATCTGAACTTTCAACTGTTTGACTGGTAAAAGACAATATAAACAAACTTATTATTAATAAATATAACTTTTTTCTCATCATAATTTTCTCCTCATATATAATTTTTATTAAATTTTTAGTTAAAGTGAGATTTTAATAATAAATTATATCATTTTTATAATAAATGTATAGAGAAAGAAATTATATATAAATGATTAACACTAGCTTGAAATATTTGTGTATATAGGTTATACTTAATCTAGAAATAAAATATAAATTGGAGGTCTTTAAACATGAAAAAAATATTAGTTGTTATTTTTACTACCTTAAGTATGCTAACATTGGCGGAGTCTAATATTCCAAAAATATCAGTTCAAGGAATAGGAAATATAGAGGTGAAGCCAGACAGAGTAGAAATTAATTTTTCAGTTATAACAGAAGATGAAATTACTGAGAAAGCAGTTGAAAAAAATAAAGTTATAATGGAAAAGGTACGTTTAAAAATAGCGGAGCTTAAAATTGATAAAAAGAATATAAAAACAATAGATTACACTGTGAACAAAATTTCAGAAAACTATAATATTCCAAATCCAGTATATAAATATCAAGTAAGAAACTCTTTTTTAATTGAGATAGAAGATATTAAAAATACGGAAAATATAGTTTCAAAATTGCAAGAGTCTGGAGTAAATTCTGTTTCAGGAATGAAATTCTCTTCAAGTAAAGAAAAAAGTATTCAATCAGAAGCGATGATACTTGCATATAAAGATGCTTATGATAAAGCAAATTCAGTAGCTGAATCAACAGGTTACACAATAGAACCATTAGATTTAGTGTACGATCACTTCCCAATGAGAAGAAATTTTACATATAATACAAATAGTTTAAGTGTGAAATCTACAAAAACTACAGACTTATTTATACCTGATATTCTAAATATAGAAGTTAATGTTAAAGCTGTTTTTAAGTTGAAAAAATAGGAGAATGTAAATGCAGAAATTAAAAAATATATTAGTTATTATATTAATTTTTCCTACCCTTATGTATGCTGCTAATAAATATGAGGATATACCTAAGGAGCACTGGGCATACAGTTCTGTGAATAATTTACTAGCTAAGGGAATATTAAAGCAAGATAGCTATAATTTTAGAGGGGAAGAGCAGATTAGTCGTTATGATTTTGTTTATTATCTCTCTAAAACATTGAATAAGTTAGATTTAGAGAAAACAAATAAAAAAGATTTATTAGTATTAGAAAGTTTAGTATCTGAGTTTTCCAAAGAGTTAACTAAAATGGGTTTCGATACAGAAACATTTAGCAGTAAAATAAAAAATATAGATGAAACTATCCAATTTCTTAAAGCTATTGTGGAAGAAAATCAAATAACTATAGCGAATTTAAAAAAGAGAGTGGATATTTTAGAAAATAAAAAATAAAATGGAGTTGAGAGTAATGGAAAAATTAAGTTTTAGTTATAAGAATGCAATGAAGTTTATCAGTGAGCAAGAAATAAACCAAATGGAAAAACAGGTAAAATCAGCAGTAGCAGAACTAGAAGAGGGAACAGGAGCAGGGAATGAATATTTAGGGTGGATAGATTTACCAAAAAATTATGATAAAAATGAATTTGAAAAAATAAAAGAAGCAGCAATAAAAATACAAAACACTTGTGATGTTCTTTTAGTAGTCGGTATTGGTGGTTCTTATTTAGGTGCAAGAGCAGCGATAGAATTTTTATCTCATTCATTTCACAATAATTTACCTAAAAATAAAAGAAACGCTCCAGAAATATATTTTGTAGGTCAAAACATATCAGGGAAATATTTAAAAGACTTATTAGAGGTTTTAGATGGAAAAGATTATGCAATAAATATAATCTCAAAATCAGGTACGACAACAGAACCAGCATTAGCATTTAGAGTTTTAAAGAAACATATAGAGGCTAAATACGGAAAAGAAAATGCTAAAAAAAGAATTTTTGCAACAACTGATGCAAGTAAAGGAGCTCTAAAAAAATTAGCGACAGAGGAAGGGTACGAAACCTTTACAATTCCAGATAACGTAGGAGGAAGATTCTCTGTTTTAACTCCAGTAGGGCTATTACCAATTGCAACAGCAGGGATTAATATCGATGAATTAATGAAAGGAGCAAGTGATGCTTCAGTTGCATATAAAGCTGATTTTAAAAATAATGATTGCTATAAGTATGCAGCTATTAGAAATATTATTAATAGAAAAGGAAAAGATATTGAATTACTTGTTAACTATGAACCAAGACTTCACTTTGTATCTGAGTGGTGGAAGCAACTTTTTGCAGAATCTGAGGGAAAAGACGGAAAAGGAATATTCCCAGCTTCAGTAGATTTAAGTACTGATTTACACTCTCTTGGTCAATATATTCAAGATGGAAAAAGAAATATTTTTGAAACAGTTATAAACATAGAAAAATGTGAAAAAGATGTATTAATAGAAGAAGAAGCAGTGGATTTAGATGGACTTAACTATCTAACAGGAAAAGGTTTTGATTTTGTAAATAAGAAAGCTGCAGACGGGACAACATTAGCACATATTGATGGAGGAGTTCCTAATTTAAATGTAATTATTCCTGAAGCAACTCCTTATCATTTAGGGTACATGTTCTATTTCTTTGAAAAGGCATGTGGAATAAGTGGTTATTTACTAGGAATTAATCCATTTGATCAACCTGGAGTAGAGACATATAAAAAAAATATGTTTGCACTTCTTGGGAAACCAGGATATGAGGAATTAGCTAAAGAATTAAATGAAAGATTGAAAAAATAAATAAATTTGTTATAAAAAATAAATCTTCAAGTTAAGTGTGGAAGTAGTTCATGTTTAATTTGGGGATTTTTTATGAAAGGAAATAAATAATAGGAAATGAGATAAAATTAAAGTATAATAAGGTTAAATAAATGAAAAAAGACCTAATAGGTCTTCTTTGGTCCTTACGGATGCTTAAGCAAAAGCTTTGTTTTAACTCGTTGTGTCATTTTAAATAGTAATAACAAATACATAATAACATATTTTAAGATAGGGGGCAAGAAAAAAATGGGGGAAAAATTAAAAAAAGAAAATTATTCAATTGGACTTGATATCGGAACATCCTCAGTTGGGTGGTCAGTAACCAATGAAAGTGGTGATTTGAAAAGGTTTAAAGGGAAATGTATGTTAGGTTCTTCGCTTTTTGAATCAGCAGAAGTAGCTTTAACTAGAAGAGGTTTTAGAAGTTCAAGAAGAAGACTTCAAAGAAGGCAAGTTAGGATAGAAAATTTACAAAATTTAGTTCAAAAAGAAATGGCGATAATAGATCCATTGTTCTTTATGAAAATGAAGGAGTCTAAATTATATTTAGAAGATAAAAGTAATGATCCGTTAAATTTAGATGTATTACTAGGGAAATGGGACGGAAAAAATGGTATAGATAGGAAAGAATTTAAAACAATTTACCACTTAAGAGAATATATAATGAATGCAAAAGAAAAAGTTGATTTTAGATTAATATATTTAGCTTTACACCACGCTTTAAAATATCGTGGAAATTTTTTGTATCAAGAAATGGAAACATTTTCAGCAGAAAAAGGCTTAAAAGCTTCTGTAGAGGAATTTTTAGAAGCAATTCAAAGAAAAGAAGAATACGGAGAATACGAAGAAAAAGATGTTGTTGAAATTGAAAATATCTTAAAAGATAAAAAAATGAAAAATAGAGATAAAGAAATAGCTTTAACAGAAGTTTTTATGATGTTAATAAACATTAGTGAGAAAACAATAAAAAAACAAAAAGCTACTGCTTTTTCAAAAGCAATGATTGGAGGAAAAGCAAATTTTTCTAAAATGTTTAGTCTTGAAGAAGAAAGTGAGATAAGTTTTAAGTTATCTGAAGACAAAGCAGAAACAGAATTAGACGGAAAACTAGATGATGACAATGAAAATATTTATCTTTCACTTAAAAATATTTATTCTGCATATATTCTAACCGAGATATTAAAAGGAGAGACTACAATCTCTCGAGCTATGATTGCGAAATACAACGAACATAGAGATGACTTAAAAAGCTTAAAAAAACTATTAAAAGAATATTTTAATATAAAAATTTATAATGAAATGTTTAGAAATGAAAAATCAAATTATAATTTGTATTTAAAAAATTCTAAAGAATTACCTCAAGAAGAGTTTTGTAAAAATATAAAGAAAATATTGGAAAGTAAAAAAGATATACTGCAAGAAAATGAAGAGTATAAATATTGTTTATCAAAAATAGAAGAGGGGAATTTTTTAGCTAAAACAAATACTACTGACAACGGAGCAATACCTTTTCAACTCCACTCTTATGAAGTTCAAAAAATAATAAAAAATCAAGGGGAATATTATCCAACCTTAAAAGAAAGTTACCTAACAAAAGAAGGAAAAGAAATAAACAAAATAATAAGTATATTAGAGTTTAGAATCCCTTACTATGTAGGACCACTAACCAATATAGATGGAAACGAAAAAGATAAGAAGAATAAAAATACACCTTTTTCATGGAGTGAAAGACATAGTGACGAAAAGATTTATCCTTGGAATTTTAATGAAGTTATAAATATTGAAAAATCAGCAGAAAATTTCATTTTACGAATGACAAATAAATGTACTTATTTACAGGACAAAGATGTTATCCCTAAAAATTCACTTCTTTATTCTGAATTTACACTATTAAATGAACTTAATAAGATTTCTATAGGTGGAAAAATAATATCATCAGACGTAAAAAAATATGTGCTAGAAGAATTATTTGAAGAATTTCCAAGTATTTCCAAGAAAAAATTACAAGGGAAATTAAAAGAGCATAAACATCCAATGGCTGATAGTGAAATAACAGGATTCCAAAAAGAAACAGGATTCGTATCCTCTAAAAAATCATATCTAGATTTCAAAAAAATATTAGGTGTTGTAGATAAAAATAACTATGAAATGATAGAAAGAATAATTTTATGGATAACTTTATTTGAAGATAAAAAAATCTTGAAATCAAGAATGGAAAAAGAATATCCAGAGCTTTCTATTGAGCAAGTAAAAGATATTTGTAAATTAAAATATAAAGGTTGGTCAAGATTAAGTAAAGAGCTATTAGTTGACTTAAAAGCAACAGGGAATTCCTCGAAAATGACTGCTATTTATAGTAAAGATATAGATACTGTGGGGAAAAATATTTTAGAAATAATGAGAGCAACAAATGAGAATTTTATGCAGATTATTGAAAATAAAGAATTGGGATTTAATGAGGCTATTCAAAAAGAAAATAGTGATAAATTTAAAGAAGAAAATAAAATTAAATATGAAGATGTTCAGGAACTAGCAGGTTCTCCAGCACTAAAAAAAGGTATTTGGCACTCTATAAAAGTTATTAAAGAGATAGTAAATATTATGGGGAATAATCCAAGTAATATTTATTTAGAAGTTGCAAGGGAAGATGGTCAAAAAGGTAAAAGAACAAATTCTAGATACAACACGCTAAAAAAGATTTATGAAAAAATAGAGTTTGATATTGATGAGTTTACTCAGTGTGAAAAAGACTTGAAGTCTTATGAAAAAAATCAAAAAGCTTTAGATAGTGAAAGGTTATATTTATATTTTATACAAAATGGTAAGTGTATGTATACAGGAAAGCCATTAACTGGTGATTTGAGTTGGGGTTATGATGTAGATCATATTTTGCCACAGTCTTATATAAAAGATGATAGTTTTGATAACAAAGTGTTGGTGTATAGTGGTACCAATAGAAGAAAAAGTGATTCACTTCTTCTTGAAGATGATGTTATTCAAAAAAATATTTTAATGTGGAATAAACTTTTAAAATCTGGTCTTATGACACCGAGTAAATACAAGAGGTTAACAAGAAAAAAAATTAGTGAAGAAGAAGTTGGGAAATTTATTGCGAGACAGTTAGTAGAGACTAGGCAAATTATAAAAAATGTAGTAACTTTATTACAAGTTGAATTTGCAACTGAAGAAACACAAATACATTTAGTAAAATCTAATTTAATTTCTAATTTCAGAGAAAAGTATGAGTTATACAAAAATAGAAATTTAAATGATTTTCACCATGCACACGATGCTTATTTTTTATGTGTTTTAGGAAGTTTTGTTCAAACTTGTTATCCTAATATTTTCAAAAAAGAGTTTAAATATGAAGGGTATTTAAGAGATTTTAGGGATAGTGTGAAAGTTGATAAAGAAAGAAAAAATAAATATGGGTGGTTGATATCTAAGTTTGGAGAAGAAGAAATAATAAATCAAGAAACTGGAGAAATAGTAAAATGGTTAGGAAAAGAAAAAATTGGAAAAATAAAGAAAATAATGGATTATCGAGATGTTTTTGTCGCTAAAAAAGTGGAGGAACAGACAGGAGAGTTTTATAATCAAACCTTGTATTCGCCTAACTCAGATAAAAAAAATCTTATTCCACAAAAAAGATCATATTTTAAAGATGGACGACTTAATGAAGAGTTAGATCCTTTAAAGTATGGTGGTTATAGTGGGGTTAATCCAAGCTATTATTGCATTGTTGAATACTTAAAAAAGAAAAAGATAACACGTGAATTAATAGGGATACCAACTGTTGTTTCAAAGGATTCAAACAAAGATGCAATAAGAAATTTTTTGAAAAAAGAAACGAATTCAGATGAAATTAAGGTTCTTGTAAAAAAAATTAATAAATATCAAAAAATATCTTATGAAGGCAATTTGTGGAGTATTGTATCATCTGGAGAAGTAATAAACGCAAGACAATTATACTTAAATTATAGTGAGCAATTAATGCTAAGTGAAATTAAAGGGAAAACGTTAAAAAATTCTGAGAAATCGCTAGAAGAGAAAAAAGAAAAAAGAAATGAAATGGCTTTGAAACTATATTGTATTTTGATGTTTAAAATTAAAGAAGAATTTCCTTGTTTTAAAAATACACTGAAGAAATTAGAAGAAGCTCAAATCGAATTTGAAAAATTACCATTGGAAGATAAAATAACTCATGTGGATAAAGTAAATTTTATAGATGAGGTTTTAAAAGTATTATCAGCTAGTTCTACAAATGGAAATTTTAAAAAGTTTTCAGCAGTTTCTAAATTGGGGGATCGAGAGGGACGAATGGGAAGCAAAACACTAACTCCAGACAAAATTGGATTTATAAACACTTCAATAACAGGGATGCGTGAAAAGAAAATGACATTAAAAGATTTAGGTTTATAATATATGGGGTTTCGGACAGTACTCATAACGAAGCATTGCAAATGTAGTTATAAAAATGATTATTTAGTAGTGTATGGAGATGAAGCAAAAATGCTTCATCTTTCAGAGATACAAACAATAATAGTTGATTCCACATCAGTTTCTTTAACTTCATATCTCTTATGTGAATTGGCTCAAAGAAAAATAAATGTTATATTTTGTGATGAAAGACATAATCCTATTGCTGAAATGCAACCACTTTATGGAAGTTTTAACACTAGTAAAAAAATAAAGCAACAAGTTCAGTGGAGTGAAGACATCAAAAAATCTGTATGGAGTATTGTTATTGAAGAGAAAATAAAAAAACAAGCATGGGTTCTTAAAAGATTTGGAGTAGATTCTTGTGAAAAGTTATCTGAGTATGCAGAAGAAATTGAACTTGGAGATTCTACAAATAGAGAGGGGCATGCAGCAAAAGTCTATTTTAATTCTTTTTTTGGAAAAAATTTTGGAAGAAAACAAGAAAATGAAGTTAATGCAGCATTAAATTATGGGTATGCAATTTTACTATCAACATTTAATAAAGAAGTTATAAGTAATGGATATATTACTCAACTTGGAATTAACCATAAAAACGAATATAATCAATTTAATCTAAGTTGTGATCTAATGGAACCTTTTAGACCCTTTATAGATAAAATTGTATATGAAAATATTCCTTTTGAATTTAATAGTGAAATGAAGATAAAGCTTATTAATCTATTAAATGAAAAAGTTAAATATGATGACTGTGAACACTATTTATCAACTGCAATAACTAAATATACAACCAATATATTAAAATGTATAACAGAAGAGACACCCTATAAAATTCAATTTTGTGATTCTTATGAGGTGTAGATTTATGAGAATAATCGTATTTTTTGATTTGCCTACAATTACAGCAAAAGATAGAAGAGAATATTCTCAATTTAGAAAGGGGTTGCTAAAGGAAGGATTTATTATGATGCAGGAATCTGTTTATACAAAATTAGCACTAAATCAAAGTATAATGAATTTAGTTAAAATACGAATAAAAAAGATTATGCCTTCTTCTGGCTTAGTTCAATCTTTAGTTATAACAGAAAAACAGTTTGCTTCAATAGAAAATTGTGTAGGTGAGTATGAAACAAATTTTTTATCAACAACAGAAAGGTTGGTAATTTTATGATTATAAAGCTATTATATTTTGAAAATGATGTAGAAATATTACCTGATAAAATATCAATTTTAGAAATTGAAAATAAGAAAATGTTTTCAAAATTTATATATTCTATCTATAATAAAATAAATGGTATTGATACTGGAGACGAGATATATTTATTTGAAAATGGGAAAGAAGTAAAATTTTCAGAAAAAGCGCTGTATATTTCAGACCCGATGATGATAGATTTTAATAGTAAAGATATTATTAGCACAGTAACAAAACTTGTATCTAAACAATTAAATATTGATATAGATATAAAAAATATTTGTGAACAAAAATATTCTGAACTTTATTCTTTGTTTCAAAATATATTGTCAGACTTTACAATAAATTTTGACTCGTCTTCTCAATTTGATATAACAAAATTTATAAAAATGATAGGGTTAAAGATAGATGATTCTTTAAATTCAAATCATCTGGAAAAAATTTTATCTATAATTGAGATAATATCAGAGTTACAATTAAATAAATTTATAATTTTTTGTAATTTGAAATCATATTTATTAGAAGAAGAGTTGAAAGAGGTTTATAAATTCTCTTTATATAAAAAAATACCATTGATTCTATTTGAGTCCTCATTAGATAAAAATTATTTTGAACATGAAAAAAAACTAACTATTGATAATGATTATGATGAATTTGTAAAAAAAATATAAATATGATACAATTAATTAAAAATATTATTCTAATTAAATAAAATAAAAGTGAACATTGGAAACTTATAATTTTAAATATAAAATAAATACTATTTTTAATGACCCATTACCTCGTTGTGTAATGTTAACCTAAAATTTGAGGTTTTAGAGTTGTGTCATTTTAAATAGTAATAAAACTTAGAAGATGGAGATACTATTATTCCTAACGTTTTAGAGTTGTGTCATTTTAAATAGTAATAAAACATTAACATACTTATCTAAATCACTTACAAAGTTTTAGAGTTGTGTCATTTTAAATAGTAATAAAACAGCAATAATAATAAAAAGGAGGTGTTGAAAGTTTTAGAGTTGTGTCATTTTAAATAGTAATAAAACAAAACTTTGGAACAACAAAAGGTACAGTTAGTTTTAGAGTTGTGTCATTTTAAATAGTAAATTAAAACAATATATCATTATTAAAATAAAAGGAGGCTCTAACATGTTTTATAAAAAAGAAAATGGGTGGAAAGGTGTAGTTGAAGCTGAGAAAAAGAATATTTTCGACTTTTCAGAAGGCTATAAAAATTTTTTAGACATTGGAAAAACAGAAAGAGAATTTGTTTCAAGAGGAATAGAACTCGCAGAACTTTCTGGATTTAAAAATGCAGAAAATATAAAAGAATTAAAAACAGGAGATAAGATATATTACAACAATAGAGGAAAAAATCTTATTTTAGCTATAATAGGAAAAAGAAACATAGTAGAGGGAATAAATTATGTAGTATCTCATATAGATTCACCTAGACTGGATTTAAAGCAAAATCCATTGTATGAAGAGATGGAACTTTCATATATGAGGACTCATTATTATGGTGGAATAAAAAAATATCACTGGGCGACTCTTCCTCTTGCTATGCACGGAGTTGTAGTTTTAGAAAATGGAAAAAAAGTTGAGATTGTAATTGGAGAAAAAGAAAGTGATCCAGTGTTTAATATTCCAGATTTATTACCACATTTATGGGGAAAAACACAAGCAGAAAGAAAAGCACCAGAAGTTTTAAAAGGTGAAGAACTTCAAATTATAGTAGGAACAATACCTGCAACAATTGAAGACAAAGAAATAAAAGATTTGGTTAAATATGCTGTGATGAAAAAACTAAATGAAACTTATGGAATAGTAGAAGAAGACTTTGTATCAGCTGAACTCCAATTAGTGCCAGCAGGAAAAGCAAGAGATGTTGGATTAGATAGATCTATTGTTGGAGCTTATGGGCAAGATGATAGAATTTGTGGTTATACCTCTTTAAAAGCTATTTTAGATTTAAAGGGTACTCCAGAAAAAACAGCTGTGTGTTTCTTAGCAGATAAAGAAGAAACTGGTTCTAATGGTTCAACAGGTTTACAATCAGATTATATCGAGTACTTCACAAGTGATATGATATCTAAATGTAATGATAAGTATAGCGATTTAGACCTTAGAAAGTGTTTGTGGAGTTCAAAAGCAATGTCTTCTGATGTAAATGTAGCAGCGGACCCTATATTTAAATCTGTTCACGAGATGCAAAATGCAGCAGAATTAAATTATGGTATAGTTGTGACTAAATATACAGGTGCTAGAGGAAAATCTGGAACAAACGATGCTGATGCAGAGTATGTTGCAGAGATAAGAAGTTTATTAAATAGAGAAAATATTCGTTGGCAGACAGGAATGTTAGGAAAAGTTGACGAAGGTGGGGGAGGAACAGTTGCAATGTTCTTAGCTCAAAAAGGGATAAAAACAATAGATGTAGGTCCAGCTTTATTATCTATGCATGCTCCTTTTGAATTAGCTTCCAAATTTGATATTTATGAAACTTATAAAACATATAAAGCATTTTATAATTTATAGAGAATAAAAGTAAAAAAGATGTCAAAACTATTTAGTTTCGACATCTTTTTTATTTATTATAATATAATTATTTTGAATATTTTCATAGAGTTCAATAGGCTGTGAAATATAAGTGGAGTAAGAAGGAGCTTCAACTTTAATAAAAACACTAAAATGACTGGGAATATTAATAAATTCATAAAATCCATTTTCTGAACTTTTAGTAGCTGATAACACTTTATTTTCAGAATCTATAAGAGAAATAGAAACATTATTAAGTGCTTCTGAACCGTTACTAATAACTCCTGAAATAGCAAATTTTTTTCTACTCAAATTTATATTTAAATTTGTAATAGATGAAAAATTATCTATATTTTGAACAAGAGTATTAGTCTCATAACCCTTTGCCTGTGTAGTTAGATAAAAAGTTCCTGAACTTATATCGCTTTTAAAATATCCAGATTCATCACTGAGAAGTGTTAGCTTCTCATTAGAGCCTTGAATATTAATTTGAGCTTGAGAAATGGGCGTTCCAATATTATCAACAATTCGTCCAGAGATAAAACTAGGTATTTCATTAAGTTGAAGAGGTAGTTTAATATTTTTTTTATTTGAAAAATCATAAAGAATATCTTCTTTTTTATCTAGGACATATCCTACTTTATCTATTTTAATTTTATAAGTTTTAGAAGGAAGAGAGAGAGAGAAATATCCATAAATATCAGTTGTAGCCTCACTACTATTATTTTCACTATCTATAAATGTTACTTTAACCCCTCCGATATTTGTATTTCTAAATTTCAAATTTCCTTGAATATTTGAAGTATTAGCCATTAAAAAGTTAATACTAAAAATAAAACAGAAAAAATGAAAAAGTATTATTTTAATTTTTTTCAACATAAAAATTGTCTCCTTGATTTTTTTATTTTAATTTATATTATTTATAGTATAGCATTTTTTTTATTAAATTAAAATTGTAGTAAAAAAAATTTTAAAAGCGTTGAAATTGTGATATAATTTATAACAAAGTATAACTTAGATAAAAATAGAAAATACGGGGTAGTTTTAAGGGGGTCTCTAACTTGAATAAAGATATTATGATTGCTCAAGAAAAAACAAGAAGTCAATTTTTCAAAACGCAAACAGAAAGAGAAGAATATCTTCATGAATTTAAAGAAAATATAATAATATCTATAAATAAAAGTGACGTAGAAACAGGAGTTATATATCCTGAGATAATAGAAGCGATGCATGAACCTGACGCTATATTGTTAAAAATGAGAAGAGATATCTCTTTAAAATTTTTAAAACCCTATATAGAAGTTGCAGAAAAAATAGGGCTAAGATACACGTTAATTGACGCGTTAACTTTTGTAGGGGATATAGGGGTTGTAATAGTATCCAAAGATGCTATGGATAATCAAAATATAAATATATTAGTGGATACTTTAGAAGAAAAATTTGTAAAAGCAGGTTTAGAAGGGTATTACTCTAAATTTATAGGAAAAAAGATTTGTGTTAAGCATTATAAAAAAATAGAGGAAAAAATGCCACTTTATAGAGGTAGCTTCATAAAATTCAATTTTTTAGATAGAATACTAGGGCACATATGTCCAATATGCGAAGAAGAGAGGGGGAAGAAGTAAAAATGGTTGATTCGTTCAGAATAAATGGTGGAAAAAAATTAAAAGGAATATTAGAGGTAGGAGGGGCTAAAAATGCAGCACTTCCTATTTTTGTTGCAACAATAATAGAAGAAGGAACTTATATACTAAAAAATGTACCAGATTTAATGGATATTGCAACTCTTGCTAAATTATTAGAGAGTTTAGGACTAAAAGTAGAAAAATTAGATTCAAATACATATAAAATTATTAATAATGGATTATCAACTTTAACAGCATCTTATGATTTAGTAAAAAAAATGAGAGCTTCATTTTTAGTTATGGGAGCAATGTTAGCAAATTCAAGTAAAGCAATTGTTTCTCTTCCAGGTGGTTGTGCAATTGGTGCTAGACCAGTAGATTTACATCTAAAAGGTTTTGAAAAATTAGGTGTAAATATTTCGATTGAACATGGATATGTTCACGGAGAGGCAAAAGAGCTAAAAGGAGGAAATTTTATATTTGATTTCCCAAGTGTAGGAGCTACAGAAAATGTGATTATGGCTGCTGTAAAAGCAAAGGGCATAACTATTTTGGAAAATGCAGCAAGAGAACCAGAAGTTGAAGATTTATGTAATTTTTTAAATTCCATGGGTGCAAAAATAGAAGGGATAGGTTCTAGTAGATTAGAAATAACTGGAGTAGAAAAATTAACACCTGGGGAGTATTCAATAATTCCTGATAGAATAGTTGCAGGTACATTTATTATTGCTGCCATCATGTTTGATGGAGATATAAAAGTAAAAGGTGTAGTAAAAGAGCATTCTGAAAGTTTTTTATCTAAACTAGAAGAGATGGGAGTGAAATATAAATTAGAAGCTGATACATTTACTGTGGAAACAAAATTATCAGATTTAAAACCTATAAAAATAAAAACAATGCCACATCCAGGATTTCCAACTGATTTACAATCTCCTATAATGACATTAATGAGTTTAATAAAAGGGAACAGTGAAATAAAAGAAACTATTTTTGAAAATAGATTTATGCACGTTCCTGAACTTAATAGAATGGGAGCAAAAATAAAAATAGATAGTCATATAGCTAGTATTGAAGGGATAGAAAATTTTTCAGCAGCTGAGGTTATGGCAAGTGATTTGAGAGCAGGAGCTTCTCTTATACTAGCAGGATTAAAGGCTGATGGAGAAACTAAAGTAAACAGAATTTATCACGTAGATAGAGGATATGAAGGATTAGTTGATAAATTAAAAAAAATTGGTGCAGATATAGAAAGAATAAAGACTCAAGCATAATTTTTAGCGGAGGAACAAATGGAAAGTATAATAGGTATAAATCCAGTAATAGAAGCTTTACAAAATAAAGAGAAAGAAATAGAAAAAATTGAACTATTTAAAGGGTTAAAGGATGAAAAAATTCAACTTATAAAAAAATTAGCCTCAGAAAGAAATATAAAAATTTACTTTACAGATAAAAAAAGAGAAAATTCTCAAGGGATAGAAGCCCTTGTAACAGAACATGATTATTATGAAGAGTTTGGAGCTTTTTTAGAAAAATTAGCTCTTTCAGATAAAGCAATAGTGCTGGTTTTAGATGGAATTCAAGATCCAAGAAATTTTGGTGCTTTAATAAGAAGTGCAGAAATTTTTGGTGTCAAAGGGATTATCATTCCAGAAAGAAATGCAGTTAAAATAAATGAGACAGTGATAAAAACTTCAACTGGAGCTATTGAATATGTTGATATAGTAAAAGTAACTAATATAACAGAGGCATTGGAAAAATTAAAAAAATTAGGTTTTTGGATATACGGCGCTGAAGGTGACGGAAATAAATATTATTATGAGGAAAAATATCCTAAATTCACTGCACTAGTAATGGGAAGTGAAGGGTTTGGTATAAGAAAAAAAGTAAAAGAAAATTGTGATATACTAGTTAAAATACCTATGCATGGAAAAATAAACTCACTGAATGTTTCTGTTGCTGGGGGAATAATACTTTCTGAAATTTCTAAATCAATAAATTAGTTAATACTTGGGGAAAGTAATAGGGGGAAGATAAATGCCAACAGAATTAGTAAATAATGAAAATATATTGATGGCACAGAAAGGCGATGAAGATTCTCTTAATATGATTTTATCAAATTATAAAAATTTTATATTTATGAATTCGAAAAATTATTTTTTAATTGGGGCAGATAAAGATGACATTTTACAAGAGGGAATGATCGGATTAATAAAAGCTATTAAAGCTTATGATGAAAATAAAAATGTAACATTTAAAACTTTTGCAACACTATGCATAAAAAGACAAATAATAACAGCAATAAAAGCTTCTAATACTCAAAAGAATACAGCTTTAAATTTAGCCTCAGGAAATTTTTTAGAAAATGATGAGGGCAAAGAAGTTTCCTATATAAGAGGGTTATCTTCGTATTTACAACATAGTCCAGAAGAAATAATTCTTTCTAAAGAAAAAATGAAAGATTTAGAAAGATATTCAGAAAAATATTTTAGTAAATTTGAAAAAAAAGTTTTTGAGTTATTATTAAAAGGTTTCTCATATAGAGAAATATCTGAAAAATTAGAAAAAAATTTAAAAACAATAGATAATACTATTCAAAGAATAAAACGAAAAAGTGAAAATTGGTTAACTGAATACTAAAAGATAGAGGTGGAAAAAATGTCAGAATATAATTTTAAAAAAATTGAAGATAAATGGCAGGAAAAGTGGTCAAAAGAAAACTTATTTAAAGTAGAGAATAAAGTAGAAAATAAAGAGAATTATTATGTATTAGAGATGCTTCCTTATCCATCAGGAAAGCTTCATGTAGGTCATGCTAGAAACTATGCAATTGGAGACGTAATTGCAAGATATAAAAAAATGAAGGGGTATAATGTCTTACACCCTATGGGATGGGATTCTTTTGGTCTTCCAGCAGAAAATGCAGCAATTCAAAATAAAATTCATCCTGAAATTTGGACTAAATCTAACATAGATAATATGAGAAGGCAATTAAAATTACTAGGTTTATCTTATGATTGGGATAGAGAGATAGCATCTTACACACCTGAATACTATAAATGGAATCAGTGGATATTCAAAAAAATGTATGAAAAAGGTTTAGTATACAAAAAAAAATCTGTAGTAAATTGGTGCCCTGAGTGCAATACTGTTTTAGCCAATGAGCAAGTTGAAGATGGAGTATGTTGGAGACATTCAAAAACTGCAGTAATACAAAAAGAGTTGGAACAGTGGTTTTTTAAAATAACAGAATACTCAGATGAGCTTTTGTCAGGTCATAAAGAACTTAAAGATGGATGGCCAGAAAAAGTTTTAACTATGCAAAAAAATTGGATAGGAAAATCTTTTGGAACTGAGATAGTATTTAAAGTTGAAGAAACAAATGAAGAGTTACCTGTATTTACAACAAGAGTAGATACTATTTATGGAGTAACCTATTGTGTTTTAGCACCAGAACATCCAATTGCAATTAAACTTGGAGAATCAAATGCTAATATAAAAACAACAATAAATAACATGAAAAATACAGATATAATTGAAAGAACGGCAGAAGGAAGAGAGAAAAATGGAATTTTCACAGGTCTTCATATTATTAATCCTGTAAATAATGAAAAAATTCAATTGTGGATAGGAGATTATGTTTTGATGAATTATGGAACTGGGGCTGTAATGGCTGTTCCTGCTCATGATGAGAGGGATTTTAGTTTTGCTAAAAAATATAATTTACCTATAAAAGTTGTAATTAATCCCATTGATAAAACCACGAAAGAAGAAATAAAAATAGAAAGTAGTCAAATGAAAGATGCCTTTATAGGAACAGGAATTATGACAAACTCATCTAAATTTAACGGGGAAACTTCAAAAGAAGCTTTATCTAAAATAGCGTTAGAAATAGAAGAGAAAGGTTATGGAAAAAGAACAACAAAGTATAGATTAAAAGATTGGGGCGTATCTAGACAAAGATATTGGGGAACTCCGATACCAGCAGTTTATTGTGACTCTTGTGGAGTAGTTATGGAAAAAGATGAAAATCTACCTATTGAACTGCCAAAAGATGTAGATTTTAACGGAATTGGAAACCCACTTACAACAGCGGAGTCTTTTAAAAATGTTCCTTGTCCAAAATGTGGAAAACCTTCAAGACGAGATACTGACACAATGGACACTTTTGTAGATTCATCATGGTACTATTTAAGATATTGTGATTCTAAAAACATTAATTTACCTTTTAATAAAGAAATAGTTAATGCTTGGTCTCCAGTGGATCAATATATTGGTGGGATAGAACATGCAGTTATGCATCTTTTATACTCAAGATTTTTTCATAAAGTATTAAGAGATTTAGGTCTACTTTCTACTGATGAACCTTTTAAAAGACTTCTAACTCAAGGGATGGTTCTTGGACCGTCTTATTATTCTGAAAAAGAAAATAAATATTTATATCCTGAAGATGTGGAGTTAAAAGGAGAAAAAGCATTTTCTAAGAAGAGTTCAGAAGAACTTGTTGTTAAAGTAGAGAAAATGTCAAAATCAAAGAATAATGGTGTAGACCCAGAAGAGATGATAGTAAAATATGGAGCAGATACTACAAGATTATTCATTATGTTTGCAGCACCACCAGAAAAAGAATTAGAGTGGAATGAAAACGGGTTAGCAGGAGCTCAAAGATTCTTAACAAGATTTTGGAAAATAGTAGATGAAAATATAAATAATATTGATAATTCACCTATTGACTATAATGAGACCTCTAAAATGGATAAAAAAATCATAAGAAAATTACATCAAACTATAAAAAAAGTAACTGATTCCATGGAGAATAACTACCATTTTAATACAGCTATTGCTGCTAATATGGAGTTGTTAAATGAAACACAAGATTACTTAATTTCAGATGATAAAAGCCAAAATTCAAAGAAAATTTTAGGGGAATTACTTAATAAGGTAGTAATAATGTTGTCTCCTTTTGTCCCTCATTACTGTGATGAACTTTGGGAAAAATTAGGAAATAAAACGTATTTATTTAACGAAAAATGGGTAGAATATATAGAGGAATTAACTATATCTCAAGAAGCAATAATTGCAATACAAGTAAACGGAAAAGTTCGTGGAACAGTTGAAGTAGAAAAAAATATAGCAAAAGAAGAGTTAGAAAAAATAGCTGTGGCTCATGAAAATGTTGTAAAACATATAGAAGGTCTAGAGATAAAAAAAATAATAGTTGTTCCAGGAAAAATCGTGAATATTGTAGTGAAATAACAATTTAAATTAGCTCTCTTTTTATATTTTTTTAGGTATTTCATCTAAAATCAGGTTAAAAAGAGAGTTTTTTTATAAAAAAGAAAGGTGAGTTTAAATGAAAAAATTCGGATTATTAGGAAAAAAAATATCCTATACACGTTCTCCTAAACTTCATGAATATATTTTTGAATTTTTAAATATATTATGTAAGTATGAGGTGTACGACTTATTTCAAGCTAAAGATGAAGAGATAGAAATAAAAAATATTTTAGAAAAATTAAAAACAAGAGAGCTTCAAGGATTAAATGTTACAATTCCCTATAAAGAAAAAATTATAGATTATTTAGATGAGTTGGATAATGTTAGTAAAAAAATAGGAGCTGTAAATACTGTAGCATACGAAAATGGAAAATTAAAAGGATATAATACTGATTATAGAGGAGTTATTGAAACTTTAAACAAAATGAAGTTAAATTTATTAGGGAAAAATTGCTATATATTAGGAAGTGGTGGAGGTGCTAAAGCTGTAGTTGAAGCACTGAAAAAGTATTCTTGCAACATTAAACTTGTTACTAGAGAAAAAAATAAAATATTTAATTTCCAAGAGGAAATAGAGATACTAAATTATGAAGAGTTTGATAAAATAGAAAAAGAATACCTATTAATAAATACAACACCAGTGGAATTAGAAGAATCTATAGAAATAAAATTTGAAAAGATCTTTGATTTAAAGTATAATATAAAAATAGAAAATAAAAAATATGAGAATGGTTTGTATATGTTAGTTGTTCAAGGGATAAAATCACAAGAAATATGGCAAGAAAGAAAAATAGATTGTATAGAATTAATCTATGATAAATTAATAAAAGAAAAATATTGAGGAAGGAAAAATGGATAAAACAATAATTTGTTGCCCCAAATGTAAAGAAAAAATGAAAATAGGATATAAAGTGGCAAAGTATAGGTGTCCTAACTGTAAAGAAATATATAAATTAACGAGATTAAAATTAATATTATTAAAAATAAAAGGTGTTTTTATAGGTGTTATAGAAACTCTAAAGGATATAAAGAAAAATATTTGTTACAAATATACATCAGCAAAAGCTACAGCTAAATATATGTCTCAAATTAAAAAAAATATGAAAAAAGACCCTAACTGGTCAAACTATCATAAAGAACAAAGAGAGATGAAAGAAGCAAAAGGAAAAAAAAGTTTTAAAGATATTTTTAAGAAAAAGAGATAGAGGGGGGGAGGATGAAAAAATTATTAGTGTTAATGATAGGTCTAGTTATATTTAGCTTTTCATTTTCCAATGAAGTTGAAAATGAAGCTGTAATTCAAAATGAAAATGAAGTTAATTTATTAGAGGTACCGGTATTAGAGGAAATAAATATAACTGAATTAGCTTTAGAACAAGAAGTTAACCTGCTAAAAGGTAATTTGCTAATTATTAATCAAAAATTAGAGGAATTAAATAAAAATTTATTAGAAAAAAATATAAAAATTGATAATTTGGAAAATAAGTTAGAGAACTTATATTTAGGAGTGAATAGCCTAGAAAATCAAATAAAAATTAATAAATTAGAAATCACAACAAGTATTTATGAAAAATTATATAGATATGGTGTTATTTTTATTAGTCTAGTAATATGTGGTCTTCTAATTCTTGTTTCCATGATAGTTTTTCAAAATAATAAAAATAGAAAGAAGATAGAAGAATGGAGCGAGTTAATCGAATTAAGAAAAAATGAAGAAGTTGAAGAAGATGAGATTAAAAGTTTAAAGTTAAGATTGTAAACAAACGAAGTAAGAACAGATTAAAGATAAAAAAGTTATAATATCTTTAAACTATAAAAAATATAGGAGGTTTAAAATGAAAATAATATTATTTACAACTCCAGTGTGTGGGTATTGCGGACCTGCAAAGGAATTATTAGAAGCTTCTGGAATACAAGGAATAGAATATATTGATGCAACTAAAAATACAGAGCTTGCAGCAACTTATGGAATAAGATCTGTACCTTGTGTAATTTTGTCTAAATGTAGCGGAAATCAATCTTTTGTAGGGCTTGATCAAATTCAAGAATTCGTAGAGATGATGAAAGAAGCTAAAGGTTGTGGATGTGGGCACTAAAAAACTTAATCAGAACTACAATTCAAACGATGTGTACTTTTTTAAAATGAAAAGCTTGATTTTAATAAAATTATGTTGTAAAATTACTAATATTCAATAAATTTATAAAGGGGGAGTTTTTTATGAAAAAGTTAGGTTTATTACCTAGATTGGTAATAGGATTGTTAATAGGTATAGGTATAGGGAAATTAGGATTACAACAAGGGCAAGAATTTCCTGTAAGAATGCTTGCAACATTTAATGAAATTTTTGGTAATTTTTTGAAATTTGTAATTCCTTTGATTATTATAGGATTTGTAGCTCCAGGAATAGGAGAGTTAGGAAAAGGTGCAGGAAAACTTTTAGGAATAACGACAGGTATAGCTTATTTATCAACAATACTTGCTGGTAGTTTTGCTTATCTTATAAATAGTTTATTAAGAAATAGCTTCTTAGTCACATCTGGACTAAAGAATATGGCACTGGACAATCCTGAACATGCTCTGCTAAGTGGATATTTTACAGTTGCTATGCCTCCACTTATGGGTGTAATGACGGCACTTTTAATGGCATTTATAATAGGAATAGGAATATCTCTTGTAAATGGAGTTGCTCTAAAAAATGTAATGGGTGAATTTCAAGTAGTTGTAGAAAAAATAATAGGAAATATAATTATACCATTATTACCACTGCATATAGCTGGAATATTTGCTAATATGACTTATGCAGGACAAGTAGAAACAATAATGTCAGTATTTACAAAAGTTTTCTTGGTAATAATTTTGCTGCATTTATCAGTACTTTTAATTCAATATTTTATTGCAGGTACAATGGCCGGAGTGAATCCTTTAACTCTATTTAAAACAATGATTCCTGCTTACTTTACTGCAATAGGAACTCAATCATCAGCAGCAACTATTCCTGTTACTTTAGCTCAAACTAAAAAAAATGGAGTAAATGCAGGAGTTGCAGAATTTGCAGTACCTTTATGTGCAACAATTCACTTATCAGGAAGTACAATAACTTTAGTAAGTTGTGCAATGGCAGTTATGTCGCTAAATGGTATGCCAATAACTTTTGCAGGTATGTTTGGTTTCATACTGATGTTAGGTGTTACAATGGTTGCAGCTCCAGGAGTTCCAGGAGGAGCAGTTATGGCAGCTTTGGGGTTGTTAGAAACTATGTTAGGATTTACTCCAATGTTGACATCTTTAATGATTGCTTTATATTTAGCTCAAGATTCTTTTGGAACAGCTTGTAATGTTACAGGAGATGGGGCAATAGCAGTAATGGTTAATAAATTTGCTGGTTTTAAGTTAACTAAGACAAAAGACTAGAAAAATATAGATTTATGCTCACGAAAAAGTTATTTATTAGTAAGTTTTAATTAACTACTAATTAATATATAATTAAAAAAAAATATTTAAGGGAGAAGATTATGTTAAAAAAAGCAATATTATTAGGAACAATACTAGGAAGTGCAATGTCTTATGCAGGGGAAACAAGTGCTCAGTTATCACTACTTCCTGGAGTAGCTTTAGGAGCTTCAAAAGATGATTCAGTTACAAAATTTAGTTTTAATGTATTAGGAGCAACAAATAAAAATGTATCAGGATTAGATATATCTTTAGTTGGACTTAGAACTGTAACGGGAGATTTTACAGGTCAGCATATGGCGTTTTTATTTGTTGAGAAATTCACAGTAAATGGAAACTTAAATGGAGGTTCAATGTCATTATGGAATGATGTAAAAGGAACTGTTAACGGTAGTGTATTTGGACTTGTAAATACAATCAATGATGCAAACGGAGGAGCTGGAGGTTTAGTTAACTTAGTAAAAGGGAACGCAGTTAGTACTTTTGGATTAGTAAGTGTTGTAAACGGAACTGTAAATAAGCAATTTGGATTATTTAATAGAGCTGAATCAGTGTCAGGAGTACAGTTTGGATTAATAAATTCAACAAGAAACTTAGATGGAGTACAAATAGGACTTATCAATCATGCAACAAATGGAGTTTTACCAGTATTACCATTAGTAAACTTTAAAAAATCACTTTAGTAAAAAATATAATACAGAAAAAAAAAGGGACTATTTCAATAGTTCCTCTTTTTTTGTAAAAGAATAACACAGTAAGATTTCACACCAGATTCGTCTCCAGTAAAGCCTAGTTTTTCTTCAGTTGTTGCTTTAACGCTAACACAATCTTTTTTTATATTTAAAATAGTGGAAATTTTTTCTTGCATAAGTTCAATGTAACTTTTAATTTTAGGGCTTTGAAGTACAATGATAGAATCAAGGTTAATAATACTATATCCTTTTTCATCAATAATTTTTTTTACTTTTTTCAGAAGAATCATGCTATCTATATTTAAATAATCATTATCAGTATCAGGAAAATGTTGACCAATATCCCCTAAAGCTAAAGCACCTAAAAGAGCGTCCATAATTGCATGAGTAAGTACATCTCCATCAGAGTGCCCTAAGACCCCTTTATCGTGGGGAATTTTAATCCCTCCTAGAATGAGATCCCTTCCTTTTACTAATTTGTGAACATCGTATCCATTGCCAATTCTTATCACAAAATATCCCCTTTAAAAATTTATTTTGATTTATTCGTTATATATTCTATTGTAAAACTCAACTATTTCATCTTTGGTAACTGTAGATGTACCGACTCGCCCAACTACAACTCCAGCAGCAACATTTGCAATTTTAGCAGCCTCGTGCCAACTTACCCCAGTAGCAGCAGCAAGAGTAAATACAGAAATAACAGTATCACCTGCTCCAGTTACATCATAAACTTCTTTAGCGTAAGTAGGAATATTAATAACTTCATCTAAAAAAAGACTCATTCCTTCTTCGCTTCGAGTAATTAATAAGTTAGAAAGATTAAGTTTTTCCTTTAAAGTTTCACCAAGTTTATAAATATCGCCTAAACTAGAAAGGCCCATACATTCCATAGCTTCTTTTCTATTAGGTGTCATAGAAGTAGCACCGTTGTAATTAATGGCATTCTTAGGTTTTGGATCAACCGTAACAATAACATTATTTTCTTTAGCTATTTTTATTATTTCTTGAGCAACTCTTTTTGTAAGAACTCCCTTATCATAATCAGATAAAATAATTGCATCTAAACTTTTAATATTTTTTTTAATATTCTCAATTATTAAATCTTCATATTGTTTAGGGATAGGGGACGGATCTTCCCAATCTATACGCAGTAGTTGTTGATGCCCACTTATTATTCTTCTTTTTACAATGGTAGGTCTATTTGAAGATCTAACGATACCAGAACTATCTATATTTTGCTCATTGAAACTATTAATAATTTTATCCCCGTTATAATCATTTCCAATAACTCCAAAAGAAATAGTTTTTGCTCCTAAGTGTGCAAGGTTATTTACGACATTTGCAGCACCACCTAAAACAAATCTCTCTTCCAAAACTTTAAGAACAGGAACAGGAGCCTCAGGTGAAATTCTATCAACTGAACCCATAATATAGTCATCTATCATCATATCTCCAACAACAGCAATTTTTGCGTTATCAAACTTTTTTAATATTTCTAGTAATCGCTCTTTTTTCATGAAAAATCCCACTCTCCCCATATCTAGCTCTATTCTCTTGAATGATAATAATTTTAAGAGATAATTATATTATATGATTATAACAAGATTTTTTCAAGAAAATTATATATTATCAAAAAAAAACTTGTTAAAATAAGAGAAATCTAGAAGATGGAAAATAAACCTAATATAGATACAGCATAGATATGGACTTTATTAAAGAAAGTTAGAGTATCTCAGGAATGAGCTTAATCAAAAAATTGTCGCTTCCTTTATCTTTTATAATAATTTTATTTTTTAAAAATTCAATATAAAAAATCTTATTTTTAAATCTATACTCATTAGTTTTGGAAAATGTTTTTTTCTCTCCATTGATAAAAGTAAGAATTAAATAAGGTGTCTTGTTTATGTTGTATAAATCTAAATTCAAAATAATTGAGCTTAAAGAATCGGTACTTTCTAGTTTCCCAATTTTAAATTGAGAATTATTAGGGGGAAATGCATTTAAGTTAGGGTTATTTTTTTCATAGAGTATAAAAGCACTCACTTTGAACTTTATTCTTAAGTTACTATCCGTAAGTTCAAAGACAATATCGTTTTCTAGTATTGATATATATTTATCTGAAGCTTCTATTTCTTTGAAAAAAATATCAAAATCAGAAATAGATCCTGTTATGTCAAAAGGAACTTGAATTTGATAAGTGTTTAAATTTCCGTGAGTTAGAGTTTGCGGGATTTTAACTTGTAGTCTTGAGATAGAATTTAAAGAAAGGTTATTTTTTAATAACCCATCTGTAATAAATTGTTTTACAGATGTTTGATCAGAAAATGCTCTCTGCTGCAAATTGTTAAGCAAAGAATCAAATTTAATTTTATTTTCTAGAGATAATTTTTCTGAAACTTCTAATTTTTTTTTTAAAATAGTCTTTTTATTTTTTAATTCTTCATTTTTATAATTTGATGTAGAAAAATCATTTTTTAAATTAAAGTATTTAAAAATTGGAAATAATATTAAAAAATATACAGTTATTATTAAAAGAATTAAAAAATAAATTACTTTTAAACTTGAAGTAGTTAGATTAAATTTTTTGTTAAAAAAAATAAGAGTTTTATCTATAATTCTTTTTATCAAAACATCACCTCTTTCTTGCTCATATCTATTGTGAAATTGTAAATACCTTGAGTATTTTTTATATAATCATTATTTAAATTCTCAAAATTATTTTGCTCTAAATATTTTTCAAAGAGATATAATTCTTTAAGATTTTGTGTACTTCCAGAAAGCTTTATTAATGGAAAGCTTATCTCAATTTTATCTATATATAAAGAAATAAAATTAAAAGAGTTTAATTCTTTAAATAAAAGTGAAAACTTTATTTTTTCTGTTAAAATTAATTTATTTAAATTTTCTATATCTGAAGAAAAGTCCAAAACTTCGTTATTTTTCTCTTCTAAAACAACTATATTTTGCTGGATACTATTAGATATAATTTTAAGATTTTGTATTTTTTTTAAAATATTTAAATTTATAAAATAAAAGCAAGAGGCAATAATAATCGCAAACACTAAAATAAATTTAAAATAATAAAACCAATCAGTACTCTCATTAGAAACATTGAGTTCTTTAGAATATTCTTTTAGAAAAAAATTATGTTCTAAAGAATCTTCAAATCTGTTAAAAAGAGAGGCAGAGTAAATTGCCACTAATATAATATTATTGTCTCTTATAAATTGAAAAATATTATTAACCAAAGTTCTTGGAAGTGCATAAAAGTTAGACTCATCATATTTTACTACATATTCATATAAATTATGTTCGTTTCCATCAAAAAGTTCAATTTTATCAATAAAAAAATAATCGTTTTCAAGAATAATTGATATTTGCTGATTTTTAAAAGGGAGTAAAATTATTTTAAATTTTTCTGAAAACTTTATATTTATATACTGGATATAATCACTCCTTCAAGGTCAGGACTTTTCCTTGTATTTTAAAATCAGAAATCAGATATTTTTCATCATTACAGAGTAGAGAAAGGTCTTTTTTATCAAAATAGCAAATTAAATTTATATTTTCAGTAAATAAAAGAATTTCAATAGTAGGGTTATGTTGTAAATCGTATAGGGTTAAGTCTTTAGAGAAAATAAATTGAAAATTATATTCTCCTGAAAATTTAATAGTTTCAATTTTGGGAGTTGTGGAAAAAAGATGAAACCCTCCTAAACTTAGGGATTTTCTAGTGTGTGGATTGGTCCAAAGTTTTTCTAAAAGAATATTAGTGAAAATATACTCTTGAATATTTTTTATTTTATTTTTAACAATATAGTCATCAATTTTTTCAAATTCCCAAAATACTAGAGATGAAATATTTTTCAAATTTGCTTTATCAATTTTTGAATTTTCGTAAAGCCCTTGAATATCAACTTTGTTTTTTAAAGAAAGAGTAAAGAGAAAAAAAATAACACAAATAAAAGTTATGCACACAAGAGTAAAATATAGTATGAATCCTTTGTTTTTTTTCATAATTGACCACTTCGTAGTAAGAGTTCTTCAATTTTTAATCCGTTATTTGTCTGAAATCTTAATAAAACACCACCTTTTACCTCAGTAAAACTTCCGTTATAAATCTTTGATAACAAAACCTCATCTTTTCCAAATTGAAAAATTCCGTAACGATTTCCAGAAGTATCTCCCCTAGAATAAGTTAAAATTTGATTTGTTTTCATATTTTTGATATCAGTTATTTTAAATCTATAGAGATGAAATTGATTACTTTTAATATTGTTTAATGAATTATAATTATTAAAATGAAAGCTTGGTATTTCTAAATAAAGAGAATCTCCAGCAATATCTTTCTTTAATATAAAGTTGTTTATTTTTTTTAGATGGGAAGAGTTCAAGTGTGGAGAGTTGATATTTAAAACTGCTACCCCAGGATTATAAATTTCTAATAAATTTTTGTTTTGTGTTTCAACTGTAGAGGAAGAAACATAAGCAGCTAAGCCCTCAATAACTCTATAAAAATCATGGGAAGAGGAAGTTATTTTTATATTTTTGTAAACAGAAATAGAGATTTTAATAAGGGGATGTATTAAAGTTAATAATAGTGTAAAAAGAGCTATGGAAACAACAAACTCAAGGGTAGAGCTCCCTTTACTGTATTTAGATGTCATAGCAACACTCCTTTGTTATTTAATTATAAGTATTAAATGAATTATTTTCAGGAATAACAATATTGAGTATTTTAGAATCTTTTTTTACAGATAAAATTAATACAGTGATATTTTTATTTGAGTCTTGTGGCATGCCAATATTAGGAAGAGTTGAAAATGTAACTTCATTTAAATTTTCACTGAGAATTTTAGAATATCCTTTAGATTCAATTTTTTTTATAATATTATCATCTAAAATACTGTTTTTATTAGTTGGAATTAAAATTTTAAAAAAAAGATTGAAACAATTAAAAATTGGTAGGATTAATACAGTGATAAGTGTAAAAGATACTATAAATTCCAAAAGAACAAATCCATTTTTTTTCAAAATAAACTCTCCTATAAAAATGATTAGTTAATAAGGGATATCATGTCAAACATAGGTAGATAGATTCCTAAAACGACAAAACCAACGGATAAACCTAAAACAATAATAAGAACAGGCTCCATAAAAGTTAAAGTAAGTTGTATTTTTTCATTGAATTTATCTTGAGAAAAATCATGTATAGAAAATAGCATTTTAAGTAAAAAACCATTTTTTTCTCCAATAGAAATCATAGAAAGAGTAGTAGGAGTGAGAAAAATAGAGTTTTTAAGTGCAGTTGCAAGAGTCTCCCCTGCTCTAATCTTATTGCATGTTTCTAGTAAATTTCTCTTTAAAATAAAATCATTCTCTAAAGTAATTATTGTTTCTAAAGATTTTAAAATTGTAACTCTTGAGCTTAAAAGCAAAGTTAATCGTTTTATAAAAATAATAAGAATATATAGTTTATAAATATTTTTGATTATTGGAATATTTACTGCTACTAAGCTTTTTATTTTTTTTCCAAAAACAGATTTTTTAAAAAAATATAAAAAAAACATAAATAGAAAAAATATAAAAATAATGAAAAAATAATAATTGTGAAAAAAATTATATATTTTTAATAAAAATTCAGTTATTAAAGGTAATTTTTGATTATTTTGTTCAAATATTTCAATAAATTGAGGTAAAATAAAAATTATGAGAAGAGTCATTATAATAGTAGAAATGATAGCTACAAAAAAAGGATAGATCATTATCATAAGAATTTTTTTTTTAACTTTTCGTGCTCTAAAAGTTCTAGTGCAAGATTGTTTAACACAACTGGGAGCTGAGCACTGTATTCTCCAACTTTAACTAAACTAATATAAAATGATGAAAAAATAGACTTATGCTTCCCCAATGCTTGATAAAAAGGAAAACCACTTTCTACATCTTCAACTATAGTTTCCAAAGTAGAACTAAAAGAACTGTTGCTAGATTCCTTTATTTGAAGATTGAGAGACTCTAAAAGAGGTAACCCACTATTTAGCATAAAGGATAGTTCTTTAGTAAAAATTATTAAAGAATTTTTATTAAGAGTAGGAGAAAAAAAATTAAATATTGAATTTTTACAAATCGAGGAAGTGAAAAATATCAGATTTTTTTCTCTTAATATAAATTGTAACTCCTCAAGATTTTTAGCTTTAATTTTTCCTGAGTTCCTAACTCCATTTTTAGTATAAGCTATATATTTATACAAGTTCATAAAATTCCTCCTTGAATAACTAAAGTGTTAGAAAATATTTAAGAATTTGAAGGTATTATAAAGATGACTCGTTTTCTACTAAAGGTTTATAAATAATTTTTAATATTTTGAATTGATGAGAGAGACTAGGAGCTTTATTTATACTGATAGTTGAATGTATAGAGCTAAAATTTTTATTTAAAGGGGAGAGAAGAACAAATTTAAGATTTAAAAACTGTGACTTATTACCATTAAGGTATTCATCTAGTGAATTAGGAGCCTTAACTTTAGATAATAAATTAAGTGGAGTAGAAAGAAATAAAAAAATAATAAAAAAATAATTAGAATTATTCATAAATTGAATCACTCCTTTTCCCAACCAACTAAATTTTTAGATTGATTAGTTTCATGATAGCTAGCTAAATTATCTAAAGTTATATCTCCTGCAGATATATTTTTGTATAGATTTATAGTTAAAAATTTAAATTGAGAAAAAGTGTAGAAAGCTATTCTATATTTTGCAAGAGATTTTGAGTTAAATAAGTAGATTGTGAAAGCGTGGCTTAAATTACCACTAGGAAGAATGGAAGTTTTTAAAGTTCCACCATAAATATTTTTATGTGGGATTCGGTACTCAAGAAGGTCTGGTAAAATTATTTTTTCTAAAACAAGAAAATTACTTTCAAAGATAATTTCTTTATTATAAGTGCTGAAAGTTAAGTAGATAGACTTATTATTGTAATATGATAAATCTCTATATTTGCTAATTGTCCCAACAATTTGTGTAATAGCATAGTTAAAAGCTCTAGTTTCTAAGTAGCTTTTATAGCTAATATGAACAAGAAAGGCAAAAATTGAAATAAAAGCTAAATTTATAATTATTTCTAAAATTGAAAATCCATTATTTTTTTTCAATTGAACTCCTGTAAATAATAATTATAAGACTTAATTTAGATTATACAACTAAAAAAAAATAAAAACAATCTTTAAATTTATATGAGTATTTTATTATTGTTTTAAAGAATGTAATTAGAAATAATAATTAAAAAAAATAATAATTAAAAAAAATATATTTATAAAGCTTTTTATTTGTGATAATATTTATATTATAAAAAAATTAGTGATAAAATTATAATTAAGGATGTGAAAAAAATGAAATTATCTAGCTATTTAGATCCAAAATTCATATTTATAGATTTAGAGGCAACAACAGTAGAAAAAGCAGTAGAAACAATGGTGACTGAAATCTCTGTAAACAATGAAATGGTAAAAAAAAATAAAGATAAATTTTTAGATGCTGTAATAAAAAGAGAAAGAGAGTTGTCAACAGCAATTGGGAGTGGAGTAGGAATTCCTCACGCAAGACTAAATGAATTTAATGATTTTATTATATCTATTGGAATTTTAAAGAATACAATTTCAGTAGAAATAGCAGGTTCTAATCAAAAAGATGAGTTGAAGTTTATTGTGTTAATTTTATCTGATGTACTAAAAAATAAAAATATATTAAAAACAATGGGTGCAATATCTAAATTATGTTTAAAAAATCCTGCGTTATTAGAAAAATTAAAAGCCTCTACTTCTAAACATGAAATTATTAAATTAATGGAAGATTCAAATATAGAAATACTTCATAAAGTAACAGCTGATGATGTACTAAGTCCAGAGATAAAACCAGCGGTTCTAGGAGTAACTTTAGATGAAATAGCAACAAGATTTATTCTTGAACAAACAAGTGGACTTCCTGTTGTAGACAAAAAAGGTAATTTTTTAGGAGAGATAACAGAAAGAGAGTTAATAGAATATGGAATGCCTAAATATACTAGTTTGTTAGATGATCTAAATTTCTTAACTGTTGGAGAACCTTTTGAAGAATACTTATTAAATGAAAAAACAGCTACGATAGATAATATATATAGAAAAAAAGGTGTTGTTGTTATAGATAGCCAAGCACCCATAATGGAGATATGCTCAATAATTGTAAAAAAAGGTGTTACTAGACTATACGTTGTTGAAAAAAATAAATATTTAGGAATGATAAAGAGATCTGATATTATAAAAAAAATACTTCATATATAAATTTTAAACACTGAAAAGATAGTTTGGATAATTAATAATAAAAAAAATTTAAAATTTTTAGTAAAAAGTCCTGATTTTAATTGGGATTTTTTCTATAAGTTATAAAATCTAAAATTGTGTTTAGCACAGTTAACAATGAAGCTTATTTTCCAAGAAATATATTTTATAAAAAAAAACAAAAAAAGTGTTGACGAAATATAACATCTATGATATTATTTATCTTGTGCACGACAAAAGGTTGTGAGCACAAAAAGGACATTAACAACAGAATAGAGAAGAAAAAAAGTTTTTGAAAAAAAACAATGTCAAAACTCAG
>JBOFOQ010000034.1:0-42144 GCA_051659505.1 Fusobacteriaceae bacterium
TGCGACATATGTATTACCGCGGCTGCTGGCACATATTTAGCCGTCGCTTCTTCTGTGGGTACCGTCACTGACTTCTTCCCCACTGAAAGCACTTTACAATCCTAAGACCTTCATCGTGCACACAGAATTGCTGGATCAGACTTTTGGTCCATTGTCCAATATTCCCCACTGCTGCCTCCCGTAGGAGTAAGGGCCGTGTCTCAGTCCCCTTGTGGCCGATCACCCTCTCAGGCCGGCTACCCATCGTCGCCTTGGTGAGCCGTTACCTCACCAACTAGCTAATGGGACGCAAAGTCCTCCTCTAGCGCATATAGCTTTCATGAAATAATCATGCGATTAATCCATAATATCCGGTATTAGCAGTCGTTTCCAACTGTTATCCCAGACTAAAGGGCAGATTCTTTACGCGTTACTCACCCGTCCGCCACCTTCATTAAAACCGAAGCTTTAAATCAAGTAGACTTGCATGTGTTAAGCATTCTGTCAGCGTTCATCCTGAGCCAGGATCAAACTCTTCATTCAATCTCTATTTGCTCAGTTTTTAAAAAACTGATAATTTACACCTTGTTTATACTGGGTTCGTTACCCAGTCGTAAGTTACTAATAACTTACTGAGTTTTTGACATTGTTCTTTTTCAAGAACTTTTTTCTTCTCTATTCTGTTGTTAATGTCCTTAGTTTGTCCACTGCATTTTCATATCATGAACAAGATTAATAATATCATAATTAATATTTTTCGTCAATACTTTTTTTATTTTTTTTATAATTTTTTTTATAAAAATTTATAAATAAAATAAAAACACATAACATAAATATATAATAAGTAAATAAGGCATCAAATAAGCCGGGTTCTGTGTTAACTAATCATTTTTCTAAAATTATAATCGCTTATAACTTTTAGCAACTTACCCTGAAAGTTGGACGAGCAGCCCTTAACCTTTCCTATTTTGTCTTGCTCCAAAGGGGGTTTACCAAGCTATTTTAGTTTCCTAAAACACTGGTGGTCTCTTACACCACCTTTTCACCCTTACCCGAAGGCGGTCTATTTTCTGTGGCACTTTCCTTAAAGTTTCCTTTAGCAGCCGTTAACTGCCCTCTTTGCTCTATGGAGCCCGGACTTTCCTCTCCTTAAAATTAATTAAGCAGCGATTAGACCTGATACCTTATTTAGTTATTTCAAATATTTTTTTAGAGTTTCCTCTCTTTTTTTTAGAGATTCTTCTTATTTTACCTATAATATTAAAAAAAGTCAAGATAACAACAATCCATTTTATAATTTTCCATTTATTTTCTGCAAAACTATAACCAGAATTTTCTTTTTCATCAACATTTTGTAATATATCATTTATCCCAACAATGAACTCTTCTACATATTTATCTATTTCTCCATTTTTAAGAAATCCTACTATATTATCAATAAGCAAATTAATCTCTTCCTCATGTTCTTCAATTTTTATATCCCTTGTGAAATTTTGTTCAACACTAATAGCTCCTAAATTATCTTTTTTTATACTTAAAATAATAGCTTTTTCTGGATTTTCTATGGAAAAATCTTCTCCAAATGCATTAGTAATCAAATAAAATCTTATTTCATTTTTACTTTCAAATTCTTTTATCTTTGAATTAAGAGACTCTATTTTTTCCTTGGAAAAAACTTTGATTCCATCTCTAATTTCTGTAAAGGATTGAACTGATAAACAACACATAATTATTACTATCCATTTCTTCATTTTCTCTCTCCTAATATTTATTTCATATTATTTTTTTATACTATTTTCGCAATTGATTCTTTTTCAAAAATTTTTATCTCTATGTTTAAATTCGCTTCTCTCAATTCTTTTTCTATTAAATTCAAAAACAATTTTTCACTTTCATAATGCCCTATATCTAAAAATGAAATTCCGTTTTCCATGCCCTCTAGTGCATCATGATATTTTACATCTCCAGTTACTAATAACTCCACTCCATAAAAATTTGCTTTTTTCCAAAAACTTGCTCCTGAACCATTAACTACTGATACTTTTTTTATTTTTCTATTTAAATCTTTAGAGTAGCAAAGAGCATTTTTTATATTCAATTTTCTCTTTATATCTTCTATATACTCATTTAAACTCACTTCGTTTTCAAGTTTAAAATATCTGCCTATACCACAATCTTTTTCCAGAGGGTTTAAATCTAATATTTTAGAACTAAAAACACCTATTTTTTCTAAAATATAGTCATTAAGTCCATCTTTTCCTGAATCAATATTTGTATGTAAAGTATATAAATTAATTTTATTCACAATCAAATCCATTATTTTTTTTCCAAGAACTGTGTCAAAATCAATTTTTTTTATTGATGAAAATATCATAGGATGATGAGTTATTAATAAATCTGCTTTGTTATCAATGGCAAATTTTATTGTTTCTATGTCTGCATCTAGAGCTATAATTATTTTTTTTATAGTACTCTCTTCGCTTCCTATTATTAAACCTACATTATCCCAATCTTCAGCTAATTTTTTAGGAAATTTTTTTTCTAAATTTTTAATTACTCCTTTTAAATTACTCATAACTTTATCATCTCTCCTCCAAATCTTGAAAGCTTATTTATTGCTATTTGAAACAATTTTTCCCCTGTACCTTTTTCTAATTTCAGAGTTTCTTCTAATTCATATATTGATAAACTTTTTTTACTATTTAAACCGTAATACCTCACTAGTACCTCTATTTCTTTTGTAGTTAAACTATTTTTCAATGATAAGTATGTAATATCCCCTATTTCTTGTATTCTTTTTTCAAACCCTTCCACAATATCTAAAGAATCCATATATTCGTTCTTTTTATTTTCAAAATACACTATATACTCTGATTTTATCTCTTCCATTCTATTATAAATAAACAAAACCATAGCTCTTACTATATATAGTTTTGCATAGGTATCAAAATCTTTATATCCGCTATTTTTATATTCTCCCACTGCTTTTATTAATGCAATTGTTCCTTCTTGTGTTAAATCCATGTAGTCAATACCATCTTTTAATTGAAACATTCCCATTCTAATTGGAAGATATAATTTTTTTGTTATAATTTCATCTCTTTCTTCTATTCCATCTATTTCAAATATTTTTTCCGTTTCTTCTTCTGAAAGAATTGACACAATTGAGATTTCTTCTAAATATTCCAAAGTACTAGTTTCTATATTTTTAAATTCTTTATTATTAGAGAACAGATGGTCTTTTAAATTTTCTTCTAACTCAACTATATTTTTTTCTAAAAACTCTTGAAACCCCTCATCTTCTTTTAATTCTTCTATAACTAATATTTCATATTCTCTTAATCTCATATTTTATCATTTCCTCGTTATTTTAATTTTTTTATAATAAATCTATTGCAAATAATTATATCATTTTTTTTTATAATACCAAAACAAAAAGTGAGTTTACCAAAACTCACTTTAATTATTTTTAAACTTTAAAATCTTCTAATTTTTTTCTACGACTAGGATGCTTCAATTTTCTCAATGCTTTTACCTCTATTTGTCTAATTCTTTCTCTCGTTACTTTAAATATTTTCCCAACTTCTTCTAAAGTTTTAGGGGAGCCGTCATCTAGTCCATATCTGTATCTAAGCACCTTTCTTTCTCTTTCACTTAATGTTTCAAGAACTTCATCTAGCTGTTCTCTTAACAAGATTCTATTTGTTTGCTCATAAGGATTAAGTGCCTTGTTATCCTCAACAAAATCTCCAAGTTCACTATCTTCTTCACTTCCTACAGCAGTTTGAAGAGATATTGGATCTTGATTCATCTCTTGTATTGCTTTTACCCTAGCAGTTTCCATACCTAATCTTTCTGCTAATACTTCAGGTGTTGCATCTTTCCCTGTTTCTTGAAGATATATTCTAGCTTCTTTTTTTATTTTATTTATTGTTTCTATCATATGAACTGGTATTCTTATTGTTCTACCTTGGTCTGCTATTGCTCTAGTTATTGCTTGTCTTATCCACCAAGTTGCATAAGTTGAAAATTTATACCCTTTAGTGTACTCGAACTTTTCCACAGCTTTCATAAGACCAATATTTCCCTCTTGAATTAAATCTAAAAGTTTTAGCCCTCTGTTAGTGTGTTTTTTAGCGATACTTACAACTAGTCTTAAATTTGCTTCAACTAGTTGGTCAATAGCATATTGCTCTTTTTCATAAGCTGCTTTTGCATATTTAAGTTCATCTGCATGACTTAGTAATGGAATTTGACCTATTTCTCTTAAATACATTTTTATAGGTTCGTCAACTTTCATTTCTCCCGTTATATTAAACAAGTCTTCACTTACAAGTTCTTCGTCAGGAATTTGTTCAACTTCATTAGGATTAAACTCTCCAAATCCATCAAAATTATGCCCTAAGCTTTTTCTACCTTCATCATCATACAAATCAGCATTTTTTTTTGTTTTTACATATCCATCATCGTCTTCATCATCGTCTTCATCGTCTTCTTCTTCTTCATCAAGTTCAATTTTTTTTGTTTTTTTTGTCTTTACTAGCTCCTCTTTTTTTTCTTCATTTTTTTTCTTTGTTTTTTTCTCAGCCTTCCCCTTCTTTTGTATCTCTATCCCTTGTTCTAACATTCCATTTATTAAAAACTCAATATTTTCAAGATCAAATTCATCTTTAAGTTCCTCATTTATCTCTTCATACGTTATCACTTTATTTTCCATGGCTCTTCTTAATAACAATAGTACTTTTTCATTTTTTATAAAACGTTTCATTCTAAAATTCCTCCTTAAATATCAAAGAACCTATTCTCTAAAATTTTATTAAATCTACTACAAAGGAGTAAAACCTCCTCTATATTGGTCACTGATTTTAACTGTGCGTCAATTCTTTTCAATTCCAAAGATATTTCAATATTGATTCTTTTCTTTTGAAACTCTAATACATCGTTTCTTAGCCAATCTGACATTATTGTTATAAAAAGTTTTTCTTGCTCTTCTTTTCCCGAATATCTGGTATATTTTATCAAAGAGAAATCTAAAAGTTTTTCCTGTTCACTTTCGCTAAATTCCTCAGATTTAATCAAGGTATTAATAGTTATCATCTCTTCTTCATATTCTATTTTCTTTTCGAAATATAACATTATTTTTTTTAAGAACTCACTTTGAAAATCTTTATTCTTAAAATATTTATAATAATTATTATTCATTAGAATTAAACTTGCAGTTAAATTCTCTATTTCATATTCTTTCTCTTCATCCTCTATTTTTTTGCTTGTGTCTTCTTGCATTCTTTTTACTTTTTTATTTGTTTTATTTTCCACTACTAGTGTTTCCCACAAAATCTCTTTAGAGACTCCTATATTCATAGCTAGTTTATCTATATATAAAGATTGTTCTATCTTATCCTCTACAGATGAAAAGAACTCTTTAAACCCTTTTATAAAATTTTGTTTAGCAAAAATATCCTCTAAATCATAATCTTTTGCATAAAATTTATATAAAAAATCAAAGCTTTCTATAGAATTTTTAACTTGTTTCAAAAAAGATTCTTTACCAAATTTCTTTATATACTCATCAGGGTCTTTGGCTCCTTCAACTTCAACCACCCTTATGGAAAAGCCTAGTTTCTTTAATGTTAAAATAGCTTTTTCAGTAGCTTTTTGTCCTGGGGCATCCATATCAAATGACAGTATTACATTATTTGTAAATCTTTTTAAAAGCTTTCCTTGTTCCTCAGTAAGAGCAGTTCCTAACGGTGCTAATGTAACATCAAAACCATGAAGTGTTGACATTAAAACATCCATATACCCTTCCATTAAGATAGAATATTTTTTCTTTCTTATTATAGCGTTTTTGTCTCCTATCCCGTATAGAATATTTCCTTTTTTAAAAATTGGTGTATCTGGAGAATTTATGTATTTAGGTATATTTTTGTTGTTTTCTAAACTCCTAGCACCAAAAGCTATAACTTTATTTTCTAAAGAATAAATAGGGAATATTATTCTATTTCTAAAATTATCATACACACCATTCTCATTTTCTTTAGAAAGTCCTAAAGTTACAAGTTCTGATAGCCCATACCCTTTTTCTAATAGATAATCTGTTAATGCACTTTTAGAATTTAAAGCATAACCTAATTTAGAGTTTTTTATATTCTCAGGAGTAATCCCTCTTCTCGTCAAATACTCCAGTGATTCTCTCCCTGGATTCTCAAAAATTTTCTCTCCATAAAATTCATTAGCCAGCCTCATAATCTCATAATACTCTCTATATTCCTCTGTTATCTCTTTAGTTGCATAGTTTTCTCTAACGGGAATTTGATAGGTATCAGATAATTCTTTTACTGCTTGATTAAAAGATATTTTTTTGTAACTAGAATAAAATTTTAAAGGATTTCCTCCAGCACCACATACGAAACATTTACATATGTTTTTACTTGGACTTACCATAAAAGATGGAGTAGTATCAGAATGAAATGGGCACAGTCCTTTAAAATTAGAACCTGCTCTTTTTAATTCCACATATTGACCAACAACTTCTTCAATTTTCAAACTTTGATTTAATTTTTCAATATCATCATCTTTATATTTCATCGTTCACCTAATAATTTTATTTTTAAAATCTTTTACTCTCTAGTATAATATATTTTTCACAAATAATCAAATTTTTTATTCTATTTTTTCTCTTAATTTTATTTTTTTATTTAACAATAAAAAATGAGTATTCCTTTTTTTAGAAAACACTCATTTTTTATAGATATTTTTGTTACTTAATATTAGTTCACAATTATTTCTTCACAATTTAAATTAATAGTTATTATTTATAATTTTAATTTTAATTTTGATATTTTATTAATTTTTTATTAATTTTTCAATTTCTTTATATGCTTCTGTATTTGTGTATTCTTCTTTTACTTTTTCATAAATTGTAGAATCACTTAATTTTGCTTCTACAAAAGCCTTTACTGAAAGTTTTTCAGTTATAAATATCTTATTTTCCGACTCACTTATTTTAATTTTATTCAAATCGCTAGAAAATAAATCTTTAACTAACTTTTCTTCATAACCAACCTCATCTATATATCCATTTTTAGTAATATTTGAAATTTCTTTAGATAAAGATACAGATTTTTCTTTTTCACTTAAAGTAGCAAATGTTAATTCTTTTGAATTTAACTTTTTCAGGATTTCATTTGCTTTTTCTTTAATTGTATTCTTAGTTTCTTCTGATGGTGTTGTCTTTAGTAAAATATGTGAAGCATTTGCTTCTTCTTTCCCTTCTAAAGTCCTTCTATCTTTCACATAAATTAAGTGTTCTCCAAATTCTGAAGAAACAACTTCCGGATAAATCTCTCCTTTTATTCCTGTAAAAGTTGCATTTTCAAAAACTGGAATCATTGCACCTTTTCCAAACCATCCTAATTCTCCACCTGAAGGAGCAGACCCTGTATCTTCTGAATATTTTTTTGCTTTTTCTTCAAAATTTTCTTTTGTCAGTGTTTTTAATAACTCTTCTGCCTTTTTAGTATTTTCCATTTTATCTTTTTCTGAAGATGAAATATCTATAACTGCTATATTAGCCCTTATACTTTCTTCAACATCATATCTTTTTTTTGTTTTATCAAACAATTCTTTTATATCTTTTTCTGATACTTTCACTTCTTTTTTTATATTCTCAAAAAGTTGCTTTCTATATGAAAATAATTTTTTCTCAAGAGAAAATCTAGTATCCACCTTAATATCTTTATCCATAGCTATCTTAGCTAGTTTTATTTCTGAATTTAATTGTTCCGTTACTAATTTATCGGCATTTTCTCTATCCACTTTTCTTTGAGCCTGTACATTTAAAACCCTTCTCAAATAATCTGAATTACTTACGGTAAATCCATCTTTTTCAAATTGTATTTTAGGAATATCATCTTTATATTCTTCTTGAACATCTGATATTTCCATATTTCTTCTCATATCTTCAAGGGCAAATTCATAATTTTCTATACCTTGAGAGTTCTTAATTTCAGTTATTATTTTTTCTTTTGAATCTTTTATCTCTGCATCAGAAAATTTAGTACTTTTATTTTCTTTATAGTACTCTTCTATTTCTTCTTCTTTTGGTGTTATAGAATTTTTAAAGTACTCTATAGTAGCTCTAGCTATTAAATTCTTTTTGATATCTTGTTTTAAAGTTGCTTTTGTCAAACCTTGAGACATTAGTACTCTACTAAACTGCTCTTTATTTGGAATTGATTTTTCTATTTCCTTATATTCTTTTTCAACATCGCTATTAGAAGCACTCACTTTTAATTTTTTTGCTATTTCTAATACTAAATTTCTATTAATAACTTCATCTATTCCTATAACTGCTGCAATTTCCTTATCCAATTGCATGCCTAAATTTTGAGAATACATATCTGATATTCTAATTTTTCCTCTTTCTACATCATTTTTTGCTATTTTTTCCCCATTAATCTTAAAAGCATAAGATTTTGGACCACTAAACCCTCTAGACAATTCTGAGAAAAATCCAGCTCCTAAAGATAAAATAAATGCAATTGTAATTGTCCATATAAATGGTTTTAAATTTTTTCTAAATTTTCTAATTGCCATTGTTTGCTAATCCTCCCTATATTTTAAATATCACGATTTAGATTTTAGCACATTATCAAGTTTTTTTCAATATATAAGTGAAAAAGAGCAATATCAAACTGCTCTTTTCATTTTAATTCTATTTAAAGTCTAATCCATATTTTCTTATTTTTTCATAAAGAGTAGTTCTTCCTATTCCTAACAATTTAGATGTTTCTTGCTTATTCCATCTAGTTTTTTGAAGAGCAATAGCTATTACAACTCTCTCAACATCGTCTAAAGCATATATCTCTTGCTCTAGTATATCTTTTAATGGACCTACACCTATAACTGTTTTATTTTCAACAGTATCTGATTTCATTTTAATCTCTAGTGGTAATTCATGAACGTCTATTATTTTCTCTTTAGACAAAATAACCATTCTTTCAATCATATTTCTTAACTCTCTTATATTTCCAGGATATGCGTACTCTAACATATATTTCATTGCCTCACCTGATATTACAGGCATTTCTTTATGTAGTTCTCTAACTATTTTGTTTAAAAAGTAGTTTGCTAACAAAGGAATATCTTCTCTTCTCTCTCTAAGTGAAGGAGCTTCTATAGGAAAAGCTGTTAATCTATGATATAAATCCTTTCTGAATCTACCTTTTTCAGTTTCATCTTTAAGGTCTCTACTTGTTGATACAATAAATCTCACATCTGTTCTTCTAGCTTTATTTCCTCCAACCCTTTTAAACTCACCATACTCTATAGCTTTTAGTAGTTTAGTTTGAGCTTTTAGTTCCATTGCTGATATTTCATTTAAAAATATAGTTCCACCATTAGCTTCTTCTAATATTCCTTTTTTACTTGAAGTGGCACCTTGAAAAGCACCTTTATCATAACCAAACAATTCTCTCTCAATAGTTTCATCTGGAAAGGCGACACAATTTAGTGTAATAAAAGCTTCTTTTCTTCTATCGCTTTTTCTAAATATTTCCTTTGCTATTAATTCTTTTCCTGCACCATTTTCTCCTGTTATTAGCACTGTTAAGTCACTCTCTGCAACTTTTTCAACTAAATTTTTAACTTCTTTTATTTTAGGAGATTGACCTATTATATCATTTTCTTCTGTTATTTCTTGAAGTTTTTCTTCTAATTTTCTTTTTTCTTTAACTATCTCTAAGTTTTTAAGTGCTGGAACGATTATCTTATTAACTTCTTTATATTCAAGAGGTTTCACAATATAATTATATATTTCAGCATTCTTTAACTCTTCAATTAACTCATCTTTTTCTTCATCTAAAAGACCTATAACTACAAAATCTTTTCCAACTCCATTTAGTTTTCTTTTAGCCTCTGAAAAATTAAACCAAGCTAGGTGTTCATCAATTAAAACAACATCAAAATCACTTTCTCTTAACATATCTAATCCATCTAATAAATTATTAAACGTTATTATTTCATAATGCTCAGATAACTCTTTTCTAATTTGCTTTAAAGTTTCTTTTCTCTCTGCAATTGCTAAAATAGCACTTTTCGCCATTATGTTCCTCCTTATATACATTTTTCTATTTTTTATACCTATATGTATTATAATAGATAATTTGTTTTTTTTCAAGATTTTTTCTTTTTTTAGAACAGTTTTTTTTATTTTATTTGTTTTAAAGTCTATTTTTGAACGGTTTTATAGTTTTCCATTTTCTTTTTCTTTTTTTTATGATAAAATTAATTATTTATAATTAAAATAACTGAGGTGAAAAATGTTAAAAATATATTTTGTGAGACACGGACAAACTGAATGGAATAAATTAAGTAAATTTCAAGGAAATAAAGATTCTAACCTAACTACTTTAGGAGTAGAACAAGCTAAAAAACTAGGGGAAAAACTTTTTAATGATAATTTAAAATTTGATAAAATTTACTCTTCACCTTTAACCCGTGCTATGTTAACAGCTAAGTTAATAAGTAAAAATAGTTCTCCTATTCACCCTATGGAAGAGTTTAAAGAAATTTCTCTAGGTGATATGGAAGGGGTTCTTTATTCTGATTTTGAAGCTTTACACCCAGATATTTTTTTCAATTTTTTTAATGATCCTCAAAAATACGATCCAACTTCTATTAATGGAGAAAATTTTTTAGTTCTTTTAGAAAGAGTACAAGAAGGACTAGCAAAACTTGTTAATTTTCATAAAGAATCTATTTTATGCGGAAAAGAAATCTCTATTTTAGTAGTAACACACGGCATTACTTTAAAAGCTATCTTTAACTTTATAGAAAACCAAGGAATTAATATGAGTAATTTCGCTGATAATCCAATTCCTGAAAACACTAGTATAACCACAGTCGTTTACAATAACAATAAATTTATTATTGAGGATTTTTCCAATACTGATCATTTATGATTAATAATTATTGCTCAATAGCAAATAAAAAAAAACTAATTTATTTAAAGAAGATATATCTCTATCTTCATAAACTTAAATTAGTCTTTTCTTATTTTTATTTAATAAATTGAATATACAGATAAATATATAAAAATACTTCCTGTTAGAACAAATAAATGCCATATTGCATGAGCAAATTTCAAATTCTTCCAAATATAAAATATTACACCTACACTGTAACTTATCCCACCACTAATTAAAAAATTAATTGAAGTAGTATTTGTAAAAGCTTTCAAATCTTTATACACAAACATTATCATCCATCCCATTACTAAATAGATTACTGTTGATAAAAATTCAAATCTTCCTGTGAAAAAAATCTTAAAAATTATCCCTACTAAGGTTAATCCCCATTGAATTCCAAAAAAAATCCACTTTGTATTCCCTTGAAATACTCCTAATAAATATGGTGTATATGACCCTGATATTAATATATAAATAGCAGAATGATCTAAAATTTGGAATACTTTCTTAGCTTTACCATTTTTCAAAATATGATAAGTTCCAGACATAGAATAAAGTAAAATAATAGAAAAAGAAAATATCATACATCCTATTAAATAACCTGTATTATTTGTCCCTATTGAATGAACAATTAACGCTCCTAACCCAACCAATCCTAGTACTACTCCTACATAGTGAGTCATTGAATTCATCCATTCTTCTACTCTTGAGTATGTATCGCTCATTGTTCTCACCTCTCCTTTTAAACTATATATATTTACTCTTCGATTTTTACTTACAAAATTATTATATCATAAATCTTACTTAAAAACTCTTTTCTTTATTTTTTTTTTATTTTTTTTTTATTTTTTTTTTATTTTTTTTTTATTTTTCCATTATCTTTTTTTCTTGCTTTTATAGTCTTTGTCTAGTAAAATATTGTGAAGAAATATTTTCTAGGAGGTTTTAATTGTGTCTAAATTTGATGTTATTTATAAAGATATTGTAAAAAAAATACATGAATATGGTATTTGGAGTACAGGAAATGTAAGAACTAAGTATGTGGATGGTATTTCTGCACATTATAAAAGCTATATAGGGTACCAATTTAGACTGGATAATTCATCAGACGAGGCACATTTATTGACTACTAGATTTTGCCCTAACAAAGCACCTATACGAGAGCTTTACTGGATTTGGATAATGCAATCTAATAATGTAGATGAACTTAATAAAATAGGCTGTAAATTTTGGAACGAATGGAAGCTGGAAGACGGAACTATTGGTCCTGCTTACGGTGCACAGCTTGCAAAAAAAACTTTTGGATATGAAAGCCAACTTCACTATATTGTTAATGAAATTAAAAAAAATCCTAATTCTCGTAGAATCATGACTGAAATTTGGATTCCTGAAGACTTAGATAAAATGGCTCTTACTCCCTGTGTTCATCTAACTCAGTGGAGTGTTATAGGAAACAAACTTTATTTAGAAGTAAGACAAAGAAGTTGTGATGTAGCTCTAGGTCTTGTTGCTAACGTTTATCAATACTCAGTTTTACACAAACTTGTAGCTATGGAGTGTGGACTTATTCCAGCTGATGTTATTTGGAATATTCATAATGTACATATATATGACAGGCACATGGATAACCTTCTAGAACAAATTAATCGTGAAACTTTTCCTGGAGCCAAAATCAAAATTGATAACTTTAGTTCTATCTTTAATTTTAAACCTGATGATGTTGTTATTGAAAACTATCAATACGGTGAAAAAATATCTTATGAAATTGCTATTTAAATTTTTAAACGAGGTGATATTTTGTTAAAACTTATTGTTTGTGTTGCGGAAAACAATCTTATTGGAGATAGAAAGCCCACTGGAAATGGTTTGCTTTGGAATTCTAAAGAAGAGCTAAATTATTATAAAAAAAACACTTCAGGTCATGTCACTCTTTTTGGAAAATCTACTGCGGCGTGTGTTCCAATAGAGCTTATGAGAAAAACTAGAGAAGTTGTAATTCTTAATAGAGATACTGATATACCTAAACTATTAAGGGATTATGAGGAAATCGGAAAAGATGTTTTTATCTGTGGTGGGGAAACTATATATCGTTATTTTTTAGAAAATTATCTTATAGATGAGCTTTTAATATCTCACTTAAAACCTCATATTAAAATTGAAAAAGCAAATGAACCTCTATATTTTCCCAATGTTGAAAATTATGGATACTCTCTTGCCTATAAAGTTGAATATGAAGATTTTTTTGTTTATAAATATAAAAAAAACTAGAGTAATTTTCTCTAGTTTTTTTTATATTTATTTAGAATATATAACAACTGATTCATAAGCTCTTAAGGTTAAAGTAGTTCCTTTTATTAACGTATCTTTGTAGTTTGAAATTAAAATTTCTCTTCCTATAAACTCATCGTCTATTTCAATTTTAACTTCTTTCTCATAAAAATTATTAACTACCAAGAGTCTTTCTTCTCCTAATTTCCGTAAATATCCAAATACTTCTGTGTTTTCTTCATACATTGGAATAAACTTTCCATGTGATATAATTTTATAATTCTTTCTTAACCCTATCAACTTTTTATAATGATAAAATACAGAGTCCAAATCTTTTAAATTTCCCTTTACATTTATTATATGATAGTTTTTTGATACACCTATCCATGGTGTTCCTGTTGTAAAACCAGAATTTGCTGAGTCATTCCATTGGACTGGAGTTCTGCTATTATCTCTAGATTTTTGTTTTAATATCTTAATTGTAGTTTCTATGCTATTTCCCTTTTCAAGAAGTAAATTATAGTTATTTAACGACTCTACATCTCGATATTCATTTATATTTTCAAAGTGTGGATTTGTCATAGCAAGTTCCTCCCCTTGATAGATATAAGGAGTCCCCCTTAACATATGAATAGCTGTTCCTAACATCTTTCCAGACTCTTTTAGATACTTTTCACTACCAAATCTTGAGACTATTCTAGGTTGATCATGATTACACCAAAACACTGCACTCCAACCATTTCCTTTTTCCATTTCCACTTGCCATTTAAAAAATAAATTTTTTAAATCTTTAAAATTCATCTCTCCTAGAGCCCATTTTTCACCATTAGGATAGTCAACTTTTAAATGATGAAAATTAAATACCATGGATAGCTCTTTATTTTCTGGTTTTGTGTACTCAATACAGTGAGGAATCGTAGTTGAGGACATCTCTCCAACTGTTAAACTTCCTGGATATTTATTAAAAGTATTCGCTGTTAATTCTTTTAAATATTCATGCACTTTAGGACCATCAGTATAAAACTTTCTTCCATCTGAAGTTTGAGTTTTATAGTCATCATCTCTAAAATCTTGAGCTTTTGATATTAAATTTATTACATCTAACCTAAAACCATCTACACCTTTCTCTAACCAATAATTTATCATTTTAAAAATATCCTTTCTCAACTCCATATTTTCCCAATTAAGGTCAGCTTGAGTTACATCAAATAAATGTAAGTAATATTTACCTAGAGAGTCTACATATTTCCAAGCACTTCCTCCAAACTTTGACGCCCAATTATTTGGTGCTTTTTCTGGTGTTCCTTCTTTCCAAATATAATAGTTATGGTATTTATTATCTGGACCTTTTAATGCTTCTTTAAACCAAAAATGTTCTATGGAAGTATGATTAATAACCATATCCATCACTAATTTCATCTGTTTTTTATGTACTTCATCTAATAACTCATTAAAATCTTCCATAGTTCCAAAAATAGGATCAATATTATAATAATCAGCAATATCATAACCATTATCTCTCATTGGAGACACATACATAGGGGTTGTCCACAGCACATCTACACCTAATTCATTTAGATAATCTAATTTACTTATAATACCTTTTATATCTCCTATCCCATCCCCATTGTTGTCACAAAAACTTTTCGGATATATTTGGTAAACTGTGGAATTTTTCCACCAATCTTTTTCTAACATTAGTCTTTCTCCCTTGATTTTAATCTTAATTTTTATTTATTTTTCTAAACTTTCCTTTACTTAATATATAAGTTGCTACAATAGGTACAATAAAAGCTATTCCCATGGCAATAATATAGTTAAACCAAAATTTAGGTTGAATAGCTAAAATTGCTGGAAGTCCTCCTATTCCTATAGAATTTGCTAAAACTCCTGTTACAGTTGAATATGTTGCAGCTAATCCTGAACCTATTAGTGCCCCGTAAAAAGGGTACATAAATCTCAAGTTTACTCCAAACATAGCTGGTTCTGTAACTCCTAACCATGCTGAAACAGCAGAAGATATAGACAGTGATTTTAATTTTTCATCATTTCTATTTAAAAACATAATAGTAACTGCTGCTGACCCTTGAGCAATGTTACTAAGAGCTATCATAGGCCAAATCATAGTTCCGCCACTTTGAGCAATTAACTGTAAATCCACTGCTAGAAAAGTATGATGAACTCCTGTTATAACTAGTGGAGCATAGAGCATTCCAAAAATTATTGAACCTAACACTTTAAATTTACCAGTTAATAAAAAATTAAATATAATAGCAATATAGTTTCCTAGCTCACGAGATACAGGACCGATAACTAAGTAAGATAAAACTACTGCTGTAAATAAAACTAAAAAAGGTAGTAATATCATTTTTAAAATTTCAGAAAAATATTTTCTTAAAAAAAGTTCAAATTTAACCATGAAAAATCCAGATAGCATAGCGGGAATAACTTGAGCTTGATAACCAACTTTTTCTATGGTCAAAAATCCAAAATCCCAGAATGGCACCACTCCAATAGATTTAGCTGCTGCATATCCATAAGCATTCATAAGTTGTGGGGAAACTAAAGTTATTCCTAAAATAATTCCAAATATTTCTGTTCCTCCGTATTTTTTAACTGTTGACCAAGTAACTCCTACTGGTAAGAAATGAAATATAGCTTCTCCTAATATCCATAAAAAACTATGTAATTCAGCTAATTTTGGGCTTAAACTTACTAAAGTTTGTGTCCCATCTCCAAATATTGCTAAATCCCCAATTATATTTCTAAAACCTAAAATTAAACCACCAGCAATTATAGCTGGAAGAAGAGGAGTAAAAATCTCTGCAAAACTACCTACAATTTTTTGTACTCTTCCAATTTTTTTATTAGCTTCTACTTTGGCTTCTTCTTTTGTTGATACGGAAATTTCAGCTAACAGAATAAAATCTTTATATACTTCTTTAACTACATTTCCTATTATTATTTGGAACTGACCTGATGTCGAAAAACATCCTTTTACTAATGGAATATTTTCTAGCTCTGATTTTTTTACTAATTTTTCATCTTTTAAAACTAGTCTAAGTCTGGTAATACAATGAGTTGCACTAATTAGGTTTTCCTTTCCTCCAAGTAATATCAATATTTCTTTACATTCTTTTTCATACTCCCCCATTTTCACCCTCCAATGTTTTTTATAAAACCTTTTTCACCTTCTATTGAACATATAATATAATTAATTTAAACTTTTGTCAAGAACTTGTTTGAACAAGTTCGATTGTTTGTATAATTTTTATTTTTTTGATATAATAACCTTTAATAGATAAAAACATCTCAAATAAATCTAGGAGAAAAAATGGCTAAAAGTAGATATTTAGAAATATATAATTTTATTAAAGAAAATATTAGTAAAGGAACTTATTCACCTGAAGAAAAAATTCCTTCTGAAAATCAATTAAAAGATATTTTTTCAGTTAGCAGAAATACTGTTAGAAAAGCTATTGAACTCTTAGCCAATGATGGTTTTTTAAGTTCTGTACATGGAAAAGGGGTTTTTGTTATAAAAAAAATTCCAGTTAATTTTTTACTTGGTGGAACTGAAAGTTTTAAAGAAGCTTCCTTTAAAAATAGTTTAAAATATAAAACTACTGTACCAGTCTTTGAAATTATTTCTGTTAATGAAGAGCTAAGTAAAAAAACTCATTTTCCAGTTGGAGAAACAATTTACCATATAATTAGAATTAGAAATATTAGTGGAGAAAATGTAATATTAGATGATAACTATTTCTTAAAAGATGCTGTTGAAGGTCTAACAGCCTTAATTGCTACGAACTCTATTTATGAATTTTTAGAAAAGGTAAAAGGGATTAAAATCAATGGTGCACACAAATTAATATCTGTTGAACCTCCTTGTAAAAATGATATACAATATCTAGATTTAGAAGGGAATAATCTTCTTGCTATTGTTAAAAATTTTGCATATTTAGAAAATGGAACTCTTTTTGAGTACACTGAATCTCATCATAGAAGTGATAAATTTATTTTTAGTAGCTATGCTAAGAGATAGGAAAGCTAATTCTGGAATTTCTAAAATATCTTTTCTCTGCATCCCTATATGTAGTGTCTATAATTTTATAAAATTAAAGACTAAATTAACCTTACATTTAATTTAGTCTTTTATCTATTTTATTTATTTTTTAAATTCTTTTTTTAACTCCACTTCTAAAACATCTAGTAATCTATCAAATTCTGTTGATATTGCTTTAAAACTTTCCTCTTTACTTAAATCTACTCCAGCTTTTTTAAGTTGGTTCATAGGTTGGTCATTTCCTCCTGATTTTAGTAAAGTTAAATATAGTGCAGTAGCTTCTTCTCTTTCTTTAGAAGAGTATTTTAGGTTAGTTACTCTATCATATATATTTGCTGATGCTGCAAAACTTGTAGCATACTGATAAACATAATATGGTGAATTAAAGAAATGTGGGATTCTTGCCCATATTATTTTTTGTAATTCATCAACTTTTATAGTTTCACCAAAATATTCCTTAAATAAATTAGCCATTATATTACTTAAAATATCAGGTGTTACAGGTTTTCCTTCTTCTACTAATTTATGAACTTGGTATTCGTAATCAGCAAAAAGAGTTTGAATATAATAAGTTCCCATTATATTTCCTAAAGCTTGCTCTAAAAGAACTATTTTCTCTTTTGAATCTGTTGTTTTCTTTAGCATATTATCAAGAAGTAATCTCTCATTAAATGTAGAAGCTACTTCAGCTACAAATATTGTATAGCTACTTGTTGAATAAGGTTGATTTTTACTTGAGTACATACTATGTAAAGTATGTCCAAGTTCATGTGCCAATGTATATACTGAATTTAGTGTCCCATTATAATTTAACAGCATATACGGATGCACATCATAAATATTTATAGAGTATGCACCACTTCTCTTATTTTCAGTTTCATAAACATCTAACCAACCATCGCCTAAAGCTTTAGATAAATTAAGTGTATAATCCTCACCTAAAGGTTTTACTGAATCTAACACCATTTTTTTTGCATCTTCATAATCAAATTCTTTCTCATAATTAACTATATTAATAGAGTTATCATAGTAATTATACTCCTCTAAATTTAAATATTTTTTTCTAAGTTCAATATATCTTCTAAGAGGAGCTACATTCTCCTTAGTTGACTTTAATAAAGTTGTGTATATTTCAGTGCTTATATTTTTAGGTTCTAAAGCTCTTTCTAAAGATGAACCAAAGTTTTTAGCTTGAGCTGAAGCTACTCCTCTTTGAACAATACCTCGGTAAATTGCTCCGTATGTATTTTTATTAACTTCAAATGAGTTATACAGTGCTTCAAAAGCATTCTTTCTATTTTCTTGTATTCTATCAGTGGAAACTATCTTTGAATAAGCACCATTAGTTACAGTTATTTCTTCTTTATCCTTTCCATTTGAATCTTTTAACATTATTTTATTAAATTTAATATCTGAAGTTGAAAGCTCCTGATAAACGTCATTTATTGACCCGTTAAATTGTGAATAATATGATAATAGTTTTTCGCTATTTTCATCTAAAACATGAGATTGAAGTCTGTAAGTCTCCATTAAAGAGAATCTATGTGATTCTAATTTTTCTTTATTTTCGTCTATCCATTTTATCATTGTAGTTTTTGGAACTGTTAATATTTCAGGAGTTATCCAAGCTGTTACTATTCCAAACTGTGTATATAAAGCTTCAATTTCTTGAAGTTTTTCTGAGGCTACACTATCCTTTGAATTTAAATCTTTCATTAAATATGGATATAAATATATTTTATCCACTAGTCTTGATAGTTTTTCATCTAACTCTACTAATTCTATAAATTTTCCAGAACTTTTTGAGATTTCACCTTTATACTTAGGTATCTCCCCCATAATAACTTTCATTTTTTCAACATCTGCTGTCCATTCATTCCAACTAGGATAGATGTCTTCTAAACTCCATTTATATTTTTTTTCTATATCTTCTCTTTTTAGCATTTGTCCTCCTTTTGTTTCTATTTCTTTCTTTTCTGTTTCTTTTGACTCTATTTTTGAGGGCTGTATTTCTTTTGTTCCTTTAGACTCTTCTTTATTATTGTTCACATACACAATTAAGTTAAGAGCTACTATAAATAATATTAAAATTATAATTTTTTTCTTCACAAAATCCTCCTTAAGTTCAATATAACTATTTCACTTTTACTTCTTATTCTGTATGGAATTACCCAAGTTCCTAGTCCAGAAGTTACAACACTATGAAAATTATTATTACTTTTATAACCATAAGGGTTTTCGTACATATATTTAACTAAAATATTAAAGGGAAAAAGTTGACCATTATGAGTATGACCAGATAAATAAAGAATCTCTTTTTGTTCTTTATTATTTTTTATTTCTTTTGCACCAATAGGGTTATGGTCTAAAACTACAGTACTTTTATTTTTATCGATTTCTTTTAACAGTTCATAAAAAGGTTTTCGTCTTTTATTGTGACTATCATCTCTACCTATAAAATTTATTCCATTTATCTCTATTGTCTCATCTTTTAATATATTTATTCCTAAATTTCTTATATATTTTTCATTTCCCTCTATACCACCATAATATTCATGATTTCCCAGTACCGCATATATTCCATATTTAAATTTAAACTCTTTTATTTTTTCTTTAACATCATCTTTTATTGTTTTATATGAAAAATCTATTATATCACCCGTTATAACAACAAGTTCAACTTTCTCTTCTTCCATTAATTTAAAAGATTTTCTTAACACATCGCCATTAAATTTATCATTTAAATGAATATCAGATATAAAACCTATTTTCATAGTTTCTACATCATTACTTTTTAATATTGGTATTTCATATTTTTTTATATTAAGTTTTCTAAAATTTATACTTCCTATAATTCCTAATATACTTAAGTATAGCATAAATATAATATTAAAATATAACTTATTATTTTTTAGTATATTTATTAAATTAAACTTGAAGAACTTCAAAAGAAGACTTATCAAACCAATAACAATTATTCCTAAAATAATATAATTAAGATAAAAGAGGTAATGCCCTAAAATTTTATCTAAAATACCTTTTCGTTCCCCTCTTGTTATAAATATCATTACTATAGGTAATAATACTAATAAAGAAACTAGATATAAAAATATTGAAGATTCGTATATTTCATAAATAAAATAAGTCATAAAACTTATTAATAGTATCATTAAGATAAAAAATTTTAATCTTATAGACATCTGCCCTCCATTATTTTGAATAATTCGGTGCTTCTTTAGTTATTATTACATCATGAGGGTGACTTTCTTTTAATCCTGCCCCTGTTATTTTTATAAATCTTGCATCTTCTTTTAATGACTCTATTGTTCCAGTTCCACAGTATCCCATTCCTGCTCTTATTCCACCACATAACTGAAATACTACATCCTTAAGGTCACCTTTTACAGAAACTCTCCCTTCTATTCCCTCAGGTACTAATTTTTTTACATCATTTTGAAAATATCTATCCTTTGAGCCCCTTTTCATTGCAACCATAGAGCCCATTCCAACATAAACTTTGTAACGTCGACCTTCATAGATAAGTTCCTCTCCAGGTGCTTCTGTTGTTCCTGCTAAAAGTCCCCCTAACATAACACAACTTGCTCCTGCTGCTATTGCTTTAACTATATCTCCAGAAAATTTTATTCCTCCATCTGCAATAACTCCAATATTTCTACTTTTACAAACTTCATACACATCATTTACAGCAGTTAGTTGTGGCACTCCTACTCCAGCAACTATTCTTGTTGTGCATATAGAACCTGGTCCAACTCCTACTTTTACAGCATCTGCTCCTGCTTCTATTAAATCCAGTGCAGCTTCAGCAGTTACAATATTTCCACCTATTATATTTAATTTAGGATACTCTGCTCTTATTTTTTTTATAATTTCTATAACACCTCTAGAATGACCATGAGCTGAGTCTACAGTTATAATATCAACTCCAGCTTCAACTAAGGCTTTAACTCTATCTAAAGTATCAGGACCTATCCCAACAGCAGCTCCCACTCTTAATCTTCCGTGTGAATCTTTACACGCATTAGGATACTCTACTAAATTATCTATATCTTTAATTGTGATAAGTCCTTTTAAATGCCTATTTTCATCGACAATAGGTAATTTTTCTATTCTGTTTTCCAAAAGAATATCTTTTGCTTCTTCTAGAGTTATTCCAACACCTGCTGTTACTAATTTTTCTTTAGTCATAATATCTCTTACTAATTGAGCCATATCTTTACGGTATTTTAAATCTCTATTAGTTATTATTCCCACAAGAGTTCCATCTTTTTCTATAACAGGAAGTCCAGATATTTTGTATCTTCTCATTATTTCTTCTGCTTGACCTAGTGTAGAGTCCTTTGTAAGAGTAATCGGATTTCTAATCATACCACTTTCATTTCTTTTTACTCTATCCACTTCAGAGGCTTGATCTATTATAGTTAAATTTTTATGAATAAATCCTATTCCACCTTGTCTTGCAATGGCAATAGCTAAGTCTCCCTCAGTAACAGTGTCCATCGCTGCACTTAAAAGAGGAATATTTAGAGTTATATTTTTAGTTAACTTTGTTTTTAAACTTACCTCATGAGGTAGTACTTCTGATTTTGCTGGAACTAATAGTACATCGTCAAATGTTATTGCTTCTTTTATAATTTTTCCATTCATCATTTTTTTTCTCCTATTTTTTTTATAAAAAATATCTTTAATTTTCTAATATTATAGCATATATTTATAATTTTCAATTTAATTTTAAAAATAAGATAAAAATAGAGAGTTTCTCTTTTAAAGAGAACCCTCTATTTTTATTTGTTTTCCTAAAACTACAGAAATATTTGCCAACATATACTTCTCTTCGCTTTCTGGTAAAACAACATCTAAAATTTTTGTTAAATCCCCATAAATTTGATTCGCTTTTTTTATGTAGATACTTTCTAAAATCTCTTTAAATACTTCTTCATCTATTGATTTTACTGGTTCATTATTTTTAACTCTCATTATAGCCAAAGATAAATGGGTAACTAGCATTGCTCCGTTATCTTCAGTAAGTTCAATCCCATGTTTTTCATTAAACATTTGAATAACGTTTATCATTACTTCTTTTGTAGAATTAGTTATTGCTCCTGAATTATTTAATATCTCTAGTCTAGTCTCTAAGTTCACCTCCATATTTATTATTTATAACCTTTATTATACACTAAATTTCTTTTATATAATAGAGCATAAATTCCAAGTTTTACTATTCATAAATAAAAATTAATATAATATGTTTAAAAGCACTGTATTAAGAACTTATACTTTTTTTAGTTCCTCACTAGTTTTACCGAATTTCTAATTTCTTTCAACATCTAATTGATCTTTTTCATAATAGATTTTTCGTACGCTAGTATCTTGTTTTCCGGATTTATAATATTTTTCAGACTTTATTTTACCACTATGATAATACTCTTTTTTTACGCCATTTCGGTCACCTGATTTATAATTTTCTTCAAGCTTTAATTGACCATTTTTATAATACATTTTTCGTACGCCATTTTTTTTATTAGATTTATAATTTTCTTCTCTCTCTAATTTACCATTTTCAGAATACATTTTTTTTACGCCATCTTTTTCACCGGATTTATAATTTACTTCAACCTCTAATTGACCATTTTCATAATAATTTTTAAATACGCCATTTCGGTAACCGGATTTATAATTTCCTTCTCCCCATAATTGACCATTTTCATAATAATCTTTAACTACGCCATCTAGTAGACCAGATTTATTATTTCCTTCACTCTTTAATTGACCATTTTCATAATAATCTTTATCTACTCCATCTTTTTTACCGGATTTATAATTTCCTTCACTCTCTAATTGACCATTTTCATAATACAATTTTTGTACGCCATCTAGTTTACCGGATTTAAAATTTCTTTCAATATATAAGAGACCACTTCTATAAGTACTTATAGAAGTTCCTGTGAATCTTTTTTTTCCATCTACTTTATAAACTCCATTTATTTCTTGTAATTGTGAATGATCTATTTTTTCATTATTACAAAATATAAAAACCACATTTAGCATAAATATATATAATATTTTTTTCACAATCCCCCCCTCGTATAATAAAGATATAAAAATCTTCATTAATTTTATTACTGAATTTTATTCTATCACACATAAAAAAGAAAATAAAGTTCTTCTCTCGATTTTAAGAGTTTTATTTTCTTTTTTATATTAATAAATTACTGAATTTAAAGATAATAATGTTACTTTTTAGTATAATGATTTAAAATCTAAAGAAACAATATTTTTGAAGAGATCCTTTAATTTGTTCTAATTGCAATATCAAAATGATTCTTACAGAATTTTATCATTACAAATATGGCTGCAGATTCTATAATTGATAATGCAGGTATTTTTTTTCATATAGTTCACTATGCTTCTTTGTCGTCTTCATTTTTTATTTCTTTTGAACCTTTTTATTAAATCCAATAATTTATTATTCTCGACTAGTTTAATAAATATTTTTTTAGGAATCTGATCAATTCTATACTTTCATAATATTAAATTAAAATTAGCTCTAAAAATTAGAGCTAATTAATTATTTTGAATATTTGCTTTCTTTATAATTTTCCTAAAAATGATTTTCCATTATCTAATAATTTCTTTCCAAAATACTCTGCCACACTTTGACCAATATCTGAAAGACTCTCTCTTTCTCCTATATTTTGTCTCTTTAGTCCTTTTTTATAAATTAAAATAGGAACTTGTTCTCTTGTGTGATTTCCGTGTCCAATACTTGGATCATTCCCATGATCTGCAGTAACAACAAGTATATCCTCTGCTTCTAGTAATTCTATAACTTTTCCAAGTTTTTTATCTACAACTTCAAGTCTATTTCCATATCTTACAGGATCTTCTTGATGTCCAGCTAAATCTGTTTCCTGTATATTCGCACAAATAAAAGCAATTTTGTTATTTTTTATCTCTTCTATTAATTTATCCATAACTTTTTCGCTATCCACCATAAAAATGGATTTACCCTTGGGATTTTCAACTATATCTGCAACCTTTCCAATTAATATTGTTTTAGCCACTTCCTCTATTCTTTTTGGCAACTGTACTTTACTATCCACTCCATATCCCATGTGTTGTACTTGATAGCCTTTTTTATAAACACCAGATTTTGGAGCATTTATCCCACCAAAGGACTTATATCTACACTCATAAGCCTCTTTTATATTTTCTAAAGTTATATCTTCTCCACCAAAAGTTATAACCCTTGGCACTTTAACTACTTTTCTAACAGCTCTTCCTATTTCTAATAATTTTTCATAACTTATAAGGTCTAGTGCTCCTGTTATATTGTAAACCTGTCCTAAATCAGCTTCTAAATTATCTCCCACTGTGGCACATTTATTTACAACTAGTACCTCACACGGTTTTCCAAATCGCTCAACAGAGTAGCCTTGTTTCTTTAGTTCTTTCTCAACCTCATCTATAACTTCATAAAAAGGCTCTACTTTAGGTTGTTTTGGATATGTCCCCATAAGTTCTTGGTGTCCATAAAAAGTATCACACCAAAAATGCATAAGATTTGATTTTCCATATACAGCTTCTTTTGAAAATTTTATATTTCCACTTTCTATCCCTGATGCATTAGCAATCCCTAATTTTTCTAAGTTAGGTATTTTTAAATCAGGATTACTTTTTAATACACTTCTATAGGTATTAGCTCCTATATCTTGTGGCCTAACATCTTTAACATCTCTCATTTCTCCAATTCCTAAACTATCCAGTACTAATACTACAAATCTTTTCATAAGCTATATCTCTCTTCCTAAACTATCGTAAATACCTACAATTTTAGGAGTTTTACTTTTTACTCCTTCAATTAATACTACATTGCTTCTCGTCACAAATATTTGTGTTCTAAAAGCTCCAATAACAGTTTCTCCAATTTTGCTATTTCCGCATATTTCAAAATAATAATCAATGCTCTCCATAGTTGGAGCTTCTATTCCTTGACATCTCATTTTTTCAAACTCTTTACCTACTAAAACATTCTTTATTCCTGAACGTCTATAGTGACCGCCTCCATAAGAATAAGATTTTTCATTTAAGTTATGAGATATTTCAGATACATAGACAATTGCAGGAATCTCTCCATCTAAATTTCTACTATTAAAAGGAGTTGTTCCAGTAAGGGCATGCCCTGGCTCTCCATGAGTTCCACCATGATGTTTTATATCTTCAATATTTTCTAGTGATGTAGATGATGGCATATTAAGTTGTTCTACAATTATTCCTATATCTTTTAATATTTTTTCAGCTTTTTTTATTGTCTCAATATTTTTAGTCCCTTCAATTTTATTTTTATCATAATTATATAAAAAACATGGAAAAGATGTAAGTCCATTAATTCTTACATTTTTTAATTCCAAAATATCTTTAGTCACTTTCTCTAACTCAGTTAAGTAAAACCCACCACTTTGACCTGAATATATTTCACTATCTTTTTCTAAAACCCTTAACATAATATCTTGAACTTTACCATATTTTTTTGCTGCTAAATTTATTTCTTTTATTTTTTCTAAAGAATAAACTGTTATAATCTCAGGACTATATTCTACAACCTTATCAACAAGAGAAGATGGTATTTGAACTAGATGACCAACGTTACCAAGCTTTATTCCCTTATTCATCATAACTAAAGCTTCTTTAAAATCAACAGTTACAATTCCGTCAAATCCTATATCTATAAGTTTTTTAGCTAAATATGGAACTCTCCCAAATTGTTTAGTCATAGCATATAGTTTTATTCCATTTTTTTTTGCTTTTTTGCAAAGAGATTTTCCATTTTCTAAAATGGCATCTACATCTAAAACATAGGTATCTGGAAATATTTCTCCCTTTTGATGAAGCTCTATTGCAATCTTTACTAATTCTGGATTTTTTCTTTGTACAATATCTAAAAACAAACTAGTTCACCTCTTTTGCCATTTTATAACTTTCTTTTAGTATTCTAACTATTGTTTCTACCCCTGCTCTATTGGGATTTATTCTAATCATTCTTTTTTCTAAAGATGAATCTGTTGCTCTAAAAGTTCCAGAAACTCTATAAAAAAGTGGAGAAAACTCATATTTTGACTCTGCTCCTACAGGATTTGGTAGAGCTCCTAATTTTTCAGCATGAATTAACATCTCTTTTGCTATATTTTCCTTTAATTCCACAACAATTACTTTAGACTGTGCATTTACAAGGTAGGCTGCTTTTATAAATTCTATTTCTCCACTATTAAATATAGTATATAGTTTATCATTTACTTCCCCTTGAATAGCTAATGATACTGGAGCATAGACTAAGCCTTTTAAAACATCTAGTGATTCATGACCTTGAACTTGTCCTCCACCAGAATAATTACTTTTAACTATTTTTTCTATAAATTCTTTTTTTCCAACTACACATCCTATTCCCTCAGGTCCTAGTAACTTAAATGTTGAAAATGCCGAAAGAGTAGCTCCTAACTCACTTCCAATTCTATTTACTTTCATAACAGCATAGTTATCATCTGTAATTATTGGAATATTATATTTTTTAATTTCATTAATAACTGTTGCTATATCATATGAATCATCTATCTTTTGACGTGTATATTGTATTAAAGCAGCATCACAAATATTATTTTTTAATACCTCTTTTAATTCTTCTAAATTGTTAAAGTCAGCTTCTATTTTTTCTACTTTCATCATTTGAAAAGAAACATCTGTTGTGGGATAAACTGCTGCTTTATGTACGAGAACTTTTCTGCTATTTTTTTCCTTTAAAATACTATACAGTCCCCACTTTATAGCTCCTGTTCCAGAGCCTCGTACAAGAGTTGATGCTTCAGCACCAAAAAACTCTGCTATGACTTTTTCAACTTTTTCTGTAGTTAGAGGTTTATTTAATCCCTGTACTACTCCAAGGTCTCCCCTAGTTAAAATTTCGTGACCTTGAAAATATTTTGTTATTATATCTATTAATTTAAACTGTTTTTCTTTTGCCCCGTCTATTCCTATTGACTCTAATGGATACGTTTTCATTTATTTCCCCTTCATTCCTAAAATTACTTTAGGATTTTCTACTAATATTTTTTTTATGCATATTTCCTGTACACCTATTTGTCTTAATAAAGGAACAAAAGTTTCAATTAGATAAGCATAGCCAATTCCACCATTAATTTTCAAATGAGACCTTCTTGTAAGGTCAACAGACAATATTAATTTTTCGCTCCAACCCTCGTCACAAAGTTCTTTTATAAACTGAGCTCTCACTTCATCAGGAAGATAACTATTTTTTCCAATAGTATCAAATTCTATATATACTCCCCTTTTAAGAAGTGATTTTATATAGTCTAAATCATTAGCTAATGAAGTGTGCCCTAAAATAACTTTGCTTAAATTTACATCTAATTTTTCCAAAAAATCTAATTGTTCATGGCCTAATGTACCTAGACTTGTATGAGTTGTTATAAAAACTCCTGTAGATTTTTGAGCTATTGCCGCAGCATGAAATACTTTTTTTTCAAGTTCTGTTATGACTTCAAAACCTGTACCTATTTCTCCTATAAATGATGCACATTTTTTTCTGCCATCTATTCCAACTTTAATGTCAGATATCATTTTTTCAGCTAGCTCTTCCACAGTCAGATCTTTTACCTCTTTTGGTAAAAATGGTTCTTTATAGTATCCAGTGGACATATGTATTTCTAGTCCTGTAACCTCTTCCATTCTCATAACATAATCCACATCTCTACCAATTCCAACATTAGTAACATCTACAATTCGTGTTACTCCAAGTTCTTTTAATCTTAAAAATTCATCTCTTGTTGCCTCAAATATATCTAGTTTACAATCTATATTGTTTTTTTCCTTGGACAAATCTATTATTACATGTTCATGCATATATGTTATATCTTTAATCATACACTATACAATCCTAAAATTGAGAATATATTTAGTAAAATTCCAAATAAAATAGCAGCTACTGGTCCTACTGCCATATCTACAAGTGGTTTTTTCGCAGTTTTATTTAATATATAAACTCCAGCTACAAAAAGATATCCCAAGCCTGGAGCCATAGTATCTGCTGCTATCATTCCACCAACAAGGAGAGAAACTTCTAACACTTTAGTCATAGCAGTCCTAATTTGATCTCCACACCCTTTTACACCAGGGAATTTATCTAAGAATTTAGCTATAGCACCAAGAGCGTATATCTCAAAGCATATAGATGCTGCTCCAGCAATAAAAGCCACAAAAGGATTCTTAATAAAAATTCCAATTGCAAAAACAAAAGTCATTCCTGCTGGGGCATAGACTCCAGTTGCTATAGCAGTTGTCGCAACTAATGGAACAAAACCTATTGCTCTAGCAAGAGCTGCAAGACCAGCTTCTGATATTTTTCCATCAGCTAAAAGATTTAAAGATATTGGGTCTCCAGCAACTAAATGCAAACTTATAGCAGAGGAAATTATTCCTCCCATAAGAGCTAAACCTAATATATTTTTCTTTATTTTTTCTACTCTAGTAGCAAAAATATTAAGTAACATAGTGTTGGATCCAGGTGCATCACTAGCAGCTTTCTCTCTCATAGCAAATGTTATCATAATTACCATGGCAACAAGTAGAGCCATTCCATCTGAATTTAATATTACTTTATTTCCATCAAACATAAATGTTCCATATTTTTGAACAAATTGTCTAACAACTATAGTAAGAGCAAAAGTTGTAGTTCCTTTTTTAAACCCGTATTGATAAGCTACCACTAAAGCTGGGAAAGCAGCAAAAGCGACTATAATTGGTGCTCCAACTTTTCCAAGAGATGGTAAAAAATTCACAGGTAATTTAGCAAAGAGTTCCACAACAATTTTTAAACCAAGAGTTATTAGTAGACCATAAAGTCCACCAACCACAGTTGAAAATATCGCACCTTTTTTGTCAAAACTAAAAGATGAGCCAATTATATCCGTTCCTAAAAGGATACTATGAATCAAAATTATATGTGTTGTAAGGGAAAAAGGTATTCCGTATCCAACAACTAGACCAAAACTTAAAGCAAAGCTTGTAGCTGCTAAAGATTTTCTATTCATTCTTCCTTCTAAAAACTCAGGAACAATAGGTCTTAATCCGTCATTAAATATTGCTACTCCTCTATTTGCTAAAAGTGCTGCTATACTCCCTAATAATATTGCTACTATATAATTCATTTTTTCCCCCTACTTTAAAATCTCTGCTAATATAACTGGTACAACTATGTCTATGTGTTGAGCTGTAAATCCAAAAGCTTTTTTCCCAGCGGCAAATTCAGCTCTTATCTCATCATCATTTTTTATATTTCCTGGCATAGAAACTGTAACACACTGATTTGCTCCTAAAAGTGCAATAGCCATGGCTAGAGCTCCTCCACCTCCAGTATTACAAGCACCTAAATAATAATCTGCCACATTAGTTTTTACATCCATAGCTGCTTCAATATCTGTTTTTACAGTTACTATAACTTTATCTCCACAAATCTCTCTTACAGTTTGTGCTAATCTTTCCTTATCAATTTGCCCACCGATTACTATTCTTTTCATCTTTTATATTCTCCCTTTTATTTTATTTTTCTAAAATAACACAAATATTTACTAACATATATTTCTTTTCACTTTCTGGTAAAATAACATCTAAAACTTCTATTAAATCTTTATAAATATGATTGGCTTTTTCAATATACGAACTTTCTAAAATCTCTTTGAATATCTCTTCATCTATAGCTTTTACTGGTTCATTATTTTTAACTCTCATTATAGCCATGGATAAGTGCGTAACCATCATTGCTCCGTTATCTTCAGTAAGTTCAATTCCATGTTTTTCATTAAACATTTGAATAACATTTACCATTACTTCTTTTGTACAATTAGTTATTGCTCCTGAATTATTTAATATCTCTAGCCTCGTGTGTAAGTTCATTCTCCCTCCATATTTTTTTTATTAATTTATAAGTTTAATTTTTTTTTTATCAAAAAATTTTTTAAATATTTTTTTTATAATTTCATTATCTTTTCTCACTACTATTACTGATTCTGTAGCTAATAGATTTTTCTCATTTTCATTTAACTCTTCCATAACTATTCCATGTTTTTTCAAATGTATAAGTTTATCTAAAACATCATCATAATTCCAAATAGCAGCATCTATTTTTTTTTCAATTAGATTTTCAATAACTTCTGAATATTTAATATTTACCATTTTTATATTTTCATTTTTTTGAAAATTAGAATTTGTTAAAAAAATATGGTCATTAGATTCTAAGTCTTTTCCTACTTTAAGCACTGTACAATTTTTTCTTTTTAAAATAACATGCTTAGTCACGTAAGTTCTCAACCCAAACTCTTCTATAATTTCCAATTTAATTCCTGAATCAATAGCATTTTGAGCAGCGAGTTTAGAAACAATACCAAAATGATAAACTCCCTCTTCAATAAGTTTTAACCTTACATCTCCACCTCTCATATGAGAAAAATATAGTGGTATAGGTATTTTTAAACTCTTTGAAATATTGTCCATTATTTTTTTATATCTCTTGGAATAAGTCTCTGGCATAACACATAAAAGATAATTTGTGTTTAGGACTTTTAATAAGTTTTTATAATCTACATTTTCAATTACAGTTCCATACTTACCTTTTTTCTTTAAATCTACTAATTTTTCCTCTGTTAGTTCTTTTAAAGCTTTTTGTATCGTTCCTAAAGATATCTCTAGATTTTCTGAATAATTTTTTATTGTGTCTAAATTATCATGTTTTTCTCTACTTAAAATATCCTTTGCTAATCCAACTATAGCTTGTTGCAATTTTCCAGTTCTACTTTTCATAATTCCCTCTTTTTCCTTGTTTTCATTTTTTTGAAAATAAGATTCTTGTACTTATTATAACTTATTTTTTTATAATGTCAAACACTTTTATGTTTTTTAATACAAATTTTGGAAATAAAAAAAATATCGCTTATTAACTCTGCGATATTTTTTACTAATATTTTTGCTTTATTATACCAATTTTTAGTTTATTCAATATTGGGGTAGTCTCAATCTAAAAACCCTGTAAATTTTGGGGATTTATTAGTTTTAGTCCCCTTCAATATTGGGGTAGTCTCAATCCTATGGGATTAATGGCTGTAGTAGTTTTTGAAAGTTTTAGTCCCCTTCAATATTGGGGTAGTCTCAATCGGTATATATCTAGAATAGGACATTTCTTACAGTTTTAGTCCCCTTCAATATTGGGGTAGTCTCAATCGATTATATGACGTCTGATGATATAGAAAAGGGTTTTAGTCCCCTTCAATATTGGGGTAGTCTCAATCTCTAGATTTACTACATTGATAAATAGAACCAGTTTTAGTCCCCTTCAATATTGGGGTAGTCTCAATCCCATAGAATTCCTTTTTCTGGGAGATATATTTAATTATAGCACAATATCATCATAATTCCAATATTATTTTCTCTTCACTTAGTATTTTTTCATTAAAACTTTTCTCCCCTGATATGGTTTCCATAAGATTAAACTGAGCTTTTGTTAATGTTATCATTCTTATATTCGATTCTTTTGGTGCAATTCTCTTTAATTCCTTCAAATGTAAATTAGCTGTTGTTTTATATTTGAATTTACAAACATAAACTGATTCTTGAATTTGATAATACCCTTTTCTTAATAATTTATTTCTAAAAGTTGTATACTCTCGTCTCATTTTATTATTTTGAACGGATATATCATAAATAATCATCCCTATAAAACTTGGATTAGTAATCATAATCTTCTATCACCAACTGCGGAAATTCTATTTCTTCTGTTTTTTCATTCATATATGAAATTATATTATCTACAAATTTTTCTATTACATAATCAAGGTCATTAAAAGAATCTTTATATTTTATATTTTGAAATAATATCTTTAAAATTGTATTTCTATATTCCTTGGATAAGTCTTCATATTTTTCTAAATTACTCCAAACTACATAGTCTACAATAGGTCTAAAAATTTCTATAATGTCATCTGCTAAATTAAAATTATTAAACATACTTTTGTGCTCTATACCTAAAGCAGGATGTAAGCCTTTAGAAATTAGTATTTTAGCAACTAGTGTTCTCACTAAAGTGTAACCATAGTTTAAAGCCGCATTGTCAACATCATTATTAAATCTTCTAAATTTTTCTCCAAAGACTCTTTGAAAATATATTCTTGCACTAACTCCTTCAATTGATTTTAATTCTGTTGTTAAACTTCCTTTTTCTATCTTTTCTAACATTTCACTTAAATAATCAACACCATCATACTCCTCTATAAAATATAACAATTCTTTTTGATTCTTTATTTTATTGTATATAATTTGCTGAAAACAACTTTGTTTTCTTTCTACACTCCAATCTTTTTGCTCATAAATTCTTTCTGTAACTTTATAATTAGAATATAAATCGAAAACTTGAAGTTGAGGTTGATATTTCTCATTACATATAATAGTGTGGATTTTATTATTGCTTAACTCTAATAGTGTTTTTATTGTAATTGAGGAATATACATTTTCTATTATAATTAACCTAATATCCTTTAACGATATTCCTCTTTTTTCTTCTATTTCTAATAATTCACCCTCTGAATCTATATTATTTAGAATTATTAGTTTGTTGTTACTTATACTAATTTTGTCCCCTTCTGATACTTTTATAATCATCTTTTATACTCCAGAATTGTCTGGATAAGTTTTGGAAATTCTTCTTCATGAATCTCTAGAATATTTTTTTTTCCTAGAACTCTTCCTTTCAAACTTTTTATCTCTCCATCTATTTTGTAAATAGGATTATCTGCCTGTTCTGTCTCCTTTGTTCTTTTAAACTGAATTTTCATGCCATATTTTTCTAATATAATTTTCATTGATTTGTTTATATGATTTTTTGTTTTTTTATCATATGAGAATAATTTTATCAATAAATTCATTTGTTCGATAAAACTAATTTTTGATCTCAAATCACCATAAGGAGAATCTGTAAAATGACCAAAATGTGCTATATAGTTTCTTATTCTTTCTTCATCAGAAGACTCTTCATTTTTTATACTTGGACAAAATATTTTTCTAATTAAGTTTCTATCTAAATCCTGATGTTTTTTTTCTATTTTTGTTTCATAATTTCCTACAGAAAACATTTGTTTCTTTCCATTAGTTTCCACGGCTAAAAAGTCATCAATATCTTTCTTTAACTCTTCATTTTCTTCCTTTACATTTTCTTTGATAGCTAACATTAAAAATTTGAAATCTCTTTCATACTTATTTATATAAGCCATATTTCGAGATTGTAACTCTACAATTATTTTATGAAACTCATAAATATTTTGTAAACTCTGCTTATTTTTAAGATAATTGTATTTTCTTACTGATTCCATATTTTTTATAAACTTATCATAAGCTTCTTTGGAATCTGAATTTTCAGAAGTTTGTTTTTTCCGGTTTTTCCAGTTATCATGGAACTCTGCTTTATTTTTTTGAGTTTCTTTTATTTTTTCTTCTAATTTAAAAAATTCATCATCATTTTTTTTTGAATATTTAAATGGTATTTTTCCTGACTCTAGAGATTTAACGATAAAATCTTGTGTTGAAAATTTTCTTGTTTCTTCTAATGTTGAATATAGTATTGGAGTTGCTTTGTCTGATTGATAATATAGTTCTTTTGTTCTTTTACTATTCTCTATAGCATCTTTATCTATAAATTTTTCTAATAACTCATCATATATTTTTATTCCATTTTCTTGGTTTGTTCCGTATAATCTTTCAAATAAAACACTATTTTTTTCTTCTTTTTTAGTTGTATCCAATCTCTCTCTTGTTAGTGATATAAATTCACACAAACACAAATATGTTTCTACATCTACCCCTAAAAATTTAGGTACTAAATTTTCATTTTTATTTATTTTCTTATAAAATTGCCTAAATTTAACAATTTCATTAGAAAATTCATTTAATTTCTTATTATCAATCATGCTTAAAAATAGATAAAGACGTAAGATTTCTTTATCTCCAACAAGTTTTGATAATTCTTTATCCAGTTTTGGTTTTAAATGTATTTTTATTATTTCTTCTATTTTTGTTGTTGTCTTTTCTTTAGCTTTTTCTATTTTTTCTTTTAATTTATTTTCATTAAGTTCTAATAATAAACTACCATCTTCACCATAATTTTTGTTTAACCAGTTAATAAATCCTTCTAAAAAAATATCTTCTATATATTCATTAATAAATTTAGCCGTTTCTTTTACAGCTTGTCCTTCAAACTTATCATTCTTTTCATTTGAAATTCTATCCATCTCAAGTTTGTGTAAATTATAAAGATATTCTTCTATTTTAGTTTTATTATTTCCTTCGATAGATTTTTCATATTTTTCTATAACTTTATAAGCGAGACCTGTACTCTTTTCTTTAATGCTATTAGTTTCTTTTGTTTTAGATTTTCTAGTTTTTGCCTTTTCTACCCCTTCATAAAATAAAGATTCATCGGATAAAAAATCCTCGAAAAAATTATTATAATATAATTCACTTAATAAAAAATTCTTAGTTCTAATATAAGATTTTTCAGCCTCTCCATACCTTTCCTTTGATTGAAACCATTTGTAATCCATATTTTTATTATTATCAGCTCTATATAAATTCTCCCCTTTAGATACTACTCGTTTAAATGTTGGAGCAAAAGAAACTTTATTTTTTACTAAAGAATATTTATATTTATTAAAATAATTTTCCATATCTTTTTGAGTAAAATAATATTCTAAATTATTTGAATCAAATTTTTCTATAATTCTTTCCAGTGCCATCTTTTTCATTCCTTCGAAGTACTCAATTACAATATTACTCTTATTATCTGGAACAGTGAAATCAATTTCTTTAAAATGAATAACACCATTTCTCACATTATAAATTGATTCTAAAATTTCAGATACAAAATTTGAAATTTCTTCTTTATTTTTAAACAACTTTTCGCCTTCTATATTTTTTAATGAGGAGTCAAAAAAATAATTAAGTTTTTTCTCATTAATTTTTAAAGAAAAACTTGATTCTTTATTTATCATTTTTATAAAGTCTTCTCCACTACATATAACATCTTCAAAATTTGTTTGGTAATCTTCATGGTTCAGTAAATTATAAATTCCGTATGTACCAAAACTAACAAGAGATGAGATTTTTCTTACTAAACTTTCATTTAATTTTATATACTCTAACTCTTTCGTCCCTATTTTTTTTATATTTTTCAACGCTCTTCCATCTTGAGAATAATATATTAGTTTTCCATGATTTAAAATATGTCCTGAAAAAATATTTATAAAGTTGTCCTCTATTTTTTTTCGAAATTTTTCTTTATCTATAATATTTTTTTCTTTGTCTACAAAAAACATTTTTTTTAATAAATAAAAATACAAATTATTATTTATTATTTTTTTTTCTTTGTCTTCCTCTTTTTTAGCATTTTTTTTTCTTTTTGATAATATAGTTAAAATATATTTTTTTATTTCATTTTTATAAATCTCTTTCCCTATATCAGATTCATTTAACTCTTTTTTTAAATAGTTTCTTAATAAATTCAAAATATTTGCTTTTACATTATCACAATTATAATCAATATCTTTCTCTTTTTTTCTTTTTTTAGCATCTTTTATTTCTTCTATAAAAACATTTTCAATGTCAGATAACAATTCATCTGTTTTTCCATAATATAATTTCAAATTATTTTCTAATTTTTTTTCAGAGATATCTCCCAATATTTCTTTTAATAAATCTTGGAAATATTTTTCTTTCTTGGAACTAGCTACAATTCCATTTTCAGATATTTCTAAATTTAATATATTATTGTTAATTGATTTTTTGGTTTTAGATATTTTTTTCTCTTTGTATAATTTAAATTTCTCTTTTAATCTTTTAAAAGTAGCTAATTTTCTAATTTCAACTCCATTTTTTGACTCATATTCTTTTTTTAAATCATTTAATAAATCACTAAACGTTAATGATTTTTCTTTATTTTTAAATTCCTCTTCTGTTCTACAAAGCCATTGTTCTTTTTTTAAATCTAATTTATACTGAATTTTATATTTTTTTGTGTTTCCTTTCTTAAGATTTTCTATGCTATTTATATCAATTTCTAATACTTTACTTTCCCATTTGTCATTTTTTTTTTCACTGTATAACTCATAGAGCAACATAAAAAGAGAAGCTACATCACTATCTTCTTTAACTTCTTTAGTTACATTAGTTAATTCATAGTTATATGATTTTTCATTTCCATTTTTTCTTATAAATTCATTATAAATTCTCCCTTCTATTTGGGCATTAAATCTTGTTTCTATTATTTCTTTTGTGTCCATACTTTTACTACACGATTTTAATTCTTTTTTGACTTTTTCAGTTTTCAATTCTCCACGTAGACTATTCTCACTAATTCCTTTACAATGATTTACTCCATCTACTTTCGTTAATTTCATAATACCCCCAAGATGTTATTTTAATAAAAAACACAAGTTATTACAATCATTATTGGTAATATATATATATCAGTCCTTTTACAATAAAAAAAATAATCTTATTATATTTCAATTCAATTTTATTTTCTACAGTACAAAAAATTTCTAAAGTTTTTTTTGATAACTCTGGTATGTTTTTCATTATTTCTGCGGTTTGATAGAAATCTTGTTCTGTTCTTACTTCTGCTTCTTTTATAATTTCAAAATATTCTTCATTAGTTTTTTCTAAACAATCAATTTTTTTTTCTTCAAATTTTTGTAGTTTCACTATTATTTCTTTTATTTTATTTATTCTTTCTGAATATTTAGCATTAGCATTAACTAGTGAAATTACTAAAAGTATCACAGATATTACAATATTGAAGTAAGAATCTAAATTACTATTGTAACAATTAAAATATTTTGCTGTTATCGATGATAAAATTAAAAATGTTGAATAATATATAAGAATAAACTCTATAAAACATTTATTTTTGGATATTCTTTTTTTCATATTAATATAATTATTTTTTGTAATTTGAACTTTTTCTTTGAATTCTTTTTTTTCCAACATTCCCCATCCTTCTATCCTTTAGAATTATCTTTGCTTATTATAACTCATTTCCAATCTTTATTTTCGTATTAAACTGTTAAAAGAAAAAAACACCTTAACAAAGATACTCTTTACTTTTAATTTTTATTATTCTATTTACAGTTTTAATTTAAACTAATATTTTGTTAATTATAAATTATACTTCTTTAGTATTAGGGTAGTCTCATTCTATAGTGCACGCTTACAAGTTTCTTTTTTGGTTTTAGTCCCCTTCAATATTGGGGTAGTCTCAATCAATAAAAATCAAAAGATATATTTAATGAAAAAGTCAAAACAGGCTCCGCTACAACCATAAATAGAACTTTAACTAATAATTCTAATTTAAGTTTATAAAACTTATAATAACAACTATTAGAGAAGCTCTAAAATCAATTTTAATGATATCTTAAGTAATTTTTGTATAATATCAAAAAAATAAAAAAAGATCTTAAAATCGAAATAAGAGCTTCGAACTATATTTTAAAATATTGAAAAATAAATGGCTAGTTTATTCCCGTATACTACATCTAATAGAATTTGAGTAGATTATTAATATTTATAATTTTATTCGTTTAATAATATAAAAAGCAAAAAATGATAACAATGAGAAAATCATAAAATATAAAAACATTCTATGAGGGTTAAATATTTCAATAAAGGCGGAAGATAATAAAGGTCCTAAAATAAATCCTATTTTTTTAAATTCAGCTACACCAAAAAGATAATTCCTGTTTTCTTCATTTGATATTTCACTTATAAGAATATCTAAATTGGGTAATAAAATAGTTTCTGCAACTGTAAAAAATAGTATAACAATTGTAAAATAATAAATATTTATTATTTCTAAAGAAAAACCAAAAAAACTAATAGCAAAAAACAAACTTCCTAAAAGAATCTGTTTTATCGTTGACATGTGCTTAAAAACAGAAAGACCAATAATTTGAAAAATAATACCAAATATTGAATTTAAAATCAGCAAATAAGTGAAAATAAATACAGGGTTTTCAACTTTGTTCACAATTGTCAATGAAAATGTAGATTCAAATTGAGAAAAAACAGTTAAAATTAAGATACTCCCTACTAAATAAAAAAAAATAAATTTTTTGTTTAATGGTTTTTTCTCTGTTTTTTTTTCTGGATAATTGTTTACAGTTTCTAATAAAAATTTTGAGAAACGGAGGAAAAAAAAACAAATTAAAATATTGATAATTATCAAAATAAAAATAATATCTACAAAAAAAGAATAAATAAAGGTAGATAAAATAGGAGCAAAAATGGCAGTTACACAAATAAATATATATCTTATTTTAAATAGAATTTTTGTATTGTTTTTATCTTTTAATGATTGTAAATATAGTGTTTTATAAGTAGGTTCCCATAAACATTTTCCTATGCCTTGTATAAAAGCTCCTATTAAAATAAAATAATAATTGGAGAAAAAAATTAAAAAACTTATAAAAAGAGCATCTAGAAATAAACTTATGACTAAAGTTTTGTATATTCCTATTTTTTGACACAATAAATGGCTATAACGACTTAAAAAAGAAGAAATAATTGACGGTAAAGCAATTAAAAAACCTATTTGAAAAGCAGAAAAATTTAATTGATTATTAAAAAAGATAACTATAATTGGAATTAATAAAAAATTATTAAAAAAAATAAAACTTTCTATAATTAACAATTTCCAAGATAAAGATTCAGTATTATAAAACGTTTTCATAATTACCTCTTTTAATAATTTTAGAACTATAAGTTTTAAATTCTATTGATTTCTTTAGATGATTTAATACAATTGAGGGATCTTTATTTCCACAAGTAAAAATATCCATAAAAAAAGAGTTGTGTTCAGGATAAGTATGTATTGAAATATGCGATTCTGATAGCAAAATTAAAATAGGTAATCCTTGTGGAGTAAAGTTTTTGTGAATAGTTCCTAAATTTGATAAATTATCAATCATTATTCCCTCATTAAAGACTTTGATAAAATTTTTAGAATTATTTAGGTAAAAGGTGGGCACACCATAAAATTCAGCTAAAATATGTTTTCCTTCAAATTGATACATTTACTCCTCCTAAAATATTATAATAAATTTAAAGTTTTAGTCCCCTTCAATATTGGGGTAGTCTCAATCCCATAGAATTCCTTTTTCTGGGAGATATATTTAATTATAGCACAATATCATCATAATTCCAGTATTTTTTCCTCTTCTGATAGTGTGTTATAAATTGCAAGTTTAATTGTCCCAAATTTTCAAAAAACTAATTCATTCAAGGCAATTCATTCAAGGCAATTCATTCAAGGCACTAGTTTTTAATATAATTTTAACCTTCTAATTCACACCATTATTACTAAGCTTCAAATTGAATTGCTTTTTTTTTTGAAGAATACTCTTTGTTCTTTAGTACTTTTTAAAGTAACCTTTATCCATATTTAGAGACATATTTTTTTATTATATGTTATAATAATTTAATGATAACACTGTTAAATAAAAAAGGGGAGATGAATAAAAAAAATGAAGACAATATATTACTTTTCTGGAACAGGAAACACTCTTTATTTAGCAAAACATTTAAAAGATAATTGCTCTTATGATTTGATTAATATAGCTCATGTTATTAATAAAAATATCAAATTAGAAGGTGAAGTTGGAATATTATTTCCTATTTATGCAATGGGAATCCCTAAAATAGTTCAAGAGTTTCTTGAAAATATTCAAGTAGGAGATATTTCATATATTTTTGCCATAGCAACTTGTGGTGGGAGTGGTTATGGAATACCATTTCATCAAATTAATAAAATACTAAAAAATAAAAATACTAAATTAAATTATTCTGAATATTGTCATATGCCAGACAATTACTTGAAACTTTTCAAACCTTTGTCAGAGGCTGCTGCTATTAAAGATATAGAATTATCTAGTTCTAAAATAAAAGATATAACTAACAAGATAAACAATAAAGAAATAAATCACGATAAAACTACATTACTCTATTTTATTTTTCTGGGAATATATAAATTCTGGAGATTAGGATTAAATACAGTTCACAAAAACTTTATAGTAAAAAAAGATAAATGTACTAGTTGTAAAATTTGTGAGCAAGTGTGTCCTGTTAATAATATTCACTTAAAAGATGGTCTTCCTATGTGGAATAATAGTTGTGAGGATTGCTTAGCTTGTGTTAATTTATGTCCTTCCATTGCTATAACTTGCGGAAAGAAAAGTGAAAATAATTTAAGATATAAAAACCCACATATATCAATTGATGAGTTAATAAAATAATCCTTGTCATAGAAATTTATCGTGGAAGTACTAAACCATATTTTATTAAAAATGAAGGAATAGAAAATGGAGTCTATTTAAGAATTGGAGCAACTAATAGAAAAGCTAGTTTGGAAAATATTCAAGAACTAAAGCGACAAAATATGGGTTTATGCTATGATGAAGAAATAGACTATACTGTAGATTTTAAAGATATTGATATTTCTGTTCTAGAAAATAAATTTAAAAACATTGGAAAAAGTTTTAATATTTCAAAAATGAAAGGACTTAAACTAGTAAAAGAAGAGTCTGGAAAAATTTATCCAACAAGAGCATTATCTATTATTCTTAGGCTACATGATCATGTTGAAACGCAATGTGCTAATTTTAAAGGAAATACTCCTGAAATTTTTATTGATAAAAAAGAATTTTCCGGACTACCTCTTGAATCAATAAGAGAAGCCATTATAAATTCTATAATACATAGAGATTACTCAAATAGAGGGAGAAACTTAAAAGTTGCAATATTTGAAGATGTTTTAGACGAAGCCTTTACTGGGAGATCTGAAGCTAGAAATAAATCAATTACTCGAATTTTTCGAGAACTTGGATACGTTGAACAATGGGGAACTGGTCTTATTAAAATAAAAAAACAATGCCTTGCTCTGAATTTAAAAGAACCTTTAATTTCTGAAAGGGGAGATTTTTTCAGTGTTATTTTCTATAGAAATAAAAGCGAACGGACGGATATTGTTTCCTACCAATATGAAATAAAAGAATATTTAAGAAAAAATAATCAAATGTCCACAAGTGAGGCTCAAAAATTACTTAATCTTGGGAAAACTCGTATTTCCGAAATTTTGAAAATAATGATAGAATCTGAAACTATCAGAAGAATAGGAACAGGTAAAAACACAAGATATACTCTTTAGATTAGCTGAATACTAGTTCCTAAATGTAATGAAAATTTAGGGAAAGTATTAATTTTCAAAAAAAAAGAGAGGTCAAACCTCTCTTTCTTCTTAGTATTTATATCTTTCAATTGAGTTATGGAATTTTGGTAAATAATCCCAATTTTCTCTTATTATTTCATTTAAAATTGTTCTAGCTACCGCTCCACTCTGAACCAATGGATTGATTGTTAGTGCTTGCAATGCTTTTCCATAGTTTCCTGTTACTGCAGCTTCTATTGTTAACTGCTCAAAGTTTTTCATAAGTTGTAAAATTCCTCTAGCTTCTAAAGGCATAGGTTCTTGAGCGAATGGTTTTACGCCATCTTTATATATTCTAGCTGAAACTTCAACAGCACATCCTTCTGGCAAACAATCTATCAATCCATTTTCATTTTTAGTTGATACAACTATAACAGTTCCTTTGTCATTGTAAATAGAATTGATTAATTCACAAGCAGCATCAGAATAGTATTGTCCACCTCTTTGCTCTAACTGTTTTGGTTTTACTTTTAAATCTG
>JBOFOQ010000035.1:0-32975 GCA_051659505.1 Fusobacteriaceae bacterium
AAAAAATAATTTATTAAAGTTAACAACAATTTTTATGATATCGTTTTCAGTTGTATTTGGAGAAGTTAAAGAATACACAGGGGCAGGAAAAGGATTTAGTGGAGAAATTCAAGTAAAAGTTTCTTTTGAAGAAAATAAAATTATAAATATAGAAGTAATAAAAAATCCTGAATCAAGATTTACAAAATCAACATTTAAAAAAATAATAAAAAATGTACTAGACACTCAATCAGTAGAAGTTGATGACATAGCAGGAGCAACATATACGAGCACAGGTTTAAAGGACGCAATAAAAAAAGCAGTTACTGAGAGTAAAGTAACTTTGGTACAAGTAGATAAAATTAAATAATTACTAAATAATAAATCCCCCAGAGTTTCTCTGGGGGATTTATATTAACAAAGTGACTTTAAGTTATCTTGAAGTTTATCAAGTTTATCTTGATATTCTTTTTGAATTCGTCTCTCTCTTTCAAGAATATGTTCAGGAGCTTTAGAAGTAAATTTTTCATCTGAAAGCTTTCTATCTACTCTTTCTTTTTCACTTAATATTTTTGTAATTTGTTCATTAATTTTTTTAGTTTCAACTTCTATATTTAGAAGACCAGTAAGAATCATAAATATTTCAGAATTCCCATTTACTCTAAATCCACTTTGTTCAGGAACTTCAATATCAACTCCAAATTTAAGTTCTTCTATCTTAGCTAACTTAGTAATAAACTGATAATTTGTTTTTATTATATCAAGTTCTGCTAAATCTTTAGATCTAATAGAAACTTTAACTTCTTTAGCTGGTGAAATTCCAACTTCAGCTTTAATATTTCTAAGAGATGAGATTAAACCTTGAACATATTCAAAGGATTTTTCTACATTTGGAAGAACTAACTCATTATTGCAAAGAGGGAAATCTCTTAACATAATAGTGTTTCCTTCTATTTTTATTTTTTGCCAAATCTCTTCAGTAATAAAAGGCATAAATGGATGTAAAAGTCTTAATCCACCTTCTAAAATTTCCCATAGAACATATTGAGCTGTGATTTTTGATTCAGGTGATACTTCCTCATTGTTATATAGTCTAACCTTCGTAAGTTCAACGTACCAATCACAAAAATCACCTCTTAAAAATTCATAGATAGATTTTGCAGCTTCATCTAATTGAAATTTATCTAATTTTTCTCCTACTTCTTTAGCTGTAGCATTGTATTTAGAAAGAATCCATTTATCAACAAGCTCATATTGTAATTTTGTTTTATCCACAGTGGAAGGATCAAAATCTTCTAAATTCATCATAACAAATCTTGAAACATTCCAAATTTTATTAGCAAAATTTCTTCCCATTTCTAAAAGCTTTTCAGAAAAATGAACATCTTGACCTTGTGATGTATTATAAAGCATGGTAAATCTAATGGCATCAGCACCGTATTCATCTATTAATTTTAAAGCATCAGGAGAATTTCCTAGAGTTTTAGACATTTTTCTACCTTGCTCATCTCTAACTATTCCATGTAAATAAACATCATGAAATGGAATTTCTTTCATTTCGTAAAGACCAAACATAACCATTCTAGCAACCCAGAAGAAGATTATATCTGCTCCTGTAACTAAAGTAGCAGTGGGATAAAACATCTCAAGTTCTTTAGTTTTTTCAGGCCAGCCAAAAGTTGAAAATGGCCAAAGAGCTGAAGAAAACCATGTATCTAAAACATCATTTTCTTGAATTAGTTCTACTTGTTTTCCATAGTGCTTAAAAGCTTGTGCAGAAACCTCTTCTAAATTTCTACCAACAAAAATAGTTCTATCTGGACCATACCAAGCAGGAATTCTATGTCCCCACCAAATTTGTCTAGATATACACCAGTCTTTTATACCATCTAACCAATTGTAGTAAACTTTCTCCCAACGTTTTGGAGTTATGGAAATATCTTGATTTTTAACTACCTCTATAGCTTGTTTAGCTAAAGGTTCCATTTTAACAAACCATTGTTCAGAAACTCTAGGTTCAATTACTGTAGAACATCTATAGCATCCACCTACAGAATTATTATGATCTTTTATTTGAACAATTGCCCCAAGGGCTTCTAAATCTTCAATCATTAATTTTCTAGCATCAAATCTATCCATTCCAGCATACTTAGGATAATCAGAAACAATCGTTCCTTCTTTAGTCATCATATTAAGAATTGGTAGATTATGTCTTTGACCAACAGCAAAATCGTTAGGGTCGTGAGCTGGTGTAATTTTTAAAGCTCCAGTTCCAAATTCAATATCAACATAATCATCAGCAATAATAGGGATTTCTCTTCCAACTAAGGGAAGAATAAGAGTTTTACCTATTAAATGCTTAAATCTATCATCACTAGGGTTTACAGCAACAGCAGAGTCAGCAAGCATAGTTTCAGGTCTAGTTGTAGCAATAATTAAAAATTCCTCGCTGTCTTTCACCGGATATTTAATAAACCATAATTTTCCAAGTTTATCTTCATGTTCAACTTCGTCATCAGCAAGAGCAGTTCCACATCTAGGACACCAGTTAACCATATATTCCCCTCTATAAATTAATTTATCATTATAGAGTTTAATAAATATTTCTTTAACAGCATCAGAAAGTCCTTCGTCCATGGTAAATCTTTCTCTGTCCCAATCTAAAGAAGCTCCTAATTTTCTTAACTGTCCAGTAATTATATTACCGTACTGATTTTTCCAATCCCAAACTTCTTCAACAAATTTCTCTCTTCCTAAGTCTTCTTTTTTTAATCCGTCCTTAGCAAGTTTTCTTTCAACCATATTTTGTGTAGCAATACCTGCATGGTCAGTTCCAGGCATCCATAAAGTGTTAAATCCACTCATTCTTTTGTATCTAATAACAGCATCTTGAATGGTATTATTAAGAACATGCCCCATATGAAGAATACCAGTTACATTTGGGGGCGGAGCAACTATAGAATAACTAGGTTTATTTTCATCTAAAGTTGCTGAAAAACATTTCTGTTCTTCCCAAAACTTATACCATTTATCTTCTATTTCATTAGGCGAGTAAGTTTTTGCGAGTTCTTCTCTCATCTATTTTCCTCCTTGATTTTCATTTGGGAAACTCTCTTCAAATTCATCTATTTCTAAAGTTTCCTCTTCATCTTCAGGAAAAACAAGTTCTACATAGTCTTCTAAAAGCATATTTTCTATAAAAGTTAAAACATCTTCTTTTCCGTTATTTGTAAGAGAAGAATGAAATAGAACGTCGTCATTTCTAAACTCAATTTTTTTTCTAATATCTTTCATACACTTAAATTTTTCATTAGCAGAAACTTTATCCATTTTAGTAAAAATTATTTTAAAAGGAACATTATAGTGGTCAAGCCACTTTAACATATCCATATCCTCTTCACTGGGAACTCTTCTAATATCAAGAAGTACAAAAACAAACTTTCCACGGTGTGAAGCAAGATAACGATTCATTGTATCGCCCCATTCTTTTTTCATTGCTTTGGGAACTTTAGCAAAACCATATCCAGGTAAATCTACAATATAAAAATCATGATTTATTAAAAAATAGTTAATAAGTTGAGTTCTACCTGGAGTTTTACTTGTTTTAGCAAGCTTTCTACGAGTTGTAATACTATTTATTAAAGAAGATTTTCCAACATTAGAACGACCTACAAAAGCAAACTCTAGCTTTTGTAGATGTTCAGGATAATCTTTCTCATAGACTGCTGATTTTACGAAATCAGCTTGTTTTATTATCATAAAAACCTCCTGTATTTATTTAGAGGATTTAATATTAACTTTTTCAAGTACTATGTCCTCTACTTCTTTGTATGTAGAGACAAAATGTATCTTCATATCTTTCATAACTTCATTAGGAATTTCATCAATATCGCTTTTATTTGAGTCAGGAAGAATTATAGTTCTTATTCCAACTCTATGACCACCTATAATTTTTTCCTTTACTCCACCAATAGGAAGGACTTCTCCAGTAATAGTAATTTCCCCAGTCATAGCTACATCTTGTCTAATTTTTCTACCAGAAATAACTGATAAAATAGCAGTTGTAATAGCTATACCAGCAGAAGGTCCATCTTTAGGAGTTGCTCCTTCTGGAAAATGTAGATGTATATCTTTATTTTCAAAGAATGAAATATCTTTAATACCAAGTTCATCTAAATGAGATTTTACATATGTATAGGAGACTGTTGCAGATTCTTTCATAACGTTTCCAAGGGTACCAGTAAGAGAAAGAGCTCCTTTACCAGCTACAGCAACACCTTGAACTTCAAGGGTCATTCCACCAACAGATGTCCAAGCAAGGCCATTAACAACACCTTGTTTATATATTTTTTCTCTCATTTTATCAGGCTTAAATCTTGATTTACCAAGATATGATTCAAGATTAGCAACAGTAACTTTTATTTTCTTTTTCTTTTTTTCTATAATTTCACGGGCTACTTTTCTAAACATAGTATTAAATTCTCTTTTTAGATTTCTAACACCTGCCTCTCTAGTATACTCGTCAATAATTTTTAATATAATTTCATCTGAAATATCAATGGTAAAAGAACTTAAACCATGTTCTTCTTTAGATTGATTTATCAAATAGTTTTTAGCAATATGCATTTTTTCAAATTCAGTATATGAAGATAAAGAAATAATTTCCATTCTATCTCTTAAAGGACCAGAGATATTTCTTAAATCATTAGCTGTAGCTATAAAAAATACTTTAGAAAGATCAAAACTCATATCTAAATAGTGGTCTTCAAAGTGAAAATTTTGTTCTGGATCTAAAACCTCAAGCATTGCAGAAGAGGGATCACCTTTAAAATCATTAGACATTTTATCAATTTCATCTAAAAGAATAACAGGATTTTTAGTTCCAGCTTCCTTCATAGCTTTTAGAATTCTACCAGTCATAGAACCTACATAAGTTCTTCTATGACCTCTGATTTCAGATTCATCTCGAACTCCACCTAAAGAAACTCTTGCAAATTTTCTTCCCATAGCTTCAGCAACAGATTTAGCAAGAGATGTTTTTCCTACACCAGGAGGTCCTGCAAGACAAAGGATACCACCTTTCATTTTAGGATTTAACTGTTTAACTGCTAGATAATCAAGAATTCTATCTTTAATATCTTTTAGACCATAGTGGTCTTTTTCTAAAATCTCATTAGCTATTTTAATATCTAAAATATCTTTGGATTCTTTGCTCCAAGGAAGTTCTACAACAGTTTCAATATAATTTCTGCAAACACTTGATTCAGCTGAATATGCAGGCATTTTAGAAAGTTTTTTTAATTCTCCCTGAACTTTTTGAAGAGCTTTTTTAGGAAGTTTAGCTTTTTTTATAAGAACTTCTAATTCTTGAATATCATCTTCATTAGTTTCACCAAGTTCTTCTTTAATAGCTACTATTTTTTCTTTTAAGTAGTAATTTTTTTGAGCTTGATTCATTTTATCTTTAACTTTATCATCTAGAGATTTTTCTAAAGTTGTGATTTCAATCTCTCTAGAAATTAAATCAAGAAGAAGAAAACCTCTAAGTTCTAAATTAACAGTTGAAAGAAGTTTTTGCTTCTCATCTGAAGAGATAAAGAGATTAGATGAAATTATATTAAAAGCATTATCTATATCTTTTATTGCTTTTAAAGTTGTTAAAATTTCTCCTGAAACCTTAACTCCAGAATTAATATATACTTCAAAAAGTTTTAATATTTTTCTAAAGAGAGCTTCAATTTCTTTTTCTTTTGTTTTAGGAGTTTTAAATATTTTATAAGTAGCAGTGTATTCGTTATCTAGAACTTTTATTTTAGATATAGTAACTCTTTCTTCTGCTTCTACTAAAACTTTAATATTATTATTTGGCATTTTAACTACTTGTAAAACATTAACAAGAACACCAATAGGATGAATTCCAGATTCTAAGCTAGGATTTTCATCAAAAGGGTCTTTTTGCATTCCAAGTAACATTTTACTTTTAGTCGAGATTGATTTTTCCAAAGTGGAAACACTAAGAGTTCTTCCTACATAAAGAGGAGTAACAACACCAGGGAAAACAACCATATCTCTAGTTGGGATAAATGGCAATTGTGTCATATTTTATACCTTTCCTTTTTTTAAAATAACTTTACTGCTATCTGTTATAGATTCCTCTGTTATTGTAATTGATTTGATTTTTTTATCAGATGGAACTGAATACATAACATCAAGCATTATATTTTCAAGAATTGCTCGTAATCCCCTTGCACCTATTTTTCTTTTTATAGCAAGTTGAGCAATCTTTTTTAGGGCCAATTCTTCAAACTCTAAACAAACATCGTCCATTTCAAGATATTTAGTGTACTGCTTAACAATTGAGTTTTTAGGTTCAGTAAGTATCTTTATAAGGGCTTCTTCATTTAATTTCTCAAGAGTTGTAATAATAGGCAATCTACCTACAAGTTCAGGTATAAGACCATTTCTTACTAAATCTTCAGGAAGAATATTTTTAAAAATATTATTTTCATTTTCAAATTCTTTTTTATGGGATTCAGAACCAAATCCTAGTACTTTTTTATTAGTTCTTGATTGAATAAGTTTTTCAAGTCCTTCAAAAGCTCCACCTACAATGAATAAAATATTTGTAGTGTTTATTTCTATAAGTTCTTGGTTAGGATGTTTTCTTCCACCTTGAGGTGGAACTGTAGCTTTAGTACCCTCAACAATTTTAAGAAGAGCTTGTTGAACACCTTCACCTGAAACATCACGAGTTATAGATGTATTTTCTGATTTTCTGGCTATTTTATCAATTTCGTCAATATAGATAATTCCTCTTTCAGTAGCAGCAACATCATAGTTAGCTGCTTGTAAAAGTCTAACAAGAACATTTTCCACATCATCACCAACATAACCAGCTTCAGTTAAAGTTGTAGCATCAGCAATGGCAAAAGGAACATTTAATATTTTAGCTAAAGTTTGTGCCAAAAGAGTTTTTCCAGAACCAGTAGGTCCTGCAAGAAGAACATTAGATTTTTGAATCTCTACTTCTGCCTCTGAATTTTTATGTAGTTCGTTATGTTGAAGTCTCTTATAGTGATTGTACACAGCTACAGATAAAACTTTTTTAGGCTCATCCTGACCAATAACATATTGGTCTAACTTCTCCTTTATTTCTTTAGGAGTAAGAAGTTTAAAGTTTAAAGCTGGAAGAGAAATTTTAGTGTCAGTGATTCCTGATTCATTAAATTCATAATGTTCTTCTAATCCCATTAATTCAAAACAACTTTCAACACAGATATCGCAAATAGCTATACCACCATTTCCAGTAATTAATTTTTCAACTTGTGTTTCATTTTTTCCACAAAATGAACATGTTTTTAATTTTGTTGTTTTAGACATTTATTATCTCCTTATCTCACAAAAACTTTGTCAATAAGACCGTATGTAACAGCTTCTTCAGCAGACATAAAGTTATCTCTTTCAGTATCTTTGTGAATTTTTTTCACTGTTTGTCCAGTATTTTTAGCCATAATTTCAGCTAATGAATCTTTTAATCTTAAAATTTCACGAGCTTGAATCTCTATATCACTAGCTTGACCACGGGCCCCACCTAATGGTTGATGAATCATTATTCTTGCATTTTCAAGAGCATATCTTTTACCCTTAGTTCCAGCTGAAAGTAAAAATGCTCCCATACTAGCAGCTTGACCAATACAAACTGTTTGAATATCAGGTTTGATATAATTCATAGTATCAAAAATAGCCATTCCTGAACTAATAACTCCTCCTGGGCTATTAATATACATTATTATATCTTTTTCTGGATTTTCAGCTTCTAAGAATAAAAGTTGGGCAACAATAGCATTAGCAACTTGGTCATTTATTTCTGTTCCTAAAAAAATTATTCTATCTTTTAATAGCCTAGAATAGATATCATAGACTCTTTCACCTTTGCCAGTATTTTCTATAACTGTAGGATTATACATGATATTTTTCCCTCCTAATTTCAATTAAATTTTAAATAAAATAGCTAAAATTACTGTATAAGTTAGCTATTTTATTAGTAATTTAAATAATAGTATAACTAGGTAGAAAATTTTCTACCTAGTTATATTTAAAATTACTTAGAGTTATTAGCTAGTAAAAATTGAATAGCTTTTTCCAAAGTAATATCTACATTTAAATTAGCTTTAAAGTTCTCTAAATTATTATTTTTCTTTAGTTCTGCTTCAAGCTTAGGAAGGTCCATTCCATACATTTTAGCAATTTCAACCATTTTAGTTGTCATTTCTTCTTCAGTAATTACTAAATTTTCTTTTTTAGCAATATCTTCAAGAATAATGTCAGCTTTTACTTTAGAAGCAGACATTGGCATCATTTCTTTAGTCATTTGCTCCATTGTTTTCCCCATCATTTTAAGATACATTTCCATGTTAGCACCTTGCATAGATAAGTGTTGCTCCATTTCTTTTACTTTATTTTCTACTTCTCTCATAATCATAGAATGAGGAATTTCAACTTTTGATGACTCAGAGATTTTAGCCATTAGTTTCCCTATAACTTCATTTTCAATAGCCATTTCTTCTTTTTTAATAACGTCTTCTTTTTTCTTAGCAGTTAAATCTGCAACAGATTCAAATCCTAATTCCTTAGCTAATTCATCATTAAGTTCAGGTTTAACAGTTTTTTTAATAGCATTTATTTTAATTTTAAATATTGCTGCTTTTCCTGCTAAAGGTTTGTGATTGTATTCAGTAGGGAAAGTAACGTTAACTTCTCCTTCTTGCCCAATTACATATCCAACTATTTGCTCTTCAAAATTGTCAATAAACATTTTACTTCCTAATTTTAAATCATGTGAATCAGCTTTTCCACCATCAAAAGGAACACCGTCAATAGAACCATCAAAAGCAAGGTTAACAGTATCTCCCATTACAGCTTTATAACCAGCTTCAGCATCAACTAAAGTAGTTTTACTAGCAACTAAAGCATCTATTTCACGAGTTAAAGCCTCTTCTTTAAACTCAAAAGTTCTTTTTTCAACTTCTAAGCCTTTATAAGTTCCTAAAGTTACTGTTGGATACTCATCAAGCATAAAAGTTAATTGAAAATCACCATTTGTATTTTCAGTTTTAACATTGTAGATGTAACTTACTGGATTAACGTTTTCAGCTTTTAGAACTTCTTCATAGTGAGCTTTTAAAACAGTTTCAGTTAATTCTTCTCTAACAGCATCAGCAAAGTTAGCTTCAACTTTATCAAGAGGAGCATGTCCTTTTCTAAAACCAGGAACTTCTACCTTTTTAGCTAATTCTTTTAAAATACCTGATTTGATTGGTGTTAACTCTTCTTTAGTTAAAGTTATAATTATTTCAACTGCAGAATTTTCTTTTCTTGTTACTAAATGTTTCATTAATTTCCTCCTAAATTTTTTATATTTATTTTAAAAACTAAAAATTAGTTATTATAATAGCTTGTTTTAAGTTGAAAAAAGATTATAAAACTCATCTATAACTCTAATATCTTTTATCTTTATTTGAATACTTTCTTCACCTTTATGGTGATTTTTTTCAGGATAGTAGGCAATGTCAAATTTTTGAACCAAATATCCACTATCATTTATATGTTTTGACATGTCAAAACCAACTACAGAATATTTCTTTTTATGCTTAACAATATTACCACAAAAATGCTTATTGTCAACACCAAATTTTTTGATATTTTCAAATATAAGGTTTTTATCAGTAAAGACTGGAGAATTATTATTTCCACCAAAGGGAGACAATAACTCAATATCTCTAAGCGTTTTTTCTGTTATTAGTTCTAAAGGAAGTTCCATATCAATTTTTAATGATTTTTCATCTTTAATTATATCAGTTTTTTCCATAGATGAAAGAAAAAATTTTTCAATCTCTTTTAAATTAGATTCTTTAGCAATAAATCCTGCGGCTAAATCATGGCCACCAAAGCGAATTAAGAGAGAGGACATATCTTTAAAGATATTAAAAACATTAATTCCTTGTATACTTCTAGAAGATGCTTTTCCAAGTCCTTCATGAAGAGATATTAAAACAACAGGTAAATTGTATTTAATACATAGCCTAGATGACACAATTCCAATGACTCCAGAGTGCCAATTGTGGGATGAGAGAAAAATACCTTTAATAGAAGATGTTTTTTTCAAAATATTCTCTATCATAGAGGTAGCTTCTTCATAAATATTGTGTTCTAACTCTCGTCTTTTTTTATTAGATTTTTTCATTTCTTCTATTATTGAATAAATTTTACTTTCGTCAGTTTCAGTAAAAAAATTAGCTCCGATTCTTGAAATACCAATTCTACCTAGAGAATTAATAAGTGGTGATATAAAATAGCTTATATCGGTTGTGCTAATATTTTTATTTTGAAATTTTAGATACCTAATTAAAGATATTAAACCTTTATTTTTAGTGTTTTTCAATCTCTTTAATCCTTCTTTAATAATCATTCTATTTTCATCAACAATTGGGACTACATCAGCAACTGTTCCAATCATAACTATATCTAAGTATTTATAAAGATGATTAAGTTCAATTCCCAGTTTCATATAAACAGCTTGAGCAACTTTAAAAGCTACACCAGCACCAGCTAAAAATTTAAATTTATAATTTTCACTAAGTTTAGGATTAATATAAAGAACTTCATCGTCTTCAGTTGCTTTTGCACTTTTATGATGATCAGTAATAATAACATCTATTCCTATACTTTTTCCATATCTAATATCCTCTAACGAACTAATACTTGTATCAACTGTAATAACAAGTTCAGCTCCTTTAGATTTCATATAATCTAAATTTTTTCTATCTAGTCCATAATCTTCTTCCATTCTATTAGGAATGTAGTAGTCTGTGTCAATACCGATTTCTTGAAATACTTTTGTAAGAAATACAGCAGAAGTTATTCCGTCTACATCATAATCACCATAAATAAAAATTTTACTTTTTTTATTTTTCATATGAATAATTTTTTTCACAACTTCTTCCATGTTTTCAAAATCAAAAGGATTTCTGAAACTAGATAGTTGTGGATTAATAAATTGCTTTATGTCTTCACTAGTTTTAATTCCTCTATTGAGAAGTAAAGTCATAAGAAAAGGAGAGACGTTAGTTTCTTTAGATAAAAAATTAATATCTAAATCTAATTTTGGACTATACTCCCACTTCATAGAACCACTAACCTTTTATTTTATTCAAAAGGTTAGTTAGTTTCATTGCATGTTCAATACTATCATCTATTTTTATTCTAATTTCAGGAGTAAATCTAAGAGCCAATTCCACTGAAATTTTCTTTCTCATAAATCCTTTAATCTCGTTAAGAGCTTCCTCAATAGATTTAATATTTACAGTTTCCTCGTTATGTAAAGGGGAAACTGTAAAGAAAACATCTGCAAATTTAAGGTCTTCAGTAACTCTTATGCTATTTATAGATATAAGAGCTTTTTTTAACTTAGGATTTTTAATTTCTGTCATAAGAAGAGAAGAAAGGACTCTTGTCATTTCCTTTTCAATTCCAGCAAGTCTTTGTTTATTCATTTTAATATCACCCTTATCCTATTTAAGTTTTCTTTTAATTTCTTGGATATGGAAAGCCTCAACTAAGTCTCCGTCTTTAATATCGTTAAATCCTTCAACGTTAAGCCCACACTCTTGACCAGCAACCACTTCTTTAACATCATCTTTATATCTTTTTAATGTAGAAAGCTTACCTTCATACATAACAATTCCATCTCTAAGTATTCTTATATTTGAATCGTTTTTAACTTTACCGTCAATTACAATACATCCTGCAACATTTCCTGCATTTGTAACTTTAAATACTTTTTTAATTTCTATTCTACCTAAATAAATTTCTTTGAATTCAGGGTCAAGCATACCAGTTAGAGCTTTCTCAATATCTTCAACAATATGATAGATAATATTAGAAGTTCTAATTTCAACACCACAAGTATCAGCTTCTTTCATAGCTTTAGTAGTAGGTCTTACATGGAATCCAAGGATAATAGCTTTAGATACCTCAGCAAGTTTAACATCACTTTCAGTAATAGCTCCAGATGCACACTGAATAACATTAACAGCAACTTCATCTGTATTTAATTTCATTAGAGTATCTCTAAGAGCATCTGCTGAACCTCTAGAGTCAGCTCTTAATATTAAATTAAGTTCTTTAATTTTTTGATTTTCAAATTGTAAAGATAAAGACTCAAGACTAAGAGTTTTTCTCGATGTCTCAGCAAGTCTTCTTTCCTTTGCAACCTCGCCAACTATTCTTTTGGCATGTTGCTCATTTTGAATAACATATAAAACATCTCCAGCTTGAGGAACACTAGTAAATCCAATTATTTCAGCTGGTTGTGAAACTGAAACATCATTAATTTTTTTACCAGTATCACTAATAAGAGCTCTAACTTTTCCGTAAGCTTCTCCTGCAACAATAACATCTCCAACTTTAAGTTTACCTTCTTGCACTAATAAATCTGCAATAGGTCCAACTTTAGGATCAAGTCTAGATTCTAAAATAACCCCTTTAGCTCTCTTGTTGTAATTAGCTTTAAGCTCTAAAATTTCAGCTGTAAGAAGAATAGTTTCAAGAAGTTCATCAAGATTTAATCTACTTTTAGCAGAAACTTCAACAAATTCAACATCTCCTCCCCATTCAACAGAAACAAGACCATGATTCATTAATTCTTGTTTAACTTTCAATGGATTAGAACCTTCTTTATCAATTTTATTAATAGCAACTATAATAGGCACGTTAGCAGATTTAATATGTGCTAATGCTTCTATTGTTTGTGGCATAACACCGTCGTCAGAAGCAACAACTAAAATAGCGATATCAGTAACTTGTGCTCCTCTAGCTCTCATATCAGTAAAGGCCTCATGTCCTGGAGTATCAACAAAAGTAATTTTTTTGCCATCTTTTAAAATTTGGTATGCACCAATCTTTTGTGTAATTCCACCGTGTTCACCTTCAACAACGTGAGTAGATCTTATAGCATCTAAAAGAGATGTTTTTCCATGGTCAACGTGCCCCATGATAGTTATAACAGCAGCTCTTTCTTCTAATTCTTGAGGTTTATCTTCTATTTCAAGAGAAAATTTATCTCCAAATTCAATAACAATCTCTTCTTCTTTTTCAACTAAAGCATCATACTCCATTGCAATTTCTTCAGCTAGTTCAAAAGAAATTTGACTATTAATAGTAAGCATTTGTCCTTTTAAAAAAAGATTTTTAATAAGTTCAGCACTATTTATTTTTAATAAGTTAGCAAAATTTCCAAGAGTAATCTCTTCTCTCATTTTCACTATTTTCGTACCATCTTCAATAACTACAGAGTCAACAGGAGCCTCAACTTTTTTCACAGTGAAATCAGTTCTTCTACCTTTTTTCTTTTTAGAATTGTTTTTATCTGGAGTACTAGAAGAGATACTTATTTCTGGTTTGTTTTTTACAACTTTTTTATTTTTCCCTGAAATTTTTTCCTGAACAATTTCAAGATTTTTATCTTTATCTATATCTGAAAGATTTTCTTCTTTAGAAAAGAATTTTTCTATAGTCAAGATATCTTTTGGCTCAACACCAGAAAGGTGAGAAGAAACCACCACACCTATTTCGTGAAGTATTGCTAAAAACTCTTTATTTTCTCTATTATATTTTTTTGCTAATTCATGTACCCTTGCTTTCATTAATTATACCTCCATAAACTTAGTTTATGAGTCCACGGGCTATTTTTTTATTTTTAACGGCGATAACAGTTATTTCATCTTTGGAGAAAACTTCTCCAAGCTGTTCCTTAGTTCCAGAATAAACATATGGAATTCCTAATTCTTCAGCTTTCATAACTATTTTCCTGTTATTTTTTTCGCCAATATCTTCTGCCATCACTATAAAATGGATATGTTGAATATCTTCTAAAACCATATTTATACCAAAAGATAACGCCTGTGAGTTTCTCATAGCTTTTAATATATTTAAATAATCTTTTTTTTCGCACTGCTTTAAAAGATTAGCCATTTTCAAAAGCTCTTCCATACTGATTTTTATTTTTTTATGTTTTGATAATTTCTGTAAACATTCTTGAGTTTTACAAACATAAGTTCCTCTAGATTGTTCTTTTTGTTCATTATCAAAGAAATAATTTCCATTTTTTTCAACTATACGGAAAAACTCTTTTTTTTCTTTTTTTTCTTTGCAAACACAACAAGTTCTCTCAGGAAAAGATAAGTTATTCACCTGTATCTTCTCCTACTTCTTCAACTTTAATATCTACTCTCATACCTGTAAGTTTAGCAGCAAGTCTTGCATTTTGTCCATTTTTACCAATTGCTAAAGACAGTTGTGTAGGGTCTACTATTACTCTAGCAGTCATACCGTTATCTAAAATTTCAACTGAAGAAACTTTAGCAGGGCTTAAAACAGCAGCAACAAATTCTTCTATTGAATCTCTCCAAACTACGATATCTATTTTTTCACCATTTAATTCATTTACAATATTTCTTATTCTTAGCCCTTTTTGACCAATACAAGCTCCTACAGTATCAATGTTTTCATCATGAGAAAAAACAGCTACCTTAGCTCTAGAACCAGCCTCTCTAGCAACAGCTTTAATTTCTATAACTCCACTTTCAATTTCAGGTATTTCAATTTCAAATAATTTTTTTAAAAGACCCTCATGTTTTCTAGAAATAAGAATTCTAGGAAATTTATTAGTTTTTTCTACTTCAGAAAGATACACTTTAATTCTTTCACCAACTCTATAAACGTCAACTGGAGATTGCTCTGAAGTTGGAAGAGAAGCCTCAAGACCATCAAAATCTATATGTATATTTCTTTTTTCGTCAATTCTTCTTATAGTTCCATTTATTATGTCGTGTTCTTTAACTTTAAATTTATTAAAAACATTTTCTCTTTCTGCTTCACGAACTTTTTGAATAACTATTTGTTTACCATTTTGAATAGCATTTCTTTTAAATTCTTCACAATTAACTTCAATTTTAACTGTATCACCAGCTTTAACTCTCTTTTTTATTTCATAAGCATCTGTTAGAGAGATTTCAAGGGCAGCATCATTAACAACTTCATTATTAACGACTAACTTTATCTCATAAATTTTAACGTCACCTGTTTCTCTATTAATTTCTACCTCAACATTTTCTTCGTCTCCAAAGTTCTTTTTGTAGGCAGCAAGTAGAGCTTGCTCAACAGCAACAAGTAAACTTTCTTTACTAATCCCTTTTTCTCTTTCTAATTCTCCTAATGCTTCTAAAAATATCTTAGCATCTTTACTTTTCAAAAAACTCAACCTCCTATAAATAATTAAATTTTATATATTAATTTTTATTATATAATTTAAATTGTGTGGATTAAAAATAACATTTAATCCAGTTCGTTAATTTTAGAAAAATCAAAAAGTAAGTTAGCTTTTTTTATCTCTTTAAACGGAATTTCTAAAATTTCATTTTCATTTTTTAGTAGAATAGTATCATCATTTTTAATATCTAGTAAAATTCCCGAATAGTTTTTATGATCATTTAGTTTATGTTTTAGAGCCAGTCTTATGTTTTCCCCTCTAAATCTAATGAAATCTTCTATTTTTTTTAGAGGTCTTTCTATTCCTGGAGAAGAAACTTCTAAAAAGAACTTTTCAGGGATAAGTTTGTCAATCTCTTCATCAATACGATTACTTAAAGTAGCACAGTCTCCAAGGCTAATTTCTTCATCAAGTTTTTCAATAAAAACTCGAAGATACCAATATCCTCCATCCTGTAAATATTCAACATCAACAAGCTCTAATCCTAATTCTTTAGCAACAGGAAGAATTATTTTTTCAACTTTTTCAATAATAAATTGCTTTTCCATAATAAACAGTTCACCTCACTTAAATATTTCAATAATGTTTTATGAAAGAGAGAGTGGGTAATTTCCCCACTCTCTCTAACAGTACATATTTTTCTATTAAATTATAGCATAGAAATAAAGAAAAATCAATTTAATTAACTGATATTATTAAAGTATAAAATGAAAAAAAACAAAAAAAAGTATAAAAAAATAAAAAATAAAAAACAGAAAAGCAAAATTTGATGTATAATTATAAATAATGATTGAAATAATAAAAATAAAGTTTGGAAATGAAATAAAAGTAACGTAATAAAATTACCAAATATTAAATAATATGAAAATTGATAGAGAGGGATGTATGGATAATAAAAAATATATAGGTGTTTTTGATTCAGGAGTTGGTGGAACAACAGTATTAAAAGAAATAATTAAGTTGCTTCCTAAAGAAAATATAATATATTTTGGAGATAATAAAAACTCTCCTTATGGAGAAAAATCTGCAGAAAAAATACAGGAACATTGTTTAAAAATTTTAGAATTTTTATTGGAAAAAAAATGTAAGGCTATAGTTATCGCATGTAATACAGCAACTGCAGCAGCTATGGATATATTGGTAAAGAATAGTCCTGTTCCTGTTATTGGAGTTATTTCAGGAGGGATTAAAGCAGCTCTTGAAGTTACTGAAAATAGAAAAATAGGGATATTGGCTACTCCTTTTACTGTATCTAGTATGGCTTATATAAAAGAACTTAAAAAAAGTGAAAAAGTAGAAATAGTACAGTCTCCTAGCAGAAAATTGTGTCCTATGATAGAAGCTGGATGGATGAAGTTTGAGAATAGAAAAAATATTTTAAAAAAGTATTTAGATGTTTTCAATGAGGGGACAGATACGGTAATTTTAGCTTGTACTCATTATCCAATAATAAAAAAAGATATAGAGGAGTTTTTTAAGGGAAATATAGTGGATACTGCTAAAGAGACTGCAATGGAGCTATTAGGAGTTTTAAGAGAGCGGGAAATGTTGAATGGTTCAAATGAAGCTGGAAAAATAGAATTTTATATAAATGGTGAACTAGGGAATTTCAAAAGCATAGGTGAGAATTTTTTAGAAATGAAAATATTAAATATAAAAAAAATTTCCATATAACTAAATTTGAAGTTTATAAATAAAAAATAAAAAATGGAAAAAAGGAATAAAAAAATTCACATATTTATAAAAATAATGTATAATAAGTGGAATTAATATTCATAAACGTTGTTTTTTATACAAAAATAGATTTATCAGGGAGGAAATGTGAAGCAGGAGAAGAAAAGTTTTGTAGATAAGTTTTTGAACGTAATTGAAAGAGGTGGAAATGCATTACCTCATCCAGGGACATTATTTGGAATTTTAGCTGTGGCAGTTATAATTATCTCAGGAATTGGACATGCTTTAGGGTGGTCAGTGGACTTTGTAGGGATAAACAGAAAAAGTATGAAAATGGAAGAGATGATAATTTCTACTAAATCTTTAATGACAAAAGAAGGTATTAACTATATCTTTACATCTATGGTAGGAAATTTTACTGGTTTTGCACCGTTAGGAACAGTTTTAGTAGCTATAATGGGAATAGGTATTGCGGAAAAATCAGGATTAATGGGAGTCCTACTAAAGAAAGTAGCTTTATCTACACCTAAGAACTTAGTAACTATAATGGTTATTTTCTTAGGAATAATGTCGAATGTAGCTTCAGATGCTGGGTATGTAATTTTACCTCCATTGGCTGCTTTGATATTTTTATCTTTTGGAAGACATCCAATTGCAGGACTTGCAGCAGCATTTGCAGGAGTTTCAGGGGGATTCTCTGCTAACTTATTAATAGGAACAATAGACCCGTTATTAGGTGGTATATCCACAGAAGCAGCGAGAATACTTGCTCCAACATATGAAGTGTTACCAACAGCAAACTGGTTCTTTATGATTGCATCAACATTTTTAATAGCAGGACTGGGAACATTAGTTAATAATAAAATAGTTGAGCCTAGATTAGGAAAATATACTGGAACGGAAACATTGGAGTTCCATGACGTTACAGATGAAGAAAAGAAAGCTTTGAAAATATCAGGAACATCAGCAATTGTTATGGTTTTATTTTTCATTCCTTTATACTTTGTTTTAGGTAAGAACTTTTTAGGGTCAGGATTAGTTCCAATTATAGTTTTATTCTTTGCAATTCCAGGGTTAGCATTTGGAAAATCTATAGGAACAATTAAAAGTGATAGAGACGTAATGGATATGTTGACAAAGTCATTTTCAGGAATGGCAGGGTATATAGTATTAGTTTTCTTTGCTGCTCAGTTTATAGCGTATTTTAACTATACTAACTTAGGAACAATTTTAGCAGTAAAAGGAGCGAACTTCTTACAAGTAACAGGAATTACAGGGGTTCCTTTAATTGTTGGATTTATATTAATAGTGGGATTCTTAAACTTATTTATGGGTTCAGCTTCAGCGAAATGGGCTATTCTAGCACCAGTATTTATTCCAATGTTAATGAGAGTTGGGTATACTCCTGAATTTACACAGTTAGCATATAGAATAGGTGATTCAGCTACTAATATAATCTCTCCCCTAATGACATACTTTGCAATGATAATAGTATTTATGCAAAAATATGATAAAAAAGCTTCTCTGGGAACATTAGTTTCCACAATGCTTCCATACTCTATGGTCTTTTTAGTTGGTTGGAGTATTTTCTTAGCGATTTGGATGAGTGTAGGACTTCCAATTGGTCCAGGAGCAGCGATAAATTATATTCCAGGAATTTAACAATGTAAGAATAAAATATAGCAATAAAATATAAGAATAATAGAGAATAAAATATAAGAATAATAGAGAATAAAATAAAAATCTTAATTAATAAACTTCATTGTAGTAAGTTGTTAATTAAGATTTTTTTTATTTAATAGAGTTAAAAAAATACGGTGTAATAATAAGTTTAAATGAAAAAATATGAAATATAAAGCACTATAATAGAACGCAAACTGTAAAAAGTATTCGAAAAATAAAGGTAAAAAAAATATTACATATAAATATTATATAAGTGTTGATTTTTAATAAAATAAGAGGTAATATTAAATATATATATAATTATAACTGTAGAAAACAAAAAGGTGTAAGCACAGGAGGATAAAATGGAAAAAAATGGGAAGAAAGTTGTAATAGGAGTAATAGGGTCAGATTGTCATGCTGTAGGAAATAAAATTATTAATCATGTATTGGAAACAAGTGGTTTTGAAGTAGTGAATATAGGCGTTTTATCCCCACAAGCAGATTTTATTAGTGCAGCTAAAGAAACTAATGCTGATGCAATAATTATATCTTCGCTTTATGGTCACGGAGAACTAGATTGTAGTGGAATGAGAGAAAAGTGTGATGAAGCAGGATTAAAAAATATTCTTCTTTATGTTGGTGGAAATATTGTAGTAGGAAAGCAAGATTGGCCAGAGGTAGAAAGAAGATTTAAATTAATGGGCTTTAATAGAGTATATAAACCTGGAACACCAATTGAACTTACTACTGAGGATTTAAAGAAAGATTTAGGGATGTAAGATTATGAGGGATATATACTTAGCAATAGATTTTGGAAGTACTTATACAAAATTAACAGCAATTGATATAAAAAATGAAGAAATAATAGCTACATCTAAATCTGTAACAACAGTGGAAGATGGTATTATGATTGGATTTAATAAAGCTTATGAAATATTAAAAAAAAATATATCTAAAAAAATAGATTTTAAAGAAATTAATTTTATTAAAAAAGCAGCTTGTTCATCAGCAGCAGGTGGTCTAAAAATGGTAGCTATAGGACTTGTTCCAGAACTAACTGCAGAAGCGGCGAAAAAAGCGGCATTAGGAGCGGGAGCTAGGGTTATAAAAACTTATGCTTATGAACTTAACAATCAAGAATTATCAGAAATAAAAAATTTGGATCTGGATATAATTCTTTTAGCAGGTGGAACAGATGGGGGAAATAAAGAATGTATTATTCATAATGCTAAAATGATAGCTGAACATAAAATAGAAGTTCCAGTTATTATAGCAGGGAATAAAACTGCAGTTGATGAGATTAAAACTATATTTGATAGTTTTAATATTTATTATAAAACAACTGAAAATGTTATGCCTATTCTAAATAAACTTAATGTAGAACCAGCTAGAGAAGTAATAAGACAAGTATTCATGAGTAAAATAGTAGAAGCAAAAGGAATGAAAAAAGCAGAAGAGTTTACAACTGGAATTTTAATGCCAACACCAGCTGCAGTGCTAAAATCAGCTGAAATTTTTTCAAAAGGAACAGATGAAGAAGATGGTGTAGGAGATATAATAGTTGTGGATATTGGAGGTGCAACAACAGATATTCACTCTATTGCTAAAGGGGAACCTACTAAGCATTCAGTTATGTTTAAAGGACTGGAAGAACCATTTTCTAAGAGAACAGTAGAGGGTGATTTAGGTATGAGATACTCTGCGATTGCTCTATTAGAGGCAAGTAGCACTAAAAGAATAAAATATTATTTAGATGAAAAATATAAAGATATAAATGTAAAAGAACACTGCAAAAATAGATATGATAATATAAAAATGGTTCCAGAAACAAAAGAAGAGATTGATTTTGATGAGGCTATGGCAAAGGTAGCAACAGAAATTTCTATGGAAAGACATTGTGGAAAAATAGAATGTATCTATACACCTATGGGAACAATGCTTCAGCAATCGGGAAAAGATTTGCTGGAAACACCTTATGTAATTGGAACAGGAGGAGTTATTATACACAGTGAAAATCCTAGTTGTATACTAAAAGCTGGGAATTTTACAGAAGATAATCCAGTGAGTTTAAAGCCAATAGCACCTAAATTTTTAATAGATAAAACATACATACTTTCATCTATGGGTCTTTTAGCTCAAGATTATCCAAATGTAGCACTAAGAATTATGAAAAAATATTTGATAGAATTATAAAAAAATAATTTAGGGAGGCGATTTAAATAAAATGGAATTAAAATTTAAAAAATGGACAGAGGAAGAATTTTTTAAAATTAGAGAAGAAGTTCTTAAACAGTGGCCAACAGGAAAAGATGTAGATTTAGAAGAGGCAGTAAAATATCACAAAAGTATTCCTGACCATAAAAACTTCTCTAAAAAATTAGCAAAAGCAAAAAAAGAAGGAGTAACTTTAGCACAGCCTAGAGCAGGAGTAGCATTAGTAGAGCAACACATAGAACTTCTTAACTTCTTAGATAAAGAGGGAGGAGCTGATTTATTACCTTCTACAATAGACTCTTATACTAGACAAAATAAATATGAGAACTGTCAACATGGAATAGATGAGTCTAAAAAAACTGGTAGATCTATGCTTAATGGATTTCCAGGTGTAAATCACGGAGTTCAAGGGTGTAGAGAAGTTGTTGAAGCTGTAAATTTACCATTACAACTTAGACATGGAACACCAGATGCTAGACTTCTTTCTGAGATTATGATGGCAGCAGGATTTACTTCAAATGAAGGTGGAGGAATATCATACAATATTCCATATGCAAAATCAGTATCTTTAGAGCAAACAATAATTGATTGGCAATATATAGATAGATTAGTAGGATGGTATGAAGAGCAAGGTGTAACAATAAACAGAGAACCTTTTGGTCCTTTAACAGGAACTTTAGTTCCAGCTTCAATGTCTAATGCTGTTCAGATTTTAGAATGTTTATTAGCTGCAGAACAAGGAGTTAAAAATTTAACTTTAGGTTACGGGCAGTGTGGAAATTTAATTCAAGATATAGCTGCAATTAGAATGTTAGAAAAGCAAGCTACAGAATATTGTAATGAGTATGGATATAACGATATATTAATAACAACAGTATTTCATCAGTGGATGGGAGGGTTCCCAGAAGACGAAGCAAAAGCATTTGGAGTAATTTCTAACGGTGCATCAGCAGCAGCTTTAGCTGGAGCAACAAAGGTTATTGTTAAAACACCTCATGAGGCAATAGGAGTTCCAACAAAAGAGGCGAATGCTCAAGGGATAAGAACAACAAAAATGGTCCTAAATTTATTAAAAGGACAAAAATTCCCTATGTGTGATGAACTTTCTGAAGAAATGGATATAATAAGAGAAGAAGTAAAACAAATACTTGATAAAGTTAAAGAATTAGGGAACGGAGATTTAGCTATAGGAACAGTTAAAGCCTTTGAACAGGGAGTATTAGATATTCCTTTTGCACCTTCAAAATTTAACGCTGGAAAAATGATGCCAGCTAGAGATAATACAGGAAAAATTAGATATCTTGCAGTGGGAAATGTTCCTTTCTCTGATAAAATAAAAAAATTCAATATGGAAAAATTAGAAGAAAGAGGAAAAACTGAAGGTAGAGAAGTAGGATTCCAAATGACTGTAGATGATATTTTCGCAGTTGGAAAAGGAAACTTAATAGGAAGACCTGAAAATTTTTCTAAATAATTTATGTAGTGATTAAGTTAAAATAAAAAAGTATAAAATTAAATCTAAATATATAAAGGAGAGTAAAAAAATGAAAATAGTTGATGTTGTTTGTTCTGCAGGGAAAACAGGATTTTATTTTGATGATCAAGTAGCTATAAAAGCTGGTGCTGGACATGATGGTTTTGCTTATGTTGGAGAGCCTGTAACACCTGGATTTAAGACTATAAGACAAGCTGGAGAGTCTATAGCTGTAATGTTAATTCTAGAAGATGGTCAAGTTTCTTGTGGTGAGTGTGCTGCAGTTCAATATTCAGGAACAGGTGGAAGAGACCCATTATTTTTAGCTTCAGAATTTATACCCCTTATAGAAAAAGAAATTGCACCTAAATTAATTGGAAGAGATGTATCAACTTTTAAATCTTTAGCTGAAGAGTTTGATTCTATGCTAATAAATGGAAAAAGATTGCATACAGCTATAAGATATGGAATTACTCAAACGATATTAGATGCAGTAGCTAAAACACATAAAGTAACTATGGCTGAAATAATAAAAAAAGAATACAATACAGGACTTGAAGTTTCAAGAAGACCAATATTTACTCAATCTGGAGACAATAGATATGAGAATGCAGAAAAAATGATAATAAAAACTGCAGATGTTTTGCCTCATGCACTTATAAATCATGTGGAAACAAAGCTTGGTAAAAATGGTGAAATATTACTTGAATACGTAATTTGGTTAAGAGATAGAATTAAATCATTAAGAGCAGATGCGTCGTATAGTCCAATATTACATATAGATGTTTATGGAACTATTGGAATGGCATTTGATTGTAATGTAGGAAAAATGGCAGATTACTTACAAACATTAGTAGATGCAGCTAAACCATTTAAGCTAAGAATAGAAGGACCTATGGATGTTGGAAGTTTAGAAGGGCAAATAGATTCATTATCTGCTCTAACTGCAGAAGTTGATAGAAGAGGAATGGATATTGAGCTAGTTGCAGATGAGTGGTGTAATACATTATCTGACATAAAGGCCTTTGCAGATAGAAAAGCTGGACACGTAGTACAAATAAAAACTCCTGATTTAGGGGGAGTAAACAATATAGCAGATGCAATACTATATTGTAACAAAGTAGGAATAGGTTCTTATTCTGGTGGAACCTGTAATGAAACAAATAGATCAGCAGAGATAACTACAAATATAGCTATGGCTTGCGGAGCTCTTCAAGTTTTAGCAAAACCAGGAATGGGTGTAGATGAAGGTTATATGATAGTAAATAATGAAATGAATAGAGTGATGGCTCTAGTAAATAGAAGAAAAAAATAATGATAGCTCTATAAAGCATAAGAACTTTAAATAGCTTGAAAAGAGGTTGACTTTTTAGGTCAACCTCTTATTAATTAAAAATTAAGAAGACTATAAGGGGAAAATATGACAATAAATAAAATATCTAAGTGTGGAACCTTGGAATCTAACGATATATATGTTGTTTTAACACCATCTAATAATGGAATTGAAATAGAAATTGAAAGTAGTGTAGAAAAACAATTTGGAAAAGAAATAAGAAAAACAATAGAGGAGAAATTAAAAGAGTTAGGAATAAAATCTATAAAAGTAAATGCAAAAGATAATGGAGCTTTAGATTTTACAATAAGAGCGAGGATAGAAGTTGCTGTAGCTAGGGGGTGTCAGAAATAATGGAACTTAGAAGAACTATGCTATTTATGCCAGGAAATAATCCTGGAATGCTTCAAACTGCTGATGTATTTGGCTCTGATTCTATTATTTTTGATTTGGAAGATGCTGTATCAATAACAGAGAAAGACTCAGCTAGAGTTCTAATTAAAGAAGCTATGAAAAACTTTAATTATGGAGATATAGAGGTAGTAATAAGAATAAATCCTTTGTCTACTCCATTTGCTCTAAAAGATATTGATGTAATGGGGAGAATGAAGCCAGATTCAATATTACTTCCAAAAGCTGTGCCTGAAGATATAAAATTCTTAGATGAAGCTTTACTCAAAATAGAAAAAGAGGAAGGTTTTGAATTAGGTAGTATAAAAATTCATGCTTTAGTTGAAACAGCTATGGGTGTAGAGCTTGCTTATGAAACTGCAAGTGCAACGCCAAGATGTGTTTCTATTGTTTTAGGTGGAGAGGATTTAGCAGCAGATTTAGGAGTTAAGCGTACTTATGATTCAGAGGAACTTTTTTATGCAAGAACTAAAGTAATAAATATTTGTAAAGCTTTAAAAATAGATGCAATAGATACTCCTTTTACAGATACTAATGATACTGAAGGGTTAGTAATGGATACTAAAAAAGCTAAAAAATTAGGGTTTTCAGGTAAATTAGCTATAAATCCAAGGCAAATAGGGACAATTCATGAAGTTTTTGCCCCTACAAATGATGAGATAAAACATGCTGTGCGAGTTATGGAAGCTAAAAAAGATGCTGATGAGTTAGGTCTTGGAGTATTTACATTAGACGGTAAAATGGTAGATTTACCAATAATAAATCGTGCATTAAATACATTGAAAATTGCTGAAATTTTAGGATTGTAAGACCAATAAAAGGTGAGGTGTATAATGATAAATAGATTAGGAAGAGAAATTCCAGAGTTTATAGAAGGGTATGGAAAAGTATCTCAATATACAGGTACAGGTGTTTCAAATAGAAATATAGGAAGAGTAAAAAAAGAATCGTCGTTTGAAATTATTTTACCTGGAGAAAAAAAACTTTTTACAGAATTAAAAAAACTTATGGATACATTGAAGTTAAAAAATGGAATGGTAGTCTCATTTCATCATCATTTAAGAAATGGTGACTTTGTTTTAAACATGATAATGAAAGAAATTGAAAAAAGGGGATATAAAGACATAACTTTAGTAGCTAGTTCTATTTTTCCTTGTCATAAAGAAATTGTTCCTATGATGGAAAGTGGAGTTATAACTGGGATTTATTCGGCGTATATATCTGGCCCTGTAGCTAAAGCTATATCTCAAGGTAAGTTAGAAAAACCTGCTGTTATGCACACGCATGGTGGGAGAGCAAGAATATTTGAAACAGGAGAACTTAAGATAGATTTTGCTTTTGTTGCAGCTCCAGCTTCAGATGAATATGGAAATATAAATGGAGTTGATGGGAAATCAGCTTGTGGTGCTCTAGGTTATGCTCATACAGATGTAGAGTGGGCTGAAACTGTTATAGTAATAACTGATAATTTAGTTGAGTATCCAAATCAAACAATTGAAATAAATCAAACTCATATTGATTATGTTTTAGTTGTAGATGAAATTGGAGACCCTAAGGGAATTGTTTCTGGAACAACTCAAGTAACTAAAAATCCAATAGGGCTTAAAATAGCAAATTTAACTTCCAAGTTTATTGGGGAATCTGGTTATTTAAAAGATGGAATGAGTTTTCAAACTGGGGCAGGTGGAACTTCTCTAGCTGTAGCAGTGGAAATGAAAAACATGATGAAGGAGAGAGGAGTTGTAGGTAGTTTTGCATCAGGTGGAATAACTGGATACATTGTTGATATGTATAAAGAGGGATTATTTAAAAGTATTTTTGATGTTCAATGTTTTGATTTAGAAGCTGTAAAATCCATAAAAGAAAATAAAGCACATATGACTATGTCAGCTTCAATGTATGCGAACAGCAATAATAAAGGTTGCTTAGTTAATATGTTAGATATAGTTATATTAGGTGCAACTGAAATAGATACGAATTTTAATGTAAATGTAACTACAGGTTCAGACGGTTATATAATGGGAGGATCAGGTGGACATTCAGATACAGCTGCAGGGTCAAAATGTTGTATTATTGTTTCACAGTTAGTTAATGCAAGAATCTCAGTAATAAAAGATAATATATCAACTATAACAACTCCTGGAGAAACTGTAGATATATTAGTAACTGAAAGGGGAATTGCAATAAATCCTTTAAGAAAAGATTTAATCGAAAGATTTAAAAATTCAAACCTTCCAATAAAAACAATGGGAGAGTTAAAATCTATTGCTGATAAATTAACAGGAGAGCCTTCTCCTATAGAATTTGACGATAAAATAGTAGCATTAGTTCAATATAGAGACGGAAGTATAATAGATGTGGTAAAAAAAATCAAATAATAAATGAAAGATAAATTAAAAAAAGAGGGAAATCTAATTTCAGAAATCCACTCTTTTTTTTATAATTTTTTTATTTTTTATCTGTTAAATTGAATATTTCCTTGTGAATCTGTAGGCATTCCAGCAGCGATAATAATATCGATAATAGATACTATAGTTGGTATTCCTGTCCAACAAAACAAAAACATAAAAATAGCACTTATTGTTTTTCCTATTAAAAATCTGTGTATTCCTAAAGAACCAAAAAATATTGCAACTAAAATATAAACAACTTTACTGATAACTTGATTTCCCATTATTAATCTCCTGTACTCATTTTAAATATTTTCTCATGTTTTAAAAAAAAATACAAGGAAAAAATATATTATTTCTTTAAATTAAGCTTTTTTATCAAAAGAGCTATAAACAATAGTAAAATAGCACTAATTCCAATTATGAAAAAAAATTCTTTAGAAGAACTAGCTAAAAGAGAACTTCCGATTAAGACATAGCTAATACCACCTGGAATTATAAAAATTGTAGATAAAAACCAGTATTTAAAAAAAGATATGTTAGTAAGTCCATAGACATAATTTTGTAGAGTAAATGGAAAAATAGGAACTAGTCTTGTTGTAAGTAGTATTAGAGAGTCATTTTTTTTAATTCCCCCGTTAATAATTTTAAATATAGGAAGGGATTCATATTTTTTCATACTGTCTTTAAAAAGATATCTTCCTAAGAGAAAAGATATTCCAAGTCCTGAACTTGCTCCTATTAAAGTGAATAAAAAACCTTTAATAGGTCCAAAAATTATACCACTACTAAGTGTTAATGGTGTAGCAGGTAAAAAGAGTATAGAAAAAAGAATATATAAAATAATGAAAATCACTGAAGAGTACTCATTGTTTTTTAAAGTTAAAAGAAATACTTTTACTGTATCAACATTGAGTTTTTCAGGGAATATTTTCATTTTAAGAAAAATAAATATTAAAATTAAAATAGCAAGTATAAAAATTTTTTTTTTAATTTTAGTCATATTAATCTCCTATACTCTATAAAAATAATTAATTAGATTTTGGCGTTCTAAAATCTATAATAGGTGTTGCATTTCCCCCTTGAAAAGTAGGTAAAACTCCATTCCATTTTAACATTTTTTCATATTCAATTAATTCCTTTGTAATAACTTTTTGCTTAGCAAGAATAGCGAATGCTTCAGCTTCAGCTGCTATTTTTGTAGATTTAGCTTGCCCTTCAGCATTTGCAATGGCAACAGCTGCGTTTCCTTCAGCTATTATTATATTTTTTTCAGCTTCAATTTTTGCTCTTTCAGCCTCAACTTTTTGTCTCTCTAAAGCTTGTTGTGCATTTACTCTTTCTTGAATTGCTTTTTCTGTTTGAGGATCTAAAACAATTTCAGAGAAATTTAAACTTTCTATAATAATTCCATCAGCATCAAATTTATTTCTTACATTTTTAAAAGCAAAACTATTAAGTTCGGTTCTTCTTGAACCATAAACATCAATAACATTAAAAGTACTTGTTACCTCTGCAACATAAGATTTAATTTTACCTCTCATATAAATTCTATTTATTTCATCTCCAGAACGCCCTCTAAAACGTGTGAAAATTTCAGTTACTTTAGCATCATCAAATCTATAAGAATACTCAAGAGATACTCTTACAGTTTTTCCATCTGATGTTGGTATCATAAAACTGTCGTCAGATTCAGAACCTTCTCTTCTATCTGAACTCATATAAGATTGTTCAGTAGATACAGTATAAGATGTAATTGTAGCAATAGGATTAACTAAATGCCATCCTTGAGTAAGTGTTTTTTCAGAAACTCCAGAAGACGGAGTATAAACAACACCAACATAACCTGGTTTTATTTTTTTTAAAGTTGTAGAAAAAAAGATGATAAGTATAACTAAAATACCTGCAGTTATAGCTCCTATTTTAGCCATTGTATTATTGAAATTCATAGTACTTCCTCCTTAGTTGTTAAAAATTGAATGTTATAGAATAAACATCAATTTAATACTATCACTCAATTTTATAAATAGCAAGAGATTATAAAATTAAGAGTTTTTTTAAATGAACTTTTCTTTAAATTGGCATTTGATACAAAGTTCTTCTATAGCTCTATTTTCACAAAATCCATTGTAAATAGTTTTGGCTCTAGAGGAATTTATAATAGTTTCGAAAGGTGTTGAGAAAATATTACCAAGATTTATGACTCCCTCACCGTCCAAGCAGCAAGGCACAACAGTTCCATCGACTAAAATAGCAATTTGATTTCTAAGACCATGACAAAATCCCTTTTCTTCATGATAAGTATCATTTAATTCTGGCCATTTAAATTCAACGTCAGAATTTAAATATAATTTTTCTTTTATTTTTAGGCCTTTTCCTGAGATTAAGTTTTCTGCAAGGGAAAAATTTAAGTTAAATTTCTTTTCAATAATATTTAAAATAAGTCTATTTCCTTTTTGCTTTGTAGAAATAGAATCTAGAGCATTAAAATTCCAAAGTCGTAAAGATATAAATGTTTCATTTTTTTCTAGAATTTCCTCTACAAAATTAAGGATATTTTCAAGATAGTTATTATTTTCAATAGAGGTTAAATCCTTGTCAAAACTGTGAAGCGAAAAATTTATTTGTCTAGGTAGAGTATTTAAGAGTATATATTTTTGTTCTTCGATAAGAGTTCCATTAGTTGTTATATTTACAAAAAAATCTTTTTCTTTGGCAATTTTAAGTATATTTTCTAAATTTTGATGAAACAAAGGTTCCCCTTTTACATGAAGATATATATAGCTAGAGTAAGGTTTTATTTGATCTAGTATATATGAAAAGTTTTCTAAATTAAGGGAATTTAGTTTTCTTTTTGTAGTTGGACAGAAACTACATTTAAGATTGCAAATATTAGTAATTTCTATATATATTTTTTTAAAATTTTTCATAAAGTTTATACTCCGTTTTAATTTAGTTATACTTAAGTATAACATTTTTATCATTAAGAGAAAGAATAAATTAATAAAAAAAGATTTTCTAAGAAAAAATAGAAAATCTTTTTTATATTTGCTTAACTACAGTTATTTGTTCCTAATAGTATTTTCATAATTATTATAAATTATAAGTGCTAGGATACTAAAGAATATTGGACCAGATATCATCCATAATGTAGAAGATATATCTCCCTTTGTTGCAGGTTCAATAATAGTCATTAAGTTAGCAAAACTAACTGTAACAACAGTTGAATAGGTTGCAATTTTAACTACAGTTAAATTTTTATAAATGATAAAAGGTTTTACAATTTCTTTTTTTGCTTTAAAAGCAGGAAAGGCAAAAGCTATTAAAAGATAAGGAATAGTCATAGCTACATTTGTCATAAGAGTAAGTTTCATAAAAAACTTAGAAGCACCCTCTCCACCAAAAGCAACTCCAATAATGAAAATAACAACTATACCACATTGAATCCACATTGCATTTTTAGGCATTCCATTTTCAATAATAGCAGATTTACCAGGCCACATTTTAGCCGGAGTTCCCTCTATTAATTGTTTTAACGGAGCATAAATAAGTGTAAAGAAGGCTCCTGTTAGAGCTAAAACCATTGAAATTCCCATGTATCTAGACATAACTTTACCAACCATAATAGCAGTATTTTGAGTGACTCCAAAAGCAATTCCCAACTGATATCCTAAATTTTCCATTGTTACATAAGAGAAATTCCCTATGTGGACACCAGGTTTATTTGCAATTAAAGACCAGTTAGTAAACATTCCAACAAGAAGAATACCAATAGCGTAACCTACTGCTATTGTTATAGCAGCAATAGTAACTCCTTTAGGAAATGTAGTTTCAGCTTTTTCTGTTTGGTCAACTAATCCTCCTACAACCTCAATTCCACCATAAGCAAAAATAGCAAAAACCATAAATGAAAGAGTAGAGATAACAGTGTGATAATTTGTATTAGGTGAAGTAATAAAGTCACTTTTACCTGAAATTAAAGGTTCAGCTAGTTCAAAACCATTAAGAGCGAAAACAACTAGAGCACCAATTAATAAAACAAGATTTAAAAGAGTTACTGCAATACCTCCAAGAGAGGTAACTTTAGAAATTTTATTTAATCCTTTACTAGCTACAAATGTAAAAGTTATCATTAATAAAGTTCCTAAAAGCCCCATTGTTTGAGTTGAGTTTAATCCCATGAAACTAAGATTTTTAGTTAAATCAGTTCCAAAAATAGCTGTTGAAGCAACAATCCAAATTCCAGAAGATATATTAACCATCCAGATAATATAAGAAGCATACCACATAAATGTAGTAACAAAAGCATATTTAGGACCTATTGATTTTTCCATCCAAGAATAAATTCCACCAGTTTCATTTTTAAAAGCAGCACCATATTCTGCCATCATAAAAGCGTATGGGATAAAAAATAAAATTCCAGAAATAATATACCAAGGAATAGCAGCATATCCCATTAAATAAAAAGACCTTGGAATATTATTAAAACCAAAAACAGATGTGAAAATCATTAAAATTAAAGGTATAAGAGTTAACTTTTTGTTAACTGAAGATTTTGAAGACATTTTTCCTCCTTAAAATTACAAAAATAAAAATAAATTTTTCATAAAAAAATATAACTTACTCTATAAGTTTATCATAAAATCCATATTTAACATAGTAAAAAAATATAATATGGATATACAAAAAATAAACATGTCATAACAATAATACAGAAAAAATAAGCATTAAAAATTTTTTTTATGAAAGTAATTTGTTTATCAAATTATTTATTAAAATGATATTATTTTAATTGACATTAACAAAAATATAGGTTATTATAATACATATAAATAATAATACCATCAAGAGAGATCGAGGGACGGGCCCTATGACATCTCAGCAACCTGCTATTATATAGTGTGGTGCTAACTCCTGATAGATGGAAGGATAAAAGTTAAAATATTTAACCCTTTCATTAATGTGGAAGGTTTTTTTTATATTAAAATTTAGGAGGTTTGTTATGGAAAATTTAGTTTATTTCACTTCAGAGTGTGTATCCCCTGGGCATCCAGATAAAATATCAGATCAGATATCTGACGCAGTGTTAGATGCTTGTCTTTTAAAAGATAGAAATTCAAGAGTAGCTTGTGAGGTATTTTGTACAACGGGGCAAGTAGTAGTAGGTGGAGAGATAACCACAGAAACATATATTGACATTCAAGAAATAGTAAGAAACAAAATAGACGAAATAGGTTATAAAAATGGAATGGGATTTGACTCTGATTGCGGAGTACTAAATGCTATTCATTCTCAGTCACCAGATATTGCCATGGGTGTTGATACTGGAGGAGCTGGAGACCAAGGAATTATGTTTGGAGGGGCAGTAAATGAGACTCCAGAGTTAATGCCGTTAGCTTTAGTGTTAGCTAGAGATATAATGGTATTATCAACAAAACTAACAAGGGAAAATAAACTTGTATGGGCAAGACCTGATGCTAAATCTCAGGTTACTTTAGCTTATGATCAAAAAGGAAAAATAGTTCATGTTGATACGATAGTTGTATCAATTCAGCATGACCCAAATGTGACTCAAGAAACCATTCATAATGAAATAAAGGAATTAGTAATAAAACCAGTTATGAAAAAGCATAATATGTCATTAAATGATGTGAAAAATTTCCATATAAATCCAACAGGAAGATTTGTTATAGGTGGTCCTCATGGAGATACTGGATTAACAGGAAGAAAGATTATAGTGGATACTTATGGTGGGTTTTTTAGACATGGAGGGGGAGCTTTCTCAGGAAAAGACCCCTCTAAAGTAGACCGTTCTGCAGCCTATGCAGCAAGATGGGTTGCTAAAAATATTGTAGGAGCAGATTTAGCTACTAAGTGTGAAGTTCAATTATCTTATGCAATAGGAGTAGCTTATCCAACTTCAGTAAAAGTTGATACTTTTGGGACTAGTAAAATAGATGAAATTGAGCTTGGAAAAGCAGTGAAAAAAATATTTGATCTTTCTCCAAGAGGGATAGAAAAACACTTAGAACTTAGAGATTGTAAATTTAAATATCAAGATTTAGCGGCTTTTGGACATATTGGAAGAACAGATTTAGATTTACCTTGGGAAAGATTAGATAAAGTTGAAGAATTAAAAAAATATTTTATTTAAGTATATAATTAAATATTTATTAAATGTTAAAAAGAACTACTAATTTAGTAGTTCTTTTTGCTATGTGTGCCCGGCATGGGTAATAGCTAGGCGATGAAAGTTCGCTGTAGGCTTTGCAATGGGAACTACTAGCTTAAGACAAGGGTGTCCACGGTGACGTGGAATCTGAAGGAAGTCAGCGGCAAAACTCTGGCCTGATGAAGAAAAATTACATATAAGGCTGTTTTAGAATGGATGAGTTTGCATAACAAAACAAAGTCCAACATTGCACGAATTCTATTCAGTAAATGTAGCAGGTAAATGGAGGGAAAGGTATTACTCTTACCCGGGGAGGTCTGTTGAATACGAAGTTG
>JBOFOQ010000036.1:0-55518 GCA_051659505.1 Fusobacteriaceae bacterium
ATAATAATAATAATAATAATAATAATAATAATAATAATAATAATAATAATAATAATAATAATAATAATAATAATAATAATAATAATAATAATAATAATAATAATAATAATAATAATAATAATATAAATAAATAAAAATATAAAAGAGAAAAATATTAAAATTATAAAGAGTAAAAATATAGAAAAAGTAAAGAAAACAATAATCGAAATCTTGGATAGAGATAATGTTGATACTTTTGTTTTAAGATATAATAGTGGAAATATGGAGTTAAAAGACAAAGATATCATAGATTCTTTAGAATATATTAAACAATTGGGGGGGTGTAATTGAACAATTTAGAAAAAATTTATGAATACTTTAAACCTATAATAGGAGATGGATGTATTGTTTTTTATGGAAGTTGCTTAGAAGATACTTCTAATATTAAGGATATTGATTGCTGTGTTATTTCTAATAATCAAATAGAGGAAAATCTAGTTACTGATTATATTCAGTTTCTTAAACAAAATAACTTTGTAATTGATGAGGAAATTAAATATGAAGATAAATTACTCGTTAACAAAGATACTTTAGAAATAGCTATTAATAATTTCGGTAATGAAAAAAAAGACATTAGAGATGAGATTTTATTATCAAAAAATTATAAGAATGCTGTTGAAAGATTATTATTTAATGTTCTTACTACAAAGACTAAAGTATATGGAGATATAAAATTATATAAATCATTGCATGATAATGCTTGGAATAAACTAATAAGTTTGTTTTATAAATACGAAAGCATCCATAATTTTGAAAATTTTTTATTATTTCTTAATGTTGGAAAAAATTATAAAAAATATTTAGGATATAGCGAAAAAGTTATCAAATATTTATATAATCGATTTACAAAATATACAGCTAATGATTTTATTCTAGGATTACTTAAGGATAATGTTTATTTTTCTCCAAATAAAATAGCTATAAAAGGAGAAGAAAAAAATATAACTTATTTTGAATTAGACTTGTTATCTGATAAAATAGCAGAGGAATTAAATAAGTATTCTAGCTCACATGTTATTGTAAAATACCCACATAATGAAGATTTACTTATAATTATTTATGGAATTTACAAGGCTGGAAAAATATATATTCCTATTGATTATTCCGCTCCTGAATTTGAAACTAGTAAAATTAGTAAAAAATTTAAAAATAAAATTATAATTTCAAATACTAAAAATTCTGATATTCCTATATTTGAAATATATCAACATGAAGAGAAATACACAAAATATTATTCTAGTGATGTGGCTTATATCATGCACACATCTGGAACGACAGGAGAGCCTAAAGGAGTAATGGTTACAAAAGAAAATTTAAAATGTTTATTAATAGGAATGCAAGAAATTGCCCCGATAGAAAGTTATGATTGTTATTTATTTTCTACAAGAAATACTTTTGATGTGTCCATTTCCGAAATTTTTGGATTTTTATTTAATGCCGCATCGGTCTATGTTTACTCTTTAGGAGGTCAAAATATTCATAAAACATTATATAAAGTAGTTTATGAAAATAATATAACTCATATATCTATGTCCCCTTCTTTATTCAAAGTGTTGCTAAAAACTTTAAACTCTAACTTTTTTAAATATTTGAACGAAAAAGTCAAATATTATTTAATTATAGGAGAAGAGTTTAGAATTGAATTATTAAAATACATTCAAAAAAATATTAAAAATTCTAAAGTTTTTAATATGTATGGTCCAACAGAAGCCACTGTATACGCTACATATTATGAAATTACAAAAAATGAAAATAATTATTTTCCCATAGGGAAGCCGCTACCTGGATATACTTATTTAGTAGACAAAAATCAAGAGTTATTGTTAGGTGGAAATGCCATTGCAAAAGGGTATTATGAAAATGAAAATGAAACTGTTAAAAAATTTATATTCATTGATGGAAAAAGATATTATAGAACTGGGGATTTAGTTTTTTATGATAATGATAACTTAGTATATAAAACAAGAATTGATAATCAAATCCAAATTCATGGAATTAGAGTAGAACTTGCTGGAGTTAGAAAAAATATTAAAGATATTTTAGATCCTGAAAATAAAAGAGAACTTGAACTTCTTTTTTATAATGATTTTCTTGTTTTGTTTTATACTGGAATGGAAATAAGCAATATAAGAGAATTGCTAAAGGATAAAATCTCAAGCTATATTATTCCTTCTAAATTTATAAATATTAAAAACTTTCCTTTAAATAACAGTGGAAAGGTTGATTCTAAATATTTAAAACAAAAATACTTATTCCCCCAAAAATCTAATCTTATTTTAAATGAAATAGCAGAAGATTTACAATTAAAAATAATAAGGAATATTATTTTTAAAAAATTAGGATATCCAATCCAAGATAAAACGCTACTTTATAATGAGGGAATAGACTCCTTAGCAAGCATTGAATTATTGATTGAGTTAGAGAATAAATTAAATATAGATTTCTCTGAAAAATCTATTTATGACCTAAAAAATATAGAAGGAGTTTATAACTATTTTAATCAATCTAAAAATAAGGTTAAATCTAAAAATAATAAAAATATTGAAAGTTCTACTATTTTAAAAATAGGAAATAATAATAGTACTGGAATTATTTTAAAAGAATATCCATTATATTTTTACGCTAGAATATATTATACATTAAAATTCAATAGTGTTATTTACGATTCACTAGACTTAAGTAGTTCAAAACTATCATATGAAGAAATTTATCATAATTTAGAAAAAATTGAAATCCTTAGCTCGTTCGTAAATTTAAAAAAATCGATATTTGAAGTTAAGGATTGTCCGTTAAATATTACAAAAATACATTGCCAAAATATAGATGTTGATTTAAAACAAATTTTATCGGAACTTATTATAAAAAATAGAAAATTAAATTCATATTTATATAAAATAATATATTTATCTGATGGAATTAGAAGAAAGATATTTTTTGCTTTTGATCATTCTATATTTGATCAATCATGTGTTGATATTTTAAAAAAAATTATTTTATTAGGAAGGACTAATCATTTAAATTATTCAGATTTTATAACATTAATCAATGAATCCAATTCTGAATCTAGAATAAAAAATGAAATCTCAAAATTTGAGGTTACTAATAAACAAATTTCTAATCTACTCTCAAAATTTGAAGATAAAATTTCTATAAAGGAATCGTCATATATCTCTACAGATGTAACAAATATATATAGTCAAGCTATTATTTATCTTAAAGAAAAACTTTTTAATGCAAATAACATAAAAACAAGTAAAATAAATCTAATTTATAATTTAAGAACGTTCAAAGGAATAAATTATAATGAAGTTATTGGAGATGTCCATACAGGAATAACTTATGTCTATAACCAAGAAAAAGATATTTATCGGTCTTTAGAAGAGGCTATAAATTATTATTCATCAACAGCATTCATGCCTAAATATTATGGTTATAAAAATTATCCTAATTTTAATGAATTAGAACAACAAGTTGTAAATATTTTTGATAATGATGTTTATATTTCCATTAATTATTTAGGAATTATATCTGAAGAAAAGTTTTTAGAAATACAAAAAGAATTAGAAAATACAAAAAGAGAAATTAATAAATTAAATAAAAATAAATTAAATATAACATTATATATTGTTAATCAAAAATTAGTTATGGTATTTTCTAAAGATTTAAGAGGATTATTATGAAGAATCGCTCATTATACAACTCAAATTTAATTATTTTAGGAAATATAACTTCACGTATTGGAACTTCTGTTTTTAGCTATATCAATCAAATTTTAATAACAACATTATTTCCAAAAAACCCATTATTATTATCATTTTATTTATCATCAGAAAATATTATAAATATTATTTTTAATCTTTTCGCAGGAGCTATAATTGACAATTCAAACAGAAAGAGAATTTTAATTATTACAGATATTTTTAGTTCTTTAACGTGTTTTATTGGATTTTTCTTTTTAAAAAATTCATATATTTATGTAGCTGTTTTATTAACTAATTTAATATTATCATTAGCACGTTCATTTAATACTCCAGTTTATAACGCAATAGTAAAAGATACTATAGACACTAAATTTATTGAAATTCATTATTCTAGGTATACTTCGTTAAAGCAATTATTTTCAATAATATCTCCAATGATAGGATTTTTTATATGGCGGTCTTTTGGAATTAGTGGTGGATTTTTGTTTAACGGTGTAAGTTTTTTATTATCTGCAATTCTTGAAAATTTTATAATAATTATACAAAAAGAAAAAATAAAAACAGCTAAAATATCTGTAACAAAAAATATTTATAGTGGATTTAAATATCTTATAAAAGAAAAACAAATATTAAACTTAATAAGTTTTTGTGCGATTTCAAATTTTTTATTAAGCGGATATTTTTTAATATTGCCGTATCTTAATAATTATTATATTAATAGTATTTCAAATTTCTATGGAAAAGTTTTAATAGCACAATCGTTAGGTTCTATAATGTTTTCACTGCTTAATTTAAAATTAAATTTGAAAAATAATATAACTATATTGTGCTCTTTAATGATTTGTTCAGGATTAAGTATTTTTTTTATTCCAATTTTTAATATTATCTTCAACCAAAGTTATATTGAACTTTTCCCTCATTTACTATACGGAGGTTTTATGACTCTATTTGATATAAAATTTTTTTCTATGATACAAAGCAGAGTTGACGATGCATATATTGGAAGAATTATGAGTATTATTTTTACAGGAGCAGTTTTATTTATGCCTGCTGGGTCCTTTCTTTTTGGAAAGCTTTTAAATTTAGAAAACGTATTAAACTTACTGTATTATATCGGATTTTTTATTGTTATTTTTTCTATTTTTTTCAAATTTATTTACTTTAAGAATGAACTTTAATAGTTCTAATAAATAATGCTAAATACTAAGTTGCATAATGAATTGTCCCAAAAGTTATCCCCAAAAAGAAACTCTTGATAGAATCTACATGCTAAAGAAAAAGACAAATTAAACGTCAGTGAAAGGAGATGAATCATGAGTATATGCAATGATATCATAAAAACAAAGAAACAAAGAAAGTAGAAATAGCTGAATTATTGAAGAAAACAGTACGTTCAATAAACCGTGAGATAAAAAAAGGATTAGTAGAGTTAAAAAATACAGATTTAAGCATGAGAATTGAGTATAGTTCACAAAAAGCGGAGCAAATTAGCGTTAGGAGGGCAAGTAATAAAGGGAAAACAATCAAATTAGGGAAAGACCACAAATTAGCAAAACATATAGAAAATAAGATAAAAAATGAGAAATGGTCTCCAGTGGCAATACTAGGAGAAATAAAAGAAAAAGGATTAATTTTTGATACTCAAATATGTGTAAAAACAGTTTACAACTACATAGATTCAAATATATTTATAGGAATATCAAATAAAGACTTACCAGTTAAAAAAAACAAAAAGAAAAGAAAGTATAGGAAGGTTAGATTAGCCTACAATAACATAAAAGGAACAAGTATAGAGGAACGTCCTAAAGAGGTAGATTTACGGGAAGAATACGACACTGGGAGATGGATTGTGTAATAGGAAAAAAGAGTGGAGGAGGAAATGTACTATTAGTATTAACAGAACGTGTAACAAGACAAGAAATAGTAAGAAAAATACCAAATAAAAAACAGGAATCAGTAGTAGGAGAATTGAACAAGTTAGAGAAAGAATATAAGAAAAAATTCAAAAAAATATTTAAGACAATAACTGTAGATAATGGCGTAGAATTTTTAGATCAGACATCAATGGAAGCATCGCTATTGGAACCGTAACTACTCAGCCATTGAAAACCATTGGTAGATATAGTTTATTTAAGTGTAGTAAAGATAATTTTATCGTTTCTATCATCAATAATTGTAGTTTAGTATTTTTTTCACATAATTTTATTTTAATAAAGTTAGTGTTTACTTGATGACTAAAGATGACATAGAACTTTTTATATGGCTGAGTAGTTACGAGTTTTCACTTAAAAATACTATTGTTTCGATTGGATTTCTATCTGAACTTCATTTTTACGTAAAAAAGGTATTGTCCATGGTGGATCATATCCTGCTGATTGTGGAGGTGACAGTTCTTTATAACGATTTTTTATTAGCCATTCTCTAAGCAAGGCTGTATTGCTTTCTATTTTTTTTTCAGTCAAAATTCCTGTATAGGTTATAACAGCCATTTTTTTACTCTCACTCATAACTATTTTTATATCATTATCAATAGGCATAGGTAAAGTCTCGAAAGTATATCTCGCTGGCATTGTAAATCTCATTATCCAACCTTCATTAGTTTTTTCTTGAATAACTGGTGCTGTCATAGATATATTTTCACCAAAAATATATTTTGCCAATTTATTAAATCCTTTTTTACTACTTTCCTCGTAATCTCCTTGAGTAACAACTTTTGCCACCGTTATAGGTTGGTATTCTCTAATTTCAAAACTTTTTTCTTTTTTTACTACTTTATATTCTGGCTCTTCTGTAGTTCTATAACCAACTACAGAGCATCCTAAAAAAAAAAGAGAGAATAAAATCATTTTAATTTTCATCATAAAAACCTCCTTAAAATTAACTTTTTTAATTCTAACCTTTTATATCTTATATGTCAATAAAATTATAATTGGTGGTGCTAAGTGCTAAATTGTATGAAATAAAAAAAAGTACTCCAAAAAAGATGCAAGTTGGAGTACTTTTTTTATTTTACCAAGTTTTTTTATACAACTCTAAATATTTTTTACCTGAATGACTCCATGAGTGATCAGCTTTCATTGCTCTTTTAACTAAATTTTTCCAAAGTTTAGGTTTGTAATAAATTGAGAAAGCATATTTTATAACATGAAGCATGTCATGAGCATTATAATTAGAGAAAGTAAATCCTGTTCCATGGTCACCGAACTCATTAAAAGGTATTACAGTGTCTCTAAGCCCTCCTGTTTCCCTAACTAGAGGAATAGTTCCATAACGCATAGAAATAAGCTGTGATAGACCACAAGGCTCAAACTGAGATGGCATTAAGAAAATATCAGAACTTGCATATATTTCCTTTGCTAAAATATTATTAAATCCAATAGTACACGAAACTCTTCCAGGGTATTGTAAAGCTTTTTCTCTAAAGAAACTTTCATAGTGAGGTTCTCCGTTACCTAAAAGAACAAATTGGCATTCTGTTGTTTCTAAAAGTTCATCAAAAATATGAATAATTAAATCTAGCCCTTTTTGCTTATCTAATCTAGTTATTATTGATACAATAGGTATATGTTTATTGTTTTGAAGATATAGCTTTTTTTGGAGTTCTGATTTATTAATATATTTATTTTCAATATTTTTAGAGCTAAAATTTTCTTCTATATCTAAATCTTTTTCAGGGTTAAATATGTCATAATCTATTCCATTGACAATACCAAAAAGTTTGTTATTATGATGGGAAAAGAGCCCTTCTAAATTTTCTCCATAATAAGAAGTTTTAATTTCCTCAGCGTAGCTCTGACTAACAGTGGTAACTATATCAGAATAATTTACTCCTGCTTTTAAGAAGGAAAAATTATCATGGAATTTTATTCCATCTTCATGAAAATAGTAGTTAGGGTCAATTCCCAGTACCCACTCTATATTACTATATGAGAAGGAACCTTGAAATTTTAAATTGTGTATAGTAAAAATATTTTTTATATTTTTAAAAATCCCCTCTCTTTTTCTTTCGTTAAGGTAGAGAGGAACAAGACCAGTGTGCCAATCGTTAGAATGAATAATATCAGGGTAGAACCCTGTTATATCAAAACTTTCTATAATAGCTTTTGAAAAAAAAGCAAACCTTTCACAATCATCCATTTCACCATAGACATTATTTCTTTTAAAGTAGTATTCATTATCAACAAAATAATATGTAATATTATCTAAAACTAATTCCTCTATTCCAAGATATTCCTCTCTCCAGGCTAAAGAAATTTTTTTATTTCCTATATGCTTCATTTTACTTTTATATTCCCATGGAATTTGATCATATTTAGGAAGAATTACTCTAATATCTACCCCTTCTTTTTCTAGAATTTTAGGGAGTGAATATGCAACGTCTCCTAATCCACCAGTTTTAATAAAAGGGTAAACTTCTCCAGAAACAAAGAGAACTTTTTTTTGACTATTCATTTTTTTCACCTCTAATAAGTTGATTCCAGTTATCCTTAGTTATTCCAATTTTTTTTTCTATAACAAAAGGGTAGCAAGGAGATGAATTTAGCATAGCATTTTCTAAGATAATATTTTCTTTGTCAACAATAACACTATTAAGATGTGCATTAGATTTTATATGGCAACTTTGCATAATAATACAATTTTCAATAATAGCTCCTTTATCAACTATAACTCTTCTACCTAGTATAGAATTTTTAACAGTTCCCATAATTTGGCAACCGTTGGAAATTAAAGAGTTTTCCACACGACTTTCACTGTTATAGATTGTGGAAGGACTATCTTTTCTTTTTGTATAAACAGGTCTTTCTTCATTAAATAATTCTTTTCTTATATCTAAATCTAAAAGGTCCATGTTAAAATCATAATATTCTTTTAGAGTTTTTATTTGAGCTAAATATCCATTAAAAGCATATCCTTTAGTCTTCAAAATAGGTAAGTTATTTTTAATTAAGTGCTTAAAAGTTCCATATTTCTGATTTTCTATTTGTGCACCAATAAGTTCAACAAGTTTAGACTTACTAATAATAAAAATATCTAAGGAGATTTTCTTATTTTTTTCAAACAAAAGATTAGTTCCGAAATTAGTAACTTCATTTTCTTTGTTTAACTCCAGAGTATCACATTGATAAAAATTTCCTGGAAGAGTATCCACTTCTTTATAAACAATAGTAACATCTCTATTATCACTTTCGTGCTCTTCCATGATTTTTTTCATATCAATATTACAAACCATAGTAGGGTCAATAAGTATAATATGTTTTTGCTTACTTTTTAAAAAATATCTAAAATTAGCTTCAAAATCATTTAAATAATTAATAGTAGATGAAGAACTATCATATTTTGTAAGGAAAAAAATACCATCATTTTTAGTATCTAAATCCCAGGGAGCTCCAGAGACAATGTGGTCAGATAGAGAATTACTATTTCTTAAATCTCCAATTATACCAACATTGGTAATATTGGAATTAACAACATTAGAAAGAGCAAAATCAATAAGTCGATATCTTCCTCCCACAGGTAAGCTAGCGGGATTTCTACTTTTAATAAGAGCGTTCATGTCATTTGAGGGACTATTTAGAGTTATAAGGGCTAAATATTTATTTAACATTTGTACCTCCTATTTTTTCACCAGTTGCAATAACGGTTATATCCTTAGAGTTACCAATTTTAGACTCATCACTTACAAAAACTTCATTGGCTAAAATAGATTTAACTATAGTGACATTATTTTTAATAATTGTATTTTTCATAACTACTGAATCTATAACTTTACTTCCTTTTCCAATTTTAACTCCAGAAAAGATTATAGAATTCTCTACATGACCTTGAATTTCACATCCTTCATCTATCATTGAATTTTTTATAGTAGCAGTGGAACATATATATTGTGGTGGATAACTATCTTGTCTTGTGTAAATTTTCCAAGATTTATCATAAAGATTTAAGTTGTTATTGTTACTCAAAAGGTCCATGTTAGCTTCCCAAAGACTCTCGATTGTTCCAACATCTTTCCAATACCCTTTAAAAGGATAGGCAAATATTTTTTTACCACTATTAATATAGTTCGGAATAATATTTTTACCAAAATCTTTGTCTGAGCTAGGGTCTAAGCTATCTTTAATAAGTGCTTCCCTTAATGTTTTCCAATTAAAAATATAGATTCCCATAGATGCTAAAGTACTTTTAGGAATTTTAGGTTTCTCATCAAATTCATACACTGAATAATCAGGATTTGTATTCATTATTCCAAATCTCGAAGCCTCTTCTAAACTTACATTTAAAACAGAAATAGTGGCATCAGCTTTATTTTCTTTGTGGAAATCGAGCATAGCACTATAATCCATTTTATATATATGATCTCCTGATAAAATTAAAATATATTCAGGGTTATATTCGTCAATATAGGATAAATTTTTAAAAATAGCATCAGCAGTTCCAAGATACCAATCTCCACCTTTAACAGTGGTGTGTGGTTGTAAAACTGTAATACCTCCATTTCTTTTGTTTAAATCCCAAGGAGCACCATCACCAATATGTTTATTTAGTATATGTGGTTCATATTGAGTTAAAACGCCAACTGTATCGATTCCAGAGTTAGTGCAATTACTCACTGTAAAATCTATAATTCTAAATCTACCTCCAAAAGGAACAGCAGGTTTGGCTATTTTTTCTGTTAATGGTACTAATCTACTACCCTGACCACCAGCTAAAATCATAGCAATAATATCTTTTTTCATTCTACACACTCCTTTATTATTTTTTTATTTTAAAAAATAGAGCTGCAAGAGCAGGAATATTTATATTTAAAGAATATTGCATTTCATTTACAGAGATATTTTCAGAAATAAGTTCATCATTGTTAACAATTAAAGCCCCTTCTGTATTAAAAACTTCTAAATAAGTTCCTGCAATTGGAACACCAAGTCTATGATTTTTTCTTTCAATGTTAGCAAAATTAAAAACAACTACAATAAAATTATCATTATCTGTTCCTTTTCTTAAAAAACTTAGAGTATTTTCTTCAGGAGAAGAATTGCCCCATTTAAAACCTAATCTATCATTATCTAATTCCCAAAAAGATGAATTTTTCAAATAAAAATCATTAAGAGATTGTATATATGTATGAAAACTCTTGTTTCTTTCAAAACTTAAAAGGTTCCATTCTAATGAGTTATAAAATCGCCATTCTAACCCTTGACCCAATTCATTTCCCATAAAATTAAGCTTTTTCCCAGGATGAGCCATCATAAAAGCATTATAAAGTCTAAGGTTTTTAAATTTTTCATCAATAGAACCTGGCATTTTATTTAGCATGGAACATTTTCCGTGAACAACTTCATCATGAGAAATAGCTAAAATATAATTCTCAGAAAAACTATACATAAAAGAAAAAGTTAAAAGATTATGTTGGTTAACTCTATAAAAAGGGTCTTGTTTTATGTATTTCAGAGTGTCATTCATCCACCCCATACTCCATTTAAAAGAAAATCCTAAACCACCTTGAGAAACAGGAGTAGTAACTAAAGGCCATGTTGTAGAATCCTCAGCAAAGGTCATAATACTTGAAAACTCTTCTCTTATAATATAATTAAGAGATTTTAGGAAAGTAACACCTTCAAGGTTTTCATCACCACCATAGATGTTTTTAAGATTAAAATCTTCATTTTTACCGAAACTAGAATATAAAATATTTGCAACTGCATCAATTCTTATTCCGTCTATATGAAATTCTCGAAACCAATATAGTGCATTGGAGTTTAAAAAACTTAAAACTTCATTTCGTGAAAAATCAAAGTTGCAAGTCCCCCATTGAGGGTTTTCTCCTAAACGAGAATCGGAGTGCTCGTAGAGAGGTTTTCCATCAAATTGATATAACCCATGAGCATCTTTACAAAAATGACCAGGGACCCAGTCTAAAATCACACCAATTTTCTCTTTATGCATATGATTAATAAAATACATGAAGTCTTCAGGAGTTCCAAATCTTGATGTTACTGAGTAATATCCTGTAATTTGATAACCCCAAGAGGCATCTAAGGGATACTCGTTAATAGGCAATAACTCAATGTGAGTATAATTCATAAACTTAACATATTCAGCTAATTTATGAGCAATTTCTCTATAGTTTAAAAAAGTATTATCTTCTGTTTTTTTCCAAGAGCCAAGATGAACTTCATATATATTAACTGGTAGATTTAAGTTTTCATTAATATTTCGTGATTTCAACCATCTTTTGTCAGCCCATGGAAATTTAGGAACTCCGTGTATAATTGAAGCTGTATTTGGTCTTTCTTCAGAATAAAAAGCATAAGGATCAGCTTTTAAATTAAAAGTTCCATTATAGTTTTCAATAGAAAATTTATACAATATTCCTTTTTTTAATTTTTTTATTTCTACTTCCCAAAGACCTTCGTTGTTAAGTTTATTCATAATGTTGGTTTCTGAATTCCAGTTATTGAAATCTCCAACAACACTTACAGATTTAGCATTAGGAGCCCAAACTCTAAAAATAGTGCCTGCTCTATTTGGATGAGCACCAAGATAACCATAAGCTTTTCTATGTTCACCTCTATGAAACAAATATATATCCAGGTTGTTATTCATAAAATTTCACCTCCTCACTTAAACTCAAAAATTAAAATAATTATCTTAATTAAATTATACATAAAAATACATAAAAATGCTACATTTTTTTATTGAAAAAATTGAATTAGAACAAAAAGAATTAAAAATAATCAAAAAAGGTAAAAAATAATAAGTGATAATATTTTAAAAGGGTAGAACACAAATTTTATTTATTTAATTAATTAATTATATCTTTTTTATTCATAAAAAAAGATGATCCCTATTAAACATAGAAATCATCTTTTTATTTTTGTATTTAAGTAGTTTGAGTATAAAGATATTTCAAACTTAACCTAATCTTGTTTCACTGACACATATGTTTTCTTCAAAAAGTTATAATAGATAAAACCTATAATAACTGTAGATAAAAATATTTGAATTCCCATGATATTTCTGAGAACTAAACTTGAGTTTAAAAAACCAATAGAAGTTAAATATCCTGACATACGTAGAGTAGCAACTGTTCCTATTGCCATAGGGAAGGTAGTAGCTGCAAAAACAGGTGTAAAACTACCTTTAAAAAATGCAGGGATATTTTTAACTACATAAATAAGAGAAATAAAAACAACAAAATAAAGAAAAAATGCTAAGTAAATATTAGGTGTTGGAAAAAAGTTTAAGTACCCAATAAGACAAAGACTACAAGGTGCTAAAATTACAGCCTTAGTTTGAATTAAATGCTCAGCAACAGGAAATTTAATTAATCTTTTTACCATGAAAGGTATTATTAAAAAATAAATTATAAGTCCATAAATAACTATTATTTTACCAAGAATTCCTAAACTCATAGGTATGCCAACAACTGTAGAAACCATTATTCCATTATATGTAGCAAACCAACAAGGTAAAAAAGTTTCTATTTTAAATTGTTTTTTTACATTTAAATATGTAAACACAAGAATAAAAATTGCGTGAATAATAATTCCAACTATTACAAGTGTCTTTCCAAATAGTGGAAAATAAGAAAAGAAATAACTTCCAATAAGCATTACAAGCATTGAATATGTTCCGTATAAACTTCCAGGTACAGTCATCTTATATTCATCCATGAAAATTTTTCTGTGAGCTATAATTTTAATTGTGGCTAGAATAAGAATAATAGTTCCAAGAATCATAAAAAAATCTCTTAAAAATCTTAAATTAAAAGTTGCATAGACGTTAGATATTGTTATTGCAGCGACAGAAGTACCAATAATACCCACTGGTAGCCCTTCAATTCTTTCTATAATATTACCAAATTTCATTATTTAACTCCTTTAAATATATATTTTTTAATTTCTTTAATAACCCCTTCTAAACTATCAAAATTGAAAACTGGAACATTAGCTTTAAGATTAAAATCACTTACAATACACATTAAATTTTTTTCATTAGAAATAGATTCAGTAGAATTTTCTTTACGTAAAAGTTCTATTTTAAAAAAATCAGAATGCTTAAATCCTTCAAGAATAACTATATCATACTCGAGAAAAAAATTAATAAAATCCTCTGCTAAAAGCTTACTATGATAGTCTATAAGTATAAATTTATTGTTTGAGAAAACAAGAGTCTTAGTTGCTCCAGCTTCCCTATGTTTAAAAGTATCTGTATTAGGAACATCTGATATGAGATCATGACCATCATGTTTAATAGTTCCAACTTTTTTTCCTTCTAAAACAAAAGCTTTTATAAGCCTTTGAACAAATGTTGTTTTTCCTGAATTTTTACATCCAGAAACTGCAAAAAATACAGGTTTTTTCAAGTCTAAATTAAAGTTTTTATATTCTTCACAGGTGTTAATATTTAAAAAAGTTTTCTCTCTGTTGAAGATAGTATGTTCAAGAGAAATTTCTTTTATTTTTAAATTGTCTAAAAAAGTTGTAGCTTTATAATTTCCTTTGGTAATAAATTCTTCAAGTTTAGGAAGAACATTTTTGTGATAGATACCAAAAAGAGGATTTATTTTGTTGTTATTATCTTTTACGAGGACTGCTTCTAATGAAGGTATCGTAAATTGTAATAGATAGTTTAGGATATCATTTGAAATATAAGGCATATCACACGGAATAACAATTGCAAAATCAGTTTCTAAAGCTTTAAGAGAGGAATGAAGCCCTCCCAAAGGACCTATTTTTTTGTAATCATCATAAACAATTTTAATGTTAGGGAAAGTAAATGTCTGATTAGAATTTAAACTTAAAATTATTTTGTCAAAATCTCTACACTCTTCTAAAATTTTAGAAATAAAAGTTTTATCTCCATACGGGAGAAGAAATTTATCATTAAAATTCATTCGTTTACTTTGCCCACCTGCTAAAATAATAAGAGAACAATTATTTGTCATAAATACACCTCAATATAGTCAAATTAGAGAATAATTATATCTACAAATTCTCCAGAAGAAAGCTTCTCAGTTCCTTGTGGAATATCAATAAAACAGTTAGTATTTAAAGAAGAGAAGACTTCCCCAGATGAATGGCCATCACTGTTTAGATAGACAATATCATTTTCATAGTAGGCTCTTAAGAATCTTCTATTTTTACTATTTTTATTAAAATTCCCTTGAAGAACTACATTTTTTTTTGTGGAATTAAGAGTTTTATCCCTAGAAAGTTTAGCAATAACAGGCCTAACAAGAAGTTCTAAATTTGCAAGACAAGCAAAAGGATTTCCTGATAAAGACATAATTATTTTATTACTAAGTTTGGAGCATAAAACTGGAGTTCCAGGTTGTATTTTAACTTTCCAAAAGAGCTTATCACATTTTAGTACATTGATTACCTCGTGCATAATATCTTTTCTTCCAACAGAAACACCACCAGTGGTAATTAAAAGGTCAAGAGAGTCAATATTATCTAAAATATTAGAAACAACTTCCTGTGTAATATCAGGAGATTTTTTTAAAATTTTAAAATTAACTCCTAATTCAGTTAAACGAGATGTTAAAAAATAGAGATTACTATTATAAATTTTTCCAGGTGTTAATAAAGTTCCTAGCTCTAAAAGTTCGTCTCCAGTATTTAAAATACCAACTAAAATAGGTTTTATTATTTTAACTTTTTCTATTCCCATTGTAGCCAAAACACCAATGTGGTGATGAGTAAGTTTAGAGCCTTTTTTCATAAGAAGAGTCCCTTTTTTTATGTCTTCGCCTTGAAAACAAAAATTTTCAAATTCTTTAAGTTCTTGCTTAATGAAAATATAGCCATTTTTTTCTACAATATCCTCTTGTTTTATGACGCAGTTACAACCCTTTGGCAACATACCTCCTGTCATAACTCTAACACATTCATTGAAGGGAATAGAGTCTAAATAATCTGTACCAGCATCTATTTCTCCAACAATTTTTAGTGATATTTGAGAATTTAAATTTGCACCTTGTGAAGAGGAATGGTGAAAGCAAAATCCATCTAAAGGTGAACGATTAAATGGTGGATTATCTATTGGGGCAAATATATCTTCAGCTAAGATTTTACCTGTAGCTAAAGGTAAAGAGTATTCGCTTGTTTCGACTTTTTCTTTTGTATTATCCAAAAGAATTTCTAAAGCTGTATCTAATGTTATTAGTTGCAAAGTATATCCCCTTTCTTAGTAAGTAAACTCTAAATTATTTTTAATATTGAAAAAATCAGAATAATCTATTTTGAAAACTGATTTTTTTATTTTTGAAATATCTATTTTATCCTTTATAACTTGTGCAATTACACCACTGTAAGAAATATCTCCTTGAATTATAGCTCCATATATTTTTCCTTCTTTATGCACTATTTTTTTATATGTAGTTTCAGTATGTAAAATATCAACAGTATACTCTAAATCAGAAAGGTTAGGATTACCTATTGAGACTGTTGGAATACCAAAAAAATTCATAGAAGATTTATTGCAAAAGAAATCTTTTTGCTCTATTTTAATATTTGCCATATTAGAAGCAGCAATAATTCCTTCTTTAACAGCAGCAGGCCAAACAGGAGAATTACCAGTAATATCACCAGCACCATATATATTGGTAATATTAGTTCTACCAAAAGAATCTATTTCTAAACCATATTTATTAGTAATAACGTCACTATCTTTTAAAAAATCAATATTAGCTTTAACTCCAGTAGCAACAATAACCATGTCAGTGGCAATTTTTTCTCCATTTTTGAGTTCTAAAGAGATAATATTACCTAGAGAATCTTTTTCAGAACCAACAACTAAAGTATTAAAGTATTGTTTAACACCTCTATTGGTGAACTCATTACTATATGCTTTAGCAGAAATAGAGTCTAATTGGAGAGGTAAAATATTTTTTCCACCTTCAATAAGTGTCAGTTGAGCCTTAGAGTGTAATAGACCAGTTAAAGCATCTACTCCGATTAATCCACCACCTAAGACTGTTATATTTTTAGCGTTTTGGCTCAGTAATTTTATTTTAGTACAATCATCTAATGTTTTTAAACCAATAACGTTAGATGCATCTTTAAAGTTTTCAATTCTAGGAATAAAGGGATGTGAACCTGTAGCTAAGAGAATTTTATCAAAATAAATTTTTTCATTATTGTTTATAGTAATAAAGTTTTCTTTAGAATTTAAAGATGTAACAGTTTTATTTTTTAACCATGTAATTGAATTTTTTTCAAAAAAATCCTTGGAGACAAAATTCAAATGTTCAACATCTCTTTCATTTCCAATATAAAGATGTAACATACAACGAGAATAAACTTTATCATCTGTAGATATAAGAATAATTTCAGCATTTTTATCAAGTTCTCGAAGAGTAGCGGCCCCGTTAATACCAGCAGCAGAAGCTCCTAAAATAACATATTTCATTAGTTAACCTCCTCAAATGTAATAGCAGACATAGGACACTTAGCAACACATTGTGGGCCATTTTCTATATGTTCACATGAGTCACATTTTAAAATCCTTTTTTTAGTTCTACTATCAGGTTTTAGAACTCCATAAGGACATGACATAATGCACATATAGCAACTGGCACATTTTTCCTCATCATAATCTACTGTTCCAGTAGATATATTTTTGGTCATAGCTCCACTCATACAAGTGTATACGCATTCAGGAAGATCACAATTTCTGCAAAAAATAGGAGAGAACTTCATAGAACTATCAGTCACTACTCTATTTCTAGGTTCGTCATTGTGAGAGACGATACAAGCGGAAACACAAGTTAAACAGCCGATACACTTTTCACGTACAATTTTTATTCTTTTCACTATATCACCTCTTTATATAATTTTTGAAATATTAATAGGAGTTGTCTTATATGATGGTTCTTTAGAATATGTGTCATATATTGCAGGAGTTAACGTATTTGTTTCAATATAGTGAATAGGAGCATATAACTGTTCCTTTGAAACATGAGTTGTTAGATTGGCAACAAAGATAGCTTCGTTTCCATTTATAGAGGAAACTAAAATACTTTCTTGATCTTTTATATTTAGTTCTCGAGCAAGTTCTATATTGATATAAATATAAGCTTTTTCTGAAACTAACTCATCAACATACTCAATTTCTCTTGTTCTAGTCTGTGTATGCCATTGTCCAACAGTTCCCCTTCCAGTATTTAAGATATAAGGAAATTCAACTGAGTTTTTAAGAGGGTTTTCTTGAATATCTTCAAATATAAATTTGGCTTTACAAGAAGGAGTATAGTATTTATTATCTTCAAAAAGTCTTCTTTCGTTATCAACTAAAATTTCTCCAGATTTAAATGGCCACTGAACACCTTTCGAATTAGAAAGTTTATCATAGTCAATACCAGTCATATCACAAGGCATACCTTCAGTTGCTTTTTTCATAAGATCAAAAGCAGATTTAGGAGTTTCCCACCCATTTAAAAGTGAACCCATTCCTAAAGCTTTTCCAATTCCTAAAATAACTTCATAATCTGATAGAGAATCTTTATCTTTGGCTAAAATAGGATTTACTTTAGACACTCTACGTTCTGTATTTATAAGAGTTCCTTCTTTTTTTGTACCAGGGACAACAGGAAGAAATAGATCACAATCTTTTGAACTATCAGTATCTTCATATAAATCTTGAACTACAAAAAATTCTAAATTTTTCATGGCTTCAGCAAATTGAGTATTTTTAGACCAAGAATGTCTAGGGTTAGTACAAAGAATCCAAAGTGCTTTAATTTCACCAGAAATTATTTTTTCTATGATAACATTGTAAGGTAAAGTAGGTTTTGTTGGAAAAATAGAAGGGTCAACACCTAAAATATTAGCAACTTTTTCCCTTCGAACTTGATTATCATAATCTCCACCACCGTATAAACCAGTACTATTACTAAAAAGTCTAGATCCCATAGCATTACACTGACCAGTGATAGAATTAGCTCCTGTTCCTGGTCTCCCAATATTTCCTGTCATGAGAGCTAAATTTATAATAGATTGAGCAGTTCTAACAGCCTGGTAACCTTGATTTACTCCCATAGTCCACCAAAAAGAAACGTTTTTTCCATTGTGAATCATTTCAGCAAGTTCGATAGTTTTTTCTTTTGAAATACCTGTTAAATTCTCAACGTTATCTAAAGTGAAATTTTTAATATGAGTTTTAAATTCTTCAAAATTTTCAGTGTAATTATTTATATAGTTATTGTCTATCCAATTTTTTTCAATTAAAAAATTAGCAAGAGTGTATAAAAATGCTAAATCTGCTTTAGGTTTTATACCGTACCAGAAATCAGAATGAATTGCTGTTTCTGATTGCCTAGGATCTATAGTAATAACTTTTTTATTTTTTATTTTATTTTCAAGGATACGGCTCCAAATAATAGGATGAGCTACAATTGGATTAGAACCAATAAGTATTATTGTATCAGAAAGTTCTAAATCTTTTAAAGTATATGGAGGAGCGTCAAAACCAAAACTTTGCTTGTGTGCAACAACAGATGTTGCCATACAAAGTCTAGTATTTCCATCTAAATTACCACCTACATGATTTCTAAAAACATGACCTACAAGAGACATCTCTTCAAGTGTTAGCTGTCCTGTACTTATACAAGCTACACTTTCTTTTCCATATTTATCTTGTATTGTTTTAATTTTAGAGGCAAAATGTTTAAAAGCATCGTCCCACTCTAAAATTTGTTTTTCTCCATTGGCTAATTTTATACTTGGCTTAACTTGTGATTTGTAAACAGTGGACTGCTTATCAAGATTTAGACCTTTTATACAACCGAAACCTATATTAACAGGGTAATCTTTTGTAGGAAGTACAGAAATTATTTCATTGTTTTCTACGTGAAAATCAAAATTACAAGCTAAAGAACAATAGTTGCATGTAGATTGGATTTTTGCCATTTTTGCCAACTCCTTTTAAATTTATATATGTAATAGATATGTTTTGATTTTAACATAAAATTAAGAATAATCAAACTAAATAATAATAATAAAATAAAAAAAGATAAATTCTATAAAAGTATAGAACTTATCTTTTTTTATTTTTAAAAGATTAGTTTTCCTCTGCAGCGTAAACAGAAACTTTCTTTTTAGTCTTATCAAATCTTTCGAATTTAACTTTACCGTCAATTAAGGCAAAAAGAGTATGATCTTTACCCATTCCCATATTAGTTCCAGGCATGAATTGAGTTCCTCTTTGTCTGATTATGATGTTTCCAGCTACAACAACCTCACCATCATATTTTTTAACACCTAGATATTTAGGGTTTGAATCTCTTCCGTTTTTTACAGAACCCTGTCCTTTTTTCTTAGCGAACAGCTGTATATTTAAAGTAAATAACATTTATTTTTCCTCCTTCTCTACAAGCTTTAAGTATTTTGGATATTCCTTTGTTAATTCTCTTAACATAAGTCTCATGCTTTCTAATAAGATATTAATCTCATTATCTTTATTTTGCAAATCCATACCTCTAAGGTCAACTAGCAAATTACCTTCCTCAACTTCAAATTTAGGAATTATTCCTAGAATTTCAGTAATTCCAGCAAGTGGAAATTGTAAATTAGTAGATATAGTAGCACAGACAATGTCTTCACCGTGATTTGCATATTCAGCATGCCCAGTAGCTTGATATTTCACAATTCTACCGTTTTTTGTATAAATTTGAATAGTAGTCATATTAGTAATCTTAATTAAGCGTTTATAGCTGTAATTTTGATTTCAGTTAAAAGTTGTCTATGACCTTTTTTTCTATGGTATCCAGTTTTTGGCTTGTATTTGAAGTTAACAACTTTATCGCCTTTTACCTGAGCAAGAACAGTAGCTATAACTTTAGCACCTTCTACAACAGGAGTTCCAACTTTCATATCTCCATTGTTAGATACTAATAGAACCTCTACTAATTCGATAGTTTCGTTAACTTCAGCATTTAGCTTTTCAACTTTTAATACTTCACCTACTGCAACCTTGTACTGTTTACCACCAGTTTTAATAACTGCGTACATTTTAACACCTCCATAAGTATAAAAAAATTGTTTAATTAATTTAGTAGTAAAACTAAATTAATAATAATAAACGCTAAATTTGGTTGCTGATGACCATATTTATGCGTAATCTATATAATAGTATCATAATAGTGGTGAAAAGTCAACAGATAAAAGACGTTTATATAATAATAAAAGAATCACAAGAAAATAATTGAAATAAATAAAGGAATTTCTTATAATTTAGTTATTGAATATTTAAAACATTTTAAATATCTTAAATATTTAGAAAATTATAAAATATCATTTAGTTTATAATTTTCTATAGTTTTTTCAGATTCTTTAATAAATTTATCTAAAAACTCAATATGTGCAGTTATGCTATTTATTCCAGGTCCACCAAAAGTACAACGTTTTTCAACACAATTTTTAATTAAGATCATATTATAAATATCATTTTCAAATAATATAGAGAATTTTTTATAAATATCTAATGAAATATCTTCTAGTGTGGTCTCGTTATCTATACAATAAGCTACCATTTCACCAACTATCTTATATGCACTTCTAAAACTCATTCCTTTACCAGCTAGATAATCAGCCACATCAGTAGCATTTATAAATCCTTGTGCTGCAGCTTGAAGAAGTCTATCCTTATTTATTGTCATAGTATGAATCATTTCGCTAAATACAGCTAAACACCCTTTTATAGTATCTAAACTATCAAAAAAGTTTTCTTTATCTTCTTGCATATCTTTATTATAAGCGAGAGGTAAACCTTTCATAGTAGTAAGAAGTGCCATGAGATCTCCAAAGACTCTTCCACTCTTTCCTCTAATAAGTTCAGCGGCATCAGGATTTTTTTTCTGTGGCATTATACTACTTCCAGTGGAAAATGAATCGCTCAGTTCTAAATATCCAAAGTCATTAGAAGTATAAATTATTATTTCTTCACAAAAACGGGAAAGGTGAACCATAATTAGAGCAAAAGCATTCATGATTTCAATTAAGTAGTCTCTATCACTAACACTATCTATACTATTCCAGCTGGGAGCTGAGAATCCAAGAATAGAGCTTGTGTATTCTCTATCAAGGGGATAAGTTGTTCCAGCAAGTGCAGCAGCTCCGAGAGGGGAGGTATTAGCTAGAGTAATTGCATTACTAAGTCTTGTGAAATCCCTTCTAAACATCTCAGCATAAGCTAAAATATAATGAGAAAAAGAAATTGGTTGAGCTTTTTGTAAATGTGTAAATCCTGGCATATATGTTGAAATATTATCTTTTGCTATTTCGTTTATAATTTCAAGTAAGTCAAGAAGTTGAGTTTGAACTTTTAATACTTCGTCCTTAGTAAACAATTTCATATCTACTGCTATTTGATCATTTCTACTTCTTCCAGTGTGTAATTTTTTTCCAACTTCCCCTATTCTGTCTATGAGTATTTTTTCTATATTCATATGAATATCTTCATACTGTACTGAAAAGATGATGTTTTTATTCTCGATGTCAATTAGTATTTCTTTTAAAGTTTTCTCTATTAACTGAGAGTCTTCTAAAGGGATTATATTTTGTTTTCCTAATCCTCGTACGTGAGCTATACTCCCAATAATATCGTATTTATAAAGCCTTTTATCAAAATTTATTGATGAGTGAAAATCAAGTATAAGTTCACTTGCTTTTTCTTTGAACCTTCCTGAAAAAAATTGCATAAATTATCTCCTTAAATTTTTATTTTTGTCATATTAAGTTATACTATTTATTTATTATATTTATTATATTTATATTTATATTTATATTTATATTTATATTTATATTTATATTTATATTTATATTTATATTTATATTTATATTTATATTTATATTTATATTTATATTTTTTTATTTAATTTTTATTTAATTTTTATTTAATTTTATTTAATTTTATTTAATTTAATTAAAATTTTATTTCTTTTAATCTGTCTTATTTTTATTAGTGTTAAAATGGTAAGTTGAAAAACAATTGCTCCTACTAAAACTAAATAACTTTGATAAAATCCACTTATAAGAAATGTTACAAGGGATAGAATACCGTTAATACCTGCGTAGTAAAACTGAGTTTTAACATGTTCGATATGGTTACATCCAGCACCAGCAGAGGCTAAGATAGTAGTGTCAGATATAGGTGAAACGTGATCTCCAAAAAGCCCACCAGAAAGAATGGAACCTATTGTTACATAAATAGGTGCATTAAGTGCTACTGCCATTGGAATAACAATAGGTATCATTATACTAAAAGTTCCCCATGAACTCCCTGTTGAAAAAGAGATGATGCATCCAAGTAAGAAAGAAATCACTGGAATAAAGCCTGGATTGAGATTTATACTTTTAATAAACTGAACTATAAAATCAGCTGAACCAAGATTTTTATTAACAGTTCCGAGAGACCACGCTAGAATAAGTATTATAATTATTTGGGTCATTTTATTTATTCCGCTTAAATATATTGAAAATATCTCAGTAAAACTTTTACTTTTGTTTATTAACATCATAATTGAAAGAACAATTGCAGCATACAAATAACCACTGCTTAAAGCTGCTCTAAAGTCACTTCCAGAGAATCGCTTAAACATAAAATCAAAACCTAACATGGAAAATAGTGTTAATAAAAGCACAAGTATAGGTAGCCATACATAAATAGGTTTAGCATTTTCTACAATATACTCCTTTTTTTCAAGAACTTCAAGTTCTGTCTTATTTAAAAAATCATCTTCTGATTTTTTCATAGGTCCAAAATCTAAATTCATAAGAGCTAAAGCTGGGACAATAGTTAGTGCAAGTAGTGGATAAGTATTAAAAGGGATTGCTTTTACGAAACTCTCATAATCAGAAAGATTTAAATTTAGATTTTCAAATTCTTTTTGAAGTAAACCTATTATAAAAACTCCCCATCCTATAAAAGGAACTAGAACTGCTACTGGAGAAGAAGTTGTATCTAAAATAAAAGCAAGTTTTTCCTTTGATATTTTTAATTTTTTAAAAAATGGAGAAAATATAGGGCCTACAATTAAGGGAGTTCCTAAATCTGAAAAGAAGATAACTATTCCAGCAAAATAAGCAGAAAGTTGTGCTTTTCTTCTAGAATTAATATATTTACCTACACTTTGTGCAAAAGCGTAAGCTCCCCCTGATCTCATCATTAGTTCAATAAATCCACCAATAAAGACCATGAGTACAATAACACCAGCGTTATAGCTATCTGTCATTTGTTTAACAAAATAATCTGTCATTAAAACCTTAGTTGTTAAAAGAGGGTTATAGTTTAACAATATTAAAACTCCCATAAATACACTTGTAAAAAGCGATAGAATCACATTTTTTGTTTTTATTGCCATAATTACAGCTATAAGAATAGGCAATATAGACAAGAATCCGTAGTTTTCCATAAAAATTTCTCCCTTAAAATTTATTTAATAAAAAAAGCTAGACATGTAAATTCCTAGCTTAATTTTAAATAAAAAACCAATAGATCTGCTAGAAAGCAAACTACTGGCTCAATAAAACTTTTTTATGCTCATAAAGATGTTTTGATAAAACATCTTTAATCTTCTCCAAAAGAAATAAAATTAACTTGCCATTGAATTTTGAATATTATTTTTTTATTTAAATAAGAATACTAAAAAAACTTGAATCTGTCAATAATTGTTTTTATATTAAAAAATTATATTAAATAATTATCAAAATTAACCCTTTCATTGAAAAAAAAGCAATTTCATGGTATGATTTAATGAAAAAAATATTAAAGAGATTATTAAAGTATAATAAAAAAAGTGAGGAAGCATGAAAATATATATAGCTCCAATGGCAGGAGTAACAGACTACACATACAGAGAAATACTAAGTGAATATAAGCCAGACCTACTTTTTACAGAAATGGTTAGTATTAATGCACTGGAAATGCAAAATGATAAAACTTTAAATCAAATGCTTAGAGTTAGAGATGGGGAAGCTGTACAAATTTTTGGAAAAGATATAGATAAAATAATATATAGTGCTAAATATATTGAATCTTTAGGAGTGAAGCATATAGATTTAAATTCAGGTTGCCCTATGAATAAAATAACTAAAAATGGTTATGGAGCAGCACTGTTAGAAGACCCTGAACACATAAAAAATATTCTTGTAGCTATGAGAGAAAATTTAAAATCTGAAACTTCAATTTCTATAAAAATAAGAGTTGGATGTAACGGGATAAAAAATCATATAAAAATAGCTAAAATAGCAGAAGAAGTTGGATGTACCCACATAACTGTTCACGGAAGAACGAAGGAACAGTTATATACTGGTAAGGCTGATTGGAGCTTGATAAAAGAAGTTAAATCAGCTGTTAGTATTCCTGTAATAGGTAACGGAGATATCTTCACAGCTTCTGATGCCCTGGAAAAAATAAAATATTCAGGAGTAGACGGGATTATGCTAGCTAGAGGAATTTGCGGTAATCCTTGGCTAATAAGAGAAATAAAAGAAATGTTGGAATTTGGATATATAAAAACAATTCAAACAATTGATGAAAGATTAGAAACAGCACTAAAACATGTAGAACTTGCAAGGAAAAATAATCCAGAAAAAGCTTTTAGATTTGATTTAAGAAAGCATTTATGTTGGTATGTTAAAGGTATAAAAAATGCTTCTGAAATAAAAAATTTAATAAATCATACAGACTCATATGATGAAGTTATAAAAATATTACTAAAAGCAAAAGAAGATAATAGGAGAGTGGATTAAAAGTGAAAACTACAGATACTCCTTTAATGACGCAATATAAAGGGATAAAAGCAGAGAATAAAGATAGTATTCTATTCTTTAGATTAGGGGATTTTTATGAAATGTTTTTTGAAGATGCTGTTATAGCCTCAAAAGAGTTAGGCTTAACTTTGACTAGTAGAAATAAAGAAAAAAATCAAGAAATACCATTAGCAGGCATACCTTATCATTCAGCTAGCTCGTATATTGCTAAGTTAGTGAATAAAGGATATAAAGTTGCAATTTGTGAGCAAATAGAAGACCCTAAATTAGCAACAGGAACAATAGTAAAAAGAGCCGTAGTAAGAGTGATAACGCCGGGAACAGTGGTGGATACAGATTATTTAGATGAAAAAACAAATAATTATCTTTTAGGAATAAAAATACTAGATGACAAGGCAGGACTTGCATATATAGATATAACAACTGGAGAATTTAATACTAGTGAAGTAAAGATAGCTATGTTATTAGGGGAAATAAATAAAGTGGCTCCTAAAGAAATTATATTAGATAAAAAAACTAAGGATATACTATATTCTGATATAAAAAATCAAGCTTTTGGAAGAGAAATTCTAATATCTGAAGTGGAAAATAGTAGAAAATCATCAGAATATTTACGAGAATATTTTAAGGTAACTTCTCTAGAAAGTTTTAATATGAAAGATAAAGACTTAGCTACTGATGTTTCAGCAATGGTTTTAAAATATGTGTTAGAACTTCAAAAGGGTCAACCTATACCAACACAAAAGATAAATTATTTAAGTTCAAAAGATATAGTTGAGCTTAATTTAACAACTCAAAAAAATCTTGAAATAGTAGAAAACAGTAGAGAAAAAACTAGTTATGGGACTTTATTTTGGGTTTTAGATCAATGTAAATGTTCTATGGGTAGTAGACTTCTTAAAAATTTCATAAAAAATCCTTCTAAAAATATAGTGGAAATAGAGGAAAGACAAAGTAATGTCGAGTTTTTTATAAAAGAAGTTTTAATGAGAGAGGAAGTAAGAGAGAAATTAAAAGAAGTTTATGATATTGAGAGAATTTTAGGTAAATTAGTTATGGGAAGTGAAAATAGTCGTGATTTAATAGCTCTTAAAAATTCCATGGAAAAAACTTTAGAGATTTATGAACTGATGAATGGAAATAAAATGCTACAAGTTGAAGTGGAGTCATTAATAGAAATATATAATTTAGTAAATGAAAGAATAGTAGATGAGCCACCTTTTTCTATAAGAGAGGGAGGAATGATAAAAAGAGGTTTCAATAGTGATTTAGATGAACTTCATGACATATCAACAAAGGGAAAAGACTATATTTTAGCTATTGAAAATAGAGAAAAAGAAAGAACAGGGATAAAAACACTTAAAATAAAATACAATAAAGTTTTCGGTTATTTTATAGAGGTAACTCATTCAAATATACATTTAGTTCCTGATGATTATGTTAGAAAACAAACTTTAAGCAATGCAGAGAGATATATTGTACAAGATTTAAAAGAATATGAAGAAAAAGTGTTGTCAGCCAAAGAAAGAATAGAATCCTTAGAGTTTGAACTATTTAAAGAACTTACGAGAAAGCTAGGAAGCTATAGAGAAATAATACAAAATGTGGCAACTCAAGTGGCTTATGTAGACGTTATATCAAATTTTGCTTATTGTGCTATAAAAAATAATTATATTAAACCAGAGATATCAGAAGATTATTCTTTAGAAATCGTAGGTGGAAGACATGCTGTAGTTGAAGGGTTAATAAAAAAAGGTGAATTTGTAAAAAATGATATATTTTTAGATGAGAAAAAGAATGTTCTTATACTGACAGGACCAAATATGTCTGGAAAATCTACTTATATGAAGCAAGTAGCTCTTATATTAATTATGGGGCATATAGGCTCATTTGTCCCTGGAGATTATGCAAAAATTCCTTTAGTAGATAAAATATTTACAAGAATAGGTGCTTCTGATGATTTGGTTTCAGGGCAATCTACTTTTATGTTGGAAATGAGTGAAATGGCTAGTATAATAAATTCAGCTACTAAAAATTCATTTATTATTTTAGATGAGATAGGAAGAGGAACCTCAACTTTTGATGGAATATCAATAGCTACTTCTATAACTGAGCATATTCATAATAAAATAGGGGCAAAAACAATTTTTGCAACTCACTATCATGAATTAACTCAGCTTGAGTCTGAACTTTTAGGTGTTGTAAATTATAGAATAGAAGTTCAAGAAAATGAAAATGAAATACTGTTTTTAAGAAAAATAGTTAAAGGTGGAGCAGATAAATCTTATGGAATAGAAGTTGCAAGAGTGGCAGGACTCCCTAAAGAAATACTGAAGCGTTCTAAAGATATTTTGTCTATACTGGAAAACCAAAGAGAAATAATAGAGAAGAAAATGGACGGGGAACAGCTGAATTTGTTTGGGAATGTTTTTCAAGAGGATAAGAGCAAAATAGAAACTATAGAGAATCCAAAAGAAGATATAGGGATTTCTAGACCTGAAAAAATTGTAATTGAAAAATTAATAGATGTAGATTTAAATTCGTTAACTCCAATGGAAGCTTTATTAAAGCTAAACGAACTTAAAAACATATTAAAATAGGAGAGAGCAATGAGAAAAAAAACAACACTTTATATTTTAGTTGGTATTGCTGTGTTTGTATTAGGTTATCTTAATTATTTTTCCAATGAAGGTGGGGAAAATAATATTGAAAAAATAATAGAAACTACAGGTGTTAAATATGTAAGTGAAGATTATAAAATTGACGCCGATAAACAAGTTGATTATATTGATAAAAATGAAACAAGTTTTTTTAAAGCAAAAGCACTGGTGAAAGATATGATTTTATCTGGAGACAATGCATTTTTAGATGCAACTAAAAACTTAATATTAAAATCAAATATTTTCGCTCTTGCTCCAAATGGTTGGGATTTTAAAGCTGAAAATATTAATTATGATAAAATAAAAGATGAGATAACATCAAATACTAATGTTATAGCTTCTAATAAAAAGTTAAATTTAAAGATTTCTGGTGATAATTTCAAAACTGATAGTAAAATGAGCTATATTGAGCTTAGTAAAAATGTGAATTTAGAAAATGAAAAAGTTAAGCTAACAGGAGATTTAGGGACTTATGCAGATGTTACAAAAAAAGTGGTACTATCTGATAACGTTAAATTAAGTGGAAAAAATTTAGATGAAAAATTTAAAGAGGAGTTAACTGGAGAATTTAAAAACTTAATCTATGATTTAGATAAAAAAGAGATCGAAACTTTAGAAAACTACAGAGTGAGTTACGGAGAGGCAACTCTTTTTGCAAAGTATCTTTATTATAATGAAGCAGATGGAAGTTTGAAAATTACTGGTGATGTTTCTATTGAAGCTAATGGATATAAAATATATTTAGATTGGATTGAAAGAAAACCCATGTCAGAAATTATTATATTACATGGTAAAATAAGAGGAAGTAACGGTGTTTATAATTTCTTAGGAAATGAAGGAGATTATAATTTAACAACAAAAACTCTTACAATAACAGGAGATATAGTGGTAACTTCAACTTTAAATCAAGGAGTTACAGCTGATAAAATTCAGTATAATTCAGAAACAGAAATAATAAAAGCTTCTGGAGAGAACACAGATGTTATATATACAGATGTAGATAAAGAAATTAGAGCTAAAGAGGTAAATTTTAATAATAAGACAAAAGAGCTACAAATTGATGTTCCTTATAACTTTAAAAATAAAGAATATAAAGGGATAGGAAAGAAATTATTATATAATGACTTAACGAAAACAGGGATTATGGAAAGTGTAATAATTCAAAATAAAGAAAGAAAGATAACAACTTCAAAAATAGAATATATGGAACTTGAAGAAAAAATATTAATCCCAAATAAGTATGAAATTGTAACTTTAAAGTCTGGGGATAGATTTGTATCTCAAAAAGGGGAGTATAATACTGGCACTAAAATATTTTCATCTTCTGAGAGTTTTACAAATTATTCAAAGGAAACTGAATTTAGTGGAAAAGGATTTTATTTTAATGATACTACAGGTGTAGGAGAAATTTTATCTAATATAGAAATATTGAATAAATCACAAAAATATAAAGTTACAGCTGATAAAAGTTATATAAAAAAATCGGAGTATATAGATTTACTAGGAAATGTAAAGTTTGATTCTGAAAATTATGTTTCATTTATTGAAAAAGCGAGATATACTTTTATAGATAAAATAATAAGAATAAATAATACTGTTGATATTAATTCAAAAGATGGAAAAAGTAATATAAAAATGAATAATACAGAAATAGATACAGTGAGTTCAAAAATAAAAGGTACTCAGTTCATAGGAAATGATGAAATATATAAAGCTACTTCTGATTTATTCGTGTATAATTATAGAGAAAAGAAAGCTTTACTTAAAAATAATGGAATAATTAGCAATAAAGAGACAACTTTAAAAGGAGATAATTTAGAATATATAGTAGATAAAAAAGAGATTTATGCAAAGGGAAAATATAATTTTTATTCAGATACACTAAAAGGTACAGGAGAAAACTTAAGTATTAACAATTTAAATGGAAATATAAAAGGTGGGAAAATTTTAGTTGAAACTGATAAAAAAGATAAATTCCAATCAAATAGCATAGATGGAAATTTAAATAATTTAATAGTGGATTTTAAAGGTGATGCTAAAGGTATAACCTATGATAAAGGAAAAGAAACAAAATACAAGGGTGACTTAGTAAGAGTTATACTGAGCAAACTAGCAGGGAAATATGAGGCTAAAAATATAGAACTACTAGGAAACTCCACTATGGAGCAAGATAATATTATCTTGTATTCAAAACGAACAAATATAGACTTAAAAACAGAAATAGTTTATTCCTACGAAAGACCTAAAATAGTAGTTTCAGATGAAAAAAATGGAATAACAGAGTTAGAATCTGATAGTTTAGAATTTCATAGAAATAAAGATATTGTGTTTATGAACGGAAATATCTATGTTCTTAATAAAAATAAAGAAAAAGGTGACACAACAGCAAAGGCTGAAAAAGGAACTGCAAAAATTAAGGAAAAAATAATAGAATTAGAGGAAAATGTAATAATTGATTATCCAGAAGCTATATTACATGCAGATAAAGGGATATACAATATGGGAACAAAAAAAATTAGAGCTTTAGGAAAAGTTATTGTAGATTATAAAATAAAGAAATAGAGGAGTTCCGTGTGATAAATTTAACAGCAGAGAATCTATCTAAGTCATATAAGAATAGAAAAGTTGTAGATAACGTGAGTATAGAAGTGGCTAAAGGTCAAATAGTAGGACTGTTAGGACCTAACGGTGCAGGGAAAACTACAACATTCTATATGATAACAGGAATAGTAAAACCAGATTCAGGAAAAGTATTGTGTAATGAACAAGATATAACAGATAGCCCAATATATAAAAGGTCTAATATGGGAATAGGATATTTAGCTCAAGAGCCTTCTATATTTAGAAATTTAACTGTGGAAGAAAATATTCTTGCTATTTTAGAGATGAAGAACTATGATAAAAAAACACAAGAGGAAAAAATGGAGAACCTTTTAGAGGAATTTAAACTTTTAAAAGTAAGAAAATCTCTAGGGTTTTCTTTGTCAGGAGGGGAAAGAAGAAGAGTGGAGATAGCTAGAACCATAGCAAATAATCCTGATTTTATTCTTTTAGATGAACCCTTTGCAGGGGTAGATCCAATAGCGGTTGAAGATATTCAGCAGATAATTCTTTATTTAAAAAAGAAAGGGCTAGGAATATTAATAACAGATCATTCAGTTAGAGAAACCTTGAGTATAACAGACAAAGCGTATATAATGGCCGAAGGAAAAGTTTTAATTCATGGAACACCAAAAGAAATTGGAGAAAGTGAACTAGCAAGAAAAATATATCTAGGTGAAAATTTTAAGCTAGATTAGAGAAAGAGTTATAAAAAATTATAAAAATAAGGAGTAATGAACATGTTAACAGGAAACGAAATTAGAAAGCAATTTATAACATTTTTCAAAGAAAAGCAACATAAGCATTTTGAAAGTGCATCATTAATACCAGATGACCCTTCGCTATTATTAACAGTAGCAGGAATGGTACCTTTTAAACCATATTTTTTAGGACAAAAACAAGCTCCCTATCCAAGAATCACAACTTACCAAAAATGTATAAGAACAAATGATTTGGAAAATGTAGGAAGGACAGCAAGACACCATACATTTTTTGAGATGTTAGGAAACTTTTCATTTGGAGATTATTTTAAAGAAGAAGCAATTCTTTGGTCGTGGGAATTCATAACAGAAGTTTTAGGACTAAGTAAGGATAAAATGTGGATTTCTGTATTTACAACAGATGATGAAGCAGAGAAAATTTGGATAGAAAAATGTAATTTTCCAAAGGAAAGAATAGTAAGAATGGGTGAAGATGAAAATTGGTGGTCAGCAGGACCAACTGGTTCATGTGGACCTTGTTCAGAACTACATGTGGACTTAGGGATAGCTTACGGCGGAGATGAAAACTCTAAATTAGGTGATGAAGGTACAGATAACAGATTTATAGAGATATGGAACTTAGTATTTACAGAATGGAATAGGAAAGAAGATGGAACATTAGAGCCATTACCAAAGAAAAATATAGACACAGGTGCTGGATTAGAAAGAGTTACAGCTATAGTTCAAGGTAAAAGTAATAATTTTGAAACAGATTTAATATTTCCAATAATAGAAAGAGTAGGGGAATTAACTGGAACAACATACGGAGAAAACAAAGAGATTGATTTTTCCCTAAAAGTAATAACAGACCATGCAAGAGCTATTACATTTTTAGTAAATGACGGCGTTGTACCTTCATATGAGGGGAGAGGGTATGTTCTTAGAAGAATTTTAAGAAGAGCAGTAAGACATGGAAGATTATTAGGAGTAAAAGAAAACTTTATGTATAAAATAGTAGATAAAGTTGTAGACCTTATGAAGGGAGCTTACCCAGAGTTAGAAACAAATCTGAACCATATAAAAAAAATTGTTAAAATAGAAGAAGAAAGTTTTTCAAAAACTCTAGACCAAGGTATTCACCTTGTAACAAATGAAATAAAAAAACTAAAAGAAAATGGAGAAACAAAATTATCAGGAGATGTTTCTTTTAAACTTTATGATACCTTTGGCTTTCCTTTTGAATTAACAGAGGAAATTTGTCAGTGTGAAAACATTACTCTTATAAGAGATGAATTTGATGAAAAAATGGAAAAACAAAGGGATAAAGCAAGAACATCTAGAAAAGTGGTAATGGAAAAAGGTCAAGATACTTTTATAGAGAAATTTTACGATGAACATGGAGCTACAGAATTTGTAGGATATTCACTGCTTAAAACAGAAGGAAAAATATTAAATTTAAGAAAAAAAGATGATGGTAAGTTTATTCTTATTTTTGATAAAACACCTTTTTATGCAGAATCTGGAGGTCAAGTTTCAGATGGTGGAACAATAAGTGGTCAAGGTGTAACTTGTAAAGTTTTAGATGTTCAAAAACAAAAAGATATATATATTCATGTGGTTGAAGTTGTTCAAGGAATAGAAAATTTAAAAGAAGGATTAATAGTTAATCTTATAGTTGATAAGGTAAGAAGAAATTATATTTCTAGAAATCATACTGCTACTCATTTGCTTCATAAAGCTCTAAAAGAGGTTTTAGGAGAACATGTACAACAAGCTGGGTCAGTAGTTGATGTGGATAAATTGAGATTTGATTTTACTCATTATGAAGCTTTAAAAGAGGAACAAATAGAATTTATAGAAAAAATAATAAATACTAAAATAGTAGAAGGGTTAAATGTAATAGTTAAGGAAATGTCTCAAGAAGAAGCTAAAAAAGAGGGAGCAGTTGCACTATTTGGAGATAAGTACGGGGATAAAGTAAGAGTTATAAATATAGATGATTATTCAGTTGAGCTTTGCGGCGGAATTCATGTGGAAAACATCTCAAAAATTGCTATTTTTAATATAGTAAGTGAATCAGGAGTTGCAGCTGGAGTAAGAAGAATTGAAGCTCAAACTGGATATACTGCCTATGAATCATTTTTTTATTATGAGAAGATAGCAAGAAAATCAGCTAAAATTTTAAAAACAGATTTAGAGTCATTGGAAGAGAGAGTAAAATCCACTGTTGAACAATTAAGAAATAGCGAAAAAGAAATAGAGAAATTAAAATCTAAATTAGCTTCTTATGAAGCAGATTCAATGTTTGACTCTTTAGAAGAAATAAATGGAGTAAAAGTACTAATTAAAACTTTTAAAGGGAAAGACGCTGATTATTTAAGGGAAATAGTTGATAAAGCAAAAGATAAACTAGGTAGTTGTGTAGTTATTTTAGGTAGTGATATAGAAAAAGCTATTTTTGCTGTTGGAGTTACAAAGGATTTAATTTCAAAGTTAAAAGCTGGAGATTTAGTAAGAGAAGCTGCAAAATTAGCTGGTGGAAATGGTGGTGGAAGACCAGATTTTGCTCAAGCTGGAGGAAAAGATGGCTCTCAAGTGGAGAAAGCAGTAAAATTATTAAGAGATATATTAAAAGAAAATTTATAAGGGAAAAAAGTTATTGTAGGAAGTGTTTGGTGGATAAAAAATATCTAGCTTTAGATATAGGTGATGTGAGAATAGGTGTGGCAAGGTCTGATAGATTAGGAATGTTTGCCACTCCTTTAGAAGTTATCAATAGAAAAAAAATAAAATCAGTGCCTAGAATTAAAGAACTTTGTGAAATAGAACAAACTAAAAAATTAGTAGTAGGAATACCTAAAAGTTTAGATGGCACAGAAAAAAGACAAGTAGAAAAAGTTAGAGAGTATTTAGCTAAACTAAAAAAAAATATAGAAGGGTTAGAGATTTTTGAAATAGATGAGAGATTAACTACTGTTTCTGCAGATAGAATATTAACTGAAATGGGAAGTAAAGGCGCTCTAGAAAAAAGAAAAGTAGTAGATAAAGTAGCAGCAGCAATTATACTACAAACTTTTTTAGACGGAAAAAGATAAAAACAATTAGGTGGAGGAAGAATGAAAAAAGCAATTTTAGTAAAACTATTATTAGTATTTTTGGTAATATTGGGAGCCGCTTGGTTAACATTTAAAAAGCCAATAAAATTAGGATTAGACTTAAAAGGTGGGGTTTATGTAGTGTTGGAAGCTAGTCCAGAGAACGGAGTAGCGCTAGATACTGAAGCTATGGATAGATTAGTTGAGGTATTAGACAGAAGGATAAATGGACTTGGAGTTGCTGAGTCAGTTGTTCAAAAAACAGGAAGTAACAGAGTTATAATAGAACTTCCAGGAGTAAAAGATACAGAAGAAGCAATAAAATTAATTGGAAAAACAGCACTTATGGAATTTAAAATAATGAATGCAGATGAAAGTTTAGGGGAAACTCTTCTAACAGGAGCTGCACTGAAAAAATCAGGAGTTTCTTATGATAATTTAGGAAGACCTCAAATTCAATTTGAAATGACAACAGAGGGAGCAGTAAAATTTGCTCAAATAACAAAAGATAATATAGGGAAAAGACTAGCTATAACATTAGACGGAGCTGTACAAACTGCCCCAATGATAAATTCTGAAATAGCTGGTGGAAACGGAGTAATAACAGGAACTTATACAGTGGAAGAAGCAAAAGCAACTGCAACTTTATTAAATGCAGGAGCGCTTCCAGTTAAAGCTGAAATAATTGAAACTAGAACAGTTGGAGCATCTCTTGGAGAAGAATCTATAAAGAAAAGTGGTGAAGCAGGAATACTTGCAGCTGTCCTTATTGGAATATTTATGATTTTCTTATATAGACTTCCAGGAATAGTAGCAGTATTAGCCCTTGGAGCTTTTAGTCTTATAACATTTGGAACATTAAATTTTATAGATGCAACACTGACTCTACCAGGAATAGCAGGAATAATACTGTCTATTGGAATGGCAGTAGATGTTAATGTAATTATATTTGAAAGAATAAAAGATGAGCTAAGATTAAAAAATAGTATAATTGGAGCAATAAATTTAGGATTTAGTAAAGGTTTTTCTTCTATCTTAGATGGACAAGTAACTACCTTGATTATAACTACAATTTTATTTATATTTGGAACAGGAGCAGTAAAAGGATTTGCTGTAACTCTAACAATAGGAGCAATAGCATCAATGTTTACAGCTTTAACATTAACTAAAGTTATGTTAATAGCTTTTGTTGAAATATTTAAACTTAAAAAATCAGAGTTATTTGGAGTGAAAAGGGGGAATGAAAATGCGTAATATAGATATAATAAAAAGAAGTAAACTATATGTAAGTGTTGGTATAATTGCAGTTATTCTTGCACTTACAGCTCTTTTTACAAAAGGTTTAAATTATGGAATAGATTTTTCTGGTGGAAATCTTTTTCAGATAAAATTTGAAAAAGAGATTACTTTACAAGAGATAAACACACACTTAGATACACTTTCTAAGGATGTTCAACATTTAGATTCTAAATCTAGAAAAGTACAACTTTCAGAAGATAATACAGTGATAATTAGAACTCAAGAGATGACAGAAGGAGATAAAGAAATTTTTATCGAAAAAATGAAAACCTTAGGAGAGTATAAACTAGAAAAAACAGAAAAAGTAGGTGCTAGTGTAGGAAAAGATTTAAAAGAAGCAGCAATTTATTCTTTAATTATAGGCTCAATACTAATCGTAATTTACGTAACACTTAGATATGAATTTATATTTGCAATAGCGTCTATTATTGCACTTTTACACGATGTTATTATAGCACTTGGAGTAATTGCATTTTTAGGATATGAAATAAATACAGAGTTTATAGCAGCAGTACTAACAATTTTAGGTTATTCTATAAATGATACTATAATTATTTATGATAGAATAAGAGAAAAATTAAGAGAGCAAAACAAAAGAGGAGCAACATTTGGAGAAATATTAAATATAAGTTTAAATGATGTTATGGTAAGGTCTATAAATACTTCACTTACAACTTTACTTGCAGCATTTGCTATTCTAATTTTTGGTGGAGATTCTCTTAAGACATTTATAGTTACATTAATAGTAGGTGTAGTTGCAGGATCTTATTCTTCAATATTTATAGCAGCACCAATTATTTATTTAGTAGATAAGGATAGAGATGGAAAAGGAAGTATAGAATTTAAAGAGGAAGATGAGGATTATAAAGAAAAGATAGTCGTTTAATAATTTCTGAATTTTGAAAAAATAGTTAATGGGAGAAATAAAAAAATGGCAAGAGTAATATTAGAAGAAGGAAAAGAGAAAAAAATAATTAATTTTTATCCAAATATATTTAAAGACGATATTCAGTCAACACAAGGAACAATAAAAAATGGTGATATAGTCGACGTTTGTATGAGAGACTTGAGATTTATAGCAAGAGGTTATGTAACAGAAGGAACATCAGCTTACGTAAGAGTTCTTACAACTAAAGAGGAAGTTATAGATTCAAAGTTCATACTAGCAAAAATAAAAAATGCCTATGAAAAAAGAAAACACTTAGAAGAAGAAACAAATTGTGTAAGAGCATTTTACTCAGAAGCAGATGGAATACCAGGATTAATTATAGATAAATTTGATAAATATATATCTGTTCAATTTAGAAATTCAGGTATAGAGTCTATAAGACAGGATATAATAAATGCAATAAAAAAAATATTTAAACCAAAGGGAATTTATGAAAGAAGTGATGTTGAGCAAAGAACTCTAGAAGGTGTAGAGCAAAAGACAGGAATAATATACGGAGATATACCTGATAGAATAATAATGCATGATAATGGACTTCAGTATTATATTGATATTGTTGATGGACAAAAGACTGGTTTTTTCTTAGATCAAAGAGAATCAAGAAAGTTTATTAGACCTTATGTAAAACACAACACTAGATTTTTAGATGTTTTTTCTAGTACAGGTGGATTTTCCATGGCAGCTTTAAAAGAGGGAGCACTAAAAGTTGTAGCAGTAGATAAAGCACCTCATGCATTAGAGTTAGCAAGAGAAAATTATACTTTAAATGCCTTTGAAAACAACTTTTCAACAGCTGAGGGAGATGCTTTTATGCTTCTTAAAACCATGGCAGAAAGAGAAGAGAAATATGATATTATAACATTGGATCCACCTTCATTAGTTAAAAAGAAAATGGACATAGAAAGAGGTAGAGATTTTTTCTATAATCTTTGTAATCAAAGTTTCAAAATGCTAGAAAATGGTGGAATATTAGGTGTAATTACGTGTGCATATTATTTAAGTATGCAAGATATTTTAGAAGTTACAAGAATGGCTGCGTCGAGAAATGGAAAATTACTTCAAGTAATAGGTACAAATTATCAACCAGAAGACCATCCTTGGTTACTTCATGTTCCAGAAAGTTTATATTTAAAAGCTTTGTGGGTAAGGGTGGTGAGTAACTAAAATGTATTTAGATATTATAATTTTATTAATTTTAGCTTTATTTATAAAATCAGGATTTACACTTGGTTTTTTTGTTCAGTTTATTTCAATTTTTGGTTTAATAGGTAATCTATTTTTAGCGAATTATTTAACTCCATTGGCAATTCAAGCGTTAAAAATTCAAGGTAAATTAGAAAGTGAGATACCTGTTTATATATTAATATTTATAGCTATATATATTTGTTTATTAGTTATAACATCAATATTAAATAAATTTTTCAGTAAACAGGAAAAAGATATTTTTACTAGACTAGGTGGAGTAGTAATATCCCTTGCTAAGGGAATTATTGTTTGTATAGTTCTTTTATCAGTGTTTGGTATTGTAGTAAAAGAAAGTTCAAAACTTGAAAAAATTGCAGAGAATAGTAAAGCTATTGCCTATTCTGAAAAAATAATACCATATATTTCTTTGTATCTTCCTGAAGGAATAAAAATAAAATTAGAAGAGATAAGAGCAGGAAAAATAATAGACAAGAATATTGATGAAATTTTATAGGAGAACTTTATGAAAATTGTTGAAAAATATATATTAAAAGAGATGAAGTTACCTATATTATTTGGAATATCTATATTTACATTTATTTTCCTTATTGATATTATTGTTGCTATGATGGAAAATATAATTGTGAGAGGGATATCTTTAGTGGATACAATAAGAATACTTTCTTTTTATTTTCCACCTATTTTGGCTCAGACTATTCCCATGGGAGTATTTTTAGGAGTTATGACAACATTTTCCAAACTTACTAGAAATAGTGAGAGTATAGCTATGAGTTCAATGGGGCTTAGTCTAAAAGATATTTTAAGCCCTATTATTAAACTTACAATTATCATAACTTTATTTATATTTTTTTTACAAGAATTAATTATTCCTAAATCCTTTGAGAAACTTCAGTATATAACAACTAAAATTGCACTTGAAAATCCAACTTTTCAAATGAAAGAAAAAACATTTATAGATGATATAGATGAGTTTAGTATATATATAGACAAAATAGATAAAAAAGATGCTGTTTCTTCAGGTGTCTTAATTTTCCAAAAAGATAAAAATTCTAATTATCCTACTGTAATAGTAGGAGAGAAAGCTTTTTGGAAAAATGATGCTATGGTTCTAAGTGATTCAGAATTTTATAAATTTAAAAATGATGGTTCTATGGAGATTAAAGGAGAGTTTAAAGAAAAAATAATTCCTTTATCCGCTTATGCAACAGATATAAAAATAAAACTTAAAAATATAGAAGCCATGGGAATATCAGGATTACTAAAAGAATCAAAAGCTCATACTGGAGAAGAAAAAATTAAATATAATGTAGAGATTAATAAAAGAATAGCTGTTCCCATTTCAGTAATTATATTAGGTATATTTGGTGTTTTATTAGCAAACGGTCATCACAGAAGTGGAAAAGGAGCAAGTTTTGCATTGAGCTTACTGATAATTTTTTCATATATAATGGTGTTAAATATAGGTGTTGTTTTAGCAAATAGAGGTTTGGTTCCTAGTGTTATAGGAGTTTGGACTTCCAATGTAATATTAGCTTTAATAACATATTTCGTGTATAAAACTAAAGCTAAGGTGATGTAAATGAAAAAAATAGATAAGCATGTAAGTAAAAATTTTATAAAATATACACTATTAAGCTTAACTGCTTTTTTAAATATTTATTTGCTTAGTCAAGTGTTTAGAATTATAAAATATGTAAGTGACGGAAAAATGACAATAGGAGACTCTGGAATTTATCTTTTAACACTTATTCCAAAAATATTAGTGGATATAACTCCATTATCAGTTTTATTAGGTGGTCTTATATCTATGAATATAATGGCTAGTAATTTAGAAATAATCTCTCTTAAAACATCAGGGATAAGTTTTAAGAGAATAATTATATTTCCTGTAATAATATCAGCATTACTTTCAGGTATAATATTTAAAATTAGTGATACTATAGCGCCAAATGCTTATGAAAAATCAAGAGTTTTAAGAGGAAGTGATGAAGCGGATAGAGTTATTCCCACTATAAAGCATAAAGCATTTTTAAGAGGGGAAGAAAACGTTGTGTATTATATGGATATTATAAATAGAGTAAAAAAAACAGGCAATAATATTCAAATAATAGAGCTTAGCCCAGATTTTAATTTTATAAAAAAAATTATAACTGCCAATAAAGGTGTTTATGATGAGAAAAAAGAAGTTTGGAATTTAAAAAAAGTCTATATAACAGATGATGTTAATAAAAAATCTGTTTTTTATGATAACTATTCAGATAAAAGATACAAAGATAGTCCTGATGAGTTTATAACCTTAGGGAAAAATCCGAAAACGTTAACAATAAAAGAGTTAAAAAAAGAGATGAAAGACCTTAAAATTATTGGAGAAGATATAGGAGAGTTTACACAAGAATTAGCTAAAAGATATTCTTTTCCATTTGCAAGCTTTGTAATTTGTTTTATAGGGTTATCTTTGGGAAGCAGATATGTAAGAGGTTCTTCAGCAATGAGTATAGGAGTTTCTGTTATTTTAGGATATGGATATTATGTTCTTGATGGAGCTTTTGAAGCTATAAGTAAGAATGGGTTTATCAATCCATTTATATCTAGTTGGATTCCAAATTTATTATTTTTAGGAATAGGAATTTATTTTTTAAATGAAGCAGAACACTAATTTTTACTAAAATAGGAGATGATATTTATGATAAAAATAAAAACCTTAAAAAATGGAATACCTGTTTTAATGGAAAAAACCGAAGATATAAAAAGTTTTACAATAGGTTTTTTTGTTAAAACAGGAGCAAGAAATGAACTTAAAGGGGAGTTTGGTTTATCTCACTATATTGAACATATGATGTTTAAAGGGACCAAAACTAGAACAGCAAAAGAGCTTTCAGAGATTATAGATGATAATGGTGGTTCTATGAATGCTTATACAAGCAAGGACACAACATGTTATTATGTGAAAATGCTTTCTACCAAGCTGGATATAACTTTAGATATATTTTCAGATATGTTTTTAAATTCAACTTTTACAGAGGAAAATTTAGAGAAAGAAAGAAATGTAATTTTAGAAGAGATAAAAATGTATGAAGATATTCCAGAGGAAATTGTTCATGATGAAAATATAAAATTTGTATTAAAAGGTGAATATGCCAATGGAACTCTTGGGGATGAAGCAACACTTAAAAGTATAGATAGAGATGTATTTATGAATTATTTTAATCAAAAATACGTTCCATCTAATATGGGAATTTCAATTGCTGGAAACTTTGATTTTGAAGAGTTATATGAAAAACTTAATGATAGCTTTGGAAAAATTGAAAATAAACCTTGTAGAGAGGAAGAAAAATCAGAATTTACAATTCACTCTGGAATGAATAAAATAAAAAAAGATTGTAATCAAGTTCATCTCTGTTTTAATACTTTAGGAGTATCAACAAACCATAAGGATAAATATATTATGAGTTTGCTTTCCAATGTATTAGGAGAAAATATGAGTTCTAGACTTTTTCAAAAGATAAGAGAGGATAAAGGACTGGCTTATTCTGTATATTCTTATGCTACAAATTTTAAAGAAGGTGGAATATTTACTATATATGCTGGAACCTCTAAGGAAAGTTATGAGCTAGTTATTGAACTTATAAAAGAAGAACTTGAACTTATAAAAAAAGAAGGTATTACTCAAAGAGAGATAGAAAGAGCTAAAAATCAAATAATAAGTATGTTGACTTTTGCCCTTGAAAATAGTCGAGGGAAAATGGTAAGACTATGGAATTCATATTTGTTATATGGAAAAATAATTACAGTGGAAGAAATAGATGAAATTATATCGAAAATAACGTTAGAAGATATTAAACGTGTGGCTAATGACCTTTTTAAGGAAGAATATTATTCTGTAACAGTATTAGGAGAAGTGTAAAATGGAAAAAATAAAAGTGAAAATAATAGCAGAAGAAGGAGTCGTAATACCTGAATATATGACAATAGAAGCTGCAGGAATGGATATTAGAGCAAATATAAAAGAGCCTATAATTCTGACTTCATTAGAAAGAGCTATGGTTCCTACAGGGATTAAAGTTGAAATTCCCATGGGATATGAGATACAAGTTAGACCTAGAAGTGGATTAGCAGCAAAACATGGGATAACTCTTTTAAATTCTCCAGGAACAGTGGATTCAGACTATAGAGGAGAGCTAAAAATAATCCTTGTAAATTTAAGCAAAGATAGTTATACTGTTGAAAATGGAGAAAGAATAGCTCAGTTAGTGCTAAGTAAAGTGTGTAAAATGGACTTAGAATCTGTGGATAGTTTAAATACAACCAAAAGAGCTGAGGCAGGATTTGGTCATACTGGAAAATAAATAGGGTGTGAATAAAATGATAAATATCAAAAAAATAAAAAAAATAAGTTTTAGATTGCCTTTAAATGCATTATGTATTCTTGTTCTTAGTCTTATGAGTATATACAGTACTACTTCTAATAGAACTATGAGCTATTTTTATAGAGAATTAATTTTTATTGGAGTTGGATTAATCGTATATTTATTTGTTTCCCTTATTGACTATAAAAATTATCAAAGATATACAAAGCTGATATATATTTTTAATATTTTAATATTATTTTCAGTTATTTTTTTTGGAACTATGAGGTTAGGAGCTCAACGTTGGATAGATTTGGGATTTATCGTTGTTCAACCTTCAGAATTTTCAAAAATTCTTATAATATTAACTTTTTCAGAATATTTAGTAAGAAATTATACAACAAATAGAAATGATGGATTTAAAAAAATGATAAAAGCATTTTTACACATTGTTCCTATATTTTTATTAGTTGCAAAACAACCTGATTTAGGGACAGCATTATCTTTGATTTTTATTTATTTTATAATTTTGTTTATAAGTGGGTTAAATTGGAGAATTATTATAATCTCTTTAGGAACCATTGTTTTGTCCATACCAGCAGGATTTTTTTTCTTACTAAAACCTTATCAAAAACAGAGGATATTGACTTTTTTAAATCCAGAGTCCGATGTATTAGGGAGCGGATGGAATGTGACACAATCTAAGATTGCCATAGGTTCTGGTGGTTTCTTTGGGAAAGGGTTCTTTAACAGTACGCAGAGTAAGTTAAGGTTTTTACCAGAAGCACATACTGATTTTATAGCCTCTGTTTTTTTAGAAGAAAAAGGGATACTTGGAGGTGGAGTTTTACTACTACTTTTTCTATGGTTAATATTTCAAATTGTTCAAATTGGAGATAAAGCTAAAGATGAATATGGTAAATTAATCTGCTATGGAATAGCTTCAGTATTCTTATTTCATGTAATAGTAAATGTTGGAATGGTAATGGGGATTATGCCTGTAACAGGAAAACCATTATTATTTATGAGTTATGGAGGGAGTTCCTTAATTTTAAGCTTTGTAATGCTAGGGATTGTTCAAAGTGTGAAAGTATATGGAGACTAAAAATATAAAGAGTATATTTTTTGTAATAAAAATGTTAGAATTAATATATAAAATATATTAATATAGAAGGGGGGGGATAAAATTGGATTTACATTATTTGAAAATTTTTTATGAGGTTGCCACAGAAAGAAGTTTTACAAAAGCAGCAAATAAACTATTTATTAATCAATCGGCAGTATCTATACAGGTTAAAAAATTTGAAGAATTATTAAAAACAAAATTATTCGATAGAAGTTCAAAAAAAATAAAACTTACTTATGCAGGTGAAGCTCTTTATGTTATGGCTGAAGATATTTTTGATAAAGTAAAAAGAGCAGAGAGAGAAATAGCTAGGATAATAGATACAGATAAGTCAAAAATAACAATAGGGGCAACATCTGTTATAGGGGAACCACTACTGCCTAAGCTTATGAAAGAATTTTCAGAAAAACATCCAGAAATAGATTATGAACTAAAAATATCAGCAAAGAGTGATTTGTTGAAAAAATTAAAAGAAGGGGAAATAGATGTATTGGTTATAGATTACGAGTATATTACTGATGCAAATTTAGCAGTTTTAATGGTAGAAAAAACTCCCTATGTACTAGTAGGAAGTAAAGAATACTCAAGTATGGAAAGAATGGCAAGTGAACCACTGATAACTAGAAGAAATGTTCCTAATAATAATGCTGCTATAATATCTCTGGAAAAAAAGAATGGAATTTCTTTTACTAAAAAAATTATAGTTAGAGGAAATACAGAGATAATTAAAAGTTTAGTAAGAGAGGGAGTAGGAAATGTAATTCTTCCTTATTATGCAGTAAAAAAAGAGGTTGAAGTAGGTGAGCTAAAGTTACTGGAAGAGATAGAAGAAGTGGAAGATGGTTATCAAGTTGTAATAACAAAAGATAAAAAAAATCTCTTACAAATAATAAAGTTTGTAGAGTTTGTTCAAAATCATAAAATTTAAAAAAATTTATACTAACTGAATTGGAGGTGGAAAAATGAATTTAATAAATTCTTATAAAAAATTAGCTGAAATGTTAGAGAGTTTTATTACAGAGGAAGCTAAAAATAATAAAACTGAAAAAATTTCAGTGGAATTAGCTAAAATTTTTCAAAATGGAGATAAAGTTTTAATATGTGGAAATGGTGGTAGTAATTGTGATGCACTTCATTTCGCCGAAGAATTTACAGGTAGATTTAGAGGAAATAGAAGAGCACTACCTGCTCTTGCACTATCAGAGTCATCTCATATAACTTGTGTAGGAAATGATTACGGATTTAACTATATTTTCTCTAGAGGTGTAGAAGCTTATGGAAAGGCTGGAGATATGTTTATTGGTATTTCAACTAGTGGAAACTCTCAAAATATAATTGAAGCAGTTAAAGCTGCACAAAAGATAGGGATGAAAACTTTAGTTTTACTAGGGAAAGATGGTGGGAAATTAAAAGGGACTTGTGACTATGAATTTGTAATTGACGGGGAAACTTCTGATAGAATCCAAGAGATTCATATGGCAATTTTACATATAATAATAGAGGGAGTAGAAAAAATAATGTTCCCTGAAAATTACTAAAAATAAAGAGATGACCTAGGTTATCTCTTTTTCTATAAAATATAAACTTAGAAAATTGAGGTGATTAAAATAAGAGAGGAAATTAAGAAGCTTAAATTTATAGGAACACTTGTTTTACTACTTCTATATTCTATTAATAGTTTTTCAGAAGAAGTTTTTATTGCCTCTTTTAATACTTTGAGACTAGGAGTAAATAAAAAAGACTACAATAAAATGGCTAAAATATTAAAAAATTTTAAACTTATAGGTTTAGTGGAAGTAATGAATGAAAATGGAATAGAAGAACTTGTGGATAACTTAGAAAAAGAAACTGGAGTTAAATGGGAATATAACTTATCCCCTTATAAAGTTGGGAAAAGTTCATATAAAGAGTTCTACGGATTTGTTTGGGAAGCTGAAAAAGTTCAGTTAATAAAAGAAATTGGATTTTATCCAGACTTAGAAAAAGTTTTTACTAGACCTCCCTATGGAGCATATTTTAAAATAGATAAATTTGATTTTGTAATGGTGCTAGCTCATTCAGTTTTTGGAAAAAAAGAGAGTTACAGAAGAGCTGAAGCCTTTAATTATGATGAGGTTTACAATTACTTTCAAGAAACTGATAAGAATGAAAAAGATATAATAATTGCAGGTGATTTCAATTTACCAGGGCATGATGAAGCTTTTGAACAAATGACAAAAGGGCACAAAGATAAAATTATATATGCAATAGACCCGCTCTTAAAAACAACTATTGGATTAAAATCATTGTCAAGTTCATATGATAATATGTTTTTATCCTCTATACATACTAAGGAGTTTACTGGAAAAAGTGGAACTTATGATTTTACAAATGGAGATTATAAAAAAAGTAGAGAGTTTATATCAGATCATTTACCAATATTTATAGTGATAGAAACAGGTGAAGATGACGACTAGTGAGAATAAGAGATAAGGAAGAGGGAAAAATGAGGAATAAAATAGCTTACATTTTTTTAAACGGAGAACTTTTAGGAAATGAAGAGTTTTATTTAAATAAATTTAAAGAAAAATCAGGGGATTTTTATTGTGCTGATGGTGGATATTATTTTGCAAAAAAATTAAAAGTTGAATTAAAAGAAATTTGGGGAGACATGGATTCTGTTAAGAGAGAAGATTTAGAAATAATAGAAAATAATTCTAATATAGTGGTAAAAAAATTCTTAAAGGACAAAGATTTCACAGATGGAGAGCTATTAGTTGAGTATTTAACTAGTCTTAACTATGATACTATTTTTATTATAGGGGGATTAGGCGGAAGTAAATCTCATGAGATGACAAATTTAAATCTCTTAATGAAGTTTAAAAAAATAATATTTTTAACAGAAACAGAAACAATATTTTATGTTAATAAAAAAATGAGTTTTAAAAATATAAAAGGAACGAAACTATCCTTTATACCTTTTAGTGATAAGGTAGAAGAACTTACTCTAAAAGGTTTTATGTTTCCACTAGATAAGTATAATCTATTAAAGGGAGATTCAAGGTGTATAAGTAATATTATATTAGAGGATAATTCTTGTGTGGAATATAAAAAAGGGGTCTTAATAGGGGTATTAGAAAATAACAAATTTTAATAGTTTTTGAATAAAGAGTTAAAAAAAGTAGGATATATCTGTACCTTTAGTATAGAGATATCCTACTTTCCTTATTATTTATATTAATTTTCTATCATTTTGTTCATGTTCTATAATTTTATTTAATGCAGGTAATAAAAAAATTTCATATTTTTTATTTATAAAATTTTTATAAAATTCTTTCATTGTTTGAGAAATAATTTTTATCCCTTCTTTTTCTTCAGGTATTTCATCTATTAATTTATTTATTTTTTCTATATCTATTTTTATTACTACTCTTTTTAGTGCTTGTCTTAGTTTGAAAGATGTTTCTTTCAAAAAAGCATCACTTTCTTTATCTGAGAAATTCAAATTATTATCTCCAAATGACAGATTTTTAATAACTTTTACAGAGTCAACTTGCTTATTGTTAAAAATGAATGGTGTCCTTCCATTGGTAATTAATACATCTATTTTATCAAAATTATTCTCAAATTTACCATCATCATGTTTATTGAAAAAAGAATTTCCATTGTCATATACAGGAGCAAGCTTTATATTTTTTAAACTATCAATTGTTATTCCCCAATTTCCATTATGTCTATCGTTATTATTTAAAAAAGAGTCAACAACAAACATATCCCAAAATCTATTTTCTATTTCTTCGTTTGAATTTATTATTTTATTTTCTTTAAACAAGTATGTTAATTCTTCTATATCAACTTGATACGAACTATCTGATGAACTTAAAGCTTCTCTTTTGCTTTCTTTGTCTCCTAAATATAAATTAAATAATTCTTTAGCTTCATAAAGCCTTTCATCATCTTTTAAAAAATCCTTACAAGCTACAACTACTTTTTTATCAAAAATTCCTATTTCTGTTTCATGAACAGGAATTCCTATTTCTTGGTAAATTTTAGAGCCTATATATTCTGATAAAGGGCTTGTAGTATAGGAAATTTCAACTTTTTCAAAATTTTTAGTAGATTTAGGAAACTTCAAAAACCAATTATCTCCATGTTCGTCAGTAAAACCCAGTTTTTGTCCAGCATTTCCACTGTAAAATCTTAAATTATTTTTTACATTGCTATAATTTTTCAGTTTAATCATAAAAGCTCCTCTCTTATCTTTTTATAATAATATCCTTATTATATCACATAGTAGTTCCTTTTTCTTTTTCATCTTTTTCTATTAGTTCTTTAATAAGTAATTATACTATACTTTAATTTAAAACTCTAGGTAATCAATTATATAATTTACAATGCTTTAACTTCATGTTTATATTTGTTTAACTTTGGACCTGTACTATACTATAAGGAGAAAAAATTTAAACATATTATTTTTTAGGAGAGAATTATGAATGTTAATAAAAAAGAGGTATCTTTAAAAAAAGGAGGCTGGAATAAAACTATTTATGAAAAAATAAAAGAGTTAATTATTGAGTATAGAATAGACGGTGAAAATAAAGAAAAATCATATGTAGTTTTTGATTGGGATAATACAAGTATAGTAAACGATATTGAAGAAGCATTATTTATTTATATGTTGGAAAATATTGAATTTAGAATAGAACCAGAACTTTTTCTTCAATTAATAAAAAAAGATATACCAACAGATAATTTTAATAATAAGTTTAATAACAGTGAAGGGAAACCTGTAAATATTAATATGATAGAAAAAGATATTATATCAGATTATAAATATATCTATAATAATTATGAAAAATTAAAAGGAAACTGTTCACTAGAAGAAATAAAAATAAGTTTAGAATATAAAGATTTTATTGTGAAAATGAAATATCTATATGATGCAATAGTTGAAACATTTGAATATGAAAAATGGTATTTATGGATATCGACTTTTTTTACTGGTTTAAATGAGTTAGAAATGAAAAAAATAGTGGAAAAATCAAATGAATGGTCTCTTAATAACAGTATACATAGTATTGAATTAAAAAGCCCTATAAATTTATCCGGTGAAGCAGGAATACTAACTGCAAAGTTTGTAAGGGGAATAAAATTAATAAAAGAACAACAAGATTTATATAGAACTTTAACTGAAAATGGAATTGATGTGTATATATGCTCAGCTTCAAATCGAATAGTATTAGAAGATATTGCTGTAAATAAAAAATATGAATATGGAATTAGTAGGGATAATTTGTATGGAATGGAGTTAAAAAAAGATAAAGAGAATAAAATATTACCTATATTAGATGAAGATAACTTTTTTCCAACTTATGGAAAAGGAAAATTTAATACAATAAAAAAAATAAGTCAAAAATACAAAGGGAAAGAGCCTATTATTGTTGTGGGAGACAGTTGTGGAGATTATGAGATGTTAGCAAATTTTAAAGATTTAAAGTTAGGAATTATAATTGAAGGGGAAAAAAGCTATAAATTAGAAAATAAACTAAAAGAAGAGAAAATAAAAAATATTTATCTTCAAAGAAAAGACAAAGAAACAGGGGAATTTATAGAAATATTATAGAATAAAAATATACCATAATTCAAAGGAGAAAAAATGAGAAAAACGATGATTACTGTACTTTTATTAGGAATAATTGCTGGATGTGGAAGTGAAAAGCAGGAAGTAATAAAAGATGATAAAATATTAACATTAAATGAAATAATTGAAAAAGCTAAAGAAGAAGGGAAGATTAATTCTGTGGGAATGCCGGATAATTGGGCAAATTGGAAAGAAACTTGGAGTGACTTAGAAGCGGAATACGGTTTAAAACATTTGGATACAGACATGTCCAGTGCACAAGAAATATCAAAATTTAAATCAGAAGGAAAAAATGCCTCAGCAGATATAGGGGATATAGGGTTTGATTTTACAGATGTAGCATTAAATGAGAAAATTACTGTACCTTATAAAACTAGCTACTGGGATGACGTTCCAGAATGGGCGAAAGATGAAGAGGGGCATTGGATTCTAGCTTATACAGGAACTATTGCATTTATAATTGATAAAGACCAAATAAAGGAAGAAGATATTCCTAGGTCATGGAAAGAGTTAAAAGAAAGCAAATATAAGGTAAGTATAGGAGAGGTAGGATTAGGTGCACAGCAAAATGCAGCAGTATTAGCAGCAGCTTACGCTTTAGGAGGAAATGAAAAAGAAATAGGACCAGCTATTGAGTATTTTTCAGATATTGCTAAAGAGGGAAGATTATCTGTAGTTGGACCAACTCTTCAAAACTTAGAAAAAGGAGAAGTACAAGTTGGAATTATATGGGATTTTAATGCACTTAGCTATAGAGATGTAATTGATAAAGAAAGATTTGAAGTTTTAATTCCAAGAGACGGAAGTTTAACAAGTGGTTATTCAACAATAATTAATAAGTGGGCAAAAAATTTAAATGCTGCAAAATTAACAAGAGAATATATCTTAAGCGATAAAGGTCAAATCAATTTAGCGAAAGGAAATGCAAGACCAATTAGAAATGTAGTTTTGCCAGATGAAATAAAAAATAAGATGATACCTAATGAACAATATAAAAATACGAGACCAGTAAAAGATTTTAGCGCATGGAAGGAGACATCTAAAAAATTAGCAGCTATTTGGCAAGAGGAAGTTTTAATGAATATTAAATAAGTTTAGGGAGAGTGTAAATATGAGCAAACTTATTTTAATCGTAATTGATGGATTAGGGTATCATGCTAAACAAAAGATAGGATATCTTGAAAGTTTAGTTGAAAATAGACTAGCTTTAGAGTTTAAAGTGAAATCAGAACTTCCAAGTTTATCAAGACCATTATATGAAACATTATTAACAGGAGTAAATCCTATTAATAGTGGAATTGTAAATAATTTAATAGCGAGAAAATCAAAAGAGGAGAGTTTATTCTCTTTGGCAAAAAAAGAAAAAATGATAACAGGTGCTGTTGCATATCATTGGATTCATGAGTTGTATAACGGTGAATTTATAAAAGGAAGAGATGAAGAATTAAATGATGAAATGAAAAAAAATATAAATAATGGACGATTTTATTACGAAGATGAGTATCCAGATAGTCATCTTTATGCTCAAGCTAACATTTTATTAGAAAAGAAAGAGATAGATTTTTTATTACTTCATACTATGAATGTAGATAATGCAGGACATAAATATGGTGGAGTATCAAAAGAATATGATGAAACAATATATAAATTGTCTTCTATTTTATCTTGTTATATTCCTAAATGGGTGGAAGATGGTTATTCTATTGTTATAACATCAGATCATGGAATGTCTGCAAATGGTCATCACGGTGGAGACTCAAAAGAGGAAAGAGAGGTTCCGTTTTGGATTATAGATAAAAATATAGTAGAAAATAGATTATTAAATTCAATTGAGCAAATAGAAATTGCTTCATTGTGCTGTTACATTTTGGGAATAGAAAAATCAGAAAAAATGAAAAAATTATTTGATATAGGGGATTAAAAAATGAAAGAAAAAAATAAAGCTTTAATAATTTTGTTACCCTTTATCTTAATCATGTTTATGTTTCAATTTCTTCCTTTTATTAATATATTACTAGGAAGTTTTAAGTATAAAGATATTTATAGTTTTGATAATTACAAAATTATTTTAAAAAATAAATTTATATTACAATCTATTAAAAACTCCATAGAACTTTCTATAATATCTACATTTTTGGGAATAATAATTAGTTTACAAGGAGCGTATTCACTAAACCAATTAAAAAAAAATACAAAGAATAAAATTGTTCTATTAATAAATATGATAGGAAACTTTAGTGGAATACCCTTAGCCTTTTCATTTATAGTTTTACTAGGTACTAATGGGACTCTTGTAATGCTTTTTAAAGAATTTGGATTATTTGAAAATTTTAATCTATATTCTAAAAATGGACTTTTGCTAATGTTTGTTTATTTTCAAATTCCACTGGGAATTTTATTGTTATATCCAATATTTGATAGACTAGAAAAAAATTGTGAGGAAATGTGTTACATACTTGGCGGGAGCAGAATTACATATTGGAAAAGAATAGGTATTCCTCTTCTAAAAAGAGATATATTAGGAACAGTGCTTATTTTGTTTGCAAATGCAATGGGAGCATATACTTCTGTAATTGGACTTACAAATACTAGTTATAATCTAATGACAATAAGAATAACAACTTATGTAGGAGGAGAAGTTTCTTATGAACCTGGGTTAGCTTCTGCGTTATCCATAGTACTAGCAGGAATACTTATTTTAGTAGTGCTGATAAATGGAATATATTTAAAAAGAGGTAGAAAATGATAAGAAATAGAGATAGAGGAGAAAATCTTCATAAGTTTTTAATTAGTATAATATTATTTGTGTTATTTTTACCAGTTATAGGCACTTTTTTATATTCGATTAGTTCAAAATGGACAAATACAATACTACCAACAGGATTAACAATAAAATGGTATGTGGAAATATTTAAAAATTCAATGTTTTTAAGTTCAATGATAAGAAGTTTTTATATATGTTTTTTAGCTTTAATAATAATAGTTATAATAATGATACCAACTATTTTTATAGTAACTTATTATTATAAGAAACTAGAAAAGTTTATGGAGCTTTTAGTTTTAATATGTTTTGCTATACCAGGAGCAGTTTTAGTAGTTGGATTACTAAAGTTGTATTCATCTGAGCCGTTTAAAATAACAGGGACACTATATATTTTGTTAGGAGTGTATTTTATTATTAGTTATCCCTTTGTATATAGGGGAATAAAAAATAGTATTGATGGATTGAATTTAAAAGAATTAATAGAAAGTGCAAATATATTAGGTAGTACAACATCAAAAGCATTTGTTTTTATCATTATTCCTAATATAATAAAAGGAATATCAGTATCTTTATTATTAACTTTTTCCATGTTGTTTGGAGAGTTTTTACTTGTTAATATGCTAGTTGGTGGGAGATATCAAACAATACAAATGTATATTAATAGTATTAGATCAGGGTATAGTGGTCACTATTCCAGTGCTTTAGTTATTACATATTTTTTTATAGTTTTTATTTCAACAGGGGCAACATTTTTAATTAAGAAAAAAAAAGAGGTGTAAAATGAGTTTTTTAATAGTGAAGAATTTAGAAAAGAAATATGGGGATAATACAATATTTAAAAATATAAATTTGATTATAAAAAAAGGAGAGTTTGTAACATTGTTAGGACCATCTGGATGTGGAAAATCTACACTTCTAAGATGTATAGCAGGACTAGACCCTGTAACTTCTGGAGATGTTCTAATAGATGAGGAGAATGTAAATACAAAAAGCCCTAAAGAAAGAAATATAGGTATGGTATTTCAAAATTATGCACTGTTTCCTAACTTATCTGTATATAAAAATATTGCATTTGGTCTTGAAATGAAAAAAATGCCAAAACAAATAATAGAGAAAAAAGTTAATGATATACTAGAATTAATAGGTTTACAGGACAAGAAAAATTTTTATCCTTCGGAACTTTCAGGAGGGCAAAAACAAAGGGTCGCTATAGCGAGGTCAGTTGTAACAGAGCCTAAAATATTATTATTAGATGAGCCCCTATCTGCTTTAGATGCAAAAGTTAGAAAATCTTTAAGAATAGAGCTAAGAAAAATACAAAAAAAATTGAATATAACAACAGTTTTTGTTACTCATGACCAAGAAGAGGCGTTAACTATTTCAGATAGAATATTTGTAATGAATGGTGGAAACATAGAACAAGAGGGAACACCTGAGGAAATATACACAGAACCTAAAAGTGAATTCATAGCTAAATTTATGGGGAATTACAATTTTTTTAAGGGAGAGCAAATAGAGAAAATATTTGGGGATAAAAATTGTGAAGTTCTAGTAATAAGACCAGAAGCGATATACGTTCGAGAAAAAACAAGAAATTATAATTTAGATGACTACATAATAAGAAATGCAGTGATAGATGAAGTGATGATATTAGGTAATGTAATAAGATACGAAATGATTTGTAACGAAGTAAAAATTATTGTAGATTTATTAAATAGAGGGGAAAATAAAATTTATGAAAAAGGTATAGAAGTGGAGATTATGTTTCTAAAGAAAGAATTAAAAAATATTTAATAAAATTAGCCCTAATTTTTAGGGCTAGTTTTAATTGTAATAAGTTATAAATTAACAGAAGAAATTTTATATTTGAAATATTTGGGATAGTTAATAACTTGTTCATAATATTTTTCTTTTTTATATTTCTTTCACTAGCTTTTTTTTTAGAGTTAGTAATAATTTTATCCTCTGTATAATTAAAATTAATGACATCAGGATTCTCTTCTTGATAAGGATTTAATTTTTTGATAAGTTCTAAAGAAATTAAATCAGAATATCCTTCCACAAGAATTAATATAATTTTCTTACCTTTTCTTGACATTAGTAACACCTGCCTTATAAAGAGAGCGTCTAATTTCATAATTATCTGTTTCTTTATAAAGTTCTTCATCTTGCTCTTGAATTATCATCTCTCTTAAGTACAAATCTCTTAAATTATTATTTGGTTTTACATATTTTAATCTAACATATCTATTGTTAGGATTAGTAGTTGTAAATATAATAGATTCTTTTTTTATTTTTTCTAAAATTCTTAAATTATGAGATGTAAAAATAATTTGACCACTCATATCTATTGAGAAAATTTCAAGTAATTCCCCAATGAGATATTCAAAAATTCCAGAATCAATTTCGTCTATAACTAAACACATATTTTTTTGATTGTAAGCTGCAATTAAAGCACCTAAAATAGAGATAATTCTTTTAATTCCATCAGATTCATTTCTTAAAGGTATTCTTTCACCATTTCTTATAGAAACAAGTTCAGCTATAATATTTATTTGGTCTCTTCCTTCCAACTTTTTTTCCTCTCCAAAAAGCTCCAAAGACATATCCGGAATAATTGTTTTTAAAACAATTTTAATCTCTTCAATTGTTTTTTTTACATCTTCATATACTTTTTCATCAAAACTTATGCTGTCTTCATTTTTTCCTATTGAAATTGGAATATTTCCAGAAGAAGTTGTTCTTTTTATTCTTAAAGGTAAAAACATATTCAAACTAATCATTCCAATTTCTTTATTTGTAACAACAAACAAATCAAAGAGACCATATTTTTTTAGGGCTTCAAGAATTTTCATTATATGCGTATTAGAATCGTAAAATTTTTCAAAAATATTTTTAAAATCTTTTGAAAATAAAAAAGAAATATTCATTTTTTTAGAAATTCCTTCTGCAATTTTTAAATCGATTAATATTTTCTCGTTATTTAAAATTTTACCAAATTTAGTTTTTGGTTTTATTCCACTTAAACTATAAGGAATTTCTATTAAAGTTTGAATTTTTGTCCATGTTTCCCCATGAAGATAACTATATTTAATAGTTTCATTATTAATAATTACTTCATTTTCGAGTTTTATAAATTGAACTAGATAATCTACTATATATTTTTTAGATGATGTTTCTATATAAAATTTAAAGGATAAAGTAGAGTCTTTCTCGCCAGTAGTAATTAGTTCATTTAAATTAAATTTTTCACCAATTAAGATGTTTTTTAAAATTCCGAGGGTATCGACAATAGCTGTTTTTCCAGACCCATTTTGACCGTAGATACCAAGTATATCACCATTTTTTAAAGTGAAGTTATTTTTGATATTATTAAAATTAATTAAATTAATTTTTCCATTCTTAACATTTTTTATTGTAATAATCAAATGTTTTTTATTTTTGTAACATTTTGTTACTTTTATATGGTTTGCATTAAAAAAGACACTATCCATACAGAAGATAGTGTATAATATTTGTAGGTAAAAAAAGAAGAGAATTTCCCCTAATATGATATAATAGTTTAACAGAAACCACATCAAAAAGGAGAAAGACTCTATGGAAGATATTATACTACAAATAATAAAAAAAAGCATCAA
>JBOFOQ010000037.1:0-14915 GCA_051659505.1 Fusobacteriaceae bacterium
TTTTATGATATCATTATCTATACTCATGATTAATCTCCTTTCGCTGACGTTTAATTTGCGTTTTTCCTCAGCATACTGATTTTATCATGAGTTTCTTTTTTTGACTAACCTTTTGGGACAATTCATTATACAACTTAGCTAGAAAATTATAATAAATAGATAGATAGAGCATAATAAAAACACCTATATAATTGAATAAATAATAAAAATTATTAAATAATTAAATTATATAGATGTTTTTGGAAAATCTTGAAAATTATTTTAGAATATAAAAGAGATATATTATAACGATTATATTTTTATTTATTAGTTTTTATGAAATTTATATATTTAAGAACTAAATCCAATTCTTTTATATTTAAAGATGTTCCTAATCTTACTAGTTCATTGATATTTTTTTCATCAGAGGGATAAAAATTTTCGATATCTTTCATAGTAACATCTGAGTATCCTACAATTTTATATAAAATAAAATAGTCAAACTGAAGTAGTGAAGCTATTTTCTTTAAAAGAAGAGGATTTACTTTTGGATGTTTTCCACTCTCTAATGTTGATAAGTAAGCTCCACTAATTCCTAAATTATTTGCAAATTCCAAAAGACCGTATCCTTTTTTTACTCTTTTACTTTTAATATATAAACCTAGAGCTTCTAACTTTTCTCTAGCAATAGTTGTAGACATAGTGCCTCCTATTAAGATTCATTCTAGCCCTATATTCTACCACTATTTTTTATAATTGTAAATCTAGAGAACTTAATCTTGACCATAGTAAGCTTTTTCTCCATGTTTTCTTAAATAATGTTTATTTAGTAAAACACTTTTTATTTTTTTTATTTTTTTATGTAAAACTTCAGTATTAAAAGCCATTTTTGCAACTTCTTCAAGTACTACAGCATTATGAACGGCTTCAGAAGGGGATTTTCCCCAAACAAAAGGACCATGAGAATCTATTAAAATAGCTGGAACAAAATCGGGATTTATATTTAATTTTTCAAAAGTTTCAACAATTAAATTTCCAGTTTCAAGCTCATATTCACCATTGATTTCTTCTAAAGTCATTTCTCTAGTACAAGGAATTTCTCCATAGAAATAATCAGCGTGAGTAGTACCATAAGGCAAAATTCCTTTTCCAGCTTGAGCCCAGCTAGTAGCCCAAAGAGAATGTGTATGTACGATTCCACCTATATTTTTAAATTTTTTATAAAGGACAAGATGAGTTGGAGTATCAGAAGAAGGTTTTAATTTTCCTTCAATAATTTCTCCTTCTAAGTTAACTACTACTAAATCATCAATAGTCATTTTATCATATTCGACACCGCTAGGTTTAATTACTACAAGATTTTTTTCTCTATCTATTCCACTAACATTTCCCCACGTATATGTTATTAAACCTTTTTTAGGTAATTCTAAATTAGCTTTTAGAACTTCCATTTTTAGTTCTTCTAACATGAATATCCCCCCTTCTCCATTTTATCCTCTAACCATTTTTTAGCCTTCTTTATTTCTATAATAGGATTTTCATTTTTTTCTGTCCACATTTCAATTAGTAGTGGTCCTGTATAGTTAATTTCATTTAAAAGTTTAAAAAATTCTATAAAATTAACACATCCTTTTCCAAAAGGCACTTCTTTAAATTTTCCTGGGAAACTTTCTGTTACAGCCAAGGTATCTTTTAGATGAATAGCACTTATTTTCTTACTTCCCAGTAAAATCTCTTTTTTAATATCATTTCCCCAAGCACTTAAGTTTCCTATATCAGGATAAACCATTAAAAAAGGAGAGTTCAATTTTTTTTCTATCTCTAAATATTTAGTTATTGAGTTAATAAAAGGATGATCCATAATCTCTATTGATAATGTAACATTTGCCTTAGCTGCCCATTCTAAAGACTTTTTCATTCCTTTCATATATAGTGCTTTGGTCTTATCGTTAGATTCTTCATAATAGACATCATAGCCAGCTAGCTGTATATTTCTAATTCCTAAATCTACAGCAAATTCAATCGCTTTCTTCATAAGTTCTAATGCCTTGTTTCTAATCGAAATATTTTCACTTCCAAGAGGAAATCTTCTATGTGCACTAAAACACATAGAAGGAATTCTTATTTTTCTTTTTAATATTTCATTTTTAAAATTTATTCTTTCTTCCAAAGACCATTCTAACCTTTTTAATCTTTCATCGGTTTCATCAATGGATATTTCAATAAAATCAAATCCTAACTCTTCAGCAATATCCATTTTCTCAGTCCATGAAGAATTTTTAGGTAAAGCTTTTTCATATATTCCTAAAGGAAATTTATCTAAATCATACATAAATTAACCCCAAATACTCTTAATTTTATTTTGCCATAATTTAGACATTTCATATGGAGAATCAGCGTCTCTTAAAGATCTTCCAGCAATAAAGCAATAAATATTTATTCCTTTGAATAATTCTAGAGTTTCTAATTCTAAACCTCCTGTTACAGAAACTTTAAACCCTAATTTAATCAATTTTTTTATTTTAATTAGATCATTTTCTCCCCAAGTTTCACCAGCTAAAAGAGCGTCTCTGCTTTGGTGATAAACAACCTGTGAAAGACCTATTTCTTTCCATTGAGCTGCTTGCTCATAGGTCCAGTCACCATAAAGTTCAACTTGCAAATCATCTATTTCGTTTAAAGCAGCTTTCATTGTAGGGAGAGTTGCACAGCAGATAATAGTCATCCAATTAGCCCCGGCTAATCTACAGTTTTTAGCAACAGTTCCCCCAGCATCAGCACATTTTGTATCTGCTAATATAATTTTATTAGGAAAAAGAGCTCTTAAACATCTAATTGCTTCCATTCCCTCTTGCAAACACAGAATAGTTCCTGCTTCTATGATATCTACTACGCTTCCCAATGAATTTGCTGATTTTAATGCTCCACTTAATGTGTTATTGTCTAAAGCTACTTGCAATAATGGTCTCATTTTTCCTCCTAATTATAGTAAAAAAATAAAATTTTTCTTTAATTTTAAATTATTAATTTCAAAATATCTTCTTTTGTTTTAGCCTTTTTTATTTCGATAATATTTTTTTCTATTTCAAATAAGTTAGCAACCTGAACTATTCCAAATTCGGTATGATTATCTGAGCTTGTAGCAGCTAAAACAATTAAAATTCTTATCTCTTCAGCATCGTCTCCAAAAAAAATGGGATTTTTAAAAGTAACTAAACTAAATGAATCTTTTATTACACCATCTTCAGGTCTAGAATGTGGCATGGCAACTTCAGGTGCAATTATGTAATAAGGTCCAAATTCTTTTGTATTAGAAATAATTTTATCACAATATCTTTTTTCTATAGCCCCAGATTTAACTAAAAGGTCCGTCGCTATTTTTATTGCTTCTTCCCAGTTATTAGCTTCTGCTCCTGTTAAAATTGAGTCGTTTTCAATAAGTGATTCTTTTAAATTCATAATTATTCTCCTGAGTTAGTTGATAAAGCTTCTAATAATTTAGCTTCCATTTCTTTGGCATCTAATATATTCTTTAAAGATATTATTATTGTTTTATTATTTGGTACTAGTTGTTTAACTAAATGAGTTGATGATATTACAATAGTATAATTTTGAATAGTAGATTTAGCTTGTCCAATACTACAGTTTTCACACTGACATTTTATATTGTTTTTTTCCAAAATACTTTTTGCTTTTAATTTCATCATTGTACTTGTTCCCATTCCGTTACCACAAACTGCTAACAATTTTATCATTGTGATCCTCCATTTTTAATTTAATCGTTTATCTCAATCACTTCATTATCAAAATAGAATTTGTGATTATTAGTTTTTTTATATTGAAAAATTGGAATTGAAAGCATACCTACTATGCAAATAATATAACCGATAAGACCAAAGTTATTCATTAAAAATCCTTGACCTACCCATAATGTACTTTGGTCTATATTTCCATGCCAACCACCAAAACCTTGAAGTTTAAATATAATTACTGCAACTGCTCCCATTAAGACTTGTAAAATTCCAGATATGAAAGGCAATATCATGGCTGCTTTTACACCACCTCTTTTTTCTGCGAAGATAGCAATAGTTGCATTATCAAAAAACACAGGTACAAATCCAGTTATAATTAAAATTGGAGATTTAAAAATTAGTAATCCTGCTATTGCAATAAACTGACCGATTGCACCAAAGATAAAGCCAAATAAAACTACATTTGCTGATCCGAATCCATATACAGCAGCACAGTCAACAGCAGGCATTACACCAGGTAAAATTTTATTTGAAATACCTTGAAAAGATTCAGTAAGCTCACTTACAAACATTCTAACACCAGTCATTAAAATTGCTAGATAAACTGAGAAATAAAGAGACTTAGATATAATATATGTAATAAAATGAAGATTCGCTCCAAAATTTTTCGCATCTATTTGTCTCATATAATCTTCGCCTAATATCAAAAGAATGATTCCAAAAAATATTATCATTAAAGTTCCAGTTGCAACAATATTATCATGAAAAATTTCTAGCCACTCTGGTAATTTTAAATCATCTAATTTTTTCTTAGGATTCCCTATTTTAGAAGCAAATTTATCTGTTACCCAGATAGCAAACATTTGTTGATGTCCCACTACAAATCCAGCACCATCTGTTAATCTTTGAGTAGCACCAACTATTAAGTTAGTTGCCACAGCCCAGTATACACCTACAAATAACCCAATCATTATTGCACCAACTGAATTTCTGTATTGTGGGAAAGCATAAAATATTATCCAAGTAGCTGTGGTAGCTTGCTGAACCATTATATGACCTGTAATAAATAAAGTTCGTATTTTCGTTCATTTTCTAAGCAAAACAAGTATAATATTTAAAGTAAATCCGATTAAGAGGGCAATCATTGTCCATGAGCTAGTAATTCCTATACTCTCTAAAGCGGCATTGACTGCATTTAATCCAAAATATGGATCTATAACTACAGCATTTAAACCAAATCTTTGATTTAATCCTGCTAAAATAGGTCTAAATGTGACAACTAATCCACTAGCTCCAACATTTAAAATCATGTAGCCTACTGTTCCTTTTATGAAACCAGCAATAGCCTGATAAAATGGCTTTTTTAACAACAAGTAACCAATAAATACTAATATTCCTACAAAAAATTCAGGTTTTACCAATATATTATTAACGAAAAATTCAAAAACATTTAAAATTCTCATATTCCTCCCTTAAACTTGGATAAAATTATTTTTGCTTACAACATTGATTTAAATGGTAAATCAGGTTCCATTGCAAAAGCATCGTGAAACCCTCGGTCATACATGTACTCTATTTTATCTTTATCTAATGGAAATACAAATTTCCCTCCAACTTCCCATATAAAAGGTTTAAATGTGTATTGAAGTCTATTTTTCTTTAATTTCCACAGAAATAAAATTTCTTTAGGATCTGCTTTAAAATTTGTCCAAATATCATGATGTATAGGAATTATAACTTTTGTGTTTAAGCATTCCGCCATTCTTAATATATCCACTGAAGTTATTTTATCAGTCATCCCTCTAGGATTCTCTCCATAAGAGCCTAAAGCTACATCTATTTTATGTTCATTTCCATGTTTAGCAAAGTAATTTGAGTAATGAGAATCTCCACTATGATAAATGTTTCCTCCTGGAGTCTCTATTAAATAATTAACTGCTAATTTGTCCATATCTTGAGGCATCTTGTCTTTTAAAATAACTCCTTTAGGTGCAGTAACTAATTCAGTTCTGTCAAAAGAGTCTAAAACTACGATTTTAGTATCTTTTATTTTTAAATTGTCTCCAGGTTTAACTGTTATGCATCTTTCTTCAGGCACGCCCCATTTTATCCATAATTTAACGCAAGCTTCCGGTCCAATAAAAACAACAGAAGGATCACAGTTTTGCAGAACCGCAGCGGCTACATTTTCATCAATATGATCTCCGTGATCATGAGTCGCCATTATTGCATCAACATTTTTTATTGCAAAAGGATCAATAACACAAGGAACATTTCTTAAATTAGGTTGTAATGCTTTGCAACCTATCATTCTTTGATGCTGATGTTGCTCAGTCATTAATGGATTTGTTGAAGTTCTTTTTCCAGTTTTCACCCACAAGTCTATGCACAGATTAGTATTGTTTTCTGTTTTTACCCAAATACCAGTACAACCTAGCCACCACATTGCAAAAGTTTTAGGTTTTACCACTTCTTTTTCAATCTCTTCATTCAACCAAGTTCCCCACTCTGGAAAAGTACTTAAAATCCAAGATTCTCTTGAAATATTGCTTAATTTTGACATATATACCTCCTAATTTAAAATAAAAACGTTTAAAAAAAGTGCTATTCATACTGTAACGGTGCTTTAAGAACACATTTAGTTAATGACACACCTTTCTTAGTAAAGTGTCAAGAAAAATTAGCTATTTGCTAAAAAAATTTTTTATGATATCTTTATAGTAACATCTTAAATAATAAAACTAAAAAAAATACTAATATATTATTGCTACTCACAATTTATAATTAGGAATATCAAATAAAAATATTTATTATTTTCAAATCAAAAATTATTTTCCGATAAAAGTTGACTTGCTACTAAATTTTAGTATAATCTTAAGTATAAAGAAAAATCTAGGAGGGAAAATGGAAATAAAATTAATAGCTACTGATATTGATGGAACACTTATAAATAATGCAAAAGAAATTTCTAAAGAAACTAAAGAGTATTTAAATCAATTTGTAGAAGAGGGGGGGAAAGTAATACTCTCAACAGGAAGAGCATATTTTTCAGCAAAAAGAATAGCAGAAAAATTAAATATATATGATATTGTAGTAGCATATAATGGAGCTATGATTGTTGATTCTAAAAATGATGAAGTACTTTATCATTTACCTGTAGAAGAAGAGATAACAAAAGAACTAATTAGCATTGCAAGAGAATATAGTACTCATTTAAATCTTTATCAAAATGATGAATGGTTTGTTGAAAATTCTAAAGGGATACACTCAATAGAATATGGTAAAAATTGTGGAAAAAATGCTATTGAGAAAAATTTTGATGACTTTAAAAATTACGAAATGACAAAACTACTTTATATTGCCGAGCCTAGTGAACTAAAAAAAACAGAGTTAGAAATAAGAAAAAGATTAGGGAAAAAAGTTCATATAACTTATTCTAAACCAACATTTTTAGAAATATTAAATAAAAATATTAATAAAGGGGAAGGGGTAAAAAAAGTTCTGAGTCACTACAAAATATCTAAAAAAAATGCTATATCTTTTGGAGATGAATTAAATGATTTAGAGATGTTGCAGTTAACTAAATATGGTGTTGTTATGGGAAATGCTAATCCTGAGTTAAAAAAAATGCTAATTCATGAAACCTTTACCAATGAAGAAGATGGACTAATAAAATTTATAAAAGAAATTATTCCAGCAGTAGCCAAAAATAGCATTTTTTCTGAAATATCTAAAATAAGAACACATAGAAGCTTTGAACAAGAAAAGATTGAAATAAAAGAATTAAAAAAGATGATAGAAGGTGCAAGATTAGCTAGTTCAACTAAAAATGCTCAAGAATTAAGATATATTATTATTAATGAAAAAAATGTAAGAGCAAAAATATTTGAAAATACTAAATGGGCAGGAAGTATCTTATGGAATCCAGAAAAAGAAGAAGCACCTGGAGCGTATATTTTAATTTGCTCGAAAAAAAAATCAGAAATTCTAAGAAATTATCTATATTTTGATATGGGACTAGCTACTCAAAATATACTATTAGTTGCCAGTGAAGAAGGATATAATGGCTGTATTCTTGGAAGCTATAATAAAAAAGAAATAGAAAAAATAACAAATTTAAATGAAGAGTACGAATCACATATACTAATTGCACTTGGAAAAAGTAGAGATGAAGTGAAAATAGTTCCTGGAAAAGAAGGAAAAACTTCATATTATAGAAAAGAAAATACTAATTATGTACCTAAACTTTTAATTGAGGATTTAATTTTAGATATAAAATAAAAAAATGGAAGAAAGACGATAACATATCTTTTTCAAAAGTTGGAGGAAAAATGAAAAATATTATATTGTTTATTATGGTTGGAATGTTAGGAATAATAGGTTGTTCTAAAGAGATCACTAAAAAGAATAGAGCAGCAAGACAAGAATTAGTTATTGCACAAGAAGGAGAACCTAAAACTTTAGATGTTCATAATGGAAATGACGGATTGTCTCTTAGAATAAATAAACAGATTTATTCTAGATTAGTAGAATCTGATGGTGACATGAAAATTATTCCTGGACTTGCTAAAACATGGAAAAATATTGATAATAGAACTATGCAGTTTTCATTAAGAGAAAATGTTAAATTTCATAATGGAGATGATTTTACATCAGAAGATGTAAAGTTTTCATTTGAAAGAATGATGAATTCACCAAGAATTAGTTTTATATTACCACCTATTGAAAAAATTGAGATTGTGGATAAATATACAGTTAATTTAATAACAAAAACACCTTTTGCTCCTCTACTAGCACATCTTTCTCATCCTGCATTAGGAATTATAAGTAAAAAAAGTATACTTGAAGACAAAGTAGATTTAACTGTAACTCCAATAGGAACAGGACCCTATAAATTTTTAGAATGGAAACCTGGTGATAGAGTGGTACTAGAAAAAAATGAAAACTATTTTTTAGGAAAACCTAATTTTGAGAAAATAATCTACAGAAGTATTGTGGAAGCTAGCAGTAGAACAATAGGACTAGAAACAAAAGAATTAGATGTTGCACTGGGAATAAGTACTGTAGACGAGGCAACTATAAGAGCAAATAAACATTTAAAAATATTAAAAAAACCATCAATATCATATGCATATATAGGGTTTAATATGAATAATGAAAAATTTAGAGATATAAGAGTAAGACAAGCTATAAATTATGCAATAGATAAACAATCAATAATAGATGCAGTATTAAGTGGCTCAGGAACTTTAGCAACCTCACCAATAGCACCTGCTGTATTTGGTTTTACGACAAAAACAAAAGCTTATTCTTTTGATTTGAAAAAAGCAAAGGAGCTCATGAGTGAAGCAGGAATAAAAGAATTAAAAACCTATATATATATACTAGGAGGAGAAGTTCCAAAGCAAATTGCTGAAATAGTTCAAGCTAATTTAAGAGAAATAGGGATTGATATGCAGATAAGAGTATCAGAAAGCAGTTCTTATTTTGATATAACAGGTAGAGGGGAGCATGAAATGTTTTTAGGTTCATGGGGAACAGTAACAGGAGATGCGGATTATGGACTTTATCCTATGTATCACTCAAGTGCTAAAGGCTCAGGAGGAAATAGATCTTTTTACAGCAATAAAGTTGTAGATGACATGCTTGATTTAGCAAAAATTACTGTAGATTTAGATAAAAGAAAAGACCTTTATGAAAAAATTCAAATAGATATAGTAAATGATGCTCCTGATGTAATGCTATATAATAGTGTAATAACAGTAGGAGTACAAGAAGATATTGAAGGGCTGAATATTCATCCCGTTACACTTCATGATTTTAACACAATTTTTATAAAAAACTAAATAATATAAAAAGAGAGATTAATATTATATTAATCTCTCTTTTTGGTATAAAGCAAAAACTAAGGTATGATATATTTATAAAAAAAATTCTATTGAGCAATTAGTATGTTTTGCCAATATTTATTTTGAAGTTGTAAGGAATCTTTAATATCTCTTAATATCTCTGTATTTTTAAGATCAGAAATTTCATATAATGGTTGTGTTTTCATAATTTCTTTAGCAGGAATATTAATTGAAGGAATTTCTAAAATATCAGCAATTTCAGCATAAACATCAGGTCTATGTATAAATTCTAAAAATTTGTAAGCATTATCCATATTTTTGCTATTTTTAGTAATTACGAAAGAATCAATATAAGAAGTCCCACCTTTTTCTGGAATAATAAATTCTGTATTTTTTCTTTGTTCTTCATCTAATTCTCTATAAACATTATCAGAATATCCGTGAACAACATAAAACTCTTCAGTGGCAAAACCTTTTCCAAAAGATTCAGAATCAAATTTTACAATGTTTTTCTTCCATTTTTTTATTAATTCAGCCGCCTCTTTTATTTCCTCTTCATTTGTAGTATCTGCTTTATAATTAAGAGTTAATAGGGCTGAAGTCATAACTTCTCTCATATCATCTAAAAGAGTCATTTTACCTTTAAAATCCTCTCTTAAATAAATAGAAAAATCTCTAGGATAATTGTTAATATATTTTTTATTAACGATTATTCCAGTAGCACCCATAGCATAAGGAATAGACAAAGAGTTATCAGGATCAAAATATTGAACTTTTTTTAAAACTTCAGGGTCTATATTTTTAAATGTTGAAATTTTACTTTTATCTAATTTTTCAATCATTCCTTCTTTATTAAGAATTTCAACATAGTCAGTAGAGGGTAAAAGTATATCGTACCCACTAGCACCAGCTTTTAATTTAGCGTACATCTCTTCATTTGAAGAATAAATATCTTCTATAATTTTAATTCCAGTTTCTTTTTCAAATTTTTCATAAATTTGACGTGGAATAAAATCAGCCCAAGAATAGATATATAGTTGATTTTTTTCCTTCTCTGAAGAATTTTCACCACAAGCTACAAAAAGAAGAAGAAGTGATAATAAAGCAATTAATTTTTTCATTTTATAAAACCTCCATTTAGATAATTAAATTGTAGATAAAATAGTTTATTCTGCTGGTATAGTCTGATTTGAGTATTTTAACATGGAATCATTAGTATAATTATTTAAAATTACTTTTAAATCCTTTATAAAGATAGCTTTGGGATTAGTTTTAAAAGCAATATATTCCAATCTAACTAGAGCCTTAAGAACAGAAAAAAGATTTTCGTCAAAGGTCATACCATAACTTGTGCCTAGTTTGAAAGCACTCATTATTTTTTTTGAAATATTTATTTTCTTCATTGAGAGCTCTTTAGAATTTCTAAAAAGAATTTCAATTTTTGCTAAAAATTTATCATCTAGTACTTTAATAAGTGATAGTTCCGATATGAATTTTCCAGCTTTATTATACTCTTGATTAGTAAGAGCTTCTAAAAATTTGAAAAAAGTAATTCTAAATTTATCGTCTATTTCAGTTAGAGAGTTACAATCAATAAAATAAATATGATTTTCTTCATTGATTAGTATATTTCCAGCATGAATATCAGAGTGAAATTTTCCTAGAATAAAAATATAGAAAAAATGTAGTCGAATAATTTCTAAGACATTTTGATAATTCATGAAATTATTTTCTAATAACTCTTTAACACTTTCCCCTTGAATATAGTCTCCCACAAGATATTCAGGAGTGGAGTAATTGGGATATATATTTGGAAAATTTAATTTTTCTAAATTATATTCTTGAGCATATTTTTCTTTAGTTTCGTATAAATAATTAGTTGAAGACAACTCTGAACTAAAAGATAATTTTTTCAAATTATTCATCTCAATATTGTTAATAATATCTTCTGTTAAAAATCGTTTGCTTAAAATAGGTGCTATTTTACTAAGAAGTTTACTTCTTTTTTTAGCTAAATTTAAGTCTTTCATAAAAATATTTTTAGCTCGTGGATCTATAACTTTTATACTCACATCTAAACCATTTTTTAAACATCCCCTATATACTTGGTTGATAAAGCTATATATAAAAGGGTCGTTATCAAAATATTCTAAAATATGTAATAGATTTGATTCACGTGGAATAAGAGTTAAAAAATGTTTTGGTGCTATTGGAATAAGAGATGAGCGAATATCCATAAGATAATAACACATTTCTTCACTTAAAATATCAATTCTCCTTGAATATTCTTGTGCAATACGAATGCCCATTAGTCCCATTGAACGTATAGTTTCAATTTTAGGAAATTTATTTTTTTTAAAAGATCTAATGAGATAAAAATAATTTAAACTATTCATAGTAAAAACTCCTTAAAATTTGCATAAATAAGTTATATTTTAGATATTTACATCTATTATATCATTTATTTTCTTTTAGGCAACAAATAAGATATATAAATCTTAATAAATAAAATAGAAACTCTTGAAATTATTTATAAAATAAAGTACAATAAAACTTAGAAATATAATGTTTGGAGGAAAAATGGAAAGAATAGTTACCTTGGAAAATTCATTGTTAAAAAAAATTAAAAAATTAAAACAAAAAAAATACAGAGAAGAAGAGGGATTATTTATAGCTGAGGGATTAAAATTTTTAACACTAGGAGAAGAACCTGTATATATAGTAGTTAGAGAAGATATTTGGAAAAATATAGAAGATAAAATAAATAAGTTTTCATGTAAAAAAATTATATTAGAGGAAAAATTGTTTAAACAATTAAGCTCTCAAGAAAATTCACAGGGATTGCTACTAGTATATCCTATAAAAAAAGGAAATTTAAATAATTTATCTGAAAATATTGTTATTTTAGATAAAGTTGGAGACCCAGGGAATTTAGGAACAATAATTAGACTATGTGACGCAGTAGGATTTAAAGATATCATAATGACGAAAGGAACAGTTGATTGTTACGGAGAAAAAGTTGTAAGAAGTACTATGGGTTCTATTTTTTCTATGAATCTATACTACGGTGATGAAGATGAAATATTAAATTATTTAAAAAAAAATGACTATAAAATATTTGTGACCGCTCTTGATGAAAAATCAATTTCATACAATAAAATGAAGTTACAAAATAAAAATGCCATAGTTTTTGGAAATGAAGGAAGTGGAGTTTCAGAAAAATTTTTAAAAGAGTCAGATGAAAAAATAATTATTCCCATATATGGAACTGCAGAATCTTTGAATGTTGCTATAGCTACTGGAATTGTTCTATACAAAGTTAGGGAATTACTAAATTAATTTTAGCAAATAAATAGCTGAAGAACACAATAAGGGAGGTTTATGAAAGATAGAATAATCGTTCATTATGACATGGATTCATTTTATGCTTCAGTTGAGATAAATCAAAGACCTAATTTAAAAGGAAAACCTGTTGTAGTAGGAGAAGGTATGGTTACAACAGCTAGCTATGAAGCTAGAAAATTTGGAGTAAAATCTGCTATGACGGTGTATGAAGCAAGGAAATTATGTCCAGGGTTAATAAGTCTTCCAGTAAATAAAGGACTTTATTATGAAGTGTCTGAGGTTATCCAAAATTTAGTGAAAAAAATAACAAACAAAGTAGAGTTTATAGCTTTAGATGAAGGATTTATAGATGTAACACAAATTATTAATACCTATGGTACAAAAGAGAAATTCGGGAAATTATTTCAAGAAAGAATTAAAAAACTAACAGGGCTCACCTGCTCAGTAGGGATAGGCTATAATAAGTTAACCGCTAAAATAGCTAGTGATATAAACAAGCCATTTGGAATATTTATATTTAACAATGAGACAGAATTTGTTCAATATATGGAAAATAAACCAATAAGATTAATTCCAGGAGTTGGAAACAAATTATGTGAAAATTTAAAAAAGATATCAGTGGAAAAAGTAAAGGATATTTATACTTATTCACATTACGAATTAGTAAAAAAATTTGGTGATTCAAGAGGAGCTATGTTATACTATTTCACAAGAGGAATAGATGATAGTGAAGTTGAATTTGAAAAAAAAAATCACTCAATAGGGCATGAAAATACTTATAGATATTTACTTGATAGTGAGGAAGATGTAAAAAGAGAAATGGACGAATTGTTTGAAAGAGTTTATTCAAGACTTTTAGAAGAACAACAATTTTCTAAAACAATAACTTTAAAAATAAAAGATGATGAATTTAAAACGATAACAAGATCATACACATTTGAAAAACCTACTTCAGACAAACTTTTACTATATACAGGATATGAAAAAATCTTTGGAGAAATAGAGAGTTTTAACAATACAAAATTAGTAGGAGTATCTTTTGGAAATCTCTCAAAAAAATATTTTGAACAACTTAAATTTAAAGATTAAAAAATAACAATTGTAAAAGTCATGTTTTTTAAGATGAAAAAATTCAAATTTTTAAATTTAAGAAAGACAAAAAGCCCTATTTAATAGCAATAGAGTCAAAGTTTTATATTTTATTTAAAGGGGATTTTAAGCTAATTTTTTTATTAAAGTTTTAGTAGATTTATAGAGTTCTATTTTATGAAGCGCTTTTGCTAAAATAACTGTTATCAATTGAGTTATTCCAGCGAAAATTAGATCGAATTTTAATGTATTTGTAGTAAATGATTTTGTTTTTGATAAAAAAAAATTTTCTTTAATAAATTAATAGTTCACTCTACTACAACACGGTTCTTGTATAGGTTGTTAAAATGTTCTGTGTTTTTTTAATTCCTGAGTACATTCTAAAATCTTTATCAGGATAAACATTTGCCATAATCAGAGGGGATACATGAGCTTTCACAAGTGTTTTCTTTTGGACAAATAGGGCAACCAAATTCATCAAAATTGTCATGAAGTTTTTTAGAATCACGTTTATTCAAAGGAATATAAGCACGAGAAAAGTTAAAGTTATTTTTTAACATAGAATAATTATCGTATGAGTCAGAAAGTAAAGGATAAAGAAATAGAATCACCTATTTCTTTATCCTTTGTAGGGTCATCAGATTTAGGAAAAAAACGTGTTGAGAGAACAAAAAAAATATTAACATATCACACAACTTAGGCAGTAATGATAGCTAAAATAAATTAATAAATGAAGAGTGTATATCTTCATTATAAAAGGAGCAAAAATGTACGCATTAGTAGCAAAAATAATAATATTAGTAACCTATTTAATATTACGAAGACAAAAATTTGTAAAAAATGGAAAAGCTTCTATACAAATAACAATACTGATAATAGGATTTATATTAGTGTTAAGTAC
>JBOFOQ010000038.1:0-3505 GCA_051659505.1 Fusobacteriaceae bacterium
AATATCTCATAAAAAGAATGCATTACCATGCCAAGATAAGACATATAGTCTAGCTAAAAATAATGTAAATGTTATTGCATTAGGAGATGGAGCAGGATCATGTAAATATTCTCATTTTGGAGCAGAAATAGCAACCAAGGAAGTTTGTAACATAATGTGTGATGACTTTGAGAGACTATTTAATTTAAATAATGAAGATTTGACAAAAAAAATAATGGGAAGTTGTATACTTGCGATTAAGAAAAACTATGAAGAATTTAATTTAAATGAATTTTCATCAACCTTATTATTTGTAGCAGTAAAAGGAAATCATTACATAGTAGGTCATATGGGTGATGGAGTAATTGGTTATAAGAAGGATGATAAAGTAGAAGTATTGTCAAAACCGCAAAATGGAGAATATATAAATTCAACTTTTTTCATAACTAATACTAATGCAATAGATAAATTCAATATTGTAAGAGGGAATCTAAATGATATAACAGGATTTATTCTTATGTCAGATGGAGTTTCAGATAGCTTGTATGATAGAAAAAAACAAAGCTTATCAAATGCAGCAGATACAATGCTAGAATGGCTAGAAAATAACAGTGAAGAAGAAGTAAAAAGTGCATTAGAAGTGAATTTTAAAAATTTATTATTAAATAAGACTACTGATGACTGTAGTGTAGCTTTAATGAAGTATAAAGAAGAAAAAGTTGATGAGAATGTTAAAGCTTACTATAAAAAGTCTTGGTTAGAACAGTGTTTTAGTTTGATTTTTTTACCTGCAAGAATAATAAGTAAGAAAATAAAAAGGAAATGATATTAGCTTTATTTTAAAATATATGGTAGCTGTAAGGATTCAAGTTATTAGCTTGAATCCTATTTTTTAATAGACAGGTTTTTAAAAATAAGGGAGGATGTGTATGGGTTTTATAGATAATATTTCTATGAAGATAAAAAAAGAAGGAGCTTTAACATATGATAACGGTGATACTTATGACGGAGCTTTAAAAAATGGTGAAAGAAATGGTTCAGGTAAATATATATGGAATGATGGAGATAAGTATGTAGGTGAGTGGAAAAATGGAGTAATGCATGGTTTTGGAAAAATGAAATTTGCAGATGGCAGTGAATATGAGGGACAGTGGCTAAATGGTTCAATTAATGGTGCTGGTAAATACATATATACAGATGGTAGAGTTGAAGAAGGTAATTTTTTAAATGGAAAATTAAACGGTAAAGGTAGAATATACACAATCAATAAAGAAATCTATGAAGGGAATTTTATAAATGGTGTACTTGAAGGTAACGGAAAAATTACTTTCTCTAACGGAGATAAGTATGAGGGGGATTTTGTTGGAGGTAAAAAAGATGGAAAAGGAAAAATAATATGGAATAATGGAGATGTTTATGAAGGAAAATTCATAAATAATGAAAGAAATGGAAGAGGAATTTTGAATTGGAGCAATGGTGATAAATATGAGGGGAACTATATAAATGACAAAAAGTCAGGTAAAGGTAAGTATAGATGGAATAATGGAAATATATATGAAGGCGATTTTATAAATGACAAGAGAACTGGCAAAGGTATTTTATATTGGGAGAATGGTGATAGATACGAGGGTAAGTTTTTAAATGGTATTGCATCTGGAAATGGGATATTATTATGGTCAAATGGAGATAGGTATGAAGGTGATTTTATAGATTGGAAAAGAACTGGTATAGGAAAGATGCTTTGGAAGAATGGATATAAATACGAAGGTCAATTTGAAGATGGAGAAGTAAATGGTAATGGAAAATATACATATTCTGATGGAATTATAGAAGAAGGTCAGTTTAAAAATAGAGAGTTAAATGGAAAAGGTAGATTCAAAGATTTAAATGGAGAAACCTATGAAGGTGAGTTTTTATATGGATATAAACATGGCCATGGGTGTGAAATTATGCAAAATGGAGATCGCTATGAAGGCGACTTTGAAAATGGAAAAAGACATGGAAAAGGAATATATACATTTGCAGATGGGACTATAAAAAAGGGAAAATTTAAAGATGGAAAATTTATAGAAAAAGGATTACAAGCATCTAATAAAAATATAAATACCAATATACTAAATATAAATGTTACAGACAAGTGTAAAATACCAGGAAAATATGATGATATTATGTCTAGCAAATATGGAGTTTTGACATTACAAAATGAATTAGCAAGCGGTGGAGAAGGAAGTATATATTCTCTAAAAAATGGACTTGTATGTAAAATTTATAAAAAAGAAAAAATAACTGCTGACAAACATAAAAAAATTAAAAAAATGTTGGATATTAATATAGATGTAGAAGGAATATGTTGGCCTATAGATATAGTATGTAATTTAGATAAGGAATTTGTAGGATATATAATGAAAAAAGCTGAAGGAATTGAACTACAAAAAAGTATTTTTATTAAACCATTATTGATTAAAAATTTTCCAAAATGGAAGAGAATTCAATTAGTTGAGTTATGTATAAATATATTAGAAAAAATAAATGAATTGCATAAAAATCAAATAGTAATAGGTGACATAAATCCTCTTAATATATTGGTTAATAATGAAAAAGAAGTGTACTTTGTAGATACTGATAGTTATCAAATAGATAATTTACCTTGTCCAGTTGGGACGGTTAATTTTACAGCACCTGAAATTCAAGGAAAAGATTATAAAACTTTCTTAAGGAGTTATGGAAATGAATATTTTGCCATATCAACGTTGATGTTTATGATAATGTTACCTGGTAAGCCGCCTTATTCTCAACAGGGAGGGAGTAACCCATACATAAATATAAAAAATATGGATTTTTCATATCCATATAAAGATCAAAATAATAATAAAACTCCTGAAGGTCCATGGAAACAAATGTGGGAAAATATACCAGATTATATGAGGAAGTATTTTTTTGAAAGCTTTATGAACAATGGAAAATTTTCTAAGGAAAAGACTAGATTAAGCACTCAACAATGGATAGACATTATGAAGATGTTTAGACTTGATATTAAGAATAATATGCTTGAAAGTATACACATGTATGATATATTTCCTAATTAAATTTAAATTTTAAAATGTAGAAAATATAGCTTTAATAATTTATAGAAAAAGTCCTCTTTATTAAGGAGGGCTTTTCTTGATTAATTTATCATTATTTTATTAATAAATTAACGTAAGCGTCAAAGAATATCCGACTAGAATGCCAATATTTTTTTAGCTAAAATATAAAGTATAAAAACTTGAATATGGAGGCTAACTATGTCAATTGAACAAAGTAAAATAAATTGGGATGAAATTCTAGAAAAATTTGAGAAATATCAAGGCTCTATAGTTAAATTCTGCGAAGTAAATAATATAAGCGCCCATCAACTTTACTATAGAAGAAAGAGATTAAAAAAAAAAATTAAAACTACATTTTGTGAAATACCTTTAGATAAAGAAGATGTAGAAGTAGAAGAAATACTTCCAGTGCCAGAAGATAAACCTACTAAATTGATTTC
>JBOFOQ010000039.1:0-3402 GCA_051659505.1 Fusobacteriaceae bacterium
TATATATATTACTCAAAATAAGTGAGGGTGTTTCACTTATGTTTAAATAAAATTAATTTAATTAAAAAAGAATTTTCATATATTAATTTATATAAATTTTCTTTTTTAATTAAGTTAATTTTTACAGTATTTTAATCAAAAAAATCACAATTGTCTATCTCTACTTTTTCAATTACAAAATTATCCTCTCTGCCTTGAGTTTGATAGTTTTCTTTAAGGAAGAGTACTTCACTTTCCGACAATTTACATTTTTCTTTCAAAAGACTAATTGCTTTTTCTTTAGTAGAAAATGCACCAACCATATCATAAGAATAGTAGGTATGCCAGCTATCGCATTCATAGACTAAATAAATTTTTTGTATGTTTTTATTATTTTTTATGTTAAGTCAATAATTATAGGATAATAATCTTTATTAAATGTACCATCTTCAAGTATTTTATTCCAATTATTTCCAAAATTTTTTGTGGCTATTTTAGAAGCAGCTGGAGCGTCTCTAACAAGTACTTTAACTAATGTTTTATAGTCGATGTTTATTCCTTTTAAGGTGTTTCCGTGATGTCTTAGAAGAAAATTGATGTAGAAAATCTTTTTTTCTTTTTTCATAGTTGATTATCTTTGTTCATTGTTATCAATATTGTATTTTTTTGAAATATGTTTTAAAAAATCTCCTGCACAATTTGAAAACTCACTTATCTCGGTTTCATGGCTGTCTTTGTACATTCTATATATCTTTTCGATATTTGCAAGTAACATTCCTGTTAAGTCAATTAACCTTTTTAGTCTTTCTAGTCTGCCTCTATTTGAAGTATAACTAGAAGTATAACAACTGGTAGGTTTTATTTTTCCGTTTAATTTTTTGATTACTTTTAAAATTTCCTTTGTCTCCATAATTTATGGTTTTAATGTTAGTTACGCTGCTAGGAGTGAACTGGTTATCATTTCTTTGCAGCGTATTAATTTTATTATTTCACTTCTATTATTAGTGATACAGGTATTAGACCTTGTCCTTCTACATAAACCCCCGTCTTATAATCATTTTCATCGTTATATAAGTCGTAGGTGTCAAGCTCTTTATCAGTCCCATAAAGATTAGATTTAAACTCTATTATTTTTTCAATTATACCTGTTCTATTTCCATTTTCTCCCTCAAAGAGTATTGTGTCTCCTTTTTTCATAATGTAATTTATATGTTTATATTCCAAATTTTAATGGGTAAATAAGTCCTACAAATGTTTGCTGTTTTTAGTTGGTTTTTAGCTTTTGCATCAGCATAAGTATAAGCAGCATAAGCAGTATAAGCATTAACAGCAGCAGCAGTAGCAGCATAATTAGCAGCAGCAGTAGCAGCACCAGCAGTAGTAGCATAATAAGCGGTAGCATCATTATAAGCAGCATAAGCAGCATCATCATAGGACTTTAATTTTTCCTCTGTAATCTTTCCCTCACCAAAAGCTATAGCTGCATCAACAGCTGCTATACTTCTAGGGTCTTCCATCAGATGTCTAACAGTATTAGCACAGTGTCCTTTAGCTAATAACATTAGTTGTACATCATTTGGGTTGGTTCTTGCAAACAGCCAAAGTAACCAATCCCCTCTAGGACAAGTTTTATAAATTTCTTCCCATGTTTTGTCTTTAGCCCATTTTATGGCTTCGTTGCAAGCATTTAGTTTAATTAGTAGTTCTTTCATAGTTTTATTGTTTAATTTTTTTAAGTAGTAGGAGTAATTCTCCTACTACTTTTTTAATTACTATTGCATATCTTTATATTTTTGTAGTCCTCTTATAAAATATGGTATATCTACTTCTAGGTAAAATTCATTTGCAGCTAAAAATTCTTGATAGTTAATAGGTCTTGCTGTTTTAGACATTTCTTTTAAAGTATCTATTAAAATATGTAACTCTTCTGTGTGCATTCCATCACAATAAGTTATTATTTTTAGGATTGCAGATATTTCTGTATTTAATATTTTCATAGTCTTATAATATGCACTTATTTTCTTTGAAATCTAAGAAACCTCTTCAATGGAGCAAGAATATTCATTAAGTTCATTTTTTCTTTTTTAGTCATAATACGTAAGTTTCCTTTTGGTAAGTTTGTATTAGGTAAGTGATTTTTACCGTCATTCCTGTGTAAAAAGAAATTAATTTCACTAAATGTAAATCTTCTTTTCTTGTTTTGTACTTTTTTCATTTTAATTGTTTTTAATTATTAAATAGTTTATGTATTAATGGGTTGTATATCTACCTCAATGTTTTCTTCTTTTTCAACTTTTTCTATTATAGCTAATAAAGTCTTTTTATTTAGTTTTGTCTTTTTACTAAAAAAGACATATTCTATTTCTTCTTGGTATAATTCTCGTAATGAAACTTCTGTTAAACCATTATACAAGCAGACTAGAAGTTCTATATCATTAATAATTCTACTAAATACTTTATCGGTTTGCGCAAAATTTTGTTTTATTAGCCATTCTGGGGATACTATATCTTTCATTTATTTTTTTATAATTGGTTAATGGTTTTTTCATAAACATCTCTAATGGCTCTTTCTCCTTCTTTATTGATTTCTCTTGTTCCAATACCAGCAAATTTTTTTGTTAGTATTGGTATATAAGTTTCTATAAAACCAAGATTTTCTGCTCTATCATGCTCAAACCAAAGACCTGTATTTAGGTCAAATACATAAACAGGTTTATTCAGATTAATTGCCATCTGAACTGCATAACCTGTCCCTCCTGCAACTAAAGGTCTATTCATTCTATTTATGTATCCTTTAGGACATCTTTGACCAGGCTTCACTATTGTACTTATAGCAAAAACAGCATCAGCAGCTTTAGCTTGTAAATAGTCTCTTCTTACAAGACCTCCAGCAAAAGTGTGAGGAGCTAAGGGAGTTCTCCCTAAATTTTTAACTGCTTGTTGATACGCCTCCTCAACTTCTTGTAATTGTTCTTTTGGTAAGTTTTTTAAATGTTCTGGTCTATAATTAACTTGTTTGCCTAGACCAAATTCTTTTCCTATTATTTCCCATTTAGTGTCTCCACCCACAGCTCCTCCAGAGTAATTTGTATATTCAACCAAATTTTTTTTCATATAATTTAATCTTATAATATTTTTTATTTTCAGTTTTTGATTGTTCATAAAGACAAAAATAATATTTGTGTGCTAGGTAAGTAGCTATAAAGAATATTATTAAGTTTAATTTGCTTTCGTAAATTATTTCGGTTATTCCATAAGAATAAAATAAGAAGGCTAGTAGATAATACATTAATTTCATAGTTCTATATATTTATATTCCATTATGTTAAATTATTTATATCAGAGTATTTTTCATCAAAAAAAGCAAAGTCTTTTCTCAAAATGACTCTGCTCCAAAAAGTATCTCCTTCGGGTGAGTCTTGC
>JBOFOQ010000040.1:0-51903 GCA_051659505.1 Fusobacteriaceae bacterium
TAAAAAAAGAAATAGAAGTAGATATTTATACTAGAAAATATTGTGGAAGTTACTCAAAAGAGATGAGTAACGTTTTAAATGAAGTTCATAAGCAAAGATATGATTTAGTATTAGAACTTCATTTTAATGCCTTTAATGATGTTGCTGAAGGTGTAGAAACCTTATGCTATTACAAAAATGAAAAAACAAAATTATTATCAGAAAAATTAATTAAATACCACTATGAAATGCTTAATCTAAAGAAAAGAAAGCTCATTGAGATAAAGGATATGACTCACAACGGAGCTTATGGAATAATGAAGTGTAAATATCCGTATATTTTAACTGAAAGCTTCTTTGGAGACAATAGAAGTGATTGCTTGAAAATAGAAAGTGCTAAAAATTTAGCTAAGGTATTTATTGAATTTTTAAAAAGTATATAAATTTATCGAGAGACTTTAGGGTCTCTTTTTTATTTGTTTTTATTAAATATAGTGTTAAAATAAGAATATGATTACGAATATTAATAATTTAATAAAAATTATGAGGAGCTAAAAAAAATGGTTAGGAAATCAAAAAAAAAAAAACTTAGTAAAGAAACTTACAATAATAGAGGAAAATTAAAAAGAGAACTAGAAAAAAGAGAACTAGAAAAAAGAGAAGAAACCATTTCAGATTATGATAAAACGATAAAAATATGTGAGGATTATAAAAAAGCTTACAATAATAGAGGAATGTCAAAAATTAAACTAAGAAAAAGAAAAAAAGCCACTTCAGATTATAATGAAGTAATAGAAATAAATGAAAAAGAAAAAAGAGAAGAAACCATTTCAGATTATGATAAAACGATAAAAATATGTGAGGATTATAAAAAAGCTTACAATAATAGAGGAATGTCAAAAATTAAACTAAGAAAAAGAAAAAAAGCCACTTCAGGTTATAATGAAGTAATAGAAATAAATGAAAAGTTAAAAAAAGCTTACAATAATAGAGGAGAATTAAAAAGAAAACTAGGTGAAAGAGAAGAAGCAATACTGGATTTTAATGAAGCGATAAAAATAGATAAGGATTGTAAAGAAGCTTACAATAATAGAGGATTGTCAAAATTTGAATTAGGTCAAAAAGAAGAAGGAATACAAGATTTAAGTGAAGCAATAAAAATAGATGATAAGTATAAAGAAGCTTACAATAATAGGGGAAAATTAAAAAGGGAACTAGGAAAAAGAGAAGAAGCAATACTGGATTTTAATAAAGCAATAAAAATAGATAATAAGTATAAAGAAGCTTACAATAATAGAGGAGAATTAAAAAGGGAACTAGGAAAAAGAGAAGAAGCAATACTGGATTTTAATAAAGCAATAAAAATAGATGATAAGTATAAAGAAGCTTACAATAATAGAGGAGAATTAAAAAGGGAACTAGGAAAAAAAGAAGAAGCAATACTGGATTTTAATAAAGCAATAAAAATAGATGGTAAGTATAAAGAAGCTTACAATAATAGAGGAGTGTTAAAAAGGGAACTAGGAAAAAAAGAAGAAGCAATACGGGATTTTAATAAAGCAATAAAAATAGATGATAAGTATAAAGAAGCTTACAATAATAGAGGAGTGTTAAAATTTGAACTAAGAAAAAGAGAAGAAGCAATACTGGATTTTATGAAAGCAATAGATGAGTTAAAATCTAAATTATATTTAACTGAAATTATTAATAATTTAAATAAAGCTACTTCTAAGTATTTTACCGAGGAAAAAAACATTGAAAAGAAAATTTCTTTAATTAATAGTTATATTGAAAAAAAGCTATATTTTAATATAAAATTATTGGGTTGTATAGAGGAAAATATTCAAAAAAATCAAAATGAAATTAAAGATAAATTAAAATTATCATTTAAAAAGAATATAAAAACTCATTTATTAGAAAAATCAGAAAAGTTTTGTGAAAAAATCTTTTATACGTACAAAGAAATTAATAAAAATACAATAGAATCATTAGTAAAAAAAGGTGTCTATAAAAATGACTCTAGTAATTTTAACGATCCTTTTGACCCATATTTTAAAATTAATAAAACTATTTTTTATAAAGAATTATTAAACATTAAAATAACTTGTTTTTCAGAAACTGGAAAAAATTTATTGCTATGGGCACATTATGGAAATAATCACAAAGGAGTATGTTTAGGTTATAAATTTAAAAGAAATAAAGATGTTAAAAATATTTGTTTTAATAAGATTATATACAATGAAATAAAAACAGAAAAAGTTAAACCAAAAGAAGAATTGAAAGACAAAATACTTAAAGTAAATAATATGAAAATAGAGGAGGAAGGGTTAACGATAGCAGACACCTATTTTAGAAAACATCAAGATTGGTCATATGAAAATGAATATAGAATGCTTCATTTAAATACAGAAGAAGATACAGAAAAACATTTTACAGGTTTAGAACTAAAGGAAGTTATTTTTGGAATGGAGACAACTGATGAGGATAAAAAACTTATTAAAGAAATCGTAAATGGAATATACAAAAAAGATAAAAATAAAGAAAATAAGAACGAAGAAGACGAAGTCATGTTTTATGAGATGGAACAAGGTCCAAACTTAACCGTAGAAAAAAAGTAATTAAAAAGTAAATAAAATATATATACTAGCATATTTTAACCACAATAGCAGACACAAGGAGATGGGGTTGGTCTGATCAAACATAATTCATAAAAATAGCTCTAAGTCTATATGTAATTTTATTTTTACATTAACTTAGAGCTTTTTCTATATTTTAAAGTTCAGTTATGATTTTCTAAAACTACTTTAAACTCACATAGTTTTTAGCAATTTCAGCACCAAGTTTAGCGTTATTATACACTAATTCAATATTGGAGATTAAACTCTTACCAGCAGTTAAATCTTTTACTTTTGCAAGTAAGAATGGAGTTGATTCTTTCCCTTTTATCCCTTTTTCTTTAGCCTCTAAGACAGCTTCATTAATAGCTTTTGTAATAATGTTAAAATCCATTGCAAATTTTTCAGGAATTGGGTTAGCAATAACAACGCCACCTTTTAATCCTATATCCCATTTAGCCTTTAAAGCTTCAGCTATTTCAAGAGGTGTATCCATTTTATAATCTACATTAAATCCACTTTTTCTAGTGTAAAATGCTGGTAACTCAGATGTTTGGTATCCTAAAATGGGAACACCTTTAGTTTCTAAATATTCTAAAGTTAATCCAATATCAAGGATAGATTTAGCTCCAGCACAAACTACTGCGACACTTGTCATTGCAAGTTCTTCTAAATCAGCTGAGATATCCATAGTTACTTCTGCTTCTCTATGAACTCCACCAATTCCACCAGTTGCAAATACTTTTATTCCTGCAAGTTCAGCTATAATCATTGTTGCTGACACTGTAGTAGCTCCATCTATTTTTTTAGAGATAATAACTGGTAAATCTCTTCTACTTGCTTTTTTTACTGCTAATCCTTTTTTACCTAGATAATCTATTTCTTCTTTTGACAATCCTACTATTAATTTACCTTCTAAAATTGCTATAGTAGCAGGAATAGCTCCGTTTTCACGAATAATTTCCTCCACTCGTAGTGCTGTTTCTACATTTTGAGGGTAAGGCATTCCATGGGAAATAATTGTTGACTCTAAGGCAACTACAGGTTTGTTATTTTCTAAAGCTTCTTTTACCTCTTTTGAAATTACTAAATATTTTACTAAATTTTTCATTTGTATTCCTCCATTAATTTTATAATATTTTCTACATTTAATGTATCACTAACTGTTTTTTCGCTTTGTACTGTTATAGTTGCAGCTGCCACACCTGTTATTGCAGAAATTTTTATATTATCTTTCTTTAAATAGCTATATGCAATTGCACCCATAAATGAATCCCCAGCTCCAGTAGCATTTAATACTTTTGTTTTCATAGCGTTAATTTTACCACTTTCTTCTTTATTCGCATAGAAAACTCCTTCTTCCCCTAGAGATATAAAAATTTGATTAATTCCCTTGTTTAAAAAATAATTAGCTGATTCTTTTAAAGAATTTTCATTTGTAATTTTTATGTTATTAAGAGTTTCTGCTTCTATTTTGTTACATTTTAAAGTATGAATTTTATTTAAATATTCTTTTACTTTTATTGCCTTTGTTGTAGAAACACAATCAACAAAAACAGGTATTTTTAAGTTGTCTAATACATACTCAATAGTTTCCTTTAAAAGATTAGTATCAATTACACAAAGAGAGGATTTTTTTATAAACTCTATTTTTTTCTCTATAAATTCAGGAGTAATTTTATCACAAATAGCCATATCGGAAATAGCTAATTGCATATCTTTTTTTTCGTTGAGAACAAAAAGATATGTAGATGTTGGTAAACTTGAATCTACCCATGAATTAGATATTTCAATCCCTTTCTCTTTGCAATTTTTTTGAATTTCAGAGCCATACATATCATTTCCAAGAGCAGTTATAAAATTCACTTCTACCCCTAGTTTAGAAATATTTTCTGCTATATTTCTACCTACCCCACCTATGGAAAATTTTACAATTCCTGGATTAGAATCATTTTCTATTAGATTATTAGTTGGAATTCCAGCAACATCTATGTTTGTTCCTCCAATTACGGTTACATACTCCTCTTGAGAAATAAGGTAACCTTTGCCTAATATTTTTCCTTTCTTTATTAAGTTTGAAATATGAACAGCAACTGAAGATCTTGTTATATTAGCTTTATTCGCTAGTTCATGTTGAGATATTAGTGGATTTTCTTGAATCCATTTAAGAATTTCATTTTCTCTTTTAGTCATTTTCCACCTCCTTACTAAACTTATGTTTGATATCATAATCTTATGTTTAGTTTATTGTTTTTTTTTATTTCTGTCAAGATAAAAAAATAAAAATTGAATAAAAACAAAGAATGTAGTATTATTTAAACAAATATTCTTGAAAAAATATTAAGGGAGAAATTATGGAATTTAATATCGAACTTTATAAAAATTTAAATCAAGCGGACAAATACAATATGTTTTTAAAAGAGTTGGAAAGTTATTTAAAAGAAGAAACAGACACAATAGCGAATCTTTCAAATATGGCATCTTTTATTAATGTATTTTTTGAAGAATTAAATTGGAGTGGCTTTTATTTATATAAAGAAAATAAATTAGTACTAGGTCCATTTTATGGATTTCCAGCAACAACAAGAATAGCAGTTGACAAAGGAGTTTGTGGAGCAGCATTTACAAAAAGAGAGGCAATAATAGTTGCTAATGTCTGTGAATTCCCTGGACATATAGCTTGTGATATAAGATCGAAGTCAGAAATTGTAATTCCTTTAATAAATAAAGGGAAAATTTATGGAGTTCTAGATATTGACAGTTCAGTTCATTCAAGATTTACACCTAAAGATGCAGAAATTTTGAACAGCGCCTTGGAGCTGCTTTATAAGTATAGTGATTTGGATAAAATACTAATAGGGGAAAAAATAGTATCCTCTATAATATGAAAGATACTATAAAAAAGTTCTGCTAAATATAAAAAGCACTCACTTAGGAGTGCTTTTTATATTTAATAAATATCTTTTCTATGTCCTATGGCGATTACTATAACTACAACGATTTCATCTTTTATTTCACAAAGAATTCTATAATCACCGATTCTATATCTCCATTTACCCTTATGATTTTCAACAAGTCCCTTCCCAAATGCTCTAGGATTATTACAATTCAGGATATTTTTTTCAATATAACCCATTATTAATGCAGCAATAGATTTATCCATTTTTTTTAATTGTTTAACAACACTTTCTCTTAGTTTAACTTGGTATTTCATTACAGTCCTATCTCTTTCATAGCATCATGAAAAGAATAGACTATTTCTGATTCTGTAAAAGCTTTATCAAAAGCTTTTATATCAATTTCATCTTCTATTTTTTCTATAACAACTTTTCTTATAAATTCAGAAATAGATAAATTGTTTAATTTTGCATACTCTCTAACTAATTTATCATCTCTATCATCTAATCTTAGTGAAACTGTTGACATATTAATCACCTCATATTTTCTACTTTTGTAATACAATGTATTAATAAACAAATTATATAATATATAAAGTAAAAAATCAAGAGTAAATATAATTATTTGATGTTAAGTTTCAATATAACTCCTTATTTTAAAAACCTAAAAAAATGATTAATAAGCTTAGCAGTAGCCCTTATATCTTCTAAAGAATCGTGAGCTTCTAATTCAATATTAAAATGGTTACACCAAGTACCTAATTTATTATTTTCTAATATAGGTATTTTTTTTGAGATTTGCAGCCATGGAATAAGGAAAAGAGGATCTAATTTTTGACCAATATATCCGTACATATATTTGTTTTTATGTAATTTAAAAAAATTATTTAGCATACGAGCATCAAAATCTACGTTATATCCTGCTAGTATAAATTTATCATTTTTATCAAACTTATCAATGTATTTGTCAAAAATTTCAATTAATTGAGTATAAGCTGTTTTTCCATCTGGAAAGGCATTTATTTCTTCTAAAGTTCTCTTTTGAATAGCTAAGGCTTCGTCAGTTATATCCGCTCCTTTATGAGGTTTTATATAAAAATTAAATTCCTCTTTTACTTCTTTTCCTATCCTAACTATTCCGCTTATTTGAACAATAGCAGCATTATCAGTTATACCTGTGGTTTCAGTATCTAAATATAAAATTTTATTCACATGACCTCCAAATTTTGATTAAATTTGATTAGTATTAATAATTTATGGATATTTTAACATAAATCATTAATGAAAATCAAATTTATAAAAGTAAATTCAAAAAAAATGATTTTTATGATATAATAAATACGTTAGTTTAAAAGAAAATTAATGAATGATTTCTTATGAAATTGTTATAAAATATGAAGGGAAGTAAGGATGAGAGTTTTAATAATAGGTGACGTAGTTGGAAGTTCAGGAAGAGATGCTCTATCAGCATATGTATCAAAGAAAAGAAAAGAATATGACTTTATTATTGTTAATGGAGAAAATAGTGCTTCAGGGAAAGGGATAACAGGGAAAATAGCTGACGAATTTTTTTGTTGGGGAATAGATGTTATAACTAGTGGGAACCATATTTGGGATAAAAGAGAGATATACACTTATATAGAGGGGAACGAACGATTAGTAAGACCTCATAACTATCCTAAAGGAGTACCTGGAAAGGGATATACTATTCAAAAATCCTCAAAAGGGGAAAAAATAGCAGTAGTATCACTACAGGGTAGAATTTTTATGAACCCTATTGATTGTCCTTTTGTTCTTGGAAAAGAATTAATAGATGAAATAAGAAAAGAAACAAAATTTATTATAGTAGACTTTCATGCAGAGGCTACATCAGAAAAAATAGCTCTTGGAAAATATTTTGATGGAAAAGTTTCTGTAGTTTATGGAACTCACACACATGTGCAAACTGCAGATGAAAAAATATTACCAGAGGGGACAGGATATATAACAGATGTTGGAATGACGGGGCCTGATAGTGGAGTAATTGGAACACAACTAGAGTGTGTTCTTCCAAGATTTTTAACTGGATTACCTCAAAAATTTGAAATTGCAGAAGGAAGTGTTAGATTAAATGGAATTTCTGTTGTTTTAGATGATGAAACTGGAGATTGTGTATCTATTGAAAGAATAAATATTGGGGATGCAGAATTAAAGTACTAAAACACGGAGGTAAAATGAAAGTTAATGAGATAAGAGTTGTATTTGAAAGTGATGATATAATAAAAACAAGAGAAGAAATATCTAAAGTTTTTTACGATTTTGGTGCAACAGGGCTAAAAATAGATGAGCCTTTAACACACTTAAATCCTTTAGATTATTATAGAGATACAAAAGAATTTTCTGATGTTGATAATGCTGTTTCAGCATATTATCCAGGAAATTTTTATTCTGAAAAAAGAAATATTGAAATAAAAAATAAATTATCAGAAATTTTTGACGATAGAGATGACGTAATTTATAGTGTTAGTATATGTTCTTATGAAGAGGAAGATTATCAAAACTCATGGAAACATCATCTGTATCCTGAAAAAATTAGTGAAAAATTTGTTGTGAAACCAACATGGCGAGAATACACTCCTGAAGAGGGAGAGTTAGTTATAGAGTTAGATCCAGGAAGGGCATTTGGAACAGGGTCGCACTCAACAACTTCTCTTTGTGTTAAAATAATGGAAGAGCAAATGCAAGAAAATGACATATCAGTTTTAGATGTTGGGACAGGGTCAGGAATCCTTATGATAGCAGCAGCAAAGCTAGGAGCAAAGAGAGTAGTAGGAATAGATATAGATGAACTAGCAGTTGAAGTGGCACAAGAAAATATGGAGCTAAACAAAATTGATAAAAATCAATTTGAAGTTTTAAAAGGAGATTTAATATCTAGTTTGAAAGATGAGAAATTTGATTTTGTTGTAGCTAATATTTTAGCTGATGTGATTCTTTTACTTCTTCAAGATATTTCAAAAGTTGTGAAAACAGGTGGAAAAATAATTTTATCAGGAATTGTAGCTGAAAAAGAATATGAAATAGTAAATGAAATTGAAAAAATAGGATATAAAATATTAGAAATAAAAGAAGAAAAAGAGTGGAAAGCTATATTAGTTCAGGCTTAAGGAAAAAAGAAGATTATAATCTTAATATTTGGGAGAGGAATAATATGACTTTGAAAAAAACAATGACTATAGCAATAGATGGTCCTGCTGGAAGTGGGAAAAGTACAATAGCTAAAATGTTAGCTAGTAAGTATGGAATGACTTATTTAGATACTGGGGCTATGTATAGAATGGTAACTTATTATTTTTTAGAAAATAAATTAAATATAAAGGAAAAAAATAATATTTTAAATATTTTAGACAATATTAATGTTGATATAGTTGGAGATAAATTTTTTGTAAATGAAAAAGACGTAACAAAAGAAATAAGAACGCCTAAAGTCACTGAATTTGTTTCAGAAGTAGCTGCAATAAAAGAAGTAAGGGAAAAACTTGTAGAACTTCAAAGAGAAATATCTAAAGGAAAAAAAACTATTTTAGATGGAAGAGATATAGGGACAGTTGTCTTTCCAAAAGCTGATTTAAAAATTTTCTTAGTAGCTTCTCCAGAGGAAAGAGCTAAAAGAAGAGTAGAGGACTATAAAAATAAAGGGATTCAAAGTGAAAATTTTCAAGATGTTTTAGCTGCTATAATAAAAAGAGATTTCTTGGACTCTACAAGGGAAGAAAGTCCTTTAAAAAAGGCAAGTGATGCAGTAGAAATAGATTCAAGTAAGATGGATGCAAAAGAAGTGTGTGAAATAATATCAAAATATATTGATGTAATAGAGGGATAATGATGTTATATAATATTTTAAGGATTTTAATAGTTTTGCCTTTATTTTTTTTAGCAAAGTTATTTAGTAAAAAGAAAAAGAAATTTATTGAAAAAAGAATAAATCAAGATTTAGGTTTACTAAAAAAAGAAAAAAGTATTTGGGTTCATTGTTCTTCAATGGGAGAAGTAAACCTCTCGGAACCTTTAATAAAAAAACTATTAGAAAAAAAAGAAGAACAAATTATAATATCGGTATTTACAGATACAGGGTATGAAAATGCAAAAGAAAGATACGAAGCTTTGGAACGGGTAAAAGTTATTTACTTTCCGCTAGATTCCTATTTTAAAATAAAAAAAATATTGTCAAAGATCAATTTATCAATGTTAATAATTATTGAAACTGAAATATGGCCAAATTTAATAGAATTATGTGCAAAAAAAGCCAAAGTAATTTTTATAAATGGTAGAATATCAGATAAATCTTTTAAAAAATATAAAAAAATAAAATTTTTACTAAAACCATTATTTAATAAAATTTCAGGTTTTTATATGCAATCTGAATTAGATGAAGAAAGAATTATAATGCTCGGAGCTCAAAAAAATAAAGTAGAAACTTTAGGAAATTTAAAGTTTTGTATAAGTTTTGAAGAATATTCTGATTTAGAGAAAGAAAGACTTAAAACAAAATTATTATCTGGAAATAGAAAGATAATAGTGCTTGGTAGTACAAGAGAATTAGAAGAGGAAAAAATATTGAAAAATGCTAATTCTAACATAGAAGATAGGCTTATTATAATAGTTCCAAGACATCTAGAAAGAGTGAATGAAGTTATTGATGTTGTAGAAAAGTACAAGTTGACTTATGAAAAATACTCTAACTTGGAAAGTCAGGGAATTTCAGAAAAGAAACAAGTTATAATTGTAGATAAAATGGGAGTTTTAAGGGAGTTTTACTCTGTTGCAGATGTAGTGTTTGTAGGTGGGACTCTTGTAAATATAGGGGGGCATTCTCTACTTGAACCTCTTTTTTATGGGAAAATACCTATTTTTGGAAAATATGTCCAAAATGTTAAAGATATTTCAAAAGAATTAATTAGAAAGAAAATTGGTATTCAATTGGATTGCTGTAGTGATTTTGAAATGTCGGTAAATGAAGTATTAGGGAACTCTTCTAAAGATAAAGAGATTAAAGAATTGTTTGAAAAAAATAAAAATGTAATTAATAAAGTAATACTTAAAATAGAAAATTTAATTTAAAATTAATAAATCTTGGAGGGAAAGTTTATGGAAAATAATATAGATAATTTATGGCGACATTTTTTCACATTTCCGAGAAAAAACTATAACCCATATGTAGTAAAAATGTTAGACTATCCAGAATATTTAGGTTTTGATAAAGAAAAAATAAATGAAACAAAGGGAAAATGGAATGTTCACTTTGGAAATGAGAACCCTTTGTACCTTGAAATAGGGTCTGGAAGTGGAAATTTTACAAATGGTATGAGTGAGAGACATAAAGATAGAAACTATTTAGCTTTAGAACTAAGGTTTAAAAGACTTGTAATGTCAGCTGATAAGGCTAAGAGAAGGGATGCTAAAAATATTTTCTTTGTAAGAAAAAAAGCAGAGAAAATAGAGCATTTTATAGGTGAGAATGAACTGGAAGGTGTATATATTAATTTTGCAGACCCGTGGGATGAAAAGATAAAAAATAGAGTAATCCAAGTTAGTTTATTTAAAAATTTAGAAAAACTACTAAAGGTAGGAGGAAAAGTTTTTATAAAAACAGACCATGATGGATATTATTCTGATATTTTAGAACTTATAACTGAATTTGACAACTATCAAGTTGTTTATAGTACTTCAGATTTACATAGTACAGAAAAAGCAGTTGATAATATTAAAACAGAATTTGAAGAGCTATTTTTATGTAAACATAATAAAAATATTAATTATATAGAAATTTTAAAAATAAAATAATTAATATTAACATAAAATTTTAATGAAAATTTAGGAGGAAAAATAATGGCAGGTTATGTTGTTGTAGGTACACAATGGGGAGATGAAGGAAAAGGTAAAATTATTGATGTTTTAGGACACAAAGCAGATTACGTTGTAAGATTTCAAGGTGGAAATAATGCAGGTCACACAGTTGTAGTTGACGGTGAAAAGTTTATACTTCACTTATTACCTTCTGGAATGTTACATGGAAATGGAAAATGCATAATTGGGCCAGGAGTTGTTGTAGATCCTAAAGTTTTACTAAAAGAATTATCAGTTCTTGAGGCGAAAGGGGCAAAAACAGATCATCTCTTTATTAGTGATAGAGCACAACTTATAATGCCGTACCATGTGGCTTTAGATATTTTGAAAGAAGATTCAGCAGCTGAGGCGAATAAAATAGGAACAACAAAAAGAGGGATTGGACCATGTTATGCAGATAAAATCTCAAGATGTGGAATAAGAATGGTAGATTTACTTGATATGGAACTATTTGCAAAAAAATTAAAACTTAATTTAGAAGAGAAAAATATAATGTTTGATAAAATATATAATGCACCACCTCTTAGCTATGAAGAAATTTTAGAAGATTACAAAGGGTATACAGAATTAATAAAACATAGAATAATTGATTCTACCCCTGTTATACATAAAGCTTTAAAAGATGATAAATTTGTGTTGTTTGAAGGAGCTCAAGCTATGATGTTAGATATTGATCATGGGAATTATCCTTTTGTTACTTCATCCTCTCCAACAGCAGGAGGAGTTACAGTGGGGGCAGGAGTATCTCCAAGAAGTATAAATAGAATAATAGGAGTAATGAAAGCTTATACAACAAAAGTAGGAGCAGGTCCTTTTGTTACTGAACTTAATGATGAAACAGGGGAAACTTTAAGAGCAGTGGGACATGAATACGGAGCAACCACTGGTAGACCAAGAAGATGTGGGTGGTTAGATTTAGTTGTGGGAAAATATGCAACGGATATAAATGGTCTTACAGATATCGTAATAACTAAAATAGATTGTTTAAGTGGGCTAGATACAATTAAAATATGTACAGCTTATGAAATTGACGGAAAAATACACACTTCAATTCCAGCATCTACTGAATCATTAATGAGAGCTAAACCAATATATGAAGAGTTACCAGGTTGGAAAGAGAATATAACTCAAATGAAAAATTATGAAGAGTTACCAGAAAATTGTAAAAAATATATAAGAAGAATGGAAGAGTTTTTAGAATGCCAAATAACTGTAGTTTCAGTTGGACCTGACAGAACTCAAAATATATTTTTAAAAGATATATAAATTTAAATTTTTTTAGTATAAAAAGGAGGTGTAAATGGAGGCTAAACATAAATTAATGGGAACAGAGAACATGACTAAACTTCTTATTCAATTTTCACTACCAGCTATGATAGGAATGATTGTTAACGCTCTATACAATATTGTTGATAGAATGTATATAGGGAGAATTGAGGGAACTGGTCATTTTGACATAGCAGGGGTAGGTCTTGTAATGCCAGCGATGATAATTTCATTTAGTATTGCTCTTATGGTAGGTATGGGCGGTTCTACTATGGTATCTTTAACTTTAGGGTCAAAGAATAAAAAGCTTGCTGAAGAGTATCTAGGAAATATAATTAGCTTAGGTGCTGTTTTAGGTATTATATTAAGTGTTTTAACCCTTATTTATATTGAACAAATAGCCATTTTTATGGGAACTAGTGAAAACACATTTACTCCTGCTTCAAATTATTTGCGTATAATAGCTATAGGATTTCCATTTTCGATTATTGGTTATTCAGCTAATGCGTCAATAAGATCTGATGGAAGTCCTATGATTTCAATGGGGACTTTATTAATAGGGGCAGTACTAAACATAATATTAGACCCCATATTTATTTTTGTTTTTGATATGGGAGTGAAAGGTGCTGCTATTGCAACGATAATCTCTCAATTTATTTCTATGATTTGGGCTGTTGGATATTTTTTATCTTCAAAAAGTGGAATACGACTCTACGCAACAAACTTGAGATTAAAATTAGAAAGAGTAATAGAAATTATTAAATTAGGAACTGCTCCGTGTTTTTTACAATTAGCGGGAGGTTTAGTTATTTTTACCCTAAATAACACACTAAAAAAAGTCTCTGGAGATTATGCAGTAGGAGCTATGACAATTGTTCAAGGAATAGCAATGTTCTTTGTTATGCCTATATTTGGAATAAATCAGGCCTTGCTCCCTCTTGCAGGATATAATTATGGCTCTAAATTGTACCCAAGAGTTAAAGGGATACTAAAAAGAGCAATACTTGCAGCTACTGGAATAAGTATATTTTCATTTTTAATAATTCAACTTTTTTCAAAATATTTTATTTATGCTTTTACAACTAACCATGAAATTGTAAGTATTGCATCTAAGGGATTAAGAGTATATACCTTTATGTTCCCTGTAATTGGATTTCAAATAGTTAGTTCTATATATTTTCAAGCTATAGGGAAACCTAAAATAACAATGTTTTTAACACTTTCAAGACAAGTAATATTTTTAGTACCCTTAGTTATAATTTTATCAAAATTCTATGGTGAAGCAGGAGTTTGGTTTTCAGCTCCAATAGCAGATACTCTGTCATTTACTGTGACCTTTTTTATGATAAGAAGAGAGATGAAAGATTTGGATAAATTAGAAAAAAAAGAGTTCTCTTAGAAATGAAACTTATTTAGAGATAGGCTAGTATAAAAGCCAGTCTATCTTTAATGGGTTTCATTTTAAATTTAGAGGACTTTTTTTGTTAAAATATTGAAACTACAGAATAAATAAGGTATAATAGTAAGAGTATTTAAAATATAAAAATGAAAAAATAGGAGCAAGAAATCATGGATATAAATAAGGGGATATTAAAACAATTATCTTCGTCGAGAAAAATGATATTAGGTTTTATAGGAGCCACAATTATAGGGAGTTTTATTTTGGTTTTACCTATATCTTTAAGAGAAGGAGAGAGTATAGACCTTCTTGAATCTCTTTTCACAGTTGCTTCAGCTATTTGTGTAACAGGACTTTCAGTTGTTGATATAAGCAAAGTTTTTAACCCGTTTGGTTATGTGGTAATTCTTGTTTTTATTCAGCTTGGAGGGTTAGGGGTTATGACTTTTTCCTCACTTTTATTTGTAGTAACTGGAAAAAAAATGACTTTTAATGAAAGAATGACTTTAAAAGATGAAAGAAATGCTGATGGTAGCGATGAGATTATAAGTTTTATAAAAAAAATATTTAAAACTGTATTTTTAATTGAGTTTATAGGAGCTATTATCTTAACAATTACCTTTATGAAAGAGTTAAATTTTTCATTGTCAAAAGCTATTTTCTATGGAGTGTTTCACTCTGTATCAGCATTTTGTAATGCAGGATTTTCACTTTTTAGTAATGGCTTAGAGGGTTTTGCTAAAAATGTATCAATAAATTTAACTGTAGCCTATTTGATAATATTAGGTGGTATAGGTTTCTCTGTAATTAATTCTATAGTTATAGCGATTAGAAAGGATATAAGACGTTTTAATTTAACTTCAAAATTAGCAGTTTTAATATCTATAATTTTGACTTTTGGTGGCACGTTTCTTATTTTTGTTTTAGAGTATAGCAATCCAAATACTCTAAGCGGAATGAGTTTCTTTGATAAAATAATTGCTGCTTTTTTTCAAAGTGTAACAACAAGAACAGCAGGATTTAATACAATATCTATTGGTCTTATGAGACCTGGAACTATATTTTTGTTTTGTATATTGATGTTTATAGGAGCTTCACCAGGGTCAACAGGTGGAGGAATAAAAACAACTACCTTAGGAGTACTAGCATTTTATGTTATAGGAGTAGTAAAAGGGAAAGAAAATATAGCTATGTATAATAGAAGGATAGACTGGAATATATTAAATAGAGCTCTTGCAATACTAGTAATGTCTATTTTATATGTTGGAATTATAATTCTTTTAATTTTAACTGTGGATAAATTTGCATTTGACCAAGTTGTATTTGAGGTGATTTCAGCCTATGCCACAGTAGGGCTTACAATGGGAATAACTCCAGAACTAAATGTAATATCAAAAATACTAATAATAATAACAATGTTTGTAGGACGATTAGGACCTATGACTTTTGCTCTTGCAATAGGAGAAACAAAGAAAAAGGGTCAGTTTGTATATCCTAAAGAAAATATATTAGTTGGGTAAATCTAATTTAAATAGATAGGAGGACATATTTTGAAACAATTTTTAGTAGTAGGGTTAGGACGTTTCGGCTCTAGTGTTGCACAGACTTTATATGAATCTAATGAAGAAGTTTTAGCAATTGATATAGATCCAGAAATAGTTCAAGAGGTTATAAATGAGAAAATAGTTGAAAATGCAGCAGTTCTAGATGCCACTGATGGAGGGGCGATAGCTGAACTAGATGTGTCTCAGTATGACGTAGCTTTTGTTTGCATAGGGGCTATAGAGCAAAGTATAATGGTAACTTTACATTTGAAAGAATTAGGGGTAAAAAAGATAATAGCAAAAGCAGCATCTAAAAGTCATGGAAAGGTGCTCTCTAAAATAGGGGCTAATAAGGTTATATATCCTGAGGAATATATGGGGAGAAGGGTAGCACAACTTGCTATGGAACCCAATATGATAGAACATATTAGATTTTCACAAGATTTTTTACTTGTAGAAATAAAATCTCCATCGCTATTTTGGGGGAAAACACTTATAGAATCAGAAATTAGAAAAAACTATAATGCAACAGTGGTGGGAATAAAAAAAGAGGATGAAACATTCCAGCCAAATCCTAGTGCTTATACAAAAATTGAAAGAGGGGATATCCTTTTAATCATTACTGATACAAAAACAGCAGAAATATTAGAAGATTTAAAATAAATATATTTATTTTGGAGGAAAAATGCAGGATTTTGATGTGATAGTTGTAGGAGCGGGACATGCAGGGTGTGAAGCTGCATTGGCTGCTGCAAGAATGGGTATGAAAACAGCTATATTTACAATAACTTTAGATAATATAGGAACAATGTCTTGCAATCCCTCTATTGGTGGTCCGGCTAAATCTCACTTAGTTAAGGAAATAGATGCCCTAGGTGGGGAAATGGGTAGAAATATAGATAAAACATATATTCAAATAAGAGTTTTAAATACTAAAAAAGGACCAGCAGTAAGGTCTTTAAGAGCTCAGGCGGATAAGCAACTTTATAGCAAAGAAATGAAAAAAACAATAGAAAATTGTGAAAATTTAGAAGCTATACAAGGAACAGTAACAGAATTAATAGTTGAAAGTGGAAAAATAGTTGGAGTAAAAGTAAAAGAAGGTTTTGAGTGCAGAGGAAAGACAGTTATAATAGCTGTGGGAACTTTTATGAGAGGACTTATTCACATTGGAGAAAATAAATTTAGTGGAGGAAGAATGGGGGAACTTTCTTCTGAAGAGTTGCCTTTATCCCTAGAAAAATTAGGTTTAAAATTAGGGAGATTTAAAACTGGAACTCCTCCTAGAATAGATGCAAGAACAGTTGATTATAGCAAAGTGGAAGAGCAAAAAGGAGATTCTTCAGCTCTTAAATTTTCCAGTAGAACTAAAATAGAGGAGATAGAAAATAGAAAACAAATATCTTGTCATATTGTATATACAAATAGAGATGTTCATAGTACAATTACCGAAAACAAGCAAAGATCTCCTATGTTTAATGGTACAATAGAAGGGACAGGACCAAGATATTGTCCATCTATTGAGGATAAAGTTTTTAGATATCCAGATAAAGAGCAGCATCACCTTTTTTTAGAAATAGAAGGATATAACACTAATGAGATATATGTAGGAGGTTTTTCAACTTCGCTGCCAACAGATGTTCAATATGAAATGTTAAGAAAAATATCTGGACTTGAAAATGCTAAAATTATGAGATATGGTTATGCAATTGAATATGATTATGTAGATCCTCAAGAATTAAAATATTCATTAGAAACTAAAAAAATTGAAAATTTATTTTTAGCAGGACAGATAAATGGGACTTCAGGCTATGAAGAAGCAGGATCTCAAGGTCTTTTAGCTGGAATAAATGCTGTTAGAAAAATAAAAGGAGAGGAACCTGTAGTATTAGATAGAGCAGACTCTTATATAGGAACATTAATAGATGATTTAGTGTCAAAGGGAACTAATGAACCTTATCGAATGTTTACAGCAAGAAGTGAGTACAGACTAATATTAAGAGAGGATAATGCAGATTTAAGATTATCTAAGATTGGATATGAAATAGGACTGTTACCAATAGCTGAATACACAAGAGTTAAGCAAAAAGAGAAAGATGTGGACTTTGTAATAACAAAATTGAAAAATCAATTTGTGGGAAGTAGAAATGAAAGAGTTAATGAAGTTTTATTAAGGGTAGGAGAACCAGAAATAAGGTCAGGACTTACACTTTTAGATATATTAAGAAGACCTGAAGTAACATATAAGGATATAAAATATATAGGTGAACTTATTCCAGAATTAAATTTAGGTGATTATGAGGAGTCAACAGAATATCAAGTTGAAGTTCAGGTTAAATATTCTGGATATATTGAAAAATCTCTAATTATGATTGAAAAGCACAAAACATTAGAAAATAGAAAAATTCCTATAGATATTGATTATGATAGCATTTTAAGTATACCAAAAGAAGGTAAAGATAAACTAAAAGCTATAAGACCTATGAACATAGGTCAAGCTTCAAGAATATCAGGGGTTTCCCCCTCAGATATTCAAGTATTATTAGTTTATTTAAAAATGAAGGAGAATGAAAATGCAAAATTATCTAAAAGAGGGAATTAAAAAAATAGATGTAGTTCTCACAGATGAGCAAATAGAACTTTTGATAAAGTATTTGAATTTACTTGTAGAATATAATTCTCATACAAATCTGACAGCTATAAGAGATCCTGAAGGAATACTAGAAAAACACTTTATAGATTCACTTCTTGTACAAAAATATATAAATGAAAATGATAAAACTGCTATAGATATAGGAACTGGAGCTGGATTTCCTGGTATGATACTAGCTATTTGTAATCCAAATATAACATTGACCTTAATTGATTCTGTTGGAAAAAAAACAAAATTTTTACAAATGGTAAAAGAGGAACTAAAGTTAGAAAATGTTATAGTTGAAAATGTAAGAGCAGAAGAGTATATAAACGATGAAAATAGAGAAAGTTTTTCCATTGGACTGTGCCGTGGAGTTTCAAAGCTTCCTACAATTTTAGAATATATGTTACCCTTTATAGAAGTAAACGGAAGATTTTTAGTTCAAAAAAGTGAAGGAACAGGAGAGGAAGAAAGTGCACAAAATGCTTTAACTTTACTGAATGGGAAAATTCTAGGGGAATATAACTTAGAGTTACCTTTTTCTAAGGATAAAAGAAAAATAATTATAATAAAAAAAGAAAAAGAAACAGATAGAAAATATCCGAGAAAAACAGGTAAACCACTAAAAAATCCATTATAAAATTATAAAAATATAAAAACAAAAAGAAGGAGGGAAAAAATGTCATTTTTTAAAAAAAATAAAAGAAAATTACTTATAATAACTCCTCTTTCTTTTTTATTTATTATTGTTTATTCTTTTATTTTTCACTTTGCATTTACTATAAGTACTATTTTAAGCATAGTACTCGGACCAGAGTTTATTATAGGAAATATTGAATTTAAAGAGAAAAATAAAATTATTGCAGAGAATATTATTTTGAAGTATAAAAAAGAAGAAATGATAAAAACATCTAAAATAACAATTGAGTATGATCTGAAAAATAAATTTCCAGAGATACTAAAGAAAATTACTGTTGATGGTGGAAAAGCTATAATCATAAAAAAAAATGAAAGTATAAATATTATAGATGCTTTTGTTGGTAAAAATAAAAGTAAAAAATCTGAGGTTAAAAGTGGAACAACAGTTCCAATAGGAGCGATTGAAGTTAAAAATATTGATTTAGTATTTAAAGACCTATCATATAAAGAACCTGTGGAAATAAAAATTCCATCTATCGATGGTTATGTAACTTTTGACAAAATTAAGGGAATAGATTTATTGTTTCAAGGTGTAACAGAGAAGAAAGAGGATATTTCTTATAGTTTTAATAATTTAGAAAAAGACTACTCAATGACTATAAAAGGAAAAAATCTTAATCTAAATACTAATATTTTGCAATTTGTTTATGACTCTGGCGACATTGAATACTCCAAAGGAAAAGGAGAGCTAGATTTAATTATTGATAGTGACGGATTGTTTGGTAGTGCTAGTGTAGAAAAATTAAATGTAAAATACAGTGATTTTTCAGAATCTGCGAATGATGTAAAGGGTAAAATAGATTTTTTGGGTAAAAAAATAAAAATTGATGCAAATTTTAATATGTTCAACAAAAAACGAAAATTTTTAATGAATTTTGATTTTGATAATGAATTAATAATAAAAATACCATTAGGGAAAATGACCTATGCAGAAATTGCTCACTATAAGTTGTTAGAAGATTTAAAATTAAATTTTAATAAGTATAGTTTAGATAACTTAGATATAGTACTGAAGTTAGATAAGAAAAAACAATTTTCAGCAACGTTAGATTTTAAGATAACAGATATATTAGAAAAAAATATGACTTTAAAAAATAATCTTGGAAATTTAATTTATACTAGTGAAGGGATATTTATAAACTTACTAAACTCAGATTTAGATTTGTCAGGATTTAAAAATAAATTGAAATTTTCAATGAATCTTAAAAATAAAGAAGCAAATTTTCAATATTTTTTAGATGATTTTAAAGGAGATGGCGAGTTATATTTTGAACAAGACTATTTAGGAGTAAATCTTAAATCTGGATTTGTAGTATTTGATTCAAAATATATGTATGAAAATCAAAAATACATTATAGACTCTAACTTAAATACGAAAGAAAAATTTAAAATGATTTACGACTTTAAAAATAAAATTTTGGAAGAAGTGACAGGGAGAATAAAATTTACTTTTCCTGATGATTTAGTTGGTGAGTTAGATGTAGAAGCTAAAAATGAAAAGGGTGAAATTAAAAGTTTAAAACTTTTTAATAAAGATCAAAAGTTAAATATGGAATTAAATGGTACGTTTGACTTAAAACCTTTAAAATATAATTTTAAATTTAAAACTTATAATTTTTTATTTGAAAAAATGATAAATGGAAAAAAAACAGGAGTAAAACCTCTATTGTTTGGCTCACTTAAAAGTGTTTCAAAGGGAATAATACTAGATGTTGAAGGGATTTTAGAGGAGTTAAAATATGGAGAATTAAAAGCTAGTGGAACTAAAATAAGTTTAAGACTGAAAAATAATGTTTTAGAAATACTAGATTTTTCAAATAATTTTTTGACAATTTATGGAAAATATAATATTATTAATAGTAAATTAGATTTTAAGTTTAATATTAATGATTTATCCAATGAAAAAATAGGAATAAAAGATGTGGAGTTTAATATTGAAGAGTCTGCAGGAGATATCAAGGGAAAACTAGCTAATCCTAATATTAATTTTAAAGTATCAAAAGCATTTGTACAAGCACCTAATAAGGAAAAAATAAATATACAATTAAATAGTGAGGCAACTCTTTCTGAAGTTAATATTAAAGAGTTAAAAATTAATGGAAATAGTAATTTTAGTGGTAAATACAATATAAAAAAATCAAGTTATTGGGTGAAAGGTAATGTATTAGAAAGAGATTTTTCAAAATACAGAGAAGATAAAAGCTTTAAATATAGAGTTGTCGGGTTAGTAGATATAAAAGGAGTAGGAAAAAAAATAGATGTGTTTACAGATTTCAGTGTAGATGATATTTATTATAAAGGGACAAATTTACCTAAAATCACAGGAAAAATATCCTATAAATCCAATACTTTAACGAATGGAAGATTAGCATTAAATGAAGTTAATGTACTGAAAAATAACTATAGAATTGCAACTTTAAGAGGTGGTATAAACTTAGAGAGTGGTATAATAAATTTAGGAATATCTGAAAAAGGAATTGATTTAAAAAAATTAAATATCTCAGAACTATTAGAAGGGAAAATAGAACTAAATGCTATAATGGCAGGAAGTATTACCGAACCTTTATACACAATAAATTTAAATTCTCCTAGTTTAGAATTTAAAGGAATTAGATTTGAAAATATGATTACAAAAATAACTGGAAATAAAGAACAAATAGCTTTAAACGTGTTTAAAACCAATTATTTAGAGAACACGCTTTCTTCATCTGGGAATTTTAGTTTAAAAGACAAAAAGTATAATTTAGAATTAATATCACCTAAAATAAAATTAGACTTTTTAGATTTATTTTTAGAAAAATATGGAATAAATAAGATTAAGGGAGATGCTAAGTTTGATTTATCTATAAGTGATACAGGAAATAACGGAGTATTTAAAGGGGAGAAAATTTCTTTTAATTCAGAAAAATACGGTATTAAAGGTGAAGAATTAAATTTTGACTTTTCATTAAAAGGAAATAAATTTAATATTGATAAATTTAAAGGAGTTATAAATGATGGAAGTGCTGAAATAGAAGGAAATATGATGTTCCCGACAATTGTAGAAGTTAGCAAGAATCCACTTTTTTATAAAGAATTGAAATATGATTTTAAGGTAATAGCAAAAAATATTAATTATAAATTTAAAGACTATATGTCTTTTGTTATAGATACAGAATTAAGCTTAAATGCTAATAAAATCATAGGTAAATTAGAAATTAAAAAAGGAACAATTGAAAAGATTTTAGGAGTATCTGATGGATTTGATTTATTCGGCATTATAAAGAAATTTCTTTTAAGCAAATTTTCTAGAAATAGAGATACAATGAAAAATTTAACTTTAGACTCTGAAGAAGGTACAAAAATTTTAACAAAAGATTTAGAGGTAAATATAGATTTTAAGATAATTGAAGGGATAAAATTAGATATTATCAGTGTTGCAAATATAGTTGAAGATATAGAGGGGAAAATTTTAGGTCAAGGAAAACTTAGTGGAAAAGAGGAAAAAATTAATTTCATAGGTGAGTTTGAAATAAATAATGGAAGATTTATATTAAATGGAAATGATTTTAAAGTTTCCAATGCTCTATTATTGTTTAATAAAAATACTGAATACTTTCCAGAGGTAAATCCAACATTGATATTTGACTCTAACACTAAAATAGTAAGTGATAACATGGAAATTTCTTTAAATGGAGAAGTAAAAAATCTTAATTTTAGAATTAGAACAAATGGGGAAAGTTCTTCAGGTAGTTTAAACTCACTTTTGTATAATGAAGAAAAAGAAGGACAAAAGACAAATGCCTCCACTTTAATCTTGAGGAACTTAATAGATTCTCAAATATCAAATACTTTTTTAGGACCAGCTTCAAAAAGAATAAAAAAGTGGTTTGGTCTATCAAAATTAAAAATAAGTTCAGAGTTTAATACTTTACCTAGCGAGGTGGCAACTAATGATAGAGCATCAGGGAAATCAGATGTAAACTTTGCATTAGGTGCTAAAATTCAAATAGAGGATTCTATATATAGAGAAAAATTATTTTGGATAGCTGACGCTAAAATTAGTAGCAGTGGTGTAAAAGAAAATGGGGTAGAAAATAGTAGTAAAACTAATTCAACAGATAAATATAGAGCTGGTTTAGAGTATAGATTTAAAGATGGAAAATCAATTGGAATAGGAGGTGAAAGCAAGATAAATCAAAATAGTGGAGTTGAGAAAAAAACAACAAATAATGACAATTCTATTAATTATTATGTTGACTTTAAGATAGAGAAAAAGTATGATAGTATAAGAGAAATATTTAAAAATATATTTTAAATATATTTATTAGATATAATTTTAAGTAAAATGGAGGTTAATAAATGAGAAGATACTTAGTGATTCTACTGGGAATACTAACAGCATTTGTAACTTATGCTGAAACTACAAAAGATAACTATGTGGTTAATAGTGTAGAGATTTACAATAATAGAGAGATTCCTGAAGAGTTAATTTTATCCCAAATGGATTTAAAGAAAGGGGATAGGTTCTCCACTGAAAATTTAATTAAAGACTATAACAAATTAAAAAAGTTAGATTATATTAATGAATTATCAATATTTCCTAAATCATATGATGGAGGAATAAAGTTGGTAATAGAGGTAAGAGAAAAATCTGACGCTAAAATTTTACTTGAAAAAAAAGGTATAATTCCTAATAGTGAGAGAAATAGAGTGGATACAACTTTAGTTGTTACAGATTTAAAAATTCAAGGTCTTAGACACTTAGACGAATATGCACTGGAAAAAAAATTAGATATAGAAACCGGTGGATATTTTTCAGAAAAAAAAATCATGGATGGTCAAAAGTTATTAGTTGAAACAGGTAATTTCAGTAGTGTGGAATACGAAATTATAAAATCAACTAATGGAGTAGAGATAATTTATACTGTTGTAGAAAATCCAATTTTAAATGGAATAAATATAATCGGAAATACAATATTTACTACAGAGGATATATTAAAAACAATGAAAACTAAACCAGGTGAAGTTTTTAGTGTGAAAACAATAAGAGAAGATAGAGAGAGAATTTTAAATAAATATTATGATGCTGGCTATATTTTAGCTGAAATAATAGATATTGATATTAATAATAATTTAGAATTAGAATTTGTTTTAAGTGAAGGAACAATTAGAAATGTTGAATATAAAAAAATGATAACAAAACAAAAAGGGGCAAGAAGAAAGCCAACTGATGATATTCTTAAAACAAAAGATTTTGTAATAAAAAGGGAGGTAGAAATATTTCCAGATACAGTGTTTAATATAAAAAGTTATGATGAAACTAGTAAAAATTTAATGAGAACTGGACATTTTAAAAATATAAAATATAATGCTAATACAATTCCAGGAGATCCTGATGGGAGAAGTTTAGTTTTACTTATGGATGAGGAAAGAACAGCAGTATTGCAAGGAGCAGTTTCTTATGGTTCAGAAATTGGATTACTTGGAATGTTATCTGTAAGAGACACAAACTGGTCAGGTAGAGGTCAAAATTTAGGTGTGACTTTTGAAAAATCTAATGAATCTTATTCTAGTTTCTCGCTAGATTTCTATGATCCGTGGATAGAAGGAACAGATAGATTATCGTGGGGTTGGAGTTTATACAAGACAAGTTCTGAAGTTGATGATAGTAATATGTTTAATGAGATAGATAGTTATGGTGGAAAAATTAATATAGGAAAAGGACTTTCAAAAGATGTAAGAATATCTCTTGGAGGTAAATTAGAGGAAGTGAAAGAAACACCGAAAAGCGGTGCTTTAGACAAAAAGGGAGTACTTTATCAAGATGATAAATATATGCTTTGGAGCTTGTTTCCTTCAATAACTTATGATACGAGAAATAATCCTTTAAATGCAACTTCAGGGGAGTATGCAAAGTTTCAACTTGAAGGAGGTTATGCAAGTGGAAATAATGCTGATTATTTTGGAAATATAACTTTAGAACTAAGAAAATATCATAGAGGTTTTTTCAAAAAAAATACTATAGCTTATAGAGCAGTAGCAGGATTAATGACTACATCAACAAAAGAATCGCAAAGATTTTGGGTTGGTGGAAACTCTTTAAGAGGTTATGATGGTGGTTTCTTCCAAGGTACTCAAAAATTAGTTTTAACTGTGGAAAATAGAACTCAAATTAACGATGTTTTGGGATTTGTAGTATTTGCTGATGCAGGGAGAGCTTGGGATCAACGACCAGAAGATACTGGATACTCTAATTTAGATAGAGATAGAAAATTTCCAGATGAAATAGCAACATCAGCAGGAGTAGGGTTAAGAATCAATACTCCAATGGGACCTTTGAGATTTGATTTTGGATGGCCTGTAGGAAGAAAAGTTAAAGGAACTGATGGAATGCAGTTTTACTTCAACATGGGACAATCATTTTAAAATAAATTTTAAACTTATTTAATAAAAATTAAGTCTAAATAAAGAGTAATTAAAAAAAAGAAAATTTGGAGGAAAAATGAAAAAATTATCAATATTAGCCTTAACAATGGCAATGTCAGTTTCAGCTTTAGCAGTAAAGGTTGGTTATTTAAATACAGGGGAAGTTTTTCAAAAATATTCTCAAACAAAAATATTACAAACTAATTTAGAGAAAGAGAAAACTAGATTAGAAACAGAAATAAAGAAAAAAGAAGTAGTGCTTCAAAAAATGCAAGTTGAATTAAAGTCTAAAGGGGAAAAAGCAACAGATGTGGAAAAGAAAAAATTTGAAGATGAAGTAAAAATATTTCAAAAATTTGTTAAAGATTCTCAAACTAAATTAGGAAAAGAAGAAATGACTAGATTACAAGAAATAGAGATGAATATTAATAATTCTGTAAAAAAAATAGCTACAGATGGAAAGTATGATTATATTTTAGAAGCAGGAGCTGTTAAGTTCGGTGGAGAAAATATAACTTCAAAAGTATTAGCTGAAATGGAGAAAAACGGAAAGAAGAATTAGGAAAATATTGATTTAAGGAGGGAGTTAACAGTGGAATATAAACTGATAGAACTGATAACTCTTCTTGATTGTGAAACTAAGGGAGATTTAAGCCAAGAAACTATTTCTGGGCTTGCTCCCTTTTTTCAAGCTCAAGAAGAAAGTCTAACATTTGCATCAGATGAAAAATTTTTAAAAAGATTAAATGAAACAAAGGCTAAAGCAGTAATTGTCCCGTGGGGGATGGAACTTCCTGAAAATGGAAAAATTTATATATTAGTAAAGGAAAATCCAAGAACATTAATGCCTAAAATCTTAAATTTTTTCAAAAAACCTTTAAAAAAAATGGAGAAAATGATAGAGGATAGCTGTGTTATAGGAGAAAAATGTGAAATAGGTCCTAATGTTTATTTAGGGCACGATACTCTAATAGGGAATAGAGTTAAAATTATGCCTGGAGCAGTTATTTGTCAGGGTGTAAAAATTGGAGATGATTGTATTATTAATCCCAATGTAACAATTAGAGAGTTTTGTACCTTGGGGAAAGGTTGTATAATTCAACCAGGGGCAGTTATAGGTTCTGATGGTTTTGGTTATACTAAAGTAGACGGAATTAATCAAAAAATAGACCAAATAGGGGCAGTAGTATTGGAAGATTATGTGGAAATAGGTGGTAATACAACTGTGGACCGAGGTGCAATAGGAGACACAGTAATAAAAAAACATACAAAGATTGATAATTTAGTTCAAATCGCACATAATGACATAATAGGTGAAAATTGTTTGATTATCTCCCATGTTGCTATAGCTGGAAGTACAGAGATAGGAAACAACACAATATTAGCAGGTCAAGTTGGAGTAGGTGGTCATTTAAAAATAGGAAATAATGTTACTATTGCAGCAAAATCAGGCGTGATGGCTAATGTAGAAGATAATAAAGTTCTTTCAGGATACCCACTAGTAGAGCATAGAGAGGATATGAAAATAAAAATAGGAATGAAAAAATTACCAGAATTATTAAAAAAAATAAAAGAGATTGAAAAAAAATTAGATAATATGATAAAATAGTTTATTAAATAAAAAAATGAGGGAAAAATGAAAAAAAGAATTTATTTTAATAAATGTGAAGATTTAAGATTTATTTCTCACTTGGATCTTTTAAGATTTTTCGAAAGAGTAACATTAAAAGCAGATGTATCAGTGAAATATAGTCAAGGATTTCACCCAAGACCTAAATTTTCTTTTGGAAACCCTGTTTCTTTAGGTACAGAAGCTTTTAACGAAGTTATGGATATGGAAACAGAGATTGATATTTCAAATGAAGAAGTTTTTAATAAGATGAATTCTGTAAATGTTTTAGGCTTTAAAGTATTAAAAGTTGAAGATATAATTGATAAATTATCAATAGTAGAAAAGTTTAAGATTTCTATTTATAATATAACAGGTACAAAAGAACAGTTAGATTCACTAGAAATATTATTAAGTCAAGAACAGATAATAGATAGAAAAGAAAAAAATGGAAAAATAATAGAAAGAGATTTAAAAGAAAAAATAAGTAACTATACCAGAAATTCTAAAGAGAATGTAACAATGAACCTAATTAATGGGTCACCAAATTCATATTTGGATAAAGTTGGAATAAAATTAGGAGATGTTACTATAAAAAAAATGGGATATGTAGTTGAATAATTAAAAATAAAAATAATAGTTTAATGGGAGACATTATGTTAGAGTTAAGATTTATTCGGGATAATATTGAATTTTTGCAAGATATGTTAATAAAAAGAGGTAGCAAAATGGACCTCAATGAGTTTGAACAATTAGATGCTGAGAGAAGGGAAATATTAACTGAAGTAGAAGCTTTAAGAAATAAAAGAAACAAAGTTTCATTAGAAGTTGCAAAAATAAAAAAAACTGGTGAAGATGCTTCTGAAATAATAAAAGAAATGGGAATTGTAGGAACAAGAATTAAAGAGCTGGATATAAACTTATCAGTAATAGATGAGAAATTAACTTATATCCAAATGACTATTCCAAATGTATTTCATAAATCTACTTCAATAGGAAAAGATGAAAATGATAATGTAGAAGTTAGAAGATGGGGAACTCCTAATAAATTTTCTTTTACTCCTAAAGCACATTGGGAAATTGGAGAAAATTTAGAAATATTAGATTTTGAAAGAGGAGCGAAGTTAGGAGGGTCAAGATTTGTAATCTATAGAGGAATGGGGGCTAGATTAGAGAGGGCTCTTATTAATTTCATGTTGGATACTCACACTATGGAGCACGGATATATAGAGCACATAACACCTTTTTTAGTAAAAAAAGAGATTTGTGAAGGAACAGGGCAACTGCCTAAATTTGAAGATGATATGTATAGAACTACTGATGACATGTATTTAATTTCAACATCAGAGATAACAATGACAAATATTCATAGAGAAGAAATATTAAGTGAAAAGGAATTGCCTAAGTACTACACAGCATATTCACCTTGTTTTAGAAGAGAAGCAGGGTCATATGGGAGAGATGTAAAAGGTCTTATAAGACTACATCAATTTAATAAAGTTGAAATGGTAAAGCTTGCAACTCCAAACACATCTTTTGATGAGCTTGAAAAAATGGTTGCAAATGCTGAAACAATACTTCAAAAATTAGAATTACCTTATAGAATTATTGATCTGTGCTCAGGTGATATGGGATTTGGAGCTGCTAAAACTTATGATTTAGAAGTATGGTTACCATCAGAAAATAAATATAGAGAGATTTCATCTTGTTCTAACTGTACAGATTTTCAGGCTAGAAGAATGGGACTTAAATACAGACCTGATGCAACTTCAAAAAGTGAATTTGTGCATACATTAAATGGTTCAGGGTTAGCTGTAGGGAGAACTGTTGTTGCTATAATGGAAAATTATCAACAAGAAGATGGTTCTTTCCTAGTTCCTAAGGTGCTAGTGCCATATATGCAAGGAGTAGAAATTGTTAAAAAGTAGTATATTAATTCTTTTTTTACTAAGTATATATTTTAATGATATAAAGATAATTAGTATAATTTTTTTATTAAATTTTATTATTAATTTGATTTATAATAAAGATATTTTAAAAAATTTAAAGAGTTTAAAAATATTTATATTTTTCTATGTTTCAACTTTTATATTTCAATTTATTTTCAATCAAGAAGGGGAAGTTTTTTTTAAGATATTTGGAGTATATATTACAAGACAAGGGCTAAATGAATTTTTACTAAGTTTTTTAAGAATTCTTAATTTATTAATGCTATCCTGGATAGCTAGTTATAGTAAAATATTTGGGAAAGGACTTGGAAAATATCAAAGAGTTATAGAAAATGTTATTTTTTTAATCCCTCAAGTAATAAATTTATTTAAAAAAAAGATGAAACTAAAGTGGTTTTTTAGATATATTTTAAAACAAATAAAGGTTAAAATATAATCCTTATTAAACTTGATATTTAATAAAATATTTGATACACTTAAAACATAGAGTTAATCATAGAAAATTATAGGAGGAAGTTAAATGGGATATAAGTACAAAGAATTAGGACTTTCAAACACAAGAGAAATGTTTAAAAAAGCAAATGCAGAGGGTTATGCAGTTCCAGCTTTTAATTTTAATAATATGGAGCAAATGTTAGCAATAGTTGAAGCCTGTGCTGAAATGGGGTCACCGGTAATTTTACAATGTTCTACAGGAGCTTTAAAATATATGGGGAAAGAAGTAACTCCTCTTTTAGGAAAAGCTGCTGTTGATATTGCAAGAGCTATGAAATCAGATATTCCAATAGCTCTTCACTTAGATCATGGTCCAGACTTAGCAGCTGTTAAAACTGCAGTTGAATGTGGATTTTCATCTGTTATGATAGATGGGTCTCATCATTCATTTGAAGAAAACATAAAAGTTTCAAAAGAAGTTGTAGAGTACGCACATGCTTTAGACGTTACAGTGGAAGCTGAGTTAGGTGTATTAGCAGGAATAGAAGATGATGTTTGTGCTGAGCATCACCAGTTCACTCAACCAGATGAAGTTGAAGAATTTGTAACTAGAACAGGGGTAGACTCGTTAGCTATTGCTATTGGGACATCTCATGGAGCACATAAATTTAAACCTGGTGAAGATCCAAAATTAAAGCTTGATATTCTTATTGAAGTAGAAAAAAGATTACCAGGATTTCCAATAGTACTTCATGGTTCATCAGAAGTTCCAGCAAAATATATAGATATGCTTAGACAATATGGTGGGGAAATTTCAGATGCAATAGGAATTCCTGCCTCTGAGCTAAGAGGTGGAGCTAAATCTGGTGTTGCTAAAATAAATGTAGATACTGATGGAAGACTTGCTTTCACTGCAGGAATAAGAAAAGTATTTGCAACAAATCCGAAAGAATTTGATCCAAGAAAATACTTATCAGCAGGAAAGGATGAGATGAAATCTTATTATAAAACTAAAATAACTGATGTGTTTGGTTCTGAAGGAGCCTACAAAAAAGGAACAAAATAATTAAATAAAATAAAAAGGTAACTAGGGATAGTTACCTTTTTATTTTTCTATGTTTTGACAAAGAAAAAGATATATACTATAATATAAACAGAAGAAAAATTGATAGCATATAAAATAGGAGGAATAGAAATGTTGAATGAAAAAAGATTGATTGAAAATTTTATTGATATGGTAAAAATACCTTCACCATCACTTAAAGAAAGAGAAGTTGCAGATTATTTAAAAAAAGTTTTACTAGGTATGGGACTGGAAGTTGAAGAGGATAATGCAGGGAAAGACCATAATGGAAATACAGGGAATATAATTGCCGTACTTAAATCTCCAGGGAAAAGAAAAATTTTATTTAGTTCTCATATGGATACAGTAACTCCTTGTGAAAAAATAGTTCCAGTTATAGAAAATGGAATTATAAAAACAGATGGAACCTCTGTATTGGGAGGAGATGACAAAGCTGGAATAGCAGCTATTATTGAAATGATAAGAATGATACAAGAATCTGGAGAAGAACATCCAGAAATTATAGCAGTATTTTCAGTTGCAGAAGAAATTGGATTATTAGGAGCTCAAAGTTTTGATTTAGACAAATATAAACCAGATTTAGCTTTTATTATAGATTCAGGAGGAGCACCAGGAACTGCTGTAGTTGAAACACCTTATGCAGCAAAGGGTAAAATAGAAATAATAGGAAAGGCAGCTCATGCAGGGCTAGCACCAGAATTAGGTATAAATGCTTTAACAGTTGCAGCTCATGCTATTACTAAAATAAGAATAGGCAGAATAGATGAAAAAACAACTTCTAATATAGGAATAATTAACGGTGGAAGTGCTGTGAATATTGTTATGCCAAATCTTTCAATGATGTATGAAGCAAGAAGTTTTTCAGGAGAAACACTAGATGAGTTGTTAGCAGAAACATTTTTAATATTTGAAGAAACAACAAAAGAATTTGGAGCAGAATTTAAACATAGTGTAAAAAAAGGTTATAACGGTTATAGATTAGAAGAGAACTGTGAAATATTAAAATCTTTTGAAGAAGCTTGTAAAAATGCAGGGATAGAATGTAAAAAAATATCTTCTGGTGGAGGATGTGATGCAAATATATATAGTGGAAGAGGGATTGTATCTGTAAATATGGGTATTGGAATGAGCAAAGTTCATACAACAGAGGAATTTATTAAAATTGATGATATCGTAAATTGTACAAAAATAATATATGAAATAGCTAAAGGAATCTAAAATGATATCGATAAATGTGAAAAAAGAAAAAAGAAAAAAAAAATTTATGGTGATTATTATAATTTTTGCTCTAGTTTTTTTTATGAAAAATAGGATATTCTCTTTAACAGGTTCACTGGGAAAATTATTTTATCCATTACAGTCAAAAGTTTATATTTTTGAGGAAAAAATATATAAACTTTGCTATTCTATTTTAAACTATGATAAAGTTTTAGTAATTAATGATAACTATAAAAAAGAAAATATGTTAATGGAAGCTGAAATATATAAAAATAAATTTTACATGGAAGAAAATGAAAGATTAAAAAAATTATTAGAAATGAAAAAAAATAACTCAGAATTCAAAGTAGCAAGTGTAACATTTAGACATATTTCTGATTTATATAAAAAATTCTATATAGATTTAGGAGAAAAAGACGGAATAAAAAATGGTATGGTAGCCTTAGTTGGAGGTAATCTAATTGGAAAAATAGAAGAAGTATATCCTAAGTATTCAATTGTGAAAATGATAACTTGTAATGAAGTACTAGTAAGTGGACTTTCTAGTAGAGGAGTATTAGGAATTGTAACATCTAATAGTGAAGATGAGACTAAACTTAAATTTATGCCTTCTGTAATTCAAAATAATGTAGAAATAGGAGATGAGATTTTCACATCTGGAATAAGTGATATTTATGATAAGGGGTTAAGTTTAGGAAAAATTATAAAAAAAGATGATGAAGAAAGAGTTTTCATAGTGGAACCAAATTTAGACTTACTAAAAATTTCTGAAATATTAATTATGTCAAAAAAAGAGGAGTAAAATATGTATAAAAAAATCAAATTATTATTTATATTCATACTCCTTCAATTGAATTTATTTGGAATAGAAAAAAATATATCGAATATCCAAAGTTTAAAATTTTATGTGGAAGAAAATACAAGAATAAGTAACAGAGATGTAGTAACAGGATACAATATTTTAATTAAATTTCCTAATACAATAAAAAAAGAAATGGTTTTTCCAGAACTAAATAAAGGAGAAGTGTATATATACAAAAATAAAAAAAAAATAACCTATATTCCTTTATTTAATGAGATATTTGAAGAAAATATTAATAACGAAGAGAATAAAATTTTAGAATTTTTAAATTTAATTATTGATAAAGACAAAAGTGATAATAAATTTAAAGAAAATTACTATAAAAACAAAAAAATAGAAGTATTATTAAAAACAGGGGAAAAAATAATAATAAAAAAAATGATAGAGATATCAGGATATTTATTACCTGAAAAACTAGAAATATGGAGTGGAGAAAGTAAAATATCAACTTTAAAAATGAAAAATATAGAAGTTAATATAAATATATTAGAAGGTGAATTTGAAATAGAAAATGAAAATAATAACTTGTGAGGGCTTAGTAATAAATCGTTCTAATTTTGGAGAAGCAGATGTCTATATAACTGTTTGGAGTGATATTTTAGGAAAAATTACTTTTCCTGTATTAGGAATACGAAAAACTAAAAAAAGAGAAGCATCAGCTCTTGATTTTTTAGTTTGTTCTAAACTCACTATTTTAAAAAAGAAAGATAAATATTCCATATCAAATTTTGAAACTATATATTCCTTTGAAGATATAAAAAAAAATATAGATAAAATTTCGATTTCTTTGTATATACTTTCCATACTTAATAGCTTAATTGGGGAAAAAGATGAGAAAAAAGAGATATATAAGTTAACAATAAAAACTCTAAAGTATATAGAAAAAGAAATATCATATTCTAAAATGTTGTTTTGCTTATCTTTTTATATGTTTAAGATAATAAAAAATGAAGGTATATTGGAAAGAGACTTAAAACAATGGAATTTTAATAGTGATGAAATAGAGGAACAAAATATAATAAATAAAATAATAAACGGTAAAATAAAAGAGATAATAGAAATTAACTATGAAAATAAACTGTTAGAAAAAGTAGTGTTAAAACTTGAAAAATATTTGAATTTTCATGAAGATTTAAGTTTAGATTTAAAAAAATATTTATTGGGGTGATAAAGTGGAGATAATAAAAATTGTAGATTATATAAAAGAAGATTTAATAGATTTAAATCTTAAGTCAAAAAATAAAGAGGAAGTACTGGCTGAGCTCACAAATTTAATAAAAAAATCAGAAAATATTTTAGATGATAAAGAGATTAATAGAGCCTTAGCTGAAAGAGAAAAAATAGGAAGTACAGGAATAGGAAAAGGTGTTGCGATTCCCCATGCAAAAACAGAATCAGCTTTAAAATTAACTATAGCTTTTGGAATATCAAAGGAAAAAATAGAGTATTCATCACTAGATGGAGAAAAAGTTAATATATTTTTTGTTTTTGCTTCACCTTTAAGTGATAGTCAAATATATTTAAAAGTACTAGCTAGAATTTCTAGACTAATTCGTGAAGATGAGTTTAGAAAAAAATTATATAAATGTACAACTGGAAAGGAAGTTATTCAGTGTATAAGTGAGGAAGAAGGAGTTTAAAAAAATGAAATGTCCATTTTGTGGTAATTTAGATACAAAGGTTATAGATAGTAGAGCCTTTTTAGAAGGAAACTCTATAAAACGTAGAAGAGAATGTCCATTTTGTGAAAAAAGATTTACAACTTATGAAAAAATAGAAGAAACACCTATTTATGTAAAGAAAAAATCTGGTGGAAGAGAGAGATTTAATCGGGAAAAGATAATGAGAGGTTTAACTTTAGCCACTGTAAAAAGAGATGTAAGTCGTGAATCATTAGAGAAAATGGTTTTAGAAATAGAAAAAACAATTCAAAATTCATTGAATAATGAAATTGGTAGCAAAGAGTTAGGAGATATAATATTAGAAAAATTAATAGAAATTGATGAAGTAGCCTATGTAAGATTTGCTTCTGTTTATAAGGATTTTAAAGATGTGAAATCATTTTTAGAAGTAATAAAAGATATGCAAAAAAAGAATGAGGAAGGTTAGTTTAAATGAAAATTTTAGTTATACACGGTGCTAATTTAAATTTTCTAGGTGTGAGAGAACCTGAAATATATGGAAAAGAAACTATTGAAGAGATAAATGTAAGAATAAAAAAAAAATGTAAAGAAAAAAATTTAGAAGTGGAAATTTATCAGTCAAATTATGAGGGAGATATTATAAATAAAATACAAGAGAATTATGAAAAAGCATACTATTTAATAATAAATCCAGGGGGATATACACACTATAGTATAGGGATTAGAGATGCAATACTAAGCACAAAAATAAAATGTATAGAGGTCCACTTGTCCAATATCTACGCAAGAGAGGATTTTAGAAAAAAATCAGTAATTTCTGATATATCCATAGGAGTTATTTCAGGTTTAGGAAGTGACGGATATTTAATGGCCATAGACTATATTAGGAGGATGAAATAGTGAGAATAATATTTATGGGAACACCTGAATTTTCAGTACCCTCTTTGGAAAAGCTACATGAAAAATATGGAATAGTGGGAGTATTTACTAAGATAGATAAACCAAATACAAGAGGTGGAAAAGTTAAGTTTACACCTGTTAAGGAATTTGCAATAAGAAATAATATAAAAATATATCAACCTGATAAATTGAAAACTGAAGAAACAATAAATTTAGTAAAAGAGCTAAAACCAGATTTAATTGTAGTTGTAGCCTATGGAAAAATAATTCCAAATGAAATCATAGATATTCCTAAGTATGGAATTATAAATGTGCATTCTTCAATACTGCCAAAATTTAGAGGGGCTGCTCCTATAAATGCAGCAATTGTAGCTGGAGAAAAAGAAACTGGTGTAACAGTTATGTATATTGGAGAAGAATTAGATGCTGGTAATATAATTAAAATAAAAACAACACCTATATATGAAGAGGATAATTTTTTAACGTTACATGATAGACTTAAAATAATAGGAGGAGAGGCTTTAATGGAGGCGATAGAAGAGATATCTAGAGGAACAGCTCCTAATATAGTGCAAAATCATAGTGAAGCAACTTTTGTTAAACCTTTTAAAAAAGAAGAATGTAAAATTAATTGGAATAAATCATCTGAAGAAATATATGATTTTGTTAGAGGAATGACTCCTTTTCCTGGAGTTTTTACACATATAGATAATAAATTACTTAAAATTATTGAAATAAAAAAGAATTTAGAGGATAATTCCAACGGACAAGTTGGAGAAGTTATAAGAAGTTTAAAAAATGAAGGTTTTATTGTAAAAACTAAAAACAGTTCTGTTATTTTAACAAAGATAAAACCAGAAAATAAAGGAACTATAAGTGGTGGAGATAGTGTGAATAGTAAACTACTTAAAGTTGGAGATATTCTAAAATAAAAATATAAGTTACAGAAAGGATGGATATGGTATTATTAGATGGGAAAAAAATATCTGGAGAGATAAAAAATGAGTTAAAAAAAGAAGTAGAGGAACTTTATATAAAAACAGGAAAAAAACCAGGATTAGCAGTATTGATAATAGGAGAGAATAAAGCTTCTAAAATATATGTAAAGGGAAAAATTAAAGCTTGTGAAGAGGTAGGGATTAATAGTTTTCAATATGAGTTTCCAGAGGATGTAAGTGAAAAGGAATTAATGGCGACTTTAGATATATTAAATGAGAAAGAAGAAATACACGGTATTTTAGTACAGTTACCATTACCACAACATATTAATGAAAAAAATATTATAAATAGAATAAATCCTAAAAAAGATGTAGACTGCTTTACTCCTGAAAATATAGGAAGAGTATTTATAAATGAAAAAAATATAGTTAAATCGTGTACTCCAGCTGGAATATTAGAATTACTTTGTAGAAATAAAGTTGGATTTCAAGGTAAAAAAGTGGTAATATTAGGGAGAAGTAATATAGTTGGCAAACCTTTAGCTTTAATGATGATAAATGAAGGTGCAACAGTAACAGTTTGTAATAGTAAAACAAAGGATTTAAATGATATTACTAAAAGTGCAGATATACTAATTGTAGCTATTGGAAAAGATAGATTTATAAAAAAAGAAATGATAAAAAAAGAGGTAATAATTGTAGATGTTGGTATTAATAGAGTGGAAGGTAAGATTTATGGAGATGTGGACTTTGAAGATGTTTCATCTAAGGTATCATTAATAACTCCTGTTCCAGGAGGGGTAGGTCCTATGACAATTGCAATGTTACTTAAAAATAATGTAGAACTATTTAAAAATATGAATAAGGATGGGTGTGATGAAAATTAATTTAGAGGTTGTAAAAGGTCTTGCTAAAAATATAAATAAGCATGAGTTAACTGAAGTTTGTTTAGAGTCTCATGATGTAAAAATAATAATGAAGAAAGAGAAAAAAAGTGAAGTTTTTGTAGAAAAACCTATGTCATATATTCCAATGGAAGAAATTACTACTAGTAGTGCACAATTAATAGAAAAAGAGAGCCAAAATGAAGGAAATTTGTTAGAAGCAATTACATCTCCAATGATAGGGAGCTTTTATAGTGCACCTGGTCCTGGAGCAGAGATTTATGTAAAAGAGGGACAAGAAATAAAGGCAGGAACTACAGTATGTATAATAGAAGCAATGAAGCTTATGAATGAAGTTAAAGCTTTAAAAGACTGTAAAATAGAGAAAATTTTAGTAAATGATGGAACAGTTGTAAAAAAAGGGGACCAAATATTTTTAATTTCATAATTAAAATGAAGAATTGATGAAATTAAGTTTCTCCTTATAAATGACAGGATTTAGAATCTTGTCATTTTTATTAAAAAATATAAATAAATAAATTTAAGTAAGTTAAGTTGTTATTTTTCAATACCTATGATAAAATATTAATTAAAATGGAGGATTTTATGAAAAGAATATCAGATGTTATAAATAGAAAATTAATAGTTGTTAACAAGGAAACTACTTTTCCAGAAATAATAGCATTAATGAAAGAAAAAAAAGTAGGAAGATTACCGGTAGTTGAAAATAATAAAGTTATAGGAGTAGTGACAAGAGAGGATATTTTAACAAGAAAAGAAAAGACTCCTGTTCAACCTGTAATAGCATTTTGGGAGATACTTATAGCTCTACCTAATCAAGGTGAGTTTGATAAGAAATTAAAAAAAATAGCAGGTTACACAGCGGATCAAGTAATGACAACAGAGTTTTATAAAACTAAATTAGATGATAAATTAGAAGATGTTATTACTGACATGTTAGAACTAGGTCATGGTTATACTTTAGTATTTGAAGAAGATAAATTATTAGGAATTGTAACTAAAACAGATTTAATCGCAAAATGTTTTTAAAAAACATTTAAATTATATGAGGAAGGTGTTATTCTAAATTGGACACGGATCAAACAATAGTCACAAATATTTTATTATTAATATTTCTTATTTTTATGTCAGGTGTATTTTCAGCTTCAGAAACTGCTTTAACAGCATTTAGAAGTATACATTTAGAGGAGATAGAAACAAAATATCCAAGAGAAGCTTTTTTATTGAAAAAATGGCTAAAATATCCGAACCAAATATTAACTGGTATGCTACTAGGAAATAATATTGTTAACATTTTAGCTTCTGCTATTGCAACAGGATTAACTTTTAAATTGATGGGTGGAAGTAGTAGTTTATCTATACTAGTTTCAACAGGAATTATGACTGTTATTATATTAATTTTTGGTGAGATTACTCCAAAAGTAATGGCTAAAAATAATGCTATTACAATTTCAAGGATAGTAATTAAACCTATGTACTATCTAGCGTATATAACTAAACCTATAGTTTTTATTTTAATGGGAATTTCTAAAATGATAGGAAGACTTATAGGAATAGAAATTAAAGATGAAGCTTTAATGATAACTGAAAAAGATATTATATCTTTTGTTAATGTAGGTGAAGCAGAGGGAATTATTGAAGAGGGCGAAAAAGAGATGATACACTCTATTTTTGAATTTGGCGAGACAACTGCAAAGGAAGTAATGACTCCTAGAACTTCAGTATATTCAGTAGAAGCGACAAAAACTATAGATGATATATGGGATGAACTTTTAGAGACAGGATTTTCAAGGATTCCTGTCTATGAAGATACAATAGATAATATTGCTGGAATATTATATGTAAAAGATATTTTAAATGCTGTAAAAGCGGGAAACACTAGTGTACCTATAAAGCAGTTTTTAAGAGAAGCATATTTTGTCCCAGAAACTAAGTCAATAATAGAAATACTAAAAGAGTTTCAGGTAAAGAAAGTTCATATTGCCATTGTAGTAGATGAATATGGTGGTGTTGTTGGAGTTGTAACAATAGAAGATTTAATAGAAGAGATAGTCGGTGAAATTAGAGATGAGTTTGATACTGAAGAAGAAGATGAGATAATAAAACATGGAGAAAATCAATATTTAATTGATGCAATGATAGATATTGAAACTTTAAATAAAAAATTAGATATATTTTTACCTCTTTCAGAAGATTATGAGAGTTTAGCTGGATTGATTATGTCTGAAATATCAAAAGTAGCTGTAATTGGTGATGAAGTAGAAATAGAAAATGTAAAAATAAGGGTATTAGAACTAAACAAAATGAGAATATCAAAAGTTCTTTTAGAGAGGTTAACAACAGATGATTAAAAATAAAATAAAAAACTATTTTTATACAGGGTTAATTTTAGTTCTTCCTATAATAATAACGTTATATATATTAGATTTTATTTTAAGTTTTATAATTTCATTAATTTCAAGTTCTTTTATAGCAATAATATTACGAAATGTTGTAGAAAAAACAGTGGAGATTTCTGGAATTAGTAGTTCAGGAGAATTTATATTTGGAATTTTAATAAATATTGTTTCAATGATGATAATTTTTGTTTCTGTAACTATAATTGGTTATACTCTAAAAAATGTCTTTTTTGTTAAAATTGCAAAAAAAATAGAGAAAATATTTGCAACAATGCCATTAGTAAAATATATTTATTCAACAATTAGTCAAATAGTTGGATTAGTCTCAACAAATAAAAATAATAATTATCAAAAAGTTGTAGTTTTAGAATACCCAAGAAAAGGTATATATTCACTTGGTTTTCTTACATCAGAAAATAATATAATTTTAGAAAAAGCTTTAAATGAGGAAAGGTTATGTAATATTTTTATTCCAACTTCGCCAAACCCAACTTCAGGAATGTTTGTTGCAATACCAGCCAAAGAATTAATCGTTTTAGATATAAAAGTAGATGACGCTATAAAACTAATAATATCAGGTGGTGTTATAGTTCCTGAAATGTCAGAAAAAAGCGTGGGAGAAAACTAATAATAATGATTAATATAATAAAATATATTATTTTAATTTCATTCATAGGTTGTACAAATAGTTCTAAAGTAAAAAATAAATTTATAGATAAAGAAGAATATTATATACTTAGAGGGATTAATCTTTCTGAAGAAAAAAACTTTACATTAGCTATTGAAGAACTGTTAAAAGCAAATAGCAAAAATAAAAAAAATATTATAACTCTTAGGGAATTAGCATACTGTTACGCAGAAATAGGTGATTTAGAAAGAGCAAAATTATTTTATAAAAAAGTTTTAGTTATAAAACCTCAAGATGAGATTTCTTTGAAAAATATTGCTACTATTAATTATAAAGAAGGGAATTTACTTGAAGCAGAAAAAATTATAAATAAAATATCATTAAAATCAGAAGATTTATTTGTACTTAAGTTAAAAAGTAATATTTATTATGATAAAAAAGAAATTGAAAAGTCATATTTATATTTAAAAAAAATAGTTCAGTTAGAAACAGTTTTTGATGAAGAGTTATACTTAAAATATATAAACATATCTAAAATATTAAATAAAAAATATGAAATTTATAATTTTTTAGAAGAAAAATATAGTATTTATAAAGATAATAAAACATTTGTAATTTTGTATGCAAATATATTAGAAGATTTATTTAATGATTTACCTAAAGGTGAAAAGCTTTTAAAAAAATATATAGCTGAATATGGTTATGAGGATAATATTTTAATGGAACTATCTGAAAACTTAATAAAGCAAAAAAAATATAAAAGTACATATGATGTTTTAGAATTAATAAAATTTAAATCTATAAGATATAATGAATTGAAAAAAATGGTAGAGAAAAACAGATGAATTTAGGAGGATTTTAATAATGGATTTAAAAAAATATGTAGCCTTAGTTGAGGATTTTCCTAAAAAAGGGATAAAATTTAGAGATATAACACCACTTATGGAAAATGGACCAGCTTTTAAATATGCAACTGACACTATTGTAGAATTTTGTAAGGCACAAAATGCAGAATTAGTTGTAGGACCAGAAGCAAGAGGATTTATCTTTGGATGTCCAGTAGCTTATTCTTTAGGAATAGGTTTTGCACCTGTTAGGAAACCAGGAAAGCTCCCAAGAGAGGTAATAACATATGATTATGACCTAGAATATGGTTCTAACACTTTATGTATGCATAGTGACTCTGTGAAGAAAGGTCAAAGAGTAATAATTGTTGATGATTTATTAGCAACAGGTGGTACTGTTGAAGCTACTGTGAAAATGATAGAAAAATTAGGTGGAATAGTAGTAGGATTAGCATTTTTAATTGAGCTTGAAGAATTAAATGGAAGAGATAAATTAACGGGGTATCCAATACAAACATTGATGAAATATTAAATTAAGGCGACACCCTGTGTCGCCTTTTCCTTAAAAGATATCTATAAAATTAATTAAAAAAAGAGGATGAAATATGGGCTATATGCGAAAAATAGAAGAGGAGATAAAAAAAAATAAAATAAATGTAGATTTTGAAAAAATAAAATATGCTTTTCTTTTGGCTGAAGAATCACATCAAGGGCAGTACAGAAAATCAGGAGAAGACTATATACAACACCCTATGGAAGTTGCAAAAATTTTAATTGAAATGAAAATGGATACAGATACAATAGTTGCAGGAATTCTTCATGATATAGTTGAAGATACTTTGATTACTTTAGCGGATATTAAATACAATTTTGGTGAAAATGTTGCAGAGATAGTTGACGGTGTAACAAAACTAAAAACATTGCCAAATGGAACTAAAAATCAATATGAAAACATAAGAAAAATGATACTTGCTATGTCAAAAAATTTAAGTGTTGTGATAATAAAACTATCAGATCGACTTCATAATATGAGAACTTTAAAATATATGCCACCTGCTAAACAAATGGCTATAGCAAGAGAAACATTGGACATATATTGCCCATTAGCACATAGATTAGGAATTGCTAAAATAAAATGGGAATTAGAAGACCTTTGTTTAAGCTACTTGCAACCAGAAGAATATGCTGAACTAAAAAAACTTGTAGACACTAAAAAAGAAGAAAGAGAAATTTATATAAAAAGTACTGTTGACGAGTTAAAAAAATATATAATAGGCGAAGCTAAGTTAAAAGTAACTATAAGTGGTAGGTTTAAACATTTTTATAGTATATATAAAAAAATGTATGAGAAAGGAAAAGAGTTTGACGATATTTATGATCTTATGGGAATTCGAATAATAGCAGAAACAAAAGCAGAATGCTATCATATTTTAGGAATTATCCAAAGTAAATATCAACCTGTTCCAGGAAGATTTAAAGATTATATATCTGCTCCCAAAACAAATAATTATCAGTCTATTCATACAACTATAATAGGTCCTAAAGGAAAATTTATAGAGATGCAAATTAGAACCGAAGAAATGAATACTATAGCTGAAGATGGAATTGCAGCTCATTGGAGCTATAAGGAAAAGGCAAGTGTAACAAAAAAAGATGAAGTTTATGGTTGGTTAAAAGGAATAATAGAAACACAACAACATGAGAATAGTCAGGAATTTGTAGAGGAGTTTAAACAGGAATTAATAAGAGAAAGTGTTTTTGTTTTTTCACCAAAGGGTGATATTGTAGAGTTGGTTAAAGGGTCGACACCACTAGATTTTGCTTTTTATATTCATACAGATGTAGGGTGTAAATGTATAGGAGCAAAAGTAAATGGAAAAATAGTTACATTGGAATATAAATTAAAAAATGGAGATAAAATAGAGATAATTACTTCTAAAAATGCCAAAGGTCCAGGAAATGACTGGTTAAACATGGTTGTTACAAATGGAGCTAAAAATAAAATTAGAAAATGGTTAAAAGAAAAAAAATATTCTGAAAATATCAAACTGGGAAAAGAATTGTTAGAGAAAGAATCTTTAAAACTAGGCTTATCTCTAAAAGAATTTGAAGAGAACATAATTGTAAAAAAACACTTAGAGAAACACAACATACCATTAATAGATGATTTTTACTTCCAATTAGCTGAAAAAAGAAGTAAAATTAATGTAATAATAGGGAAATTAAAAATAAGTATAGAAAAAGAGAAAGAATTGCTAAATCTCTCAACTTTAACAGAAGTTTCCAATGAAAAAAGAGAAAAAACTAGTAAAAAAAATGATTTTGGAATAGTTATTGATGGTACTAACAATACTCTTACAAAATTTGCTAAGTGCTGTACTCCTTTACCTGGTGATTCAGTTTCAGGGTATGTAACAAAATTAACAGGAATAACAATTCACAGAAAAGACTGTATAAATTTTAAAAATATGATTAAAATGGATAAAGCAAGAGAAATTGAGGTGAATTGGGATACCTCAATATTAGAGAAAAAAATAAATAAGTACAAATTCACATTTAATATCTTTACAAAAGATAGAGTTAATATACTTATGGATATAATTACTCTTGTTTCAAATCATAAAATAAATTTAGTCTCAATAAATTCAACTGAAATAAATAAAGATGGAAATAAAATTATGAAAATAAAATTAACTATTGAGATAAGTGACAAAAATGAATATAAAATTTTAGTTAATAATATATTAAAAATAAAAGATATAATATCAGTTGAGAGATAATTAAAAAATAGGAGATTAAAATAATGATAGAAAAATTACCAGTGACATATGAACTTCTAGGTACAGATGGAAAAGCTAGAGCAGGAATAATAACGACTCCTCACGGAACAATAGAAACACCAGTTTTTATGCCAGTAGGGACTCAAGCAACAGTAAAAACAATGACCCCAGAAGAGTTAGAAGAGATAGGAGCAGAAATAATCCTTGGAAATACATATCATCTTTACCTTAGACCTAGTGATGAAATTGTAGCGAAATTTGGTGGACTTCATAAGTTTATGAATTGGAAAAAACCTATTTTAACAGATTCTGGTGGATTTCAAGTTTTTAGTTTAGGAGCTAGAAAAGTTGTTGATGGTTCTCCAGGAACTTCTCTAGTTAAAATAACAGAAGAAGGAGTTCATTTTAGATCTCATTTAGATGGTTCTAAACATTTTATCTCTCCAGAAAAATCAATAAATATTCAAAATAATTTAGGCTCAGATATTGTTATGTTATTTGATGAATGCCCACCAGGTCTTTCAGATAAAAAGTATTTGATTCCTTCTATAGAAAGAACTACAAGATGGGCAAAAAGATGTGTGGAAGCTCATAAAAATCCAAGAACACAAGGACTTTTTGCAATTGTTCAAGGTGGGATTTATGAAGATTTAAGAAAAAAAAGTTTAGATGAACTATCAGTTATGGATGAAAGCTTCTCAGGATATGCTATAGGTGGTCTAGCTGTTGGAGAACCAAGAGAAGACATGTATAGAATACTTGACTATATAGTTGAAAAATGTCCAGTAGAAAAACCTAGATACTTAATGGGTGTTGGGGAACCTGTGGATATGTTAGAAGCAATAGAATCAGGAATAGATATGATGGACTGCGTTCAACCTTCAAGAATAGGAAGACATGGGACTATTTTTACAAAGTATGGAAGATTAGTGGTAAAAAATGCAAGTTATGCTGAAGATGATAGACCCTTAGATGAGGGGTGTAATTGTTATGTTTGTAAAAATTATACTAGAGGATATATAAGACATTTATTTAAAGCTGAGGAAATTTTAGGAGGAAGACTTGCAACTTATCATAATTTATATTTTCTTTTAAACATGATGAAGGAAGCTAGAAAGGCAATTTTAAATAAAAACTTTACAAATTATAAAAATGAATTTATAAAAACTTATTCCATGGGAAAAACTTCTTCTTGGTTAACACCTAAAAAAATTGGGGAATAAAATAGGAGTTGAAAATTGTGATTGAAGTAACAAAAGTTGAACTAAAGGTAAAAATAGAAGAATGTTTGAAACTTGCTAAAAGTAAAAATGGTGAATTAGTTATGTATTCTAAAGGAGCAGAAGAAGAGTATGTTATTATTTCTATGAAAGATTTTTTAACTTTTAAAACTAAAAAAAATGATATAATAGAAGTTACTATTTATGATAAAAAAGAAGATGATGATATTTTTTATGAGGAATATAAATTACTTGGAGATGAGAATAAGGTTGGTAAGAAGATAGAACTTCAGATAAAAAATACTAATTATTTCAGTAAATTTATAAAAAAATAATAAACACTATTAAATGAAAAGATTAATTTAGAACTCTATTTAATCTTTTTATTCTTTTGTATAAAAAAGCAGTTGCAATTAAAGAAATTAATAATAGGATATTAGGGATAAAATTAGAATATAAAAAAGGAGTGAGATGTGCATAATAAAGTAGAATTAGCCAATTTACCAACTAAAATAGAAAAGTTGGCAAAACTTTCAAATGAAACAGGTGTAAACATATATCTAAAGAGAGATGACCAAACAGGAGCAGAAATATCAGGAAATAAAATTAGAAAACTAGAATATTCTCTATGCGAGGCAGTGGAAAATAATTGCGACACTCTTATTACCTGTGGTGGAATTCAATCTAATCACGCAAGAGCCACAGCAGCAGCAGGAATAAAAATGGGAATGGATGTTATACTTGTTTTAAGATCAGATGAGACTCCTGAAATGGAGGGGAACTATTTTTTAAATAAAGTAATTGGCGCTGATGTAAGAATCATCTCTAGTGAAGATTATAGAGATAATAGAAGTGAAATTATGGAAAAAATAAAATCTGAAGTTAGTGCTAAAGGTCATAAAGCCTATATAATTCCAGAAGGAGCATCTAATGGAATAGGAAGTCTTGGTTATTATTCAGCTATGGAAGAGATAAAAAAACAAGAAAAAGAATTAGGAATAGAATTTGACAGAATAGTCATAGCTATAGGTTCAGGAGGAACTTATGCAGGGTTATGCATGGGAAATATAGACTTTTTTAAAGGTAAGAAAAAAATAACTGGGTTCAATGTGTGTGATACTTCAGATTACTTTAAAGAAAGAACTAAAATAATAATAGAAGAGAGTCAAAAGTATTTAGATAAGCCTGTAAATGTTAAAATTTCAGATATGGAGATTATAGATGGATATGTAGGAATAGGATATGCTCAAAGTACAGATAAAGAATTAGAGTTTATAAGTGAAATAGCTAAGAAAGAAGGAGTAATATTTGACCCTGTTTATACTGGAAAAGCTATGTATGGAATGATGAATGAAATAGAAAAAGGAACTTTTAAAAAAGATGAAAATATATTATTTGTTCATACAGGTGGGCTATTTGGAATATTCTCAAAAAAAAATCAGTTTAAATTTTAAGTTGAATAATATAACAAAGGGAGAAAAAAGATGACAGTTGATAAAAATCAAAAAAAAAATCTATGGGAAGCATATAGATTCTCAATTATATTATTATGTGGTATAACGATTGGAAGTATAATTGGAATAGTTATGGGACCAAGAGCTATGATGTTTAAACCTTTAGGAAATTTATTTATAAACGGAATGTTTATGATAGTAGTACCACTAGTTTTTTTAACAATAAGTAGCTCTATTTCAGCTATGAATGACATGAAAAGATTAGGAAAAATACTAAAAAGTTTATTAATTACTTTTGTGTCTACTGGATTACTAGCTTCTATTCTAATTTTAGTAGTAGTGAATATTTATCCCCCAGCACAGGGTGTTTCTTTAAAAATTCCTGCTGCTGAAGCTTTAAAGCCATTTTCAACAGGGGATCAAATAGTTGCAGCTTTAACAGTTACTGATTTTCCTGAACTAATTTCAAGAAAAAATATGTTACCATTAATAATATTTTCTCTTGTATTTGGAATATGCGTTAACAAAATAGGGGAAAAAGGAAAGATAATATCACGAGGTCTTGAAGCATTAACAGAAGTTTTTATTAAAATAGTAGGATTATTAATGTACTATGCACCTATAGGATTAGGAGCTTATTTTGCAGCTTTAATAGGGGAATACGGAAAAGAACTATTAGGCTCATATGCAAGAGCTTTAGCTATTTATTATCCACTTTGTATAGTGTATATGGCAACAGCTTTTCCTCTATATGCATACATAGCAGGGGGAATGGATGGAATTAGAGCCTTAAGACACGTAATAGCTCCAGCAATAACAGCTGTTGCAACTCAAAGTAGTATCGCCACACTTCCAGTAAATTTAGAAGCTTGTGAGAAAATTGGAGTACCAAAAGATATAAGAGAGATAGTTTTACCAATAGGGGCCACTGCTCATATGGATGGAACAGTTCTTGCTGCAATACTAAAGATATCATTTCTTTTTGGAATATTTCAAATACCTTTTACAGGAGTAGGAACTTATTTAAGTGCTATAATGCTAGCAATAGCTGGTGGAGTAGTAATGTCAGGAGTTCCAGGTGGAGGATTAATAGGTGAGATGTTTATTGTTAGTATGTATGGTTTTCCACCAGAAGCCTTTCCTATTATAGCAACAATTGGATATCTTGTTGATCCACCAGCTACAATGATAAATGCCAGTGGAGATACAGTAGCTTCTATGATTGTAACTAGAGTTGTAGAAGGTAAAGATTGGATGAAAAGAAATTTAGGGTAAAATTATAAATTACAAGGGGTATTATGTTTAAAACAAATTATAAAGTGATAATAAATGATATAAACTACGGCGGTCATATGGGAAATCAAGTTCCTTTAATTTTATTTCAGCAAGTGAGATTAGAATTTCTAGATAGTTTAGAATTATCTGAACTTAACATAGGGGATGGAATAGGAATTATCCAAAGAGAAAGTTGGATAAAGTATAATAAAGAAATATTTTTTAACGAAAAACTTATTTTAAAAATTTTAGATATAGAAATTGATAGATTATCTTTATTAATAAAATATAATATCTATAAAGAAAATGGAGAAAATGCAGTGGAAGGAACAACAACTATGTTAGCTTATGACTATAATAAGAAAAAGGTGACTAGAGTTCCAGAAAGTTTTAAGGTTGCTCTTGAGAAATATAAAAATAAAGAAAAATAAAATTAAATGAAAATCGAATATTTTAATGAAAGAAACTTCAAATTAGTTTGTTCTAGACTAATTTGAAGTTTCATATATTTTTTGAGATTTAGTTTTAAAATTTTATTCTAAATTTAAAATTAAATCTTTATAAAATTGTTCTCCTAAACCAAAAATAAAAGAATCTTTATAAGCAATATAAATAGGAAGATACTCTTTTTTATTAAATCCTTCTGGATTTATTCTTTTAAAAATTTGAGATTCAGAGTATAAAAAATTAATACATGCTATTTTATAAAAATCTTCCTTAGTGAAACTATTTGTAAAGTCGTCAGGAAGCGTTATATAAACTTTACTATCATCATCCTCAACTAATATCTCAAGTGGCCATAGCGAGCAAATAAGAGGCTTTAAACCAATGATATCCTTAGGACCTAGCTGTTGTTCCAGTGCAATAGAATGGATAGCACATAGTATACATGAATTATTTGGTTTATACGAACAGCTACAGTTACTAATTTCATCTTCTGCAAAGTCATCAGGAACTAAAACTTCATTTTCTTTAATACTTAAAATTATTTCATCTTTAGTAAATCCAAACTCTTCTAAAATATCATTATTTTTTGTTTTTTTATTATATTCATCGTAATTTTTTAAAATAAAATCCCGTGTATGTTTTTCAAAAATAGTAGGATTTCCACCACAACAACTATCTTGACAGTTGAAACAGTCAAAATTAACTAATTTATGAAACATTTCATAATCCACAATAGCAGGATATTTTTTTCCTCTAATTAAAATAGTTGTTTCTATTGTTTTTATTGTGCAAAAATATTTTCTTGCTCTTTTTTCTTTAGTTTTATTCATTTTAAAAATTTTTTCACCCTTTGGGTGTTCAAGAAAAAGTAAATGTTTCATTGGACTCCTAGTAAAAATAGTTTTATTATTATTATACACTAAAAAATATAATACTGTGGTAATTATTTAAAAATTCGTGTATAATTTACATAATAAAGAAATGTAGGGAGAATGAAAATGGAAAAAACACAATTTAAAGGTAGTGTAATTTTAAATCCAGTACCTGTAATTATGGTAACTTCTAAAAACATAAAAGGTGAATCAAATGTATTTACAGTTGCATGGACGGGAACTATCTGCACAAAACCTCCTATGCTTTCTATATCCATAAGACCTGAGAGACTTTCTTATGAATATATAGAAGAAACAATGGAATTTATAGTAAATATTCCTAGTCAAAAGCAAGTTAGAGAAACAGATTATTGCGGAGTAGTAGGTGGGAGAAAAAATAATAAAATAAAAGAAATGGGTTTTACTATGGCAAAAGGTAGTGAGACAAATGTGGATTATATATTAGAGTGTCCTATAAATATTGAGTGTAAAGTAAAAGAAATAATAAAGTTAGGAACTCATGATTTATTCATAGCAGAGGTAGTTCAGTCTCACATTAATACAAATTTAATGGATGAAAAAGGGAAAATTTGTTTTGAGAAAGCTGAGCTTATAAATTATTGTCACGGAGAATACTTTCCAATGAATGAAAAACCAATAGGGAAATTTGGATTTTCTGTTGTGAAAAACAAGAATTTAGAAAAAGAATATGATATAAAATATGGAACAAAGGGAAAAAATAAAAAATTTTTAAATAATAAATAATAATTTTAAACTTTTCTATTTAATTTGTACGTCTAAATTATATAAACTATTTAAGCTATATAACATACTTTATATTTTTAATAATAGACAAAGGAGAGAAAAATGATATTAGTATTGCATAAATTTTTGAAAACCGGTATATTAGTTTCCCCTGAAAAAGCCAAAAAAGTAAAAAGAGTAATAGTTGAAATGGTGAAAAATAAAAAAGAAATAACTTTAGATTTTACAGAAATAAAAACAATTTCATTATCTTTTATATATTTTTTATTTGATGATATGAGTAAAGAATTAAGAAAAACAGCGGAAAATTTAATAAAAATAAAGAATCCTACAGTTTTTTTATATGATGAGATAGAATATTTAAGAAAAAATTATAATGAATTATCAATAAAATTTAAAAAATATGAACTTCAGTATGTTTCTAATTAAGAAATAGGGTAAAAAAATAAAAAACTTTTAAATATAGAGTAATTAAGCTATATTTAACAGTTTTTTTATTATAAACTTATAAATTTTTTTAAACTTAATAAAGCTAAACTTAAGAATGAAAATCTTGAATCACAAAGCAATTATATGTTATAATTAACCTAGAAATTATTTATTTTTAAAAGGAAAGGGAGAGCTAAAATGAAAAGATACACCGCAATATTACTTGGACTTATGATAGCAGCAATAGGATATTATTTTTATACTAAAGAAAAGGAGTATTTAACTACAGAAGTTTATATTCTTGAGGGAAAACTATATTCTCTTTTTACAGATAAAAAAATATCAGGGGTGATACTAAACAAGAGTTATAACAGAGTTCATTACAAAAAATATAAAAATGGTATTATAAAATCAGAAAAAATAGTTAATGAGAATATGGACTTAATAAAAAAAAATTCATTTAATAATTTAGGTTTGTTAGAAGGAAAATTCTACGATAAATCAAAATACAACTCTAATAATGGAATGGAACAATATTTAAGTTACAAGAATAATATACTTCAAGGAAAAAGTATAATTGCAGATAAGACGTTTTATTTTATTGATGGCACAATAAATGGGACTAATTATCTTGATAAACACTCTAGATTTGGTAACAAAATTAGTTATAAAGAAGGTATTCCAGATTTTATAGAATTAGATATTTTTAATTCTGAATATCCTAAAGAACTATTGTTTAATGAATCAGTTCCAGAAAAATTTAATGGTGGGATTCTTGAAACTTTAAAACATGAGGCTAAAGATGTATTAAAATTATCTCAATATAAAGATGGAAACCTTGTGAGAAGAAGAATTTATAATAATGGAAATGATAGATTAGAATTAATTGGACTTAAAATTGAAGATACGTTTTATCATGAAAATGGAAAAATAAGAAAAATATATACATATGATAAAGATGGAACATTAATGAGTTTGAATTCTTATGATATTAATGAAATAAAAGATGGGCTTTTTATTGAAGACCGTACGTTCGATGTAATTAAAGTTTTAAATTATAGTAATGGAATTTTAAATGGAATGTATGAGGAGTATTTTGTAACAGAAGATAATAAAATAGAGAAACTATCAGGATTTTATAAGTTGGGAATTTTTTCAGGTCAAAGCCTAAATTATGGAAAAATTGAAAATTATTTAAATGGTATTAAAGTCGACGAGATAGATTTGGATAAAATTATAAAAGAAGAAAAAATAGTTATTGAAGAATTAAAAAAAATTCCAGAAAATTTTACAGGATTTACTAGAGATGCCTCCTCAATAATAAGTGAATATGCAGAAGGAAAGATTTTTAAGCAATATTTTATTAAAGGTCAAAATAAATCTCTAACAGAGGTTAAAGAAATGAAAGATAATGGCGGTTATATTTACAGAACTTATAATTATGGTATTCTAATGAGTCAAAGAGAATTTGATGAATTTAATATTGAAAATGGAAAATATATACATTATTATTCTCAAGGAAGGGATAGACACTCAAAAGTTATAAGTAACGTGACAAATGGAAAAGTATTAGGTGAATCTATATGCTATAATGCTAATGAGGAAGTTATGTATATAGATATATATCATTCTAATGATACAGTTACAAGAACATATTATACAAATTATGAAAATAATGAGATAGAAAAAATAGTGACTGGAAGAAAAATTAATGGTGTGTGGACTGGAGATGTTATTCAAGAGACTCCAAAAGAATAATTTAAAAGGAGGCACTACATAAAAGTAATAAAAAATAATTTATTAAAGTTAACAACAATTTTTATGATATCGTTTTCAGTTGTATTTGGAGAAGTTAAAGAATACACAGGGGCAGGAAAAGGATTTAGTGGAGAAATTCAAGTAAAAGTTTCTTTTGAAG
>JBOFOQ010000041.1:0-4095 GCA_051659505.1 Fusobacteriaceae bacterium
ATACATGTGTTACCTCCACTAATGATTTTGTTTTGATGATAACTAAATTTTATCAGAAAGTGGAGGAAATTCAAAGAAAAAAATTAAGAAAAAGTCTTTGTTTTACTAAGTTATTTTAGTTTTACAATCGGCTAATAATTTTTATTTTAAAGGGAGTTTTGAAAAATCAATTCTAGGAATAGGAATGTACTCTCTGCCTTACTCCATACTTTATGGTTATGGATCAGATTATTATAATGAAGAAGTTTTAGGTTATGGAGATGTTAAGTTAGTCATGGGAATAGGTGGATGGATAGGGTATATAGGTTTGTATTCTATATATATTTTTTTTATGATGAGTTTTGTAGTTGCTAGTCTATACTGTATATATGTCTATTTTAGAAAAAAAGAAGCTGAGAGAAAAATACCTTTTTCACCATTTATATGTATAGGCGCTATCTTATTTTTAATATTAGAACTGTAAAAAGGTGGATAACTTATGAAAATAATAACAACTGTACTATTTATTATATTTTTTGCAATGGCTAAAGGGAACTTAGAAAAAACAATATATATAGAAGAAATGAGCCTTAGGGGGATCACTCTTTCAGATGCTCTTTCCATAATATCAAAAGACACAGGGGTTACTATTGTTAGTGAAGCAAAATTTAAAGATATTGTATTGGATTTAGAAATATCAAAGGGGAAAAATTTAAAAGAAATATTAAAGATAATAGGTATAACTAATAAGTTAAGATTAGTAGAAATTTCAAAAGATGTATATATATTTCAGGGGAAAGAAGAGATAGAAAAGGAAAATAATCTTTTGGGAACAATAACAATAGAAAACACACGTGTAAAGTTAGAAGGAGTTAAAATAACTTTATTGGATAGTGATATAGACCCTGTAATGAGTGATTCTAATGGTAGATTTATAATGAAAAATATAATACCAGGAACATATATAATGAGATATGAGAAAAAAGGTTTTGAAATAAAAGGTGAATTTATAACTGTTGGAGAAAAAAATTCTAAAACAAATATAGAAATGTCGAAAAAATATGATAAAATATTAAAAACAGAAGAAGTAAAAAATAAAAGAATAGTATCTAACGGAACAATTTATGGGAAAGAGAAAGAACGGATTGTAGAAAAAATAATTTTAATAAACATGAAAGCTGATGACGTAAAAGAGATGATAACTCTGCTTATGTTTGATTCTTCTAAAAATGAAAATAATGAAAAAAGAGTGGAAACAGGAAAAAGTAAAAATGAAGAGAGGAAAGAAGAAGATACATCTAATGAGAATATTCAAAATAAAAACTTGGAATTTAAAGTTGTTTCTTTTCCTAAATTAAATACCTTGGTAATAAGTGGTGGAGAATCACAAGTTGAGATAGCAAGAAATTTAATTATAGACATGGATAAAAGCTTGAAACAAGTACGAGTATCATCTCAAGTTTTAGAAGTAACAGATTCTATTTTTGAAGATTTAGGTTTTTCTTGGGCTTATACCAAAGGCGGTCTTCAAAGTTTGACGAAAAATAGCTTAGATTCAACAACACCTAAAACAAATGTAGGTTTTTTAACAGAATCTCTTCCTGGTGGCTTGGGAAGTGTGATAAACTTTGTTAAATATTTTAATAATAAAAATGATTTTTTCAATTTTTCTATAAATCTATTAGAAGGAACATCAGATGCAAGAATAAGTGCAATTCCATCAATTTTAGTTGCTAATGGTGAAGAAGGAAAATTTCATATGACAGAGGAAACTTTAATTTCTTATAAAACTGTAAGTACAGCAGGTGATAAAGAAAGAGAAATAAACACAGAGGCAGTAACTGGAATAGCTGGAATAATTTTGGAAGTTACACCGATAATAAAAGAAGATGAAAGTATCTTACTTATTATTAATGTAGAAGTTAGTAATTTCACAGGAGATCCTTCTTCTATAACGGCTAAGGGAGGGTATAATCCCAAAGTGAGTAGAAAACTATCGACAACTATCACAATAAATAATGGAGATACGATATTTATAGGTGGAATGAAAACAACAGATATGTTAGAAAGTATGAGCAAAGCACCTATACTTGGAGACGTTCCATTGTTAGGGAATTTATTTAGAACAAAAGTACTAAATAGCAGAGTTAGAGATTTATATATTAAATTAAAAGTTGATATAGTTGATTCAAAAACAAAAGAAGAAAAATTTTCACTAGAAGGATTTGAAATGTTGGAACCCCAAAAGTAGAAATGAATTTTAATTAAATTATTGAAATGATTAAAATGATTAAAAACAAAATAATTGTAAGAATTAATAAACTATGAAAAAAGGATGAAAATTATGAATAATTTTGGAAAAATATTAAGAGTATCAATTTATGGGGAATCTCACGGATCAGGAATAGGTATAGTTTTAGATGGAGTACCGCAGGGAATAAAATTGGATGTTGAAGATTTTAAAGAAGATATATTAAGAAGAAAACCAGGAAAAGTAGGAACAACAGAAAGGGTAGAAGAGGATGTTCCAGAACTTTTATCAGGAGTCTATCAAGGGAATACAACAGGAGCCCCAATAAATATATTCTTTAAAAATAAAAATAAAGATTCAAAAGGTTATGCGGATTTTAAAAATCATCCAAGACCTGGACATGCTGATTTCACAAGTACTAGTAAATATCAAGGTTATAATGACATTAGAGGGAGTGGGCATTTCTCTGGACGAATGACTTTAGGGCTAGTTGCTGGAGGGGTTGTAGCTAAAAAAATATTAGAAAATTCTTTTGAGGATATTTTGTATAAAACAGAAATTATTAAAATAGGAAAATTAATGTATCAAGACAATAATAAAGAGGTAGAGGAAGAGATTAAGAGAGTTCAAAATTTAGGTGATTCTCTAGGTGGAGTGATAAGGTGTGAAATATCGAATATTCCTGCAGGACTAGGAGAGCCATTTTTTGATTCGGTAGAATCGGTAATATCTCATGGTATTTTCTCTATTCCTGGAATAAAAGGGATAGAGTTTGGAAGTGGGTTTTTAGGATGTGAAAGTTTAGGTAGTGAATTTAATGATTGTTTTATAAATAAAAGTGGAGAAACATTAACAAATAATAATGGGGGGATAAATGGTGGAATTTCCAATGGAAATAAAATAATATTTTCAGTAGGGGTAAAGCCGACATCTAGTATAATGAAAAATCAAGAAACTTACAATTTTAAAAATGAAAAAATTGAAACATTAAAAATTCAAGGGAGACATGATGTTGCATTTATTTTGAGAGTTCCAGTTGTAGTAGAAGCGATAACAGTATTAGCTTTAGCGGATTTACTTCTGAGAATTAAAAAATAATTAATTATATATAGTAATATAGTAATGTAGTAAAGGAGATAAAAATTGAAAAATAGTGAATATATTTCTTGGGATGAGTATTTTATGGGAATTGCAATTCTTTCAGGAAAAAGAAGTAAAGATCCAAATACTCAAGTAGGAGCATGTATAGTTAATGAGGAAAAAAAAATTGTAGGTGTAGGCTATAATGGTTTTCCACAAGGTTGTTCAGATGATGTTTTTCCATGGGAAAGAGAGGGGGAATTTTTAGAAACAAAATACCCCTTTGTATGTCATGCAGAGTTAAATGCAATACTTAATAGTGTGAAATCAACAAAAGGTTCTAGTATATATGTTGGGCTTTTTCCGTGTCATGAATGTGCTAAAGCTATAATACAGTGTGGTATAAAAGAAATAGTCTACCTTTCGGATAAGTATAGCGGAACTAATTCAAACTTAGCTTCTAAAAAAATGCTGGATTCAGCAGGTGTAACTTATAGACAATTAAAAAATGAAATAAAAAAAATAGAATTAGAGTTTTAAAAACAGTTAGTCTTCATAGAGTTTTCCTAAGAAAAAAAGTTAATTCTATGAAGAAAATAAACTAAAATAAAAAATAAATAAAAATAAATAAAAAAAACTATTGACCAAAAATAACATCTATGATATTATTTATCTTGTCCACAAGGAAAAGCTTGTTGGGCACAAAAAGGACATTAACAACAGAATAGAGAAGAAAAAAAGTTCTTGAAAAAGAACAATGTCAAAACTCAGTAAGTTTGAAAAAA
>JBOFOQ010000042.1:0-3975 GCA_051659505.1 Fusobacteriaceae bacterium
TTAAGTATAATTAATTTACTGCCCCCATATTGAAGTAAAATCATTTATGAATAATAGAGTAAAAAATTATATTAAAAACTAGCATATTGAATGAATTAATTTTTTTGAAAATTTGGGACAATTAAACTTGCAATTTAGCAATATTTAAATTCTCTAAATTTATATTTATATATATTATGTTTTCATGATAGAATTATATTAAAAAGTAAAAGGAGATATTTTATGTTAGATAAAATTATAATAAAAGGTGCAAGACAACATAATTTAAAAAATATTAATATAGAAATACCGAAAAATAGTTTTGTAGTAATTACAGGAGTTAGTGGAAGTGGTAAATCATCTCTAGCATTTGATACAATATATTCAGAGGGGCAGAGAAGGTATGTAGAGAGTTTATCAGCCTATGCAAGACAATTCATAGGGCAAATGGATAAACCTGATATAGACAGTATAGAGGGGCTGTCCCCTGCTATATCCATAGAACAAAAAACAACCAATAAGAATCCTCGTTCCACTGTTGGAACAATAACAGAAGTTTACGATTATATGAGACTTTTATTTGCACATGTTGGGATACCTCATTGCCCTATATGTAATACTCCTGTAGAGAAACAAACAATTGAAGAGATATACAACGGGGTTTTAGAAAAATTCAAAACAGGTCAAAAATTAGTTGTTTTAGCCCCAGTAATAAAAGATAAAAAAGGAACTCATAAAAATCTGTTTATTAATTTATTAAAAAAAGGTTTTGTTAGAGCTAGAGTTAACGGCCAAATTCTGTATTTAGAAGATGAGATAGATTTAGATAAAAATAAGAAGCATAACATAGAAGTTATAATTGACAGATTAGTTATAAAAAAAGAGGAAGAGGAATTTTTAGGTAGATTAACTGAGGGACTAGAACATGCCTCAGAACTCTCAAATGGAAAAATAATACTAAATATAGATGAGATAGATTATCCATATAGTGAAAATTTAAGTTGTCCTTATCATGAAGATGTTAGTATTCCTGAACTAAATTCTAGACTTTTTTCATTTAATGCTCCTTATGGTGCTTGTCCTGAATGCAAAGGTATTGGAAAAAAAATGGAAGTGGATGAAAATAGACTAATTTTAGATAAAAAACTTAGTTTAAATGATGGAGGGATATATGTTCCAGGAGCTCTAGCAAGAAAAGGTTACTCTTGGGAAATATTTAAATCCATGTGTGAAAATTTTAAAATTGATATGAATAAACCCTTTGAAAAACTTTCAGAAAAAGATAAAAATATAATATTTAAAGGAACTGATGGAAAAAAATTCCGTGTAGATTATGACGGTGAGTATAGTTTTCACGGACTTAAAGAATTTGAAGGAGTGGTAACTAATTTAGAAAGACGATATATGGAAAGTTTTTCTGAGGCTATGAAAGATGAGATTGAAAACAAGTATATGGTTGAAAAAATTTGTAAAGTATGTGGTGGAAAAAGGCTTAAACCAGAAGTGTTGTCTATAACTGTTGGAGAATTAAATATAATTGAAATTTGTGAACTAAGTATAAGAAAATCCTTAGACTTTTTTATAGGTTTAAATTTAACATCAAAACAAGAAAAAATAGCAAAGGAAATATTAAAAGAAATAAAAGAAAGATTAAATTTTATGCTAAATGTAGGTTTAGATTATTTAAGTTTAGCTAGAGGAACTAAAACTTTATCAGGGGGAGAGTCTCAAAGAATAAGACTAGCAACTCAAATTGGATCAGGTTTGACTGGGGTATTATATGTTTTAGATGAGCCAAGCATTGGATTGCATCAAAGAGATAATGATAAACTTTTACTCACTCTTTCTAAACTGAAAAATTTAGGGAATACTCTAATAGTTGTAGAACATGACGAGGATACAATGAGACAAGCAGACTATATAATAGATATAGGACCTGGAGCAGGAATAAACGGTGGCTATGTAGTTTTTGAAGGAACTCCAAATGAGATGTTAGCTTCAGAAACGTCGGTAACTGGACAATATCTAAATAAAGTATTAGAGATAAAAACGCCTAAAATAAGAAGAGAATCTAAGGAATATATTGAAATTACAGGTGCTACTGGTAATAATTTAAAAAATGTAAGTGCAAAAATACCAAAAGGGGTTATGACTGTTATAACTGGTGTTAGTGGAAGTGGAAAATCTACTCTTATAAATCAAACTCTTTTTCCAGCTCTTTTTAATAAATTAAACGGAGGAAAAGTTTATCCTTTAGAGTATAAATCACTAACGGGATTAGAAGACGTGGAAAAAGTTGTAGATATAGACCAAAATCCAATAGGTAGAACTCCGAGATCTAACCCTGCTACTTATACTAAAATTTTTGATGAAATTAGAAATATTTTTGCTGAAACGAAAGATTCAAAAATTAAAGGTTGGAATAAAGGAAGATTTTCTTTCAATGTAAAAGGTGGAAGATGTGAGGCTTGCCAAGGGGCAGGAATAATAAAAATAGAGATGAATTTTCTACCAGATGTATATGTAGAATGTGAGGTTTGTAAGGGGAAAAGATACAATAAAGATACATTAGAAGCTCGTTATAAAAATAAAAATATAGCTGAAGTTTTAGAGATGACAGTTTTAGAAGCATATAATTTTTTTCAAGCTATTCCTAATTTAGAAAAAAAATTAAAAGTACTTATAGATGTGGGACTAGATTATATAAAGCTTGGGCAGCCTGCAACGACTTTATCTGGTGGAGAAGCTCAGAGAATAAAACTTGCAAGTGAGCTATCAAAAACATCTCGTGGGAAAACTATATACATATTAGATGAACCTACAACAGGTCTTCATTTTGAAGATATTAGAAAGTTACTTGGAGTTCTAAATAGGTTAGTAGAAAAAGGGAATACAGTTATAATAATTGAACATAATTTAGATGTAATAAAATCGGCAGATCACATAATTGATATAGGTCCTGAAGGTGGAGATATGGGTGGAAAAGTAGTTACAGTAGGAACACCAGAAGAAGTGGCGAAAAACAAAAAAAGTTATACAGGACATTATTTAAAAAAAGTTTTAGCTAATAAAAAAAATATAAAAAAGGGGTAGCCATGTTTGAATATTTAAGAGGGGAAGTACACTGTAAAAAACCAGAGTATTTAGCATTAGATGTAAATGGAATAGGATATAAAATATTTATCTCCTTAAAAACATATGAAAAAATACAGGTGGAAAAAGAAGAAAAATTATACATATATAATTACATAAAAGAAGATGCCTTTAAACTTATTGGTTTTCTAGAGGAAAAAGATAGAACTATTTTTGAAATGTTACTAAGTGTATCAGGAATAGGGGTATCTTTAGCACTAGCTATTTTATCATCTTTTGAAATTAGAGAGATAAAAAGAATTGTAATAGAAGAGGATTTTAAAACTCTAAAAAGTGTTCCAAAATTAGGAGAAAAAAAATCTAAACAAATTATATTGGATTTAAAAAATAAAATGACATCACTAAATATAATAGCTCTAGAATCACATGAAAAAATAGAGGAAAGTGTTATATTAGAAGAAGAATTATACCTAGCTCTTGGAAGTTTAGGTTATAATAAAAAAGAGATTGATAAATTAATTAGTAAAGAAGAGATAAGAGAAATAAAAAATATAGAAACTGCTATAAAATTTGTTTTAAAGAAAATAAGAGATAAAAAATAGATGATACTTAGAACTAAAATGGAGAAAGCAAATGAAAAGAAAAATAAAACTAATAATACTAATATTATTAACAACACTAATGTTATTATTAGTAATAGTATATATAAAAGACCCTAGATATTTTAATCCCAAATTATGGTCAACAAGAAGTAATGCAAAAGACTTAATAGAATCAGAAGCTAAAAAAAGATATGGCAAAGAATTCAAAGTATTATTTTTAGGAAAAAGAAGTAGTCCAAGTGGTTCATGGTATGAAGGAGAAGCAATATTAAAAGAAAAAATAGGAACAGAGGAAGCAAGA
>JBOFOQ010000043.1:0-18074 GCA_051659505.1 Fusobacteriaceae bacterium
GGTATTTTTCTTACTATTTCTTGTCTTGTTACACGTTCTGTTAATACTAGTAGTACGTTTCCTCCTCCATTCTTTTTTCCTATTACACAATCCATCTCCCAGTGCCCGTACTCTTCCCGTAAATCTATCTCTTTAGGACGCTCCTCTATACTTCTTCCTTTTATGTTGTTGTAGGCTAATCTGACCTTCTTATATTTTCTTTTTTTCTTGTTTTTCTTAACTGGTAAGTCTTTATTTGATACTCCTAAAAATATATTCGAATCTATGTAATTGTAAACTGTTTTTACGCATATTTGAGTATCAAAAATTAATCCTTTTTCTTTTATTTCTCCAATTATTGCAGCTGGAGACCACTTCTCATTCTTTATCTTATTTTCTATATGATTTGCTAATTTGTGATCTTTCCCTAATTTGATTGTTTTCCCTTTATTACTTGCCCTTCTAACGCTAACTTGCTCTGCTTTTTGAGAACTATACTCAATCCTCATGCTCAAATCTGTATTTTTTAATTCTACTAAGCCTTTTTTTATTTCTCGGTTTATTGAACGCACTGTTTTCTTCAATAATTCAGCTATTTCTGCTTTCTTTGTATTTTTTATTTTTAGTAATGCTTCTAATTTTAATCTCTCTGAATAAGTAAATTGTTTAAATTTTTTTCTTTTTATGATATCATTACATATACTCATGATTAATCTCCTTTCGCTGACGTTTAATTTGCGTTTTTCCTCAGCATACTGATTTTATCATGAGTTTCTTTTTTTGACTAACCTTTTGGGACAATTCATTATACAACTTAGCTATAATTTTTGTAATGTTAAACTATGATTTTATTAATGCTAACTTAAAGCAATCTCCAAAACAATTTAATGCCATGTTATTAGACATTTTTCTCTTAAAAAAAATAAAAATTCTTTTGAATCTTTATTAATATAATAACGTAATAATTTAATAATAAACTCATTTTTATTCTCTTCTGAAAGAATTAAAATTCCTAATCCTCTTTCTATAAATAATTTATTTGCAATTATAAATGCGGTTCTTTTATTTCCATCCCAAAACCATTGTTTTGTAATTATATGACAAAACAATTTTAAAATATTTTCTTCTATATTTTTAGGTTCTGATAAATTATTCACTAAAAATTCTTTTAAATTTTCTTCAATTGGAATTTCTACCTCAATATACTCACTTGTAACTGTATTTTTTTGATCTCTTAACTTTCCTACAAATAATGCTTGATTTTTTGCAAGTCTTGCATTTATATCAATAATATATTCTAAAGTTAAAGGTTCATCTAAACTTTTTTTCATATGATTCCAAGCTTCTGATAAATCTATAAAAATTTTCGCTTCATAAATAAAATTATTTTCAAAAGTTTTTTGTTCTACAATAGCTCTTAAATTATTATTATTCATTTCTAAATTTTCTAAAATAGCCATAGATGAGGTTGCTTTTTCTAAATATTCTTCGGCTTTTTTTCTATTTTTTGATATAAATTTATCGGTAAATTCTTTTAAAAACTTTATTTTTTTATAATCATCTCCTTTTATAGCTCTATTTCTTATTTTTAATAATTTAGTATTAATTTCATTAATATTTTTTTTTAAAAATATTATTTCTTTATTCCATAAGTTACGTTTTTTATCATTTTCATTTTCTAATTTAATAGATTCTATTAAGTGGGGTTTTACATAAATATAATCTTCTATTAATAGAGTTCCAATCTTTTTTTCTTTTTTATCTTTTATAGATAGGTATTTCTCATTATGCTCATAGGGTCTTGTATTTTCTTTAATTTTTGATGTTATTGGAATAAAAATGAAAAATCCCTCATAAAAAAAATAGATTCCGATATTCTCATTATGAAGCTTAGGGTATCTTGTACTCATATGTTTAAAATAATGGTCTTTTAATTTTATAATTTTAATTTTTTTCATCTTCATCTCCTAGTAAAAAAAAAAGACACCCAATAATTATTGAATCTCTTTTTCGCCTCCCACTATGGCATGGGTTCTCCTACATTATCGCTCCTACTCAGGTAAGGATTCTCCATTTTTATTCTCCCACTATGGCATGGGTTCTCCTACATTATCGCTCCTACTCAGGTAAGGATTCTCCATTTTTTTACTTCCTAGATAATATATATTAGCATATAAGTTGCAAATTTACAATGGATATTTCAAGTTAGGATAGTGTCAAGTATTTGTAGCTTAATTTTTAGAACTCCATTTTATAGTATTTATTCCTTGTTATCTTTAAAATACTTTTCTACATTTTATTTATTTCTAATATCTATTCATACGCTATAACACTGTTACTTATTTTAGCAATAGTTCTTCATATATATATTGTACTAATTGCACAAATAAATCTTCAATTATAGTAATAATTTCAAATATTCCTCGTCCTCCTCCTGTGAATAGCACGTACCCCATAAATATCGATATTAGCAATAATACTGTAAATGTAAATACGAGTGCTATCAACATTGTTTTTAATATTGTTTTTATTATTGAATTCATTTATTAAACCTCACCTTTTATATGATATATTTTTATTTTTCAAAAATGTTTTTAGTTGAAAATAAAATGTTAAAATTTATTTCCTTTAAACTTATTTTGTGTTTTTATTTAACTCTCTAACAATAATTTTAGCAGCAATCTCTGCAACTTCTCCTGTAAAAGATTTACACTGTTCTTTATGCTCTCCTGAAAGCATATCCATTCCTTTTGTTAATATACTACAACAAAGAACTTTGTGATTTTTCTTAAATTCTGCTTGAAGTTCGTTTGCTAGTTCTAAAGTTCTATTAACTTTAGAGTCACCTGCTTTTGTTCTTCCAAAGAAGTATCCTATACAGAGAATACCACCTGATATAGCTCCACATACACATTTAGCTCTTCCTATCCCAACTGGAAAACCTGAGGCCATAGCTATCATTTCTTCTGGCATATCTAGTTCAAAATTTTCTCTTATTGAAGCTACAATGGCCTCTGAACAAAAGAACTCTCCTCTTTGGAAATAATTTTCTGCATCTTCTTTGATTTTTTGAATACTTACATCTTTTTTCATTTTTTCCTCCTTTTATTTTGAGATAACTAGGTAATTAAATAGGCTGTGTTCTATTTCTTTTTTTAATTTAAACTCGTATTGTACTAGCAGTTTGTTTTCTGAATTTAAAATTTCTTTAGCTGAGATAACATTTTCAACTTGTCCTAAATAATAAAAATTTTCTCCAGAAGATTTTTTTACAAAAATTTCTAGCTCATAAAAGCCTTGGGCAATTAAACCTTCTTTAGTTATTTTATTTTTTCTTTTTAAACAACGGTTATTTGTAGAAAACCATATAAGTTTTTGCTTATCCAAAATTTTATTATCATAACTTGTAAATGAACTAGAATCATCTAACGTTATAAAAATAAGTGCCTTTTTTTCTTTTTCAAATATTGTATATCCTCTAACTTGATAACCATTATTGTAATCCATATTCAAATTCCAAAATGCCTCTAATTTTGTGTACTCTTTATATTCAATTATACTTTTTTCTGAAATTTGGGGATAATTTTTTTTTACATAATTTAAATTATAAGAAATCAAATCTATAATTAAATTTTTGAAGTATAAGTTTGTATTAAAAGATAAATCAAAGGATTTATTCACTACGTATTTTTCCTTATTTTTAATTATCAAAGGACTATATTCTGTTATAGTTGATACTCCCAAAAAAAATTCTTTAGATAAATGTTTCAAAGCATTTTCTGTATTTAATTTTTGATTTTCTACTTTTAAGTTTTTTTCTATTTCAATTGTTAATTCACTTATATCTGCACTCTCGTTTTTTAGCAAATAATCAAAAATTATTATTTCATGAATTCGTTTAGCTGGTGTAAAGTGCTGAGATAAAAATTTAAGATATTTTTTTTCTAAAATATTTAATTCTCCTAAAAGCTCTTTTTTTTCAAATATTAATAAAACTTCATCATAGGTATGTTTATATTTAAGAATAACACTTGGTTCTATCATATTTCTTTTGAAAAAATCATTTAAATATGGAGTTCTTCCCAATTGCTTTTTTAATAGCTCATAGTCATGTTGAATATTGTTCTTAGTTGAAAAGTTTGTTTTTTTAATATTTTCAAAAATTCTTTCTTTTACAATATCTTCAAATACAATTGAGCTTTCACCTGGTACATGTTCTGTTCCTGATATTAAAAATTTTTTCATAAAATCTTTATCATAACTATTATTTTGCGACATAGCTACAGGGATCAAAAAGTTTTTATTATAGTTTCCTATAAAATCAAGAATAACTACGTACTCTTTATCTGCATTTTTTCTAAGTCCTCTACCTAATTGTTGAATATAAACAATTGATGATTCAGTTGGCCTTAACAAAACTACTTGATTTACACAGGGGATATCAATCCCTTCATTAAAAATATCCACTGTAATTATATACTCTAACTCTCCATTTTCTAGTTTAGTTATTTCATTCTCTCTTTGTGCCTCAGTACTTTCTCCTGTTAGTGCTGCTGTTTTAAGACCTTTTTTATTTAAAGCTTCACTGAGTAGTTTTGCTTCTTCGATTTTATGAACAAAAATCAGTCCATGTATTTTATCTCCACTATAACCGTAATATTGCATTTTTTCTATAACATGATTTACTCTTTCCTCACTTGATAAATTTAAAATAGTAGTTTCATTTCCTACTAATTCTCCATTTAACACTATATCAGAAATTCCAAAATAGTGAAAAGGGCATAGTAATTTTTCTTTTAATGCTTCGTGGAGTCTTATTTCATAAGCAATATTGTAATCAAATAATTTATAAATATCTATATCATCACTTCTTTCTGGTGTCGCTGTCATCCCTAAAAAAAATTTAGGTTTAAAATAATTAATTATATTTTGATAAGTTTGGGCACCACTGTGATGAACCTCGTCTATTAAAATATAATCAAAATAATCTTTTTCAAACATTTCAAGATTTTCTTTTTTATTTAAAGTTTGAACCATTGCAAAGATATAATCAGAATTCGTACCCTTATTTTTATCGTAAATTTCCATATTTTTATGTTTTATAATTTTTTGGAAACTTTCTTTTGATTTAGTTAGTATATTTTTTCTATGAGCTATAAAAAGAAATTTTTTAGGATTTACTTTTTTTACATCTAAAGCACTTAAAAAAGTTTTTCCTGTCCCTGTTGCGCTTATAAGAAGAGCTTTACTTTTATTTTTTAAACGTAATTCTTCCAAATTTTTAAGAGCTTCTACCTGCATCATATTAGGAATAATTTCTTTTTTATCCCCTATCTCTTTTTTATGTTTTATGTAATTAAATCTATTTTTAATATCCTTATAAAGTAATTCATAATTTTTAATTTCCTCTATACTTAGTACAGATAATCTTGAATAAATTTCATTAAAATCTTCTAAAATATCCTTTATAATTTTCCCATTCTCTAGTGAGGTTAATTTCAAGTTCCACTCAAGATTAGTTGTTAAAGCTGTTTGGGTTAAATTACTACTTCCTATAATCACATTCCAATAATTTTTTCTTTTAAAAAAAAATCCTTTTGAATGAAGACTTTCGCCAGTTAGTAACTTTAACTCTATATTTTTATATCGTTTCAGTGCTAGCAATGCTTTAGGTTGTGTAAAATTTAAATAATCTCCTGATAAAATTTTACCTTTAATATTTTTATCTTCCAATTTTTTTAGTTGTTCTAAAATTAGAGTTAGACCACTTTCTGTTATAAATGCTACTGAAATGATAAATTCTTCACATTCTTCTAATTCTCTTCTTAGAGTAGTTATTATTTTTTCATTTTTATTATTTAAAAGTTTATGCTGATAGGAAAAATTTGATTCAAAATTCATATTAAATAAACTCGTATTTATTCCTTCCATTAATGTTTCTTCTCTTAGCATGCCTTTCTCCTATTAGAGCCTTTATTACAATTTATAATTAAGAACGTTGATAGACTCCTTCATCTTATTATTAATTGTATCATAAACTAAAAATAAATTATACAATAAAAATTTCTATCAATTAAACTTGCAATTTAGCGTTTATGGGAAAATTACTTTTAAACGATTTATACCATCTATAATTTCTGGAATATCTGTGGTTGCAAAGCTCACTCTGAAATATTGATTTTTCTGATTATCTAAAAAGAAAACATTTCCAGAAAGAAGTAAAATATTATTCTCTTTACATTTTAAGTAAAATTGACTCGAATCTACTGTATCATTTAGTTTTATCCAAATATAAAAACCACCATCAATATTATAAACAACATTTATACAAGGAATCTCTTTTAGTTTCTCAGTTAAAACAAGATATCTTTCTCTATAAATTTTTATTAGATTTTCTATATGTAATTTTAAAAAATTACCTTTCAAAAAATGAGATAAAACTTTTTGATCAAGAGCTGATGTCGATATATCTGTAGTAAACTTAACAGTCACTATTTTAGAAATAAGCTCAGTTGGTGCTATCATATATGCTAATCTTAAACCTGGCATAATTATTTTAGAAAATGATTTAATATAAATAACAGTTTTATTATCAGAATCTAAAGATTTTATAGAGGTTCTAGGAGTATTAAAAAATGACAGTTCTGATGCAAAATCATCTTCCACAATCAAAGTGTTATATTTTTTAGCTAATAAAATTAACTTTTGTTTCTTTTCTTCACTCCAAGAAATACCTGTGGGACAACTAAAATCCATTGTCGTATATATGAAAGATATTTTTTCTTCAGATAAGATATTTTCTAATTGAATAAGATTAAAGCCATCCTCTTCCATTTCTACAGGATAAATTTTACAATTTGTTTTAAAAGTATTTAAAGCACCGTGATAAGTTGGATTTCCTACAATTATTTTACTTTTTCTTTTAGACGAAAGCGTTTTTAATATCAAATCCAATCCTTGCTGTGAACCACTAGTTATTTGTATATCATTTTTAGATACAAAAATACCTTTGTCTTCAATATTTTTCTTAATCACTTCTCGAAGTTCCTCTAAACCTTGAGTAGGATGGTATAGCATAATTTTAGGGCCATATTCTTCTAAAACATTACTATATAATTTTTTAAAAATTTCAAACGGATAAACATCTTCTGAAGGAGTTCCACTTGCAAAATTAATAAGATTATTTTGTTTTAATTGACCAACTTTAAAAGTTTCAATAAGATTATTAGATGGTGTGTTGTAAAATAAAGATTCTTTAGATTTTACAAATATTCCAATGCCACGTTTTTTTATAATATATCCCTCTTTTTCTAAAAGAGTAAAAGCTTTCATAATTGTAATATTATTTAGTTTATACTTTAAAGCAAGTTGCCTAATTGATGGCAGTTTAGAGTTTTCTGGATATTCATTTTTTTCAATTTTATTTTTCAAATCTTCATAAATTTTTAAATAAATAGGTGTTTTCTTCTCTTCTGAGTTAATTTTCATGAAACCTCCATCTGTAGTACTACAGTTTTTGATATATAACATTGACATAACTGTTATAGTTCTGTAGAATTAAAAATATATTTCACCGATATCACTGTTATACTATTTTTTTTAATATTTGTAAATAAGAAATGAGGAGAAAAGGATGAATATTTTAAATTATGTAGGAAGAACACCAATTGTAAAAATTAAAAATTTATACGGAGAACAATATCCTGATATTTATTTAAAATTAGAGGAATTTAATCCAGGGGGGAGCATTATTTATGAACATTTATATAAATGGCAACTTAATTAAAGATGATTTAGTTATTACTGAAAATGAAATAATTGTAAAAACTTATAAAAATCAGATAAATAAATATAAAATTAATTTTACAAATAATGAAGAATTTTTATTAACAATTTAAAAGGAGCGATTATGAAAACAGAAAAAATATATTATAGAAATCAATTTCAAACATCATGTGAAGCGGTTTTAATTGCAAGTACAGAAAATGGATTAATATTTGATAAAACTGTTGCTTATCCAGAGGGTGGAGGGCAGATAGGAGATATTGGAGTTCTAATCAGATGTAAAGATGGATTTGAAATTCCATTTTATAATACAACAAAAATTAAAGGTAGAAATCTTTTTTTTAATGATTTTCCTAGCATAAAAGTAGAAAACCAAATTGTACATCATATAGATAACAATTACGAATTTGAAAAAGATGAAAAATTTCCTATAAAGTTAGACAATGTAAAAAGATCCCAGGCAACTCTTCATCATTCTGGTTTACATCTAGCCTTAATGGTTTTAGAAGAAATGATTTCAGGTATTGATAAAAAAATAGTTGGTGCTAAAATAACTGATAAATATGGAAGACTTGATTTTTCAATAGATTTTAAATTCACTCCTGAACAAATAGCTCATATAGAATCTCGTTGTAATGAATATATCGACAAAAATATTCCAATAAATATGTTTTCTCATCCAGAGGAAAATGAAGCTTTATATTGGAAATGTGATAATTACATTGTTCCTTGTGGTGGAACTCATTGTGAAAACACAAAAGATTTAGTGGGAATAAAAATTAAGAGAAAGAGCATTGGGAAAACATCTGAAAGGTTAATTGTTGAATTACCTTTTAATGAAGAGTTTTTAAAATTATATGGTGATTTAAATGATTAAAGGGGCTTCAATTAATAGCACTTCTAAAGTTACTTTAGAAAGTAAATTTATATTATTAACAATTTTGGCGATTTGTTTTTTAGCAACTGGTGGAATTTTTGTAAAATTAAGTTCACTTCCACCAATAGCAACAGCTTTTTATAGAATTTTATTTTCAATGCCAATACTTTATCCATTTGTTAAAACTGATTTAATAAAAACATCTAAAAAAGATAGATACTTAATTTCTTTAGCGGGAATTTTTTTAGCTTTAGATTTAATTTTCTGGAATATATCTTTTCATTTAACAACTGTAGCAAACGCTAATTTATTAGCTAATCTAGTTCCTTTTACAGTTATTCCAGTTTCTTATTTTTTATATAAAAAACATCTATCAAAAGTTTTTATTATTGGATTATTTATAACTTTAATTGGATTGTTTGTTCTTATGTCTGGAAAGCTAAATCCTAATATAAATAATTTTAAAGGAGATATATTAGCATTTATTACCTCAATCTTTTATGGATTATTTTTACTTGTTGTTTCTAATATGAGAAAGAGAGTAGATGCTATGACAATTATATTTATAAGTGGATATGGAGGAGCACTTACACTATTTATAGCTATGTTTGTAATAGAAGGATTTCACTATCCAAAAACTATAAATGAAATACTTCCTCTTGTGGGTCTAGCTTTAGTATCTCAAATTTTAGGACAGGGTCTTTTGAGTTATTGTATAGGAAAAATTGATATAACTTTGTCATCTGTTTTACTCTTAAGCCAACCTATTATTGCAGCTTTATACTCTTACTTTATTTTTAGAGAAAACCTTACTTTACAAGAAATTTTTGGTATTTTAATTGTCTTAATAGGGATATATTTAGCTAAAATAGGAAATAATAATTAAAATCAAAAGAGATTTAGAGGACTTCTAAATCTCTTTTATTATTAAAAAAGACTCTAATTTGCAAAAGATAATTTTTTTCTAAAAATATTAACTTTAAAAAATTTAGAAATGATAATATTTCGAGGAAAAATGATGCGAGACTTTTAGAGATTTAGAATAATGAATAGTTTAAAAGAAATAAAAAGTGAATTAAGCAATTAAGTAAAAAATTAAAAAAATCATTAAGATAATATATTGAAATATTACTATTAATTTATAAAATATAATTAAAACTTTAAAAACGAAGCTAAGTTATATAATGAATTCTCCCAAACGTTAGTCAAAAAAAGAAACTCATGATAAAATCAATATGCTGAGGAAAAACGCAAATTAAACGTCAGCGAAAGGAGATTAATCATGAGTATATATAATGATATCATAAAAAGAAAAAAATTTAAACAATTTATTTATTCAGAACAATTAAACTTGTAATTTAAGATAATAATAATAAATCTTTACTTTTTTTTAATAAAGACGTATAATTTATTATAAGTTTCAAGAACCTTGTTAGTCAAGGGGGAAACGTGGTAGTTCAAGAAGCCTTTATTTAATTATTCTTAAATTAAAGGACGTGTACACAAGACATACTTTCCTAAGTATGTCTATTTTTTTATGGAGGGTTCCCAAATGGAAATACACGGAGTTTATTTAATTGATTTTGGAATAAATATAGGAAATGAATTTAATGGAAAACATTATGGTATAATAATATCTTCTAAATCTCACAAAGATGAAACAATGTTAGTTGTACCCATAACAAGTAAAAAAGCTAAAGTTAAATATAGAGGAGGTTTTACAATAGATAATAACAAATATCAAAAAAATCCTAGTTGTTCCTTCTCATTTGCTAAAGTTAGAAAAATAAAAGAAATAGATAAAAAAAGAATTATTACAAAAAAATTAATTTATAAATTAGATGAAATAGACGTAAATAAATTAAAAACAAGTTTAAAAGATGTTATTGTAAGCCTAAATCAGTGCTAATCCCTACTAACTCCCCCTCCAACAAAAACACCTTGCTATTTTTATTTTTTCATGGTAAAATCTCAAAAGTATAAAAATTTAAGAGAGAGGTGATTATAAATGTTTTTATTTTTTAAAACAAATTTAATTAAATTAAAACCTATAATAACATTTATCTTTTCCATTTTTAAATTTTATTTTAATTATTATATTTTAAAAAATATTAATTATATATTTCCCTCAATAAAGAAGTGTCTTCTATGATTTTCATAGTTGTCACTTCTTTTTTTTTAGCATAATAAACTAGGAGGCATTACTATGAATCATTTTATCTCTATATCTGATTTTTCAAAGGAACAACTTCTTGATATTTTGCACTTAGCAAAAGAACTAAAAGAAAATCCCCAACCTAATCTTATTAACAATAAGATTGTGGCTACTCTCTTCTTTGAACCCTCTACTAGAACTAGGTTATCCTTTACATCTGCAGCATATAAAATAGGTGGAAAAGTTTTAGGTTTTGATTCTCCTGACGGGACTTCTGTACAAAAAGGAGAAACTTTAAGAGACACAATAAAAGTTATTCAAAACTATTCAGATGTAATTATAATGAGAAACCCTCTTGAAGGTTCTGCTAAATTTATTTCAGATTTTTCTACAGTTCCAATTATTAATGCTGGAGATGGTTCTAATGAACATCCTTCTCAAACATTTTTAGATTTATTTACGATTTATGAGGAACAAGGAAAAATAGAAGGACTAAAAATAGCTTTTATTGGAGATTTAAAATATGGGCGTACAGTTCACTCCTTAACAAAAGCACTTTCTTTTTTTAATTGTGAGTTCTATTTTGTAGCACCAGACATAATTCAAATACCTGACTACATAACAGAGGATTTAGATAAAAAAAATATAAAATACAATAAATTAAGTGATTTTAAAGAAATTTTAAATAATATAGATATTATGTATGTTACAAGAGTTCAAAAAGAAAGATTTGACAATATTAATAATTATGAAAAAGTTAAAGATAGTTTTATTATAAAAAAATCTGACTTAGAAAAAGTTAAAGATAATTTAATAATTCTTCATCCTCTACCTAGGGTTAATGAAATAGCCTTAGATGTAGATAATACTAAATTTGCTAAGTACTTTGAGCAAGCTGCAAATGGTATTCCTGTTAGAGAAGCTTTAATTGGAATAGCTTTAAACAAAATAAAATTGAATAGTAATTTTAACAATGATTTTAGTAAAGTATCTTGTGCTAATAAAAATATTTTTACTTCTAACTCAATTATTTGTAAAAATACTAAATGTATTACTAGAAACGAGGAAACAGAAAATAAATATATTCTAGAAGATAATACTAAAAACTGCTACTATTGTGGAAAAAAAATAATTTAACTTATGTATACAAACAATAATAATTTAAAATATAGGGGGGATTTATGTTTTTAGAAAACTGTCTTATTATAGATAATTGCTCACTAGGTAGTGATAATTATCTATTAAAAATTAAAAGTGAAAAATGTATAGAAAACTCTAAACCTGGACAATTTTTTATGCTTAAATGTAAAAATGAAATAACTATTTTAAGAAGACCTATTAGTTTACATTATGTTAACAAAAAAGAAAAAATACTTGAGTTTTATTTTGAAACAAAAGGGAAAGGAACTAAAGAATTTTCAAAATTAAAAAAAGATGACTTTATAGAAATACAAGGTCCTTTAGGTCAAGGATTTTCCACTGATTTAAAAAATGAAAATATACTTGTAATTGGTGGTGGTATGGGAATTGCTCCTATGAAGTTTACAATTGAAACTCTAGCTTTTAATAATAATATCACTTTTATTGCTGGAGCTAGGTCTAAGGAACATATTAAAATTTTAGATAATTTTGATCTTTCAAATATTTCTACTCATATAGCTACAGATGATGGTTCTTACGGAACTCACGGCAATGTTGTTCAAGTTTTAAAGTCCCTTTTACTTATGGGTAAATACGATAAAATTTTAACATGTGGACCTCATAAAATGATGGAAGCTATCTATAAGGTTGCTAAAAGTGAGAATATTAAAATTGAAGTTTCCCTAGAAGAAAGAATGGCATGTGGTGTCAAAGCTTGTGTTGGATGTTCTATTAAAACAAAGAATGGAATGAAAAAAGTTTGTGCTGACGGTCCTGTATTTAATGGTTACGATGTTATGGAAAAAGAGTATCTTATTAATTTTGATGAAGTTACTGTTTGTTGTAATTAAAATTTTAACGGAGGTTATTTTGAAGAAATTAGAAACAACTTTTTTAGGATTTAAATTTAAAAATCCTATTATTACATCTTCAGGTTGCTTTGGTTTTGGACTAGAGTATAAAAACTATTTTGACCCTAATGAACTTGGAGGAATAGTTGTAAAAGGATTAACTCTTGAGCCTAGAGAAGGAAATTTAGGTACAAGAATAGCAGAAACTCCAGCTGGAATGTTAAACTGTGTTGGACTTGAAAATCCAGGAATAGATGTTTTTGAAAACACAATATTAAAAGAGATTAAAAACAGTGGAATTACAGTTCCAATTATAGTTAATATTAACGGAAAAACACTTGAAGAATATATCGCCATTGCTAAAAGAGTTGAGAAAATAAAAGAAGTTGATATTGTTGAATTAAACATCTCATGCCCTAATGTCAAAGATGGAGGAATGGCTTTTGGTGCTAATCCTGAAGTTGCTGGTCTTGTTACTAGAGAGGTTAGAAAAGTATTGTCCAAACCACTTATTGTAAAATTATCACCTAATGTTACTGATATTGCCTACATTGCAAAAGTTGTGGAAGAAAACGGAGCTGACGCAGTTTCCCTTATAAATACTTTACTAGGTATGGCAATAGATATAAAAACTAGAAAACCTATCCTTGGAAATATTATGGGAGGCCTCTCTGGACCAGCTGTTAAACCAGTTGCTTTAAGAATGGTTTATCAAGTGGCGAAAGCTGTTAAAATTCCTATTGTTGGAATGGGAGGAATTAACTCTGCTGAAGATGCTTTAGAGTTTATTATGGCTGGAGCTACTCTTGTTTCTCTTGGAACTGGAATTTTTGTTAATCCTGTTCTTCCTGTGGAAGTTAAAAACGGATTACTTTTATACTGCAATGAAAACTCTATAAATAATATTCAAGATATTAAAGGATGCATATTATAAAAACTTTAAAACATAGGAGAAAAAAATGAATATATCAGATAAAATAATTATAGCACTTGATTTTCCAACTATTGAAGAAGCAAAGAAAACTGTAGAAGAACTAGGTAATAGTGCCAGTACTTATAAAGTTGGACTTGAACTTTTTTTAAACTCCAAAGGAAGTATGGTAGATTACTTAGTGAAAAAAAATAAAAAAGTGTTTCTAGATTTAAAATTCCACGATATACCTAATACTGCTGCTATGGCTTCTGTTTTCGCAGCTAAGGAAAAATGTTTTATGTTTAATGTTCACGCTAGTGGTGGAGCAAAAATGATGAGTGAAGTTGCTAAGAAAGTTAAAGAATTTAACAAAGATGTTCTTGTTATTGCTGTTACAATATTAACTAGTTTTAATGAAGTAGAACTAAAAGAAACTTTTAACTCCACATTATCTTTAAAGGAACTAGCATTAAATTTAGCTAAAATTACTAAACATAGTGGTTTAGACGGTATTGTTTGCTCTCCTTGGGAAGCTGGACACATAAAAAAACAGTGTGGAGATAATTTTAAAACCATATGTCCAGGTGTTAGACCTCTTTGGTCTCTTGCTAATGATCAAGAAAGAATTATGACTCCCCACGACGCAGTTTTAAACGGTTGTGATTTTTTAGTAATAGGAAGACCTATAACTAAACATGAGAACCCTAAGCTTGCTTTTAATCTAATTTTAGATGAAATAAAATTAGCGTTACAAGTTTAAAGTAAAAAAGTAAGAATTGTATTTTATTATTATTCGTATACATTAGAGTATATTGATTTTTATAAAAAACGTTTGTTTTTTTATGTATATGTTCAAAAATAAAAATTAAAAGGAGTAACTATTATGAAAGATAATATTGTTGTAGCACAAGCTTTACTAAAAACTCAGGCTGTTAGATTAAATGTAAAATCTCCCTTCACATTTGTTTCAGGTATTAAGAGTCCTATTTATTGTGATAATAGAAAGATGATAGGATTTCCTGAAGAAAGAAATATTGTTGTAGAAGCTTTTATAAATAAAATTAAAGAATTAGAGAAAAACGGAATTCATTTTGACATTATAGCTGGAACTTCAACTGCTGGTATTCCTTGGGCTGCTTTTATAGCTATGAAACTAAATAAACCTATGGCGTATATTAGGGGAGAGAAAAAAGCTCATGGAGCAGGAAAACAAATAGAAGGAGCAGATTTTAAAGGAAAAAAAGTTTTAATTATTGAAGACCTTATCTCAACAGGTGGAAGCTCTATTAAAGCTGTTAAAGCTGCCCTTGAAGGAGGTTCTACATACACTCAAGTACTTTCTATTTTTTCATATGAATTTAAAAAAGCATGTGATTTATTTTCTCTAGATAATATAGAGTGGTCTTCTCTATCTAATTTTGAAATATTATTAGAGGTAGCAAAAACAGAGAACTATATTACAGAAGATGAACTTCTTATAGCTAAAAAATGGAATAAAAATCCACAAACTTACGGAGTTGAAGTATAATATGTTACTAATTAAAAATGCAAAAATTGTTGTGGGAGAATATATTCAAGCACTTTCTTCACTAAAAAAAGATTTAACTACCATTACAGATATATTAATTAATGATGAAGGAATTATTGAAAAAATAGAAAGAAATATTAATAGTCATACAAACAATAATAAAAATAACTTTAATAATAACCTTGATTTTAAAATTATTGATGCAAATTTTAATTACGTTATTCCTGGAGTTATCGACCCTCATACTCACATGAGAGACCCAGGACTTACTCATAAAGAAGATTTTCTTACTGGAAGTAAAGCTTGTGCTAAAGGGGGAATTACTACTTTTTTAGATATGCCCAATACTATTCCTAATACTATTTCTTTAGATATTTTAGAAGAAAAAAGAAAAAATTCAAAAAATCGTTCTTATGTGGATTATGGTTTTCACTTTGGAGGAAGTAAAAAGGATAACACTTTGGAAATACTAAAAGTTAAGAATTCCACTGCATCTACAAAGTTATTTTTAAATATGTCAACAGGGGATATGTTAGTTGAAAATATTAAAACTATTGAAAGTCTTTTTAAAAATTCTAAACTAATATCAGTTCATGCTGAAGAGGAAAAAGTTGATAGTGCTATTGAGTTTGCTGATAAATTTAAGACTCCTCTATATCTTTGTCATCTTTCTAAAAGTAGTGAAGTGAACTCTTTGAGAAAAGCTAAAAAAAATGGAGTAAAAGTTTTCGGAGAAGTAACTCCCCATCATTTATTTTGGTCTCAAGAGGATAAGAACGGTTCTAAGACAAATGAATTACTTTTACGTATGAAGCCTGAACTTAAAATTAAAGATGACAACACTTCCCTTTGGGAAGCTTTAAAAGACGGTACTATTGACACTATAGGAACTGATCATGCTCCTCATACTTTAGAAGAAAAAATGAAGGCACCTATCTTTGGTATTCCTGGTGTGGAAAATTCTCTTGAATTAATGCTTTTAGGAGTAAAGGAAAATAAAATTACTCTTTATAGACTTATTGAGCTTATGTGTAAAAACCCAGCTAAGATTTTTAATATTTTAAAAAAAGGTGAAATAAAAATAGGCAACTATGGAGATTTAGTAATAATAGATATAAACAATGTGTATACAATCAATAATAAAAATGTTATTTCTAAATGCGGCTGGACTCCTTATCACTCTATGGTAACTGGTGGAACTGTTCTTACAACTATATTAAGAGGAGATATTGTGTATAGCAATAATTCTTTTTATGAAGTTAAAGGAAGAGAAATTGAATATTTCTAGAAGGTAAAATACAACTCAAAGACTTATATTTACTAGCCCTAAAAATTATATTTGATTTAAAAAAAAATAAAGAGTATAATAAAAGTGAACTAAAAAGCGAGACCTTACCTCGTTAATGTAAGGATAGTCTAATGAACCAAAAAGCGAGACCTTACCTCGTTAATGTAAGGATAATCTAATGAACCAAAAAGCGAGACCTTACCTCGTTAATGTAAGGAAATGAAGAGACTTGGATAATTATAACCAAGTCTCTTTCTGTTAGATAAGGAGATTTGTTATGTTGAAATTCTATAATATTAATGATGATTATGTAAATTATTTAAGGAAAAAAGAATGCCGAATAATGGATAAAAATAAAGATAGAATAAAGATTGGAGTTGTTTTTTCAATTAATAATTTGAAATATTATGCACCACTCTCGAATATAGATAAAAGTAAAAATAAATATTTTAAAAATGAAAAAGAAATAGTAGAAGCATTTTCATGGAATAAACGAATTGGTATAATATATGATGAAAAAGACTCTAAAATAGCATTGATAAGATATGATTATATGTTACCAGTGCCTGATAAAGAAATAGAAGAAGTTGATAGAAACAAGTTAAATGGTAATTATAAAAAAAAGGTTGAAAATGATTATAAATACTGTAATTTAAATAAAAAGTTAACAGAAGAAACAGCTTTAGAAATTTATAAAGTAAGAACAATAAGCAACTTAAATGAAATTATGAAAGAAATTAACTGGTGTGGGAAAAGAAAAGAATTAAAAAAATATAAAGAAGATTTAGAGCATCCTTCCAGTGGAACTTGTGATTTTAAAAAAATAGAAATAGGACTAACCGAGTGGATAAAAATGAAAGATAATGAACTAATAAAAAATGAATTAGACACTTGGACTAAGATTAAAAACAACAATAGAGGAATAGAAAGATAATTCATAAAAAGGGTAATACTAAAAGTATTACTCTTTTTTATTTAAATGAAAAACTATTTTATTGACATATTTACCAGGTGCAACCTCAAATAAAAAAAACTGAAATTCTAAAATGCGTAAAAACAGTTTACAATTACATAGATTCGAATATATTTTTAGGAGTATCAAATAAAGACTTACCAGTTAAGAGAAACAAGAAAAAAAGAAAATATAAGAAGGTTAGATTAGCCTACAACAACATAAAAGGAAGAAGTATAGAGGAGCGTCCTAAAGAGATAGATTTACGGGAAGAATACGGGCACTGGGAGATGGATTGTGTAATAGGAAAAAAGAATGGAGGAGGAAACGTACTACTAGTATTAACAGAACGTGTAACAAGACAAGAAATAGTAAGAAAAATACCGAATAAAAAACAAGAATCAGTAGTAGGAGAATTGAACAAGCTAGAGAAAGAATATAAGAAAAAATTCAAAAAAATATTTAAAACAATAACCGTAGATAATGGAGTAGAATTTTTAGATCAGCCCTCAATGGAAGCATCGCTATTGGAGCCAGGAACAGAGCGAACTAAAGTATACTATGCGCATCCATTTAGTTCACATGAGAGAGGCAGTAATGAGAATG
>JBOFOQ010000044.1:0-7672 GCA_051659505.1 Fusobacteriaceae bacterium
TGTTTTTTGTAATCTGGAATCTCGTATGAATAAACCTCTGAAGACATACCTTTCACTTCTAATATTGGTAGTATATTCTCTCCAAATAACTCTTTTAATTTTGCTCCGTAATACTCGTTTGCTCCTTCTCTTATTAATACATTACCGTAAGTGTCTCCTACTTTGCCGTTTTTTATAAATCCTACCATATCATAGTATCTATCAGATTCTTTTCTTGTCCCTACAAATCTTTTTGGAGTTATCCACCCCTCATCCCATCTTTCCTCTCCTGCTCGTGTTGATTTTAATCTTCCTGATAAATTCCATATTTTAAATTCTTCGTTATATCGTTTCTCTAAATGTTTTTCTAATATTTTTGAAAGCTTACTTAGTCTCTTAACCTCTCTTTCTCTATCTGTTGGTAATAACCCTGTACTTAACACTAATATAAATCCTATTATCAGTATTGTTATTTGTATAGAAGCTTTTCCATTTTTTACAAATTTTTGCCTTTGTAATATTAAATAGGTTACTAATATTATTATTTTTGCTACTAATGCGTACATTTTTGCTCCTATTTTTCTATTGATTTATTTTTTACTATTACGTTCTTTCTTTTCAACATCATAAAAATTTTTAACAAACTTTATAAAAGAACTTTCTTTCGTTTGTTTCTTTTCAGTTTCTTCTGAGCTTACATATTCAAATTTTATAAATTTTGATAAATAGTATAATTTTCCTACTTCTGATGTCATTTCTATATTTATTTTTTTTAAACTTTCAGTTTCTTTTTTTTTATCTTTTTTATCTTTTTCTAATTCTTCTCTATATTCCAGTGCATAAGTTATAAAATTATTCATGAGAACCTTCTTTTAATATTTCTATACTATATGTATAATTTATTAATTTTTCAGATTTTAAGTTAATTTCAACTTTAAATTCTTTTATAAATTTATCGTATTCAATTTCACCTTTTAAGTCTATTAATAAGGAAAATGGTTTTCCTGGCTGAATAGAAAAGTAATCTCTGATATTTTTTTTATAATCTACTGCATCAAATTCTGGGTCTATTTTTCCTTCTAAAATATACTTATCTTCTTTTTTTAATATATCAACATCAAACTGAAGTGTTTCGTCTATAAATACTCCATATATTTCTAATTTATTTGATTTTTCTTTTATATTTTTAATAAAAAATAGTATAAATGGCATAAATAAGTAATTACTAATTAATTTTGATAAATATTCTTTATTTTCAAAATATTTTGACAACTCCATCAAGATTGAAATTACTTCTTTACTTTTACTATTAAAAATTTGATTTTTTTTCTCTACTTTCCAATTTTCACTTAATTCATCTACATTCATTATTTTTAAAGTTTTTTTATCGATTATGAATTTATTAAATATTTTATCTAATTTTGAATATATATTTTCTTCTAATTCTTGTTTTTCTTTTTTTTGAAATGTAATTATAATTTTATCTGAATCTTCCTCTATAACACAGGCATAATTATTTTCATAATTCACTTCGTTATTTTTTAGCTCATGTGATGTTTCTAAATGATTTTTTATTTTAATATTATAGTTCATTTTTCTCTTCCTTTTTTTTATGACTTCATTATTATATCCCCTGCTAACACACTGTAAGTTTCTTTTATTATTTCTTTTTTACTTTGAGCATTTACTGAATAACCTGAGATATAAACACCATCTAACATCTCTAATTTTTCTTGTTTTAATTTAGTTACATTTTCTATTGAATTTTCTGTTGTACTTATAAGTTCTTTTCCTGCATTTATTCCTAATATGTTGTCTGAGCTAATATTTATTTGATCTTTACTATCTGCTAAAATTTGTTTTTCAGAATTTATTTTCACTACATTCACACCACTTATACCTATTAAATCTTTAGCATAAAGAGTATAATTATCCGACTTTAAGTCTAAATTAAATATTTTTTCCCTCTCACCGTTTAAAAGAGTATAATTTCTTTCGTATGGATTAGAAAATCTTATGCCTTCTTTGTTATTAACACTTCCTGCAACATAACCAGAATTTTCTTCATCTATTGGAAAATATACTGTTACATTGTCTTCTATTTCAGGAGTACAAAAAAATCCAGTGTTACTCTTTGAATATGGCGTCGTGTAGGGGAATTCATAATAACTTACTTTTTCACCTAAATAATCACTTTTGCTTTGAACATCCCTATTTATTTTTTGTCTAGTTGAGCTTATTTTTTTTACTCCTTCTGAAAAATTAAGAAGTAATACAGCTATACCAGCTTTATTTTCCTTAGGTATTTTAATTACTCTTGCTTCAATTGAACCACCTTCTATATTTTTATTTGAAATATAAGCATAACGATAATCTATATTTCTAAGTGTGTACTCACCACTAAATTGACCATTAATATATTCTAATTTTCCTAAACTTATAAATCCATAATCTTCTTTATTTTTATATAGACCTTCTCCTAATAAATAAGCCTCTGCTACTATTATTTCTGTACAAACGTTTCCTCTTTCATCCAACAAATAAGAAGTATTACTTTTAGCTTTAAATTCCATTCTTTTACTTTCATTATTTATATAACCAAAAATAATTTCTCCATATCTTCCACTAAATATCCCTAAACCTATATTAGACATTAATCTTACTAAAAATTCCCATTCTGTTTCATTATATTGAATAAATATTTTATTTGTTTTTGTTTTGGCTAATTTATCAGTGGCTATATAGCTAACTTCTTTTTGATAGACAGACAATACTTCTTTTATCAATTCCTCATATGTTGCATTTATGTTTTGATATACTCTATATTTTTTTACCCTATCTAATATTTCACTCTTTGATTTTGCTTCAATTATAGTTGTTGTTCCCTCAGAGTTTTCATTTCTTATTTTTATATTTTTTATTATTCCTGAAAAATATTCAAGCTCATTAAATTTAATTTCAATTTTTTTATTATTATATTTTGATTTTCCAAATATTTCTTTTTGCTCTAATTTTAAAAATTTATTTATCGTATATTTTTTTCGATATTCCTCTCTTATTTCAATTTCAATATGTAAAGTACTATGATTATTTTCCTCCATATCTATTCTCATTTTTTTTAAAACATACTCACTACTATCTATCTCTATTGCATCTATATAAATCTTTAAATCTTTCCCTATAAATTCTCTGCTCATATTCTCTTCCTTTTTTATTTTATGATGTTATTTTAAAAGTAAAACTATTTTACCTATATATACTTTATCTCCACTTTGAACCTTTAAAGGTTCATTTTCTAATTTTATTTTTCTACTATCACTTAATCTTTCTAGTCCTGTTCCATTTCTAGAGTTCAAATCTTCTAAATACCAACCTTTATCAGTTTTATTTAAAATTGCATGGCTTCTACTTATAAGATGAGAGTCCCCAGTATCAAATAGGTCAATTTCCACTTTCACTCTAGAATTTTTACCTATTAAAAGTGATGTTGATTTTCCTATGTTCCATGTTTTTACATCATAACCATCTTTATTTTTTAAAATTAATTGAGTTAAAACATCTCTTGCCAGTTCTCTTTTATCCTCTATTTGTTGTACAATTCTAAACTCACGAACCACTTGACCTTGCTCATATTCATTAAATTCTTTTTTTATTCTTATACAACTATATAATATATACACTGCTAAACCTATTGCAACAATGCCTAACGCTAATTCTATACTTGCTGGACTATAGTTATTTGAACTAAAATATAGTAAAGCTACTACTATTGTAACTATCCAAATCATAATTTCGAGTCTTGATTTCTTATAATTATTTTTTTCTAATTCTCTTTTTTTATATTTTTTTTCTCCCATTTTTATAAAAAATTTTCTTAATAGACGCATTTTATTACTCCTTTTTACTTTTTACTTTTTACTGAAAAAAAAGATTCAAACATACTGTTAGTTTTTTCCTTTAACTCATGTTCTTCTTTATTATTTTTCTTTTCTTCGTTAAAAAAATTTTTAAATAGATCGTTCACTCCAGTTTTAGAAAATTTTTCATAAATATTACCAGAATCTGAAGCTTCTTTTCTCCTACTTCCCATATTTTTATCTGAAAACTTACTTAGTAGTTCGTCATATTCTCTTCTTTTAATTTCATCTGAAAGAGTTATATAAGCATCATTTATCTCCATAAATTTTTTTTCTGCATCTTTTCTCTCTCTTTCGCTTGAACCCATATATTTATCTGGGTGATATTTTTTTGCTAATTCTCTATATTTTCTTTTTAAATTTTCTCTGTTTACACTTTTATCAGTTTCTAATATTTTATATAAATTTTTCATTATTTCTCCAATTTTAATTATTCTAATATCATTTTTTTTATGTTATTATCTCTCGATATTTTATTCATAAATTTATTTTTTGCTTTTTTCAGGATCTCTTCCAGTGCGTAGTAAACATCTATATTTTTATATTTGTTACTTTCCACTCCCAATTTTATCTTTATATACGCATCTAAAGATTTTCTTTCTAACGTTCCCTCTAAAATTTTAAAACATATTATTTGGTCAACTCCATCTATTTCTTTTTTTTCTAATATCTCTTCTGCAAATAGCCTTAGAAGTTCAATAGATATTCTTTCCCCTGTAGCTGTCGAGTTAATTTGATTAACTAAATTCACTTGATTATATTCTTTTACATGCCCTATAAATTTATTATAGTTTCTTACATTGGCACCTTCTCTTCTTTTTATTCTACATATTTCCATAGTTTCTTCTTTTGGCAATTCTTCGTCTAATAGTATTTGATAAAATGAAATTTTATTTTTTCCATTCTCTTTATTTGGTAAAATCTCTAATTTTAAAATATAGTCTCCATCTTTTTCTGATACTTCCATACCTATACTTTCTTTTAATTTATAGATATTTTCATACCATTTAAATATACCTGGTCCTACCATTAATTTGTTATTGCACACTCTTATTTCTAATCCCTTTATGACCCCATTAGAATGGGTTCTATAATTCATTTCAAAATATTCTTTAGCATCATCTCTTAGATATTCTAATATTTCTTTATCTAGTATTGAACCTCTTTTGAATAAAGGTTTTATATTTTTAATAATCATAATTAACCTCTCACTTTCTAAACTATATTTTTTAAATAAAAATAAACGGAGAAGCTAACTTCTCCGTTTATTTTCTACTCTTCAGAAGAAGCGTAACCACCCTCAAATTTTACCTCTTCTAACTTCTCTTTCTTTTGTTTCATTGTTAAAATATATTCTCCTACACCTTCCTTATCTGTATAATCCTCTACGTAGTCAACTATAAAAGCATTTGAGAAATCTATTTCTCTTACTACTACACTTCCTGAAATTACTTTTAAATTCATCGCTCTATAGGCATCTGAACTTTCTGCTGGTATTAGTGACCATTTCCCTACTTGTTTAGTGTGATCTGCTTCTTCTCCGTTTACTGGAGTTATTATTTTCCCTTTTACCTCGATTCCTATACTCAAATCACTTGTTCTTGCATTTGAATCATTTGGAGTATCTGATAAAAACTTAACCGCTAGTATATTATCTTGCTTTAAAAAAATCTCCTCTTTTTTTCCTTTTATTCTTATTTCAAATCCCATTTTACATCTCCTTTTATATTTTTTTTAATTAACTAATTAATTTTTTGTTATTTCAACCATTAAATTTTTTATATCTCCATTAAAACCTATATGTAAATAGCAATTTTCTCCATCTATTCCCATAGAAATATCATCACCTTGTTGAAGTATTGAATTTACATCTTCTTGTCTCGACAACCACTTATTTTTTGGACTATCTGGTCTATTACTAAAGAAATCTCTTATTTTATCCTCTTTATAATCTTGAGTTATATATCTTAAATTTCTTTCTATATACGTTGATGTTATCGTTTTGTAAAGAGGCTCAAATATGCCATCTTCATTTGTTGCTAGAGTTCGTGCCTTATATACTGTTATTGTATTTATCGCTTCCCCGTTGTTTTGAGCATTATCTGATGAAAATATAAATCCAAAATTATTTCTATTTATACTGTCCTTTGTTGCCACTGTATAACCCGTTATTTCTTTTGCCATTGTGGTTGCAATTTTATAACTATTATCTTTTCCTTCTAAATTAATTCGTACTCCCGGTTCTTGTGAATTTACTTTTTTATATCTTTTTCTTAAATATTCTGGACATTGATAAGCTGCTGTTATTCCTGCTGCTACATATGATGCTTCTATATATACACCTTCTATCCAAAATTTTACGACATCTTTCCCTACTGATGCCAAATTTGATTCTTCTAACGCTAATTTATAATCTAGTATTACACTTGACTTCTCTTTCGGTATTACAGTAAAATTAGGTACACATGGAACCAAATACTCTGAGAAATTTTTATATTGAAGATTCTTTGTTTTATCTATATATTTTTCTATTCCTGTTGTTGCTAAATTATTAAATGTTGTTTCTTCATTTCCAATCATACTAAAAAATGTACTTATTTTATATTTTCGAAGAACATCCATTAGTAGCTGTAGAGTTTCTATTGTTGTTCCATCATGTTTCTCAACCTTATTTGTCCCTTTAAATATTTGTTTAATATTTTTATTGTTTTCTGAACTTTCTAGCATAATAGAAGGACAAATTCCAAACCATACTGTATTTTCAAAATCATTTTTTTGATTCACTGTATTTAAGTATAATTCTAAAGCGTTTTTATTTTCGCCCTTTAATAACATTTCTAATTTTAGATTACTTATTATCAACGAAGGTTTCATTCCTTTTAGTTCTTTATCATATTGTTCAAAGAAAACTTTAACACCTAACATTTTCTCTAAAAGGGGTTTTATTGCCTTTATAAAATCTTCTTGTGCTTCTTTATAAAACGTTAAGTATTGATTGTAGTTAGAAACTTCCTGTTCAACATTTATATCTTCCATTGTCGCTGGTAATGGTGAAAAAGTTCTTACTACTAAACTTTTTATATAATCATTTGGTTCTTCATTTATAGCTTCATAATCACTTTCAAAATATTTAGCTAAAGTTTCAGAGTTATTATTTTCTGAGATAGCTATCTCATTTTTCTTTACAGATTTATTTTCAATTATTTTTAACTCACCTTTTTCATCCATAGTAAGCATTCCAATTTTTATCTCTTCCGATTTTTCTGACCCACTATTTTGACCAATCAAAACTCTTGATTTAATATCTTCTATTGCTAGTGGTAACATTCCTAGTATGTTATTATAGTTTTTTCCTGCTTTTTCAAATTGGACATTTAATTTGTCTGCATACTCTAATTTTAATGGATCTTCCTCCTCTAAAATCTCGTATTTGTCAAAAAGATAAGCAATTTCTTTTCTTTGTTGCTTAATATCCTCCATAACCTTTTTCGGAGAAAGCATATCCAAAATACTACTAAAATTAAAATCAACATTCTTACTTCCTGCAATTCTCTTGCTATCAATTAGTGTAGATAATATTTTGAAAAGTGTATTATCTAACCCTAAAGGTATTTCAGTTATTGATGCTTCTGATATTCCTTGTGGTTTTTCTAAACTATACTTTATTCTTTGATTTGCTGCATTAAAAAAGCTATAAACTTTCGGTTCGAATTTTTTTAAAAATTCTGGAAAATCTTTTACTAATAGATGACTGTGAATTTCTTTGATTTTTTCAT
>JBOFOQ010000045.1:0-8019 GCA_051659505.1 Fusobacteriaceae bacterium
TACCAGATATTAGTAAGTTTACTTCTGTAGAAGAGTTTGAAGAATATATCTTAAAAAATAATTCTTTAAATAAAAAAACTACTTATAAAGATATATTAATTGATAATTTTCATACACCCTTTATTTTTACTAATGTAGGTACAGAGAATAATCCTTTATGGACAGATGAAGCACAACCCATAATATCTTTCAATAATAGTCATTTACCTCTTTTAGAAGAAAAAGAGAAGAAAGAAAAAGTTAAAATAGATAATAAAGAAGAAATTAAAGGTTTAAAAAAATCTATAGAAACTTCTGAAAAATATATAGAAAAAGAGGCAAAGAAAAATGAACCAAATATTGTTGTAATAGAACAGTACCAAGAGGATATTGAAGATAATAAAGCAAAATTACAAAAACTAGAACAGGAAGAAGTAAATTTTGATAAAGAACTTGCTAAAGACATACTAAAAGAAGATATTGTCAAAAAAGAAATGACCCAACCTAGAACAGGGGTAAAAGAATTGTTTGAAGCTAATTCAGAATTAGCCAGTATTGGTACACAAGAAGAATATTCTCAATATTTAGATACTATCTTTCCTAATACCAAAGTTAAAGACATTGTTTATCATGGTTCTCCTAATTTTGGATTTGACAGTTTTTCAAAAGAAAAATTAGGGGAGTACACTGGTAGTGCATCTGCTAAACTAGGATTCTTTTTTTCTAATAACGTAGAAAATTCTCTTTATGGGTATTCTGTCAATATAGATAAAGATGTAGAATTTGATGATGATGTAGAATTACCAGCAAGTGTAGAAGGGAGTTTTGGACTTTCTCAGATTTACGCTAAAATAAAAGATTTAGATGATGGTAAAGATTTTATAGTTTTTGAAGAGTCGGGTAAAGAGTATCTTATAAAAAGCATAGAAAAATCTGGTGGTGTATCTATTGGTTTACCTTTTAAGACAAAAAAAGAAGCGTTAGAAGACTATAAAAGAGATAACCCTCACGATAAAAAAGAAATAGAAATATTAGAACGTACTGTAAATACTGAAAAATATAGGTATAGTAAAGTTGATTGGTTAAAAGACAAACCAACAAATTACTATAGAGAAGACAAAGACAGTAAAATCCTTATTTCAAAAAAAGAATTTGAAGAAGAACGAGATAAAGTAAAAGAACAACTACTAATAGAGAAAGATGAATACATTAAGGAACAAGCTAAAAGTAGAGTATTTAATGTCTTATTAAATGTAAAAGATTTAAAGGAGACTGATGATTTTGGTTCGGACTATAGGACAGAGACTTATGTTAATAGAACTAAACAAGCTTGGGAAGAAAATAAAGATGGGCTAGTTATTAGAAATACTTATGACCCACTCTTAAACGATGTTTATATTGTCTTTGAACCAGAGCAAATCCATATTTTAGGAAATGAACAAGATATAAATAGGTTTAAGAATTTTATAAAACAATCACAAATAAACTTAGAGCAGTCTAATTTTAACCACATAAAACAGCAAGAGTTTGGTAATAATGATATTATTGATATTAATAATGAAATATTATACAAAACTCTTTCAAGAATAAAAGTAACTTCTTCTTTTAATAAAAAAAAGTTACTTGAAGAAATAATAAAAGTATATGAGGAGCTCGAAAAAGATTTATTAGATAAAAGCAAATTTGCAGAAGCTAAATTTTTATCTAGTAATAGGGACAATATATTGGGTATATCTCAGTATGATGGTAGTGTTAAAGAAATGTTAGATGTTTTGTTTGATTTAGCACCAGAAGAAGAACTTACCTTTGCTTCTTATTTTATAAAGGATTTTTCTAAAGAGTCTTTTGAACATGATATTAAGACTTCTGTATCTTTAAAGGTAAAAATATTATTGGCTGGAATTAAAGATAGCAGAATTTCTGAAAAAGGATTTGCTGGTTTTAGTTTTTATATGCCTTTTTCTCAAACACTATATGCTTTACAAGAAATACTATCTGAAGTAAATAACAATACATTAGAAGAAGTGGAACTAAGGATTAAAGATAAAATTAAATATAATCCTGTGGAATTTGGTTTTTATCAAGAGATATTAGATAGGCTTAAAGAGTTAGAAAAAGAAGAAAATACTGTTATAAATGAAGTACTATACTTTTTATATCAATCAACAACTGAAATGTGTTTTGTAATGCACTCTAAAGATGAATCTAATAATTTTAAAATAGAAAAAAATAATGCAGACTCAAAAAATCCAGCTATTGTTAAAAGACAAAAATGGAATCAATCATTTAGAAATTCTCCTTTAATTGAAAAATTTGAAGAGGGCTTTTATAGGATTAAACCAGATGTTGCCAATAAAGTTATTAAGTTGTACGAAGATATACAACTTCAAAAAAAACAAAAAAATGTAAATATTAATACAGTAAAAGAATATTTGTCATATTTTGGTATTCAACTGGCTACAAACACTCTTGAAAAACTAAAAGATAATTTATTTGGCAATGCAGAAATGTCTTTATACACAATAGACCCTGATACAAAAGGGGAATATGGTATTACTGCTGCTAATCAAATTGTTGATTTATTACACAAAAATTTAAACGAAGGATTAAAAACACAAAATGGTATAGGAAAAATTGGACCAAAAATTTTAGCTTTTTCGCATAAACATGTAGATGATGTTAAAAAACAAGCAGAGCTAAATTTGTTAATAACAAATACAACAAAAGCTCTGAAAATTTTAATAAAAGCAGATAATTTAATGTCTTTTAATCCTGTGTCTAGTGTATATATTGCAGGTAAAACAATAAATGCTTACCAACAGCCTAAAAGAATAACAAACATTTTAAGAAAATTAAAAAGAGAAAAAAAATATAGAGACCAAATTACTAAGACTGCAACTATGTCTAAAAGTTTTGTAGTAGAAATGCTTAATAAAAATCTTGATTTTAGAGATTACTTTAATGTAATAAATGCTTCTTTAGAGGCTTTAAAAAAATTAGGTGAAGTTTCTACACAAAAAGAAAAAACTGTTGTTTCTTTATCTGATAAAGACTCTTTTATTACTTTATTTGGGCTTTTTGCTCACAACGATGGTAAAATAAAAGATAGTACTTACGAAACAGAAAAAGGAATTAGTTTAAGGAAAGGTGTTATGCCTTTTCCAACACTATCTGATTCTTCTCAGACTCCTCTTTTAATGACTGTTTTAATTGATTTGCAATTATCAAACTTTGAGCCTGGAAGTATTAATAAGTTAAATGATAACATTTTGACTTTTCTATTAGATAAATTAATTGCAGGAGATTTAGAAAGAATATCTCAATATCTAAAAAGTGGAGGGGTAAATATTAAAGGTCATAATGCAGGGGCTGCTTTTATTGCTTCTATGCCTTCTTTAAATACTTTATTAATAGAAACAAAAGATATTAATGGAAAAGATATAAAAAGACCTTTAATTGATGTCTTTAGTAATTATGGAGAAGAGGGAACTCCTCATATAGAAGATATTAATTCTTTTATAAAGAAGTATAATAGAGAAATAAAAGATGAAATACAAAGAAATTTAGATTCTGAAGTGTCAGAATTAATATCTAAAGATGGAAAGAAAGGGCTGCTAGTTAGAAACGGTATTTATACAGAGGACAATTTAAATTTTATTGACAATAAATATTTAGAAAGCAAAGGAAAAATGACTACGTTAGCACAAGCTAACCTCCTTTCTTATGATTATATAATAAACAGTATGTTACAACAAAAAGAAATTCAAAATCTTTTTGCAGGAGATGTAGCAAATTATTTTAAAGATGGTATGGGTAAAAATCTTAGTTTTAGTTTACCTTCTGTAGATATAGAAGATTTAATAGGATACTATTATCCTTCAATGTCTGAAAATAATAGAAAACAAATTAAATTAAGATTTAAGGAAAAATTAATTATTGACCATATAAAAGAGCATTTTCCAAAGCTTTTAGCTGCACAATCTATTAGTCTTTTGCCTTTAGAAGAAAAAATAGAAATTATTATACCAATAGCTAAACTTAAAACTGTAGAAATGTTTAAGGATGTGCATGATAATTTAGCCAAAAGACTTAAAGCATTAATATCTCCAGGTAACCAAGAACCTAATTCAAAAGGCAATAGAAAATATTATCAAGTAATGTTATCTGATGTAGAGAGTGCTTCAGAAGTATTAGATTCATTAGTAAAACAATCGTATCCTGAAAAATACGAAGAAATAAAAGGTCATATAAAAGAGTTTAAAAAACTAGACAATATCTATGAAAATGAAAGAACAGATATACAAAAAGAGAGACATAGTAACTTATTAAAAAGTTTTCAAAAAGGTTTTCCTTTAATAGGTAATTATTTTAAAACTGTTTCTACAGATGCTCAAGAGTATAATACTTGGAGAGATAATTTAAATTTATTAAAAAATAAAAGTATAATTTCTAAAGAAGAGTTTAAAAAGATACATGATAAATTAGTTGCTCAAGATAAAGATATAATTGAAAAAGGAGATATAACAGAGGAAAATAAATGGAAAGAGTCTGAGAAAGAGTTAAAAAGTAAAGCCATTATGCAACCTACTAAACCTTTATACTCAGGTGTACATTTTGAAGAAGTAAATGGTTATAGTCTTTCTAGGGATGTTTATATTAAATCTTCTACATTTACATTATTACCAGAACTGACCGCTTTAAGTCCTAAACTTGAAAGGTTAAGAAGAAATCTTGAAAGTTTAGAAAAATATGATAAAGAGGGTTTGCCTGAAATAACAGTTAGAGCTTCTTATGATTCTGCAAATAAAGTAGGAGCTGTAAAAAATAGTATTTCAATTAACGAATTATATAAGGATAAGGTAAATAAAAAACTATTATCTGAAGCTACCGTTGAGTTAGATAAAAGCAACTTTTTTATTCAACAAGATAAACCTTTTCATTCTGATGAAAATGCAGAAAAAGGAAAAGAAGACAGGACACTTTTAGCTACTCAGTTTGAAAAAATATTATTAGGAGATGGCATAAGTAAAATAGAAGAGGAGGTATTTCCTAATATTTTTGATGAAGAGCTTTTAGCAGAAATAGGTATTGAGTATAAAGAAAAAGTTAGTGGAAAAACTTTAAAAAAGTTATATGAAAAGCTATATGAAAAACAACAAAAACTATTAAAAGATAAATTATTCAGAAAGTTTGGAATAACAGACTATAAGGATATTGCAGAAGGTAAAGTAGAGGCAATGGAAAAAATTGTTGATTTATTAAATAAAAGGCTTACTAATAAACAAGACAGAGAGGCATTAGAATTAATATATGTTGTTGACATAAATGGTATTAATAGTTATTTTACAAAAAAAGAAATAAGTGAGAATGAATATAAGGTTAAAAAAGCCATATTTAAGTTACCTCTACCTATGATGCCTAATTCTCATAAGTTTGAATCTGTATTAAATAGCATAATAAATAAAAACAGTATTAATTTAACTCTCCCAGGTTTTTCTCTTCCAGTAGCTTCTCAAGAAGGTTTTGACTTTAAAGGTTATGGAGAAGATAAAGAAAATGCTTTAAAAGAACTAAAAAGAAAAGGTTTAATAACTACTAAAAAATTTGACCCTAAAAAAGGACTGCAGGCTACAGTAAATGAAGAAGGAGAGTTACAGTATGCTCAAGTTTTTATGGCTAGTAAACTTAAAGTTTTTAATAAAGAAACAAGACAATATGATTATGTTGATTTAAGAGAGTATGTTGATGAAAATGGACTATTAGACACAGATAGAATACCTTCTGAGTTATTAAGCTTCTTTTCTTTTAGAATACCTACTTCATCACACCAATCGGGAGTTATAGTAGAAATTGTTGGTTTTCTTCCTCACACTTGTGGTGATTTACTTATAGTACCAAAAGACCATACTATACAGATGGGAGAGGACTATGATATAGATACAAGATACTTTTATAACTATCACTATATAAAAAATAATGCAGGGAAGTTAGAAAGAATAAAATATTCTGACTTAGGGAAAGAAAATTACAGATTGTTGCAAAAAGAATATTTTAAAGAAAAAGATAAATTATTTAAACAATACTTTATAATTGATGAAAAAGAAGAAAAAATAATTTATAATCCTTTACTTATCTGTAATAAGGAACTTCTTGTTGAAATAGCAATATTAGAAAATGCAATACAAGATAATCAATTAGACACTATTTATACACAGGATTTGGAAAATGAGTTAAATAGAAGTGTAATAAAACAAGATTTAGAAAACAGAATTATAGAATTAAGGTCTAAAATAATACCTAATAGTATAATTGATAAAAAAAATGAAGAATTAAAAAAAGAATTTCATAATTTACTAGAAAGTTTAAAAAAGGAGTTTAATAGTGATACAAAGTTAAAAGAATCATATAATAACTATATGACAAGCATTAGAGGACAAGAGAAACAAGAACAGGTATTGGAAAATAATATTGTTTCTCTTTATAAATCTGTCTTTTCTTCTACAGATACAAGAGTACAGTCTTTAATAAATAAAGTATTATCTACAGATAATGCAGAAAATACTGCAAATAAGATGGATAAGAAAATTCAAGACTCTAAAAAAACAGATATATACAATATTTACTCTCCTAACAGACAAAGAGAAATTGCTAAGTCAGGTAATGCTGGAAAAATAGGTACTGGAGAACACTCTAATGCTGTTGCTATGAACTCTTTATTTCAACAATCTGATTTTGAACATAAACTTATAGAGAGCGTTAAACTTATAGATGATAAAGAAGTTGAGACTTATTTTCATATACATTTAGGAAATCAAGTATTTGATGGTATAATGGGAAAAATTGAAAATAATGGAACTAGAATTTCAGAACTTGCAATGGAATCTCAAAATTCTTCTGTAGATAACCAAAAGTTACATGTTATGTGGAGAAGGAATGAAAATGAATATACTATGTCTGTACTAAAAATACTGCAAGCAAATGGTATAGATAATGATGGTATAAAAGTAAACGGAGAAACTTTATCTTATTCTTCCTTATTTATTAATCAACCTATTTTAAGGAGATATGCTGAAATAATGGAAAGGCTTAATTCATCAACTGAGAATGTCTTTGGTGATACACAAAAGCAAGTAAAAAACATATTATTAGAAGAGTTTGGGGGAGATTTAGAAGACTCTTGGCAGATATTGCCTAATGATGTACTAGGTGGGGAAGATATTATTCTTTATGGAGAATTAAGAAAAGAAGTAAAAGAAAAAGCAGGAAAAACACTAACAACTAAAGAATTATGGGATAATATACTAGAAGAGGATATGAAACCTTTACAACAATGGACTATATTTGAATCTTTTTTAGAATTAAAAAAGGCAGCTTCTAAATATTCAGATTTACAACAATTTGTAAATATTGAAAAAAATGGTATGGACATTTCTTATTTTAATGTTATCGCCTTAAAACAACGATTAGTAGATTTATCAGAAAACAAAATAAAAAATGTTACTAATGAAAAAGCTCTTTTTGGTGATTTTAAAAATATAAGTTCGACAGATGAGTTTTTAGGGGAAAGTCTAATAGATGAAGGTTACATAAAAATTTCAGAAAATGACACTAATGATACAATACTGTTCATAAAACCTAATAATCATTATGCACATAAAATTATAAATTCAATTGCTTCAGGATATAATATGTACAATAGTTTATTTCCTTATGATAAAGGGCTTTTATCCTCTATCATATCTGATATAGAAGAGAGTGCAATTCCTTCAAAAGACTTAGAAACTAAGTATAAAATAATGTCTTCTTTGAAAGATTTTATATATTCTGCTAGTAGAGAAATATTTGATAATAACAGAGATAAAATAGTAGATTCTTTATTTTTTGATAATAATAAAACTGGTAGTGTTTCTTTTGCTTCTTACTTATTAAATTTATCAAACAACAAAGACTATAAAAGACTATTTAATAATCCTTTTTTTAAAGATTTACAATTTAATATTAATGAGGGGGGTTATCCTTCTTTGTTAATTTTTAATAATT
>JBOFOQ010000046.1:0-31464 GCA_051659505.1 Fusobacteriaceae bacterium
CTCAATACAAAATATTAAGCGAATAAAAAAAGTAGCAAATGAAACTTTAAATAATATTCCAGTGCTATCTTCAGGAAACGTAAATCAATTATATAAAACTATGCAAGGAATAAGAGGTTAATAATGTGATTAGAAAAAAGCTGTAAAACCTAATAAACATAAGGTTTTACAGTATTATAGAGCTATAAAAATTTGTCAAAAGCAAAGTATATAAAAATAGACGAAAGTTAAGAGGAGGTAAAGACTATAGAATGGGGAGTTAAAAATTTTCTAAAAAATTTACCTACAAATACTTGACACTATCCATACAGAATATTTTTTTGACAAAAAAACAACAGTATGGTATTCTATATATAGAACCGTTGGAAGGCGTGGGTAATGCCCTAAACCAAATATTCCATTTGCGGGATTGAGAGTGGTATATCCATTCTTTTTTTTTTAGGAGGATTTTTTATGCCCAATATAGATATTCCTTATACATTAGAACAACAAATTCTACTAATGAAGAACTATGTTGTATTTAAAAGGAAAGATAAAATAAAAAAATTATTAGATTATTCAGGTTATTTTAGAATAAGTCGTTATGGTAAATATTTATTATCTTTATCATCAATATTAAAAAAGAAACCAGAACAAGAGACGTTTCTTGCTTTATACGATTTTGATGTTAAATTAAGACAAATGTTATTTTTTTATTGCAAAAAAGTTGAAATAAAATTTAAAACGGCTGTATCAAATTCAGTTTCACTAAAAGAAAAAAATAGTGTTTTTTACTTAGAAGATTCTTTTTATACTAAAAGTAAGGGAGAAAGAGATAAAAAGAAAAAAGAAAAAAATGTAAAATATTATTCTACGTTTAAAAATGAATTAATAAAAAAAGAGCGAGATATAAGAAATAAAGCACATAAATATCCTGAATTTATGGAATACAGAACTGGAGGTATTCGTTCAAGAAAAAAAATACCTTGTTGGGCTGCTTTTTCTTATTTTGAATTTGGAACTGTTGAAACATTATATTCATATTTAAGAGGTGACTTGAAAAAAGAGGTTTTAGAGTATGGATATGAGAGAAAAAACTACACTAAAATAGATACTGAAATAATAGAGTCATGGTTATCGGCAGTTAGAAATCTAAGAAATATTTGTGCGCACCATAATAGAATAGTTGGGAGAACATCTTCTGTTGTAAGATTGGATCATTCAGAGCAAAATGATTTACTTCAAAGTGAAACAGATTTATTTTCAAGAATTTATGCAGTAAATAAATTGATATCAGATGAGGATAGAAAAAATCTTAAGAAAGAACTGCAAAGTTTAATAAAAAAATCTAAAATAGATATATTTAAATTAAGAATATTACCAGTTGATTGGGTATCTAAATATGATTCGATTATAAAATTTTAACATAAAACAAGAAAATCTACTGTATTTTGATACTTTTTTACTAATTGTGGTGTATATTCTGAAGTTCTATCTCACGGAACTCTTACACCCAAAAAAGACACTATCCAAAAATAAAAATAGTTTGACATAAACTTATACTTATTGTATAATTCTTTAAGAAAAAATTAAAGGAGTGTACCTATGTTAAAAGAAGGAATGAGTTTAATACAAGAAAAAATAATCTTGGAAAATGAAACTGCTAGTAAAATTGCTTCTGGAACACTTGAAGTTTTTTCTACGCCAATGATGATAGGGTTTATGGAAAATACTTCATTTTTATTGGCTCAAAATTCTTTAGATGAAGAAACTACAACTGTTGGAATTTCAGTTAATATTAAGCATTTGAAAGCTAATTTAGTTGGAGATAAAATAAGATGTGAATCAGTATTAAAAAAAATAACTGGAAAAAAATTAGAGTTTATAGTTAAAGTTTTTCATAATGAAGAGTTAGTTGGAGATGGAGAACATTTTAGATATATAGTAAATATAAATGAATTTATGGGTAAATTAAAAAGGTAACTGTCTTTTGGATAGCTACTTTTTTTTTGAAAAAATTGTTAAATAAACAAAAAAATAAAAGTTAAGAGGAGACGGTGAATTATGATTAAAAAAAGAACTAAATTAGTATTGGGATTACAACATGTTCTTGCAATGTTTGGGGCAACTGTACTTGTACCTTTTTTAACAGGACTTAATCCTTCAGTGGCACTTCTTTCAGCTGGTGTAGGAACACTTTTATTTCACCTATGCACTAAGGGTATAGTACCAGTTTTTCTAGGATCATCTTTTGCTTTTATAGGAGCTATATCTTTAGTTTTAAAAGAAGGTGGAATAGGAGCGGTAAAAGGTGGAATAATTTCAGCGGGAATAGTTTATATTATAATGTCTAGAGTTATTAAAATTTGTGGAGTAGAGAGAGTAAAATCATTTTTCCCACCAGTTGTAGTAGGTCCGATTATAATGGTTATAGGTCTTAGAATGAGTCCAGTAGCACTTAGTATGGCAGGATATTCCAATGGAACTTTCCAAAGTAAAAGCCTTATTGTAGCACTTATAGTAATTATTTCAATGATAACTATATCAGTTTTAGAAAAATCTTTTTTTAGATTAGTTCCAATACTTATATCAGTAGTTGTAGGATATATAGCTGCTGCTTTTTTAGGAATGGTAGATTTTGAAGTAGTAAAAAGTGCTAACTGGATTGGATTTTCACCTGAGGCAGTAAAAGATATTTTAACAATTCCAGAAATAAACCTTACGTCTGTTTTAGCAATAGCACCAATAGCTCTAGTAGTTTTCATAGAACATATAGGGGATATAACAACAAATGGAGCAGTAGTAGGGAAAGATTTTTTTGCTAATCCAGGTATCTCAAGAACTCTTTTAGGAGACGGTGTTGCAACTGTAGTAGCAGGATTTTTAGGTGGACCTGCAAATACAACTTATGGAGAAAATACAGGGGTTTTAGCAGTAACAAAGGTATATGACCCTGCAATTTTAAGAATAGCAGCATGTTATGCAATAGTATTAAGTTTCATAGGGAAATTTGGTGTTATACTTCAAACTATACCAGTGCCAGTAATGGGAGGAATCTCAATAATTCTTTTTGGTATGATAGCGTCAGTAGGAGTTAGAACTGTAATAGAAGCAGAAATAGATTTTTCACATTCTAGAAATTTAATAATTGCATCTTTAATTTTTGTACTGGGAATAGCTATAGATAACGTTATTATATGGAAAACAATTTCTTTATCAGGACTTGCTATTGCTGCAGTAATAGGGGTAACTTTAAATAAAATATTACCAGAGGATAAAATAGTAGAACAGGAAAAAATAGAGAAAATTTAAAAAATAGAGAATTAAAAGATAAATAGAAAAAGTTAATTATGTTTAATAAAAGTAGAGGGGCACTTATTTAAAAGTGCCCCTCTATTTTCAACTATAGGATAAATGCAATTAAAAAAATGTAATCTTGAGTGTTATTTCTTAATATGATTAGAATTTTCCTTTCTTTTTTAAAAAATATAGAATAATACCAACATAAGGTGCATACCCATTACTGCTATTTTTATCATTAAAATATCTATCATAAAGATCTTTTAATTGGATTTTGGTAAAAGTACCTTTGTGTCTACTTAAACACTTAGATTTAAAAGAATCTAAAGCCGCTTTTCTATTAGATATAAGATATCCATCTGTGAAGTTTAAATTAAGAATTTCATTTAAATCGTCAAGATAATCAGAATTAGATGAACAGATTTCCCCATCGCTTTTATAAGAAATAGTAGCAATATGTGCATCAAGTTTAGGATTTATATTTAAATCACAGTTACTTTTTTTAGTATCACAAGTATGATACTTACTATTAGAACCTTCATTTCCTTTACAGACTACAAATAAGTTAGAGTAATCTAATTCTTTTTTAATATCTTTATATCTAGACACGTAGTGCTCAATTTTTGTATTAGTAGCTTCATTTTTAAGTTTAACCATGCAATAAGCACAGATATATCCCTGTTCCTTTAATAAAGCTATCCTTAAATCATTTTTAACCTGAGTAGGCATATCATTAAAAGTTGTATCTGGATTCTGAGAATATTCCAGAAAAGATGATGGTGGGGTATTTTTTTTTATTGTTATCATAATGTTTCCTTTGAAATACAATAATTATCATCTAAATCAGAAATTTTTTCTTCAAAATCAATAGATATTTGTGCTTGAATAACTTCATTATCCTTTGAGCCAAGAATGTTTTCTAATTTTTTTAGGTTTTTTTTACTTGAAACTAAGTTTCCTTTATCTATATCTTTATAGATATTATCAATTAAATTTAAAATATCTTTAGGACGGGTACTGGTACCCATTATCTCTTGAAGAATGGCGTTAACATCTCTTCCATAGGTATTATTTTGAGGAATCTCAGCACCTGTACTGCTTAAAATTCTTATGTGCTTAGCATAAATATTTGATAATACAGTAGGAGAATGAGTTGTAAAAATAAATTGAACATTAGGGAATATGTCACATAAATCATTCACTATTTTAATTTGCCAGGTAGGGTGTAGATGCATATCAATCTCATCGATTAATATAATTCCAGGAGTCTTTTCTTTTATATCTTCAAGAAGTTGAGGATTTAAAGTAGCCATTCGGTAAGCTATATCAACAACCATGCTTAAAGCACTTTTTATTCCATCGCTAAAAAGTCTAAGAGGTAACTTTTCAGTAGAGCCATTTTTATATTTAGTGATAATTTCTAACTCTTCGCTCTTTACATCAAAATAAATATTAACATTTTCAATTTCATCATTTATACTTTTATAACATTGAGCAACAGCTTTTTCAACAACCGCTAATTCAGGAATAATCTTTCCTTCTTGAAGTTTTATATAAGTCATATCTTTAAACCATTTTAACATTAATTTTTCATTTGAAATTGGAGATAAACAATCTACATAACCTTTTAATCTAGAAATACTATAATTTATTTTTTTAGTTTTTTTCTTCTCTCTTTTTTGCATCCATAAACGCCCAGTTCCATAATATGCAATAATGGGAAGAATTAGTTCTCTATCACCCTTTTCTATTTTTTCACTAATTTTGGTTGCATATGTCATAATACCTTTTGAATGACAAACACTTACTGTTCTACTTTTTTCACTTTTTAAAATTCTTTCCCATTCTATATCTGTATTATCAATATTTCCATGAGCTTTAATACTAACAGGAAACTGATGAATTCTTTCTATTTTACTTCCTAATTCATACATTTTATAAAGTGAATCATCTTTTGTAATGCTGTAATTAATTACCTCAAAATAAGCTATATACTCACCTAATATGATTGATATAGCATCAAGAATAGTAGTTTTCCCAGCTCCATTTGAGCCAATTAGAATAGTGCATTTATCATCTAAAGAAAATTTTAAATTTTCATAGCAACGGAAATTTTTAATTTCTATTTCTTTTATTTTCATAATTACTCTCCTTATTCAAAGTATAGTATTTTATTAAATTATATCATATACTATGAAAGAATAACACTCTAAAGATAAAGTCTTATATTTATAAGTAAATTGCTGATATACTAATAGTAGAGACTGAATCTCCTAATATGATGCCAAACTATGATGCTTATGCAACACAACTAACTATGTTAATAGTAAAAAATTTATCTACAAATACTTGACGCTATCCCTACCCAAGAAAAAATTGACAAGAATGAATAGCAGTGTTAAAATCCTATTAAGAAATAGAAGTAAAATTTAAAAAAACTAGAAGGAGCAAAAAATGCTGATTAAAGAAATCGCACTAATTATACCATCTTACGAACCAACACAGATACTTATAGATTTAGTAAAAGAACTAAAAAAAAAGTTTGAAAATATAGTAGTAGTTGACGATGGTAGCAATCAATCAATCTATCAATCAATCTATCAATCAATCGAAGAAATAGAAGGAGTAAAAGTATTGAGGCATAGTATTAATCTAGGGAAGGGAAGAGCCTTAAAGACTGCCTTCAATTACTATTTAAATGAGCTTAAGGATGAATGTTTAGGGGTTGTTACACTTGATTCTGATGGGCAACATAAATCAAAAGATGTAGAGCTAATTTCCGAGGAACTAAAGAAAAATTATAATAAGTTGATAATGGGAGTTAGAAACTTTAAGTTAGAGTATGTTCCTTTAAAAAGTAAAATAGGAAATTTATTAACCATGAAAATAATGGATTTTTTATGTGGAATAAAAACTAAGGATACTCAAACAGGATTAAGAGCAATAGGGAATGAAACTATAAAAAAGATTTTACAAATAAATGGGGAAAGATTTGAGTATGAAACTAATGTACTGCTTGAAACAAAAGAATTAAGTATAGATATATATGATGTAGAAATAGAGACGGTTTATTTTGAAGGGAATAAAGGGACTCACTTTAATCCAATAAAAGACTCTTTAAAAATATATAAAATAATTTTTAAGTTTATATTATCAGGAGCTACATCAGCAGTAGCTGATTTGTTTATATTTTGGTTATTACAAAGAATGACATTTGGATTACTACTCTCTAATTTAATAGCAAGAGGAATTTCATCTATTTGGAATTTTATATTAAATAAAAAAATAGTGTTTAATTCAAATGAAGAATTGAAAAAATCATTATTTAAATACTATCTTCTTGTAATTATTATGGGCTTATTTTCAACAGCATTAATAAAATTAATCTTAGTAAAATTTGATTATGAAAATACGACGATTGTAAAGTTTTTTGTTGAACTTTTTTTATTTTTTATCAGTTTTTCAATACAAAATAAAGTGATATTTAAAAAGAAAAATTGAATATGTCATAATACATTTTGAATGACAAACAAATGGGAAGTTAAAATTTTTAAAAAAAATTCACCTACAAATATTTAACAAAATATAATGCTAACTTCAGCTGGTGTTAAAACAATTGAGTTCAATGTAAGGTTTGGAGACCCAGAAGCTCAAGGAATACTTCCAAGAATGAAAACAGATTTAATAGAACTTATATTAAAAGTAATGAAAAAAGAAAAAATAGAGATAGAATGGGATAAAAGAGTAACTTTAGGTGTAGTTCTGGCTTCTGAAAATTATCCATTGTCTCAAACTTTAAACGAAGAGATAGAAATAGAAAAAAATATAGAAAGTTTAATCTTTCATATGGGAACTAAAGAAGAAAATGGGAAACTCTTAACAAACGGTGGGAGAGTGCTTACAGTATTAGCTTTTGGTGATACTTTAAAAGAGGCAAAAGACAAAGTATACAGAGATATAGACAAGATAAAATGTGATAAACTTTTCTATAGAAAAGATATAGGTAATAATTAAAAACAGAGGGGCACTTATTTAAAAGTGCCCCTCTGCCTACTTTAGAAAATATCTCGCAAAAGACGTATGATAAATTTTAGTATTTTAACGAATTTTTTCATTACACCGTAGTGTTGTCTAAATAATATTGTAAAGCTTCTATCTCAACTTTTTGTTCACCTATTTTTGCGAGTGAGTTAATACCAGTAGTGATTTCTTTGTTTATACTAGTGATCCATTCCTCATAAGAAACATATCCAGAATCAGAAGGCATTGCTAGAGCAGAACTATTCATTTCTTGAATTTGCTCAAGAGTTGCTTTGTCATCAGAAATTTCCTTCTTTACTCCTAATTCTCTTTCTACAGATTTTGTAAACTTTTCAACTAAAGATTTAATTATAAAAATTTTTTCACCGTTTGTCATATTTTACCTCCGTTTAGAAAAATTAAAATAAAGTTATTTGCCAAAGTTCCCAATCAGCTGATACATATATACTAACACAATCTACCTAATAAAAAATCTAGGTAATGGAAAGATAGAAGAGTATGAGAAAAAACTTTTAAAAACCAATGAAAATAAAAAAAAAGAGTAATAAAATTTTAATAAATGAAATATAATCAAGAAAAGGTACTAAGATTTTTTATAGTTTTGTCCAATAAAGATATTATTGCTATTATTATTAATATTTATTTAGAGGAGGAAATATGACTAAAATGACAAAACAACCAAAGGAACAAGCTATGTTTACAAAGGAGGTTTTAGATACTATACTAGCAGTAAGTAATATAGAACGAAAAATAGTTAATGATGCAGTAAAAAAATTAGGGAACCTAACAAGTGTAAAGGAAATTGCTAAATATTTATCGATAAGTAAAAGTGCAGTATACAATTTAATAGATACAGAAGTTCTTTTTAGTTATAAAGCTTTTGGAGGAACCAAAATAATTATATTCACTGAAAGCATAATAAATGTTTTTAGAAGTTAAATAAAGTTAAAAAGATTTAAATAAATACAGTTAAACTATGAAAAAAGATATGTACCTTTGTGAGGTTTGTTGAACTAATTAATTGGGAAATTAATTAGTTTGGTGAACTTTTTTTTATTTTTTTTTTATAAAAAAAAAAAAAATAAAAAAAAGTATTATTATGATATAATATAACAACATATTGTGTTAATATAATTATAGTAAAAAAGGGATGATTAAAAATGAAAAGATTGTTTGATATAGTAGCATCATTAGTGGGAATTATATTTTTTTTACCTTTAATGATAATAGTTGGGGTAGTAGTTAGAGTAACATCTCAAGGTCCTATTCTTTTTTCGCAAAAGAGACTAACAAAAGGAATGAGAGAATTTAATATATATAAATTTCGTAGTATGACAATGAATGAAGCAAGAGAGAAAAACACAGTTCAAATAAAAGGTTCATCTAACGAGATAACACCTGTTGGTAAATTTATGAGGAAAACAAAGATTGATGAATTACCACAATTCATAAATATACTAAAAGGTGATATGAGCTTTATAGGTCCTAGACCAGAACTTCCGAGACGTCTTAAATATTATAATGATAGAGAAAAAGGAATATTTAAAGTAAGAAGTGGAATATCTTCCCCTGCAAGTATAGTTTTTTCAGATGAAGAATACTTGATGAATCAAGTAAAAGACCCTGAAAAATTTTATATAGAAGAAATAATGCCGTATAAGATAGACTTAAATCTTTATTATATTGAACATCAAAATTTTTTTTATGATATATGGCTAATAATAGCTACCTTACTAAAAATGCTAAAGCGTGTTAAAAATGAAGCTGTTGTTAAAGACGATGAATTGTTAAAGAGGAAAGATATTATGGTGAAAAAAATAGGAGTTGATTATTAGTGAATAAGAAAACCCTTTTAATAACTGGAGCAAGCGGATTTATAGGTTCAAATTTCATAAAAAAATATGAAAGTGAATATAATATAATATCAGTAAGTCTTACGAATAAAAAACCTGAAGAGATAGATTTTACAAATGTAGATACAGTTTTACATTTAGCAGCTCTTGTTCATCAAATGAAAGGAGCACCAGAAGAAAAATACTATGAAGTGAACACAGAGTTAACGAAGAGACTAGGGATTAAAGCTAAGGCTAGTGGAGTGAAGCATTTTGTGTTTTATTCTACAGTGAAAGTTTATGGCTTTGATGGAGATTTAAATAATCATGAAATAATTTTAACAGAAAACTCACCATGCAATCCAAATGATGCTTATGGCAAGAGTAAGTATGAAGCTGAAAAGATATTGCGAGAGTTAGAAGAAGATAGCTTTAAGGTGGCAATAATAAGACCTCCTATGGTATATGGGAAGGGAGTAAAAGGGAATATGCAAAGTTTAGTAAAATTAATAGACAAATTGCCTATACTACCTTTTGGGTATAATGAAAATAAAAGAAGTATAATAAGTGCAGAAAATCTTTTATACATGACACATTTAGTAATTAAGAATGAAGCAAATGGAATATATTTAGGAACTGAGGGAGCTCCTGTATCAATAAAAGAGATGGCGACTTCAATAGAAAAAGGATTAGGAAAGAAAAGAATTAATTTAGTTTTACCTAATTTTGTATTTAAAATTCTCTGTAAAATAAAACCTGATATAATGGTTCGTCTTTTTGGAACTTTAGCTTTTAGGCAAGAGGATAATTACCAGAAGATAGGTTATGAGGCGAATGAGAGTATGGATAATCAGATGAAGTTGATGATAGGAGGTTGTTGAGAATGTTTTATGATATAACAGCAAGTATTGTAACCTATCAAACAAAAATATCAGATTTAGATAAGGTAATTAGCAGCTTTTTAGACACAAAATTAAATGTAAAGTTGTATATATCTGATAATTCTCCAACGGATGATTTAAAAGAATATTTTGTAATGTTAGATAATAATAAAATAGAATATTGTTTTAATAATTTTAATGGTGGTTATGGTTGGGGTCACAATAAAATTATAAAAAAAATAATAAATAAATCTAAATATCATCTTATATTAAATCCAGATATTTATTATAAAGTTGGTGTACTAGAAAATTTATATGGCTATATGGAAAAAAATATAGACGTGGGCAATGTGATGCCGTTAGTAAAATACCCTGATGGAAAAATTCAATATTTATGTAAAAAGAATCCTAAACCTTTAGATATATTTTTACGTGTTTTTTGCCCTATAAAATTAATGGTAGATAAAAGGAATTATAGATACGAAATGAGAGATAGGGACTATAATAAAATTATGAACGTAGAAATATTATCTGGATGTTTTATGTTTATAAGAAATGAAGTTTTTTCTAAAGTTGGAATGTTTGATGATAAATTCTTTATGTATTTTGAAGATTTTGATTTAAGTAGAAGAATTCATCAAAAATACAAAACAATATTTTATCCCTATGTAGAAATTGTTCATGAACATGCAAGAGAAGCACATAAAAGCAAAAAAATGTTGTTTTTAGCAATGAAGTCGGCTATAAAGTATTTTAACAAGTGGGGATGGTTAAAATAATGAAAAATATAAAAGTTAAAAGAGGTGAACTATGACCCAAATATTAATGTCAACCTATAATGGAGAAAAATATTTAGAAGAACAGCTAGAAAGTCTGATAAATCAAACATATAAGGATATAAAGTTGTTGATAAGAGATGATGGTTCTACCGATAAAACATTAGATATATTAAAGCACTATAAAAAAAAATATCCCACTTTAATTGAGATAGAATTTGGAAAAAATTTAGGAGTAGTTTCCAGTTTTTTTAAATTAATAGAACTTTCAGACCAAAGAGTTGATTATTTTGCATTTTGTGATCAAGATGATTATTGGGAGGAAAATAAAATTGAAAATGCTATAAAAAATATAAAAAATAATTCTCCATTTTTATATTTTTCTAGAACTAAGCTAGTAGATGAAAACTTAAAATTTATAGATATTAGTTTAAAAAATAAAATAAAGATAAATTTTAGAAATGCTATTGTTGAAAATGTTGTAACAGGATGCACGGCGGTTATAAATAAAAAAATGATGTGTTTATTAAAAAAAAGAAAAATAAATCCTAAAAATATTTTAATGCATGATTGGTGGTTGTATATCGTAGCTAGTTTTATGGGCGAAATATTTTATGATAAAGAGTCGTATATTTTATATAGACAACATAGCAATAATGTAGTTGGAATTCAAACTAATAAAATTAAAATAGTGAAAAATAAAATTTATAGATTCATAAAAAAAAGAAAAAAAAATAATCTTAAAAACCAAATAAAAGAATTACTAGATAATTATTCAGAAGAATTATCTAGTTCTGATAAAATTTATTTAGAGGAGTTATTAAAAACTGAAACAATATTTAAACGAATAAAAAATTTGTATAAATTAAATTTTTATAGACATAAAAAACTAGATAATTTTATTTTAAAAATACTTTATTTATTTAATTATTTTTAGGAAGAAAAATTGAAACTATATAGTAAAATATGAGGAGGAATAATGAATTATGATAAATTTGGAGAGCTGTTAAGCGAAACGAATAATATTATTATATATCTATCAGTTTTATTAATAGTTACTATGTTTTTATATAAAAAAATACGTTGTTTATTTGATCCCTTGTGGATAACAATAATTTCACAAGCAGCGATGATAAGTGTTGTACTAATCTTAATGAAAGCTAATGCTATAGAAAAAAAAAATGCAATAAATTTATTGATTATAGCCATAACGTTTTTATGTAGTCTTAAAATTTTTATTAAAAAAAATACATGTTATAAAAATTTAATAATAGAAAAAAAGAAAGATTTTAAAATATTTTATTTGATTCATACTTTTATTTTTCTGATGATCGCTATAATATATTTTGAAAAAGTAGGCCTTGCTGGATTTAAGGATAAAGTAAATATATTTAAAAATTTTGGCTTAATAAGGTATATTATTGGAGTAATAATTCCAGGTCAAATTATAATAGTTTTTATAAAAAGAAATTTATATTTGCAAAGAGAAAAAAAAGATTTACTAATAGTTATGTTAGCAATATGTTTTTCAATATTTCAAGGTGGAAAAGCAAATATAGTTTTTTGCTTTATGCAAATTTCAATGACTAAATATATGATATATGGAATAACTGAACCAGAAAAATTTAAAAAATACAAAACACTTGAAAAATACCTACTTTTAATATCGGCAATAGTTATAGTAGTAGCTTTTAAGTATACGATGGAAACCAAGGAGTTCACTAAAACATTAAACGCTATTATGTTTAGGTTAATTTCAGAAGCAGATATAATTTATTTATACTATCCTAATAAACTATTCGATTTAACTAAAGGATTTGGGGTAATAGAATATTATTTAAATTCTCTAGTTAGACCTTTATACTCAAGAATTTTTGGAGATTTAAATAACACAACTATAGGATTTGAAATAATTGAAAAAATTTATAATATAAAAAATCCAATTTTTGGTCCTAATACTAGAGCAGAGGTGATATGGGAACAAAATTTTGGGTACATGGGATTTTTATTTTCGATATGTTCTGCGTATGTATTTGGCAAATTTAGAAGCATGAGACCTCTAAATTATATAAGTATATATTTATGTGTATTGGGGATTATGAACATTGATTTAATATTAAGAGAATTTTCTTTGTTTACAGTTAATTATTTATTAGGAATATTGTTTGGCATTTTACCTATAATTTGTATAACAAAATTTTTATTTTGTATAGTTAGAAAAGATAAAAAGATAAAAAGAGAGGATTAATAATGACCAGTTTAGTGTCAATAGTAGTTTTAACATATCGAAATTTTGAAAATATAGAAAAAAATTTAAAATCAATATTTAGTCAAAGTTATTCAAATATAGAGATAATAGTTTCAGACGATGGCTCAGATAATTTTGATACTAAAAAAATAGAAAAGTTGTTAGAATCGAAATCAAAAAATATAAAAAAAATTCAAATTATTCATCATAAAAAAAATATTGGAACTGTTAAAAATTTTAATGAAGCAATAAAAAAAGCAAAAGGAGAGTATATTTTTCCACTATCACAAGATGATTCGTTTTATTCAGAGACCACGGTAGAAAGAATTATTTCTAATTTTGGAAATGCTTTAATTGTAACAGGTATTAGAGAAGTATATTTAGAAAATGAAATTATAGGGGAATTTCCAATAGAAGAAGATCGGAAAAGATTTGAAAAATCTAAATTTTATGAATTTTTAATTTTAAACGGAAATATTATTTCAGGAGCTTCTACTTATTATAAAAAAGAAGTGTTTCAAAAATATGGTTATTTTGATGAGGATTTGAGACTACTTGAAGATATGCCTTTTTATTTAAAAGTGTTATCTCAAAAAAATAAAATAAAATTTATATCCGTAAAAGCAATAAAATATTCATTAGGTGGAGTAAGTACTATGCAAAAACCAAATTTAATGCTAACTCAAGACTGGATAAAAATGTATGAAAAAGAAAAGATTGGGAAAAAAGGATATTTAAAAAGATATATTGAATTTATTTTAGAAACAAAATATAATATACTAAAAAATAGAAATATTAAAATAAGTTATTTAAAGTTTCCAGATATATTATTTTTAAAAATTATAGATAAAGTCTTTAAAATAAATATTTTATTTAAATTATATGGAATAAAATAGGGAGATATTATGGGTAAGATAACTGAAATAAACTTAAAAAAAATAAAATCTCCAGGTGGAAGTTTTAGCTTTTTGAAAAAGGAAAAGATATAGATTTTGATATAAAAAGAATTTACTATATTTATGAGTTTTCTCAAGAAAATCGTAGAGGATTTCATGCACATAAAGATTTAAAGCAAGTCATGTGGTGTCCTCATGGAGTTATCGAGACAGATTTTACTGATGGTAAAAATACTACAAAATATATTTTAGGAAACCCCATTAAAATTTTAGTTGTAAATCATGGTTATTGTCACTAAAAACTTATTAAATATAATAAAAAATGAAATGGAGGAATAATACTATGAAAAAATATAAACTACTTTCTTTCCCACAATTAGGCGATACCAGAGGACATCTTGTTGTTGTAGAAGGGATTAAAGATATACCGTTTGAGATAAAAAGAATGTTCTATATATATGGAACACAGGAAAATGTTGTCAGAGGAGAACATGCAAATCGAAATTCAGAGTTTGTTTTAATAAATTTAGCTGGGAGTTGTAAAGTTAGAGTTGATGATGGAATAAACGAAGAAATTATAACTTTAGACAAACCTCATGAAGGAATATATTTAAGCAAAATGGTTTGGAAAGATATGTACGAGTTTTCCAAGGACTCAATTTTATTGGTTTTATCAAATTACTCTTATGATTCAAAAGAATATGTTAGAGATTACAAAGAATTTAGAGAGGAGATGAATAAATAATGATGAAGAAAATGAAGGTCCCATTTAATGTGCTAAGTCAAACTTATTTTATGAAACAAGAAGAGTACGAAAAAAAAGCCCTCGAAGTTTTGAGAAGCGGATGGTATATCTTAGGAAATGAAGTAAAAGAGTTTGAAAAAGAGTTTTCTAATTATGTAGGGAGCAAATATTGCATTGGGTTAGATAACGGATTAAATGCTTTAGTTATAGCTTTTAGAGAACTAGGTATCGGCAGAGGGGATGAAGTTATTGTTCAAGCAAATACATATATAGCTTCTGTAATGGGGATAACAATGAATGGAGCAACTCCAGTTTTTGTAGAACCAGATCAGTATTTTAATTTAGATGCAGATAAAATAGAAAAAGTTATAACAAAGAAAACAAAAGCTATTTGTGTAGTTCATCTTTATGGACAAGCCTCTAATATGAATAAAATAATGGAATTATCTAAAAAATATAATTTAAAAGTGGTTGAAGACTGTGCTCAATCTCATGGAGCAGATTTTAAGAAAAAAAGAACAGGAACATTTGGAATAGGTTGTTTTTCATTCTATCCAAGCAAGAATTTAGGCTGTTTTGGTGATGGAGGGGCAATAACAACAAACGATGAAAAATTTAATCGAGATATTAGAGTTTTAAGAAATTATGGAAGCGAGCAAAGATATTATAATGAAGTTGTTGGATATAACTCTAGGCTAGATGAACTACAAGCTGGTTTACTACGAATTAAATTGTCTCATTTAGAAGAACTTACAGAACAAAGAGAAAAAATAGCAAATAAATACTTATCTGAAATAAAAAATTCTAAAATAGAGTTACCTAGAGTAAGAGAGGGGGCAACCTCAGTTTGGCATCTTTTTGTAATAAGAACAAATGAAAGAGATAATTTTCAAAAATACTTAGAAGAAAATGGAATAGGAACGGTTATACACTATCCAATTCCTCCACATTTATCGAAAGCTTATGAATATTTAGGATATAAAAAAGGAGATTTTCCAATAACTGAAAAATATGCTGAAACAGTTTTGAGCTTACCTCTTTACAATGGAATGACGGAAGAAGAACAAAATTATGTAATAGAGATTATTAATAAATATGAATAAAAGTAGACTAAAGTTATTTTTAGAAAATTTTCTATTTTACGGTGGACTTTCTATGTTAACAAAAGCACTTCCCTTTTTAACACTTCCAATTATAACAAAAATGCTACCTGATGCAAGCTCTTATGGCGTGGCTGATATGTTTAATTTGATTAACTCCTTTGGAATTGCAATAGCAGTTTTAGGAATATACGATGCTATTTTTAGAGAATTTTTTGAAGATAAAGATAATATAGCTTATCAAAAACAGGTTACATCAACAGGATTAGGAATTGTTCTAATATCTTCAGTAATAATGTTTCTTCTAACTATTTTGTTAAAGGAAAGGATTACACTATTATTATTTAAAGATTTACAATATTCAGGTCTTGTAATTTTATCAGCTTTTGCAATTGGAATTGGCGGTATATCCTCTATAATTGCAGCTCCAACGAGGATGAGAAATAAAAGGAAAATATATCTTTATACAGGAGTGAGTCTTCCACTAATAGGATTTATCGCAACATATACTTTAATCAAAATTGGTTATACATATAAGGCGATAGTTTATTCTAATATATTAATGGCTTTAACATCATTGGTTATTTTTTATTTTTTAAATAGAAAAGATTTTAATCTTAAATTATTTGATAAAAAAATAGCGAAAGAATTATTTAAAATAGGACTACCTTTATTGCCGACATTTTTAATCTACTGGATATTTAATTCTATGGATAGAATTATGATAAATAGAATGTTGGGACCAACAGAGTTAGGCATATATTCAGTTGGATCTAAAGTTGCTTCTGTAAGTCAACTGATTTATACTGCTTTTGCTGGTGGGTGGCAATATTTTGCATTTTCTACAATGAAAGATGAAGACCAAGTAGAACTAAATTCTAAAGTATTTGAATATTTAGGAATAATAAGTTTTAGTTTATTTATTATATCGCAACCGTTTATAAAACCTGTATTTAATTTATTATTTACAGGAGAATATGTTAGAGGAAGTGAAGTATTCTCATACTTATTTTTATCCCCTTTAATGCTAATGTTATTTCAGATAATAGCAAATCAGGTAATAGTTATAAAAAAAAGTTATCTTTCAACATTAGCTCTTACATTAGGTGCAGTTTTAAATATTGCTTTAAATTATATTTTAATTAAAAATTATGGAATAAGAGGGGCCGCTCTTTCAACATTGTTAAGTTATATTTTGTCAGTAGCTATAATGGGAATAATTTGTCACAAATATAAGCTACTGAAAATTAAATTAAGATTTATAGTAATCGTAATATTAATGTTGATAGTAATTTTATACAATTTTATATTTTAAAAATTTTAATTAATAGGATGTGAAAAATGAGCAAATTTTTGAAAAGTAATAATTTGATATTTAATTTGGTTCAAGAAGAAGATGCAAAATTTATACTTGAACTAAGAAGTAATGAAACTCTAAATAAATATCTTTCTAAAAGTGTTGTAACAGAAGATGAACAAAAAAAATGGATAAGAGAATATAAAAAAAGAGAGTTTGAAAAGAAAGAATTTTATTTTAGAATAGACAATAAAACTGGCGAGCAATTAGGGTTTGTGCGACTTTATAATGTAAACTATGAAATGAATACATTCACTTGGGGAAGTTGGATAATAAAAGAAGGGAGACCAACTTATTCTGCAGTAGAATCAGCTTTAATTATTTATGAATATGCTTTTAATGAATTAGGGATGGCTAAAGCTATTTTTGATGTTAGAAAAGAAAATATTGGTGTTTTAAAATTTCATAAAAGATTTGGAGCAATAAAATTATATGAAGATGAATTAAATGAATATTTTGAATTACCTAAAGAAAAGTATGAAGAAAAAAGAAATGCTGAATACAAAAAATATTTATAATAGTAGAGATAAAATATATATTAAGGAGCCAAAAATGAAAGGAATAATCCTAGCAGGAGGTTCGGGAACAAGACTATACCCAGTAACCAAAGCAATAAGTAAACAAATTACACCAATATATGATAAACCACTTATTTATTACCCATTATCAGTACTTATGCTAGCAGGAATTAAAGATATTTTAATAATATCAACACCAAGAGACATAGGAACTTTCAAGGAACTATTAGAGAGCGGAAAAGATTTAGGTTTAAATATAGAATATGCAGTTCAAGAAGCACCAAATGGACTAGCAGAAGCTTTTATAATTGGAGAAGAATTCATAGGTGATGATTCTTGTGCTCTAGTTTTAGGTGACAATATGTTTTATGGTCATGGTTTGACTGGTATTGTAAGAGAAGCGTCAAAAAGAGAGAGTGGAGCGACAATTTTTGGTTATTACGTTAATAATCCAACTTCGTTTGGAGTAGTAGAATTTGATGAAAATGGAAAAGCTATTTCACTAGAAGAAAAACCAAAAGTACCTAAATCTAATTTTGCAATTCCAGGACTATATTTTTATGATAAAACTGTTGTGGAAAAAGCTAAAAGAGTAAAACCTTCTCATAGAGGAGAACTTGAAATAACAACATTAAATGAGATGTATCTAAATGAAGGGACACTAAATGTTCTGAGCTTAGGTAGAGGTATGGCATGGCTTGACACAGGAACACATGACGGGCTTTTAGAAGCAAGTAATTTTGTAAAAACAATTCAAAGTAGACAAGGAGTAATGGTAGCTTGTTTAGAGGAAATAGCCTATAAGAATGGTTGGATAACAAAAGAAGATGTAGAGCACTTGGCAAAACCACTTCTTAAATCACATTACGGCGAATACTTAATGGATTTAATAAAGGGGAAATAATGGCTAAATTTAAAAAAGTTGAAACAGGAATAAAAGATTTAATTGTAATAGAACCAACTATATTTGGAGATAATAGAGGATTTTTCATGGAGAGTTACTCTTGTAAAGATTTTAAAGAGATTGGAATAGATATTCCATTTATTCAAGATAACCATTCTAAATCTAAAAAAGGTGTTTTAAGAGGGTTACATTTTCAAACAAAATATACTCAAGGAAAATTAGTAAGAGTTACAGCTGGTAGTGTATTAGATGCAGCTGTGGATTTAAGAAAAGAGAGTCCAACTTTTGGAAAGTATTATTTAGTAGAATTAACAGAAGAAAATAAAAAAATGTTCTATATACCAGCAGGTTTTGCACATGGATTTTTAACATTGGAGGATAATACAGAGTTTCAGTATAAGTGCACTGACTACTACGCACCAGAATTTGACTCTGGAATACTGTGGAATGATAAAGACCTAAACATTAACTGGGAACTGGAAAAATATAATTTAACTGAAGAAACGCTAATAATATCAGAAAAAGACAAAACTCAACAAACTTTATCAACCTTTAAAAAAAGTGGAGTTGTGATAGGATGATATTAATAACAGGAGCTAATGGACAATTAGGATATGACCTTATTAAAATATTAAAAAATGAGAAGCAAGATTTTATAGCTACAGACTATAAAGAGTTAGATATAACTAATATAGATTCCATTAGAAATTTTGTAAAAGATAAAAATATAAATTTAATAATAAACTGTGCTGCATATAATAATGTTGATAAGGCTGAGGAAGAAAGTGAGCTATGCTATAAACTAAATGCTTATGCACCTAGAGATTTAGCCGTTGTAGCAAAAGAAATAAAAGCAGAATATATTACTTACTCAACTGATTTTGTATTTGACGGAAGAAAAAAAATACCTTATACAGAAGAAGATACAGTTAGCCCATTATCAGTTTATTCAAAATCAAAGGTACTGGGAGAAAAATTAGTTCTAGAAACTTATGATAAAAGTTATGTAATTAGAACATCTTGGGTTTTTGGAATAGCTAATAATAATTTTAATAAACAAGTTATAAATTGGAGTAAATCAAAGGATTCTTTAAGTATAGTAGATGACCAAGTTTCATCTCCAACATATTCATATGACCTAGCACTATACTCATTAAAACTTTTAAAAACTAAACAATACGGTCTATATCATCTAAGTAACTCAGAAGTAGCTTCTAAATATGATCAAGCAAAATATGTATTAGAAGCAATAGGTTGGAAGGGAGCTTTAAGTCGTGGTAAAAGTAGTGATTTTAAACTACCAGCACCAAGAGCAGAATATTCAAAGTTAGATAATACTAAACTAGAAAACCTTTTAGGTGAAAAACTACCAACTTGGAAAAGTGGAATTGATAGATTTTTAAAAGAGATGAAAGAAGAGGGGGAACTTTAGAATGAAAAAATATTTAGTAACAGGTGGAGCAGGATTTATAGGAGCTAACTTTGTTAAATATATGTTAGAAAAACATAGCGATATTCAGCTGGTTATATTGGATAAACTAACTTATGCTGGAAATTTAGGAACTATTAGAGAGGAACTAAAAGATACTAGAGTATCATTCTTTAAAGGTGATATTTGTAACCGTGAGCTAGTAGAAAATATTTTTATGCAACATGACATAGATTATGTAGTAAACTTTGCAGCAGAATCTCACGTTGACCGTAGTATAGAAAATCCTGGAATATTTTTAGAAACAAATATACTAGGAACACAAAACTTAATGGAAGTAGCAAAATCTTTTTGGACTATGGGAAAAGATGAAAATGGGTATCCTGTGTATAAAAAAGGAAAAAAATTCCATCATGTTTCAACAGATGAAGTATATGGAAGTTTACCTAAGGATTTTAATACAGGAAAGGAATTAGTATTAAGAGCAGATGTAGCAAAAATAGCAACAGGAAGAACCAACTTAGAAACTTATGGAACAGGTATGTTTACAGAAACAACTCCTTTAAATGCACGTAGTCCGTATTCAGCATCAAAAACATCAGCAGATTTAATGGTTATGGCTTATGGAGAAACATACAAGTTTCCATTTAATATAACAAGATGTTCTAACAATTACGGAGCATATCATTTTCCAGAAAAACTAATACCTTTAATTATTAAAAATATCTTAGCAGGGAAAAAACTACCTGTTTATGGAAAAGGTGATAATGTAAGAGATTGGCTTTATGTAATGGACCACTGCAAAGGAATTGATATGGTAATATCAAATGCACCAATTCATGAAATTTACAATATAGGTGGATTTAACGAAGAACAAAATATAAATATAGTTAAATTAACCATAGACACTATAGCAAAAATAATGAGCGAAGAACCAAAATATAGAGAAATATTAACAACAGATATAGAGAACATAAACTATAATCTAATAACATACGTTCAAGATAGATTAGGTCATGATGCAAGATATGCAATTGATCCAACAAAGATAGTAACCGAACTAGGATGGTACCCAGAAACGCCTTTTACAAAGGGGATAGAGCTAACAATAAGATGGTATTTAGATAACCAAGCTTGGGTAGAAGAAGTAGCATCAGGAGATTATCAAAAATATTATAATGAAATGTATGGGAATAGATAAGAGAACGGGCTTTTAGTTAGAAAATTTGGGGCAATTAAACTTGCAATTTATAGAGTAATTTTATTTAGAAGATAATATTGACTTTTATTAAAATTATAGCTATACTATATTATATTCAATGGAAACCCCTTGCCATAGTAGGGACTTTTAATAGTTGGAAACCCCTTGCCATAGTAGGGACTTTTAATAGTTGGATTTTCTCTGCCAGAGTGAGAAAGAAGAAGTTATGAGATTATTCATAACTTTTTTTTATAGGAGACCAATGGAAATAGTAAAATTAGATGAATATTATTTAAATTTAATAAAACAAAAAAATCCTTTCTACCCTGAGGAGGGGATTGGCGTAAAAATCTATGAAAATAACGAATTCTTTTTTGTTCCAATAACTTCACAAAAAAAAGAAATATTAAATCATGAAGCAAAAAAATTTTTAAGTCTTGGAAAAAATGGAACACTACTCATATGCGATTATATTTATATCAATCCTTTTTTAGTAAATAAACTAAAAGAAAATAAAACTATAGTATCCGAAATTCAGTTGCTCCAAGAGAATAAAAATTTGATTTTAAAAAATATTAGATTTCAAATTAATTATTCAAAAAATAAACAAGACTCGGTAAAAAAAGAAATCTTAAATGAATATATTAAAGAATTTATAGAATATAATAAAAAACAGGCGATTAATTATGCAAATAATGCTATTAATTCAATGAAAAATCTAGAAAAATTAAATTTCACATTTGATGAAGTAGAAAAAATAATAGAGTATAAAGTTTTTGAAAAAATAGATTTATATGATGTAAAAACTATTTTTAATTTGAAAGAGGCTTGGGAATTATTAGTTAAAACCTTAAAAGAGCCACTAACATTAGATTACATTATAAAAATGAATGAATTAATAGCTAGTCACCAAGCTTTAAAAGTGGGAGACATTAGAGATGGGATTAATTCAGTTGGTGGAGAATTTTCAATTCCAATACCCAATAAAGAAAAAATAGTAGCATATATAGAGAGAATCTTAAAAAATAAAAGTATTAAAATAGAGCTAAAAGCTCTGTTAATATTTTATAAATTAATAACAGAGCAGTGGTTTTGGGATGGAAATAAAAGAACAGCTTTTATAATAGCAAATAAACTTTTAATAGAAAATGGAAAAGGAATTTTTTTATTAGATGAAACAAATTTTGATAAATTTTCTTCTCTATTACACGAATGCTATAAAAATAAAGAAAATAGAATGGTATTTTTCAAATTTATCCAAGAATATTGCATAAAAACATTGGTATAAAAATAAAGGTTTTTATTAAGTTGTAAAAAATTATATAAAATCAAGAGAAAAATTTAAAGGAGAAAAAAATGTCTGAGATTATTAAAAGTATAAAAAACCATAGAAGTATAAGAAAATATTCTGACCGAGAAGTATCGAAAGAGTTAATAAATGAGATATTGGAGACAGTTCAACGTGCTCCAAACTCAATAAATGCTCAGCAAAGCTCAGTTATAGTAATTAGAGACAAAGAGACTAAAGAAAAATTTGTAAAATTGACAGGAGGGCAACCTTGGATAGGAGAAGCACCAGTTTTTTTAGTATTTGTAGCTGACTTTCATAAAACAGATGTAGCTCTAAATATGATAGGAAAGAAACAGATAATAGAAGAAAGTGCTGAAGGTTTATTAGTTGGTGCTACGGATGTGGGAATTATTTTAGGAAGTGCTGTTATTGTTGCAGAGGCTTTAGGGCTAGGAACAGTGTGTATAGGTGGAGTTAGAAATAATACTGAAGAAGTGATAAAATTATTAAATTTACCTAAAAAAACATTTCCAATAGCTGGTCTTGTTTTAGGTTATCCAGCAGAAAACGTTTTACAAAAACCACGTTTGTCATTAAGTACTTTTATTCATGAAGAAAAATATAACGCTGAAAAAATAAAAGAAGAAATAAAAATATATGACGAAACTATGGGGAAATACCTTTTAGAAATAAATAGAGAAAAAGAAGTAAATTGGAGTAATTTTATTGGGGGTATTTATAATAAAATTTACTATCCTACTGTATATGAGACGTTAAAAAAACAAGGTTTTAAAATGGATAAATAGATTTCAGAACTAAATAAATATATATGATGAAACTATGGGTAAATATCTCTTAGAAATAAATAGAGCGTTCTCTTTAAAAGAGAAACGCTCTATTTTTATCTTAATACATCTAACAAATTATAAGCTTTATAAATATTATTTTTTTAACTTTTCTAGTCTTCTATTACATTTAGGAACTAGTATTCAGCTAAATAAAGAGTGTTTCCTGTTCCAGAAAAGTAATATATTGTCTTCATTTTTTATTCATCTCCCCTTTTTTATTTAACAGTGTTATCATTAAATTATTATAACATATAATAAAAAAATATGTCTTTAAATACTGGTAAAGATTACTGGATAAAGTACTAAAGAACAAAGAGTGTTTTTCAGAAAAAATAGCAATTCAATTTGAAGCTCAATAATGCTGATGTAAGGTTTAAATTATAATTAAAAACTAGTACTTAGAATTAATTAATTTTTTGAAAATTTGGGACAATTAAACTTGCAATTTAGCGTATAATGAATTGTCTGAAAAAGATATTTATTTTATGATTTTTTTGTGATATAATTTATGTAAAAATAGAGGAGGAATATAGATGCCAACGATAAGCATGTTTTATGGTATAATTATAAGAATGTACTGTGCTCCAAAAGAGCATTCACCAGCACATTTTCATGCCTACTATCAAGATTTTTCTGCTTTGATTGATATAGAAACGTGTGAAGTAATAGAGGGCAATCTTCCTAAAAAACAGCTAAAGTTAGTTTTAGCTTGGGCTGAATTGAGACAAGAAGAACTAAGAGCAGACTGGAAATTGGCAATGGAGAGTGAACTTCCATTTCATATTGAACCTTTAAAATAGAGGTGATTCTTATGTATATAGGTGTAAAAGATGTAAAGGCTTTGAAGGATTACAAACTTCAGCTTACATTCAAAAGTGATGAAACTAAAATATTTGATGTATCTCCGTATTTAGACAAAGGAATATTTAAGACTTTGAAAGATATAAATGTATTCAATAGCGTTAGAGTTGTCTTTGATTCTATAGAATGGAGTAATGGAGTTGATATAGACCCTGAAACTCTATATGAAGATAGTGTATAACGCTTTAATTTAACTCTCTTTAAATATTATATTCAATGGAAATAGTAAAATTAGATGAATATTATTTAAAAATTTTAAGTCTTGGAAAAAATTGGGCACTACTCATGTGCGATTATATATATAGAATCTTAAAAAATAAAAGTATTAAAATAGAGCTAATAAGCTCTGTTAATATTACAAAAATTAATAACAGAGCAGTGGTTTTGGGATGGAAATAAAAGAACAGCTTTTATAATATCAAATAAACTTTTAATAGAAAATGGAAAAGAAATTTTTTTATTAGATGAAACAAATTTTAATAAATACCTTTTAGAAATAAATAGAGAAAAAGAAGTAAATTGGAGTAATTTTATTGGGGGTATTTATAATAAAATTTACTATCCTACTGTATATGAGACGTTAAAAAACAAGGTTTCAAAATGGATAAATAGATTTCAGAACTAAATAAAAATATATGATAAAACTATGGGTAAATATCTCTTAGAAATAAATAGAGCGTTCTCTTTAAAAGAGAAACGCTCTATTTTTATCTTAATACATTTATCATTATTTTCAAAATTTCAGAAATACGAGTTTTCCCAAGATTAAGTAATTTTTGAGTCTCACTTGTGGACATTTGATTATATAACTTTTGCTATTCGATAGTGCCTTATAACTCATCAAAAACAATTGTATTTTCAGCTTTATTGTAAATATCAATTTTATTTTGAACCTCTATTCGGTTAACGATCCAACCACGTAAAAAACAATGTTGGATAAACTCTTCAATTCTATTGACTCCATAAATTTCTTTTAAACTTACTATAATTCCAAATTTCAATCCTTTTCCATGTTTCTCTTCAAGTTGCTCTTTTGTTTTTAAAGTAATTCCCCAATTCCCGTTAGGATAAGCTTTTCTTGCTATTTTTCTATCCTTAATTAATTCTCTAATATGCTTTACATTGTCACATTTTTTAAATTTATTTCTTGCTTCTTCCTCTAAAGTATAGCTTTCATTCTCTGTACTTTGATAATTATCATTAATTGATTTTATTTTATCATTATTGATTCTACCAAAATAAAGATCAAGCTCAGTATTAGTGTAATCTACTCCTTGATTTCTAGAACAAGTAGGGAAGTAACAAAGAGTTGCTTTGACAATAAAGGGGTGTTTTTCTTTAAAAATAGGAACTGGAATACGGTAGTTATACGTGTCGTACTCTTCAGAAATTCCTGATAATATGAATTGTATCTCATCATCAGGTGAGTTGACAATATCTTCAATTCTGATAGGAACAGTTCCATGTCCAATTAGGTAAGGGGATATGTTTTGCTTCATCCAACTTGTAGATGAATGAATAATTAAAGCTTTGGCTACCTCTCTATTTAGTCCTAAAATATCTATTAAATAAGACATTTTTCTTGCAATCCATGGAGCTGCAAAAGATGTTCCCACAACAAATTTTTCTCCAGTGGAAGTACAAACTCTCATAGGCTTATTATTATCTCCTCCATAATAGCTTATATCAGGTTTTGTAAAAAAGGAAAGAACAGGTCCTTTCCTTGAGTATATAGCTGGTTCTTTATCAAAATTTACTGAGTTGACAACAAGCCCATTTATTGAATCTGCTGGAGCACCAATTCTTATTACTTTAGAATCACTGGAAATATTATTAGTTCCAGCTATTACAAAGATAACATCATTTTCACATTGAATTTTATCTAAGAGTGCAGCCTCTGGAGAAATAAAATTTTTGTTTATTTCTAATTTTGAACCTAGAGATAAATTCCACACTTTAATATCTCTATTCTCTTTTACTATTTCATTAATCTGTTTGATAATTGAAAATGAGCTAAATTTCTTGCCTACAGCAACTCCAAAATGTCGAACTTTAAATCTTCCACACCCATCATCTAAGTCAGTATTGAAAGAAGGTCCGTCTACAATTATAGAAGAAACCATTGTTCCATGTGTGAAATCAGATGTCTCTTTTGGAATATCATTTGAAACCATATCAAAATATTCAACCCATTTACAAAAATAAACATTTTCATCAAAAAGAGTATCTATAACTCCTATTGTAGGTTCATTGCTTGGAGATGGAATAGATAGAATATTAGTACTTGCAAAATCAAAATTATTTTCATCTAATTCTGCTAAGTCACTTACTGCCATTGAAATCAGATATGGAGCTTTTTGTCTTAGTAATTTTAAATCATCAGGTGTGAGTAAAATTGTAGTTTCATCTATAATACTGGTATGGGATAAATAAATACCAAGTTTTTTTAGTAGTTCAAGTGTTTTGTTATCTGTTTTAAAAATTGTAACAATACTATTTTCGCTCTCTTCATCTATATCGGTCATTACATCGAATTTCTCAATGTAATGGGAATCCACTATTATTTGCAAAAATTTTATTTTAGCCATTTTATAATTCTGATATTTAAATGTTTTTGAATTGATACTTTCATTAATCTTTGTAGTCATAATTCCATTAAAATTGTTTTCCAATTCCTCTATGCAAAACTCTAATTGTGTAAGAGATTCGACTAATACACTTTTTTGAACATAATGTGTAATTATATGTTTAGGATTTTCAGAATCAGAAAATCTAGCACCTACCACACTACTATTAGGTTTACTACTACCTTTTGAGAGTAATGCTTTTATTCTGTTGCTTTTAGCAACAACTTTATTATAGTAAACACTTATAAGTGCTCCTGAGAAAATATTTTCTTTTTCCCAAAATTCTATAAGACGCATTAAATCATTTTTTAGTTTTTTAAGATGAGCTACCTTAACAGTTGTATTACTTGGAAGTTTTGGAGGTCCGATACGACCAGTTCTTTTTTTTTGCTCAAAAGACCCTTTCAAGTTCAAGATATTATTCATCTAATCTCCTTCCAGTCTTTAAGTTCACGTGATATTTGACTTTTAGAAATACCAGTTAAAATTTCAAGTTCTCTAACAGTAAAACCTTTTTCTTGTATCTCTTTTAGAGTATTCACTTTTAAATTTCTAGTAATTGTTCTGTATAATCTTTTTAAATAATCAAACTCATTGCTAGGCTCACTAAAAGCAAGGGAAGATTTAATTAAGTTTTTAAGCTCACCAGGATATGGGACTTGGTTAAGAAGATTAAGAATTTTTTTGAATAAACGCATATTTTTTCCTGCTAATTTAAATTTATTTAATAAATTATTCAATATAATTTCTCCAATGTCGATTAAATCTTCTTTAGTGTATTGATTAAAATTTATTACAGAGTCAAATCTACGAGTTAGAGCTTTATCAAAGGAATTGAATAAATTAGTAGTTGCAATTAATATCACTTTATCATTGAGTCCATCTAACCCTTTCAGTACTGCAGAAGTGGCTCTTCCCATCTCTCTTAAATCATTGGAGTTTATTCTATCTATTGCTATTGCATCAATTTCATCAAAGAGAATAATAATTTTTTCAGGGTTAGGTAATTTTTTTATCTCCTCAAAAAGAAGTGAAAGATTTTTTGAGGTTTGACCTAATTTACTGTCTATAAGAGCATCAAATTCAACTATAAAAAGTTCTCTATTTAGAATTCTTGCAATTTGTTTTACACTTTCTGTCTTTCCTGTTCCTGGTGGTCCCTCAAATAAAAATTTATTTACACCAGCATTATGACCTACAGCGTTAATAATTCCAATTATACTTTCTTTAATAGCATCTGGTAATGGTAATGGCTCGTTAGTAATCTCTAGCTTTTTAAAAAATCCGCCATTACTCTCATTTATTTGAGGTAAAAATGTATTTGTATCTGATAAAAGAGCCACTATATATTCAGAAAGCTCGTGGTCCCCCATTCTGTCAAAATAATGTGCAATTTCGTATGATTCATTTCTAAATCCAAAATCATTTTTTTCTGAATAATACTTTATTAAATTTAAAATATTTTTCTTTTTCATATTTATCACCTCTTATAAAATTATATCATCTTTGGGACTAAAAATCAAGATTGGGGACAAAAGTATAATTTTTTAATCGTTCTTACCTTTCAGTAACAAAAAATAGTGGAACAACAAAACAAGAAACGTTTTGAAATTCGCTTTCAAAAGGAGATTCAAGAGCATATCTGGTTATTATTCTGGAAACTTTAATTATGAAAGTGGAAAATTTATTCATGGAGAGTTTAAAAGAATGGATTATGGCTTTGAATACTATGCTCCTAGCATCATATTGTTGAAATTTATATTAGACAAAGTACTTTAAAAAAAGTGCTTTTTTCTATTTTTTAGACTAGATAAATCTTAATAATAGATTCATCATTATTTTTCCAATTTATGAAAATTTGAAATTCAGTGTTTTTAAAATTTATAGCTTTGTCGTTGTTTAGCAAAAATAATTCTTGCAGAAATTTTTCAGAGAAAAATGAAGTGTCTAAAATTACACCAGGGCGAATTTTATCTAATTCATTTAAAAAGCATTTTTTAAATTCTTTTGGAGAAGAAAAGATTTTTTTGATATAAAGAGTCGGTTCAGTATCTTTTAAATCTAATTTTTTAAAACTAGCTTTTAAAACTTCATTAAAACTGAGGTAACTTTTTTTGTAAAGATGCTTTATCTTAAAACATGTTTTATATGCAACTTCATAGCCATGATTTTGTATTCCATTTTTTAAAATTGAGTATACTTCACCTACATCTGAAATATCAGTTTTGATCATAAAAAGAATACTTTTTAACTTCAGTTCTTCATCAGCTTCTGAAATTTCATCATGGAAAAAGAAGTTCACTTCAATAACTTTATTATTTAAATTAGAGCCTGATTTAATTTTATTATAACCAATTTTATAAGAATTTTCTAAATCTTTCAATAGAGATTTTAAGACAAATTTTTCAAAATCGAAAAAACGTTCATACTTATTATCTGTATTTAGAATATCTTTAAAATCCTCAATTTTAACTGTAAAATTTTTTTTAAAAACAAAATTCTTGATAAAATAACTATAAAATTTAAAACTAGCTTTGTTTGAAAAGCTATACAAAACTTTTATATATTTTGAATACTTAACTTCTTTTGGCAGCTGAATAAACAAAGTATTATTTTTTATTAAAAAAGCATTAATTAAATTAAAAGATCCAGAAAGATTATCATCCACATCATTAAAATAGTATGAAATTGATTTTTTAGAAAGTCGATCTAAAAACTCTGTAATTTCTCCTATATCAAACTTAAATAGTGAGATTATCTCTTTATTATTAATTTCAACTTTTAAATTGTCAGTTTTTAAGAATTTTCCGAGAAGAAAATTTAGAAAATTACGCTCACATTTATTTAAATTAGATGTTAAATTAAAGCTAAATTCTGCATTATCCATTCTTTTCTTAAAATTTTCTAATTCATAAAACATAAAAATCCCCCTATTTTAAATATTTTTTTAAAAAAAAGTATAAAAACAAACGAAAAATGTATAGAAATAAATAGATTCTTAAAATATTATAAACTAAAACAGACGAAAAAGGAATGTTTTTTTTATAAATTTGACAATTTTTGTTTCAAATGGTATGTTATTATCAACAACAGAACAAAAAAATAGAAATTCGGAGGTTGTATATTATGGTAAAAATTTTATTAGCATGTAACGCAGGTATGTCAACAAGCTTATTGGTAAACAAGATGAAAAAAATTGCAGCTGAACACAAATTTGAAGCAGAGATAAAGGCGGTTCCTGAAATGGTAGCTCCTGACCATTTTGATGATATAAATATACTATTATTAGGACCACAAATAAAATACTTAGAATTAAAAATGAAAGAATTAGCAAATGGTAGATTTCCAGTTGTTACTATAAACACTCAAAAATATGGAATGATGGATGGATTAGGAGTTTTGAAAGATGCAATTCTAGCAATAAAAGAGTTCAAAAAATAGAATGAGGGGGGATTTTTATGAATATATTTGAAAAATTTAATAATTTTTTAAATAAATACTTTGTGCCAACAGCAAATAAAGTAGCGGCACAAAGACACGTTGTAGCAATAAAAGATGGGGTTGTGGCAACAATGCCATTAACTATAGTAGGATCATTGTTTTTAATTTTAAACTTTTTACCAATTCCAGGTTATAGTGAATTTATAACAGCAAGTGGAATGGGTCGTTATTTTTCATATATATCAACAGCTTGTTTTGGAATTATAGGGTTAATAGCAACATTATCAGTTGCATATAGAATGACGATTGGTTATGGAATGTCAGATATGGCATTATCAAATGCGATAATAGCAATATCAAGTTTTATAGTAACAATGATACCGACAGTTGTAGACGGAAAAATGGATATGGGATACTTTGGAGCAAAAAGTCTTTTTGCTGGAGTTATTATAGCATTAATAAGTGTAGAGATAATCGTGAAAATAGTAAAAAAAGGATTTGTAATAACTTTACCTGAAAGTGTTCCACCAGCAATTTCAAAGACATTTATGTCGTTAATTCCAGGTGTAGTAGTAATAACTTTCTGGGGATTAGTTACAGCAATAATAGTAAATACAAGTTTTATTAATTTCCATGATATGATAAATATTTTAGTAGGAACACCATTAAGATTTGCAAGCGCATCTTTACCTGGACAGATTGTTGTAGTACTAGTAACAACTATACTATGGTGTGCAGGAATTCATGGAGCTACAATAGTAAGTGGAATTATGGATCCAATTTGGCTTGAAAATACAATGCATAATGCTGCTCTGGCAGCTCAAGGAATAGATAATCTTTATTCAAACGGTTATATAATATCAAGTGCAGCATTTGGAGATATGACAATGAAACTAGGAGGAAGTGGCTCAACAATAGGATTTGTACTACTGATGGTATTTAGAGCACGTTCTAGGCAATTAAAAGAAGTTGGTAAATTATCACTAACACCTTCACTGTTTAATATAAATGAACCTGTAATATTTGGAACTCCTATAGTTATGAATCCATTACTTATGATACCATTTATAATAAATCCATTATTAATAACAGTTATAAGCTGGTTTTTAATGAAATGGGACATCGTAAAAATACCATTCTCTATGGTACCTTGGACAACACCTCCTGTAATAGCAGGATTCTTATCAGC